>NZ_JBFBJW010000014.1:0-184166 GCF_040686315.1 Micromonospora sp. NPDC085948 | reverse complement strand
GGCGCCGGGCGGTTGGGGTGGTGTGGGGGGGCGGGGGGCGGGGTCTCCCGGTTCCCCCCCCGGCCCCCCACCCCCCCATCCACTCCCCCGCGGGGCCCCCCCCCCCCCCCGGCCCCCCCCGCCCTCGGTGTGTTCGCCAATCCCCTGCCGCGTGGCGGACGCGTCAGCCCTTCTCCAGGTATTCGGCACGTTCCTCGTCGACCAGAGCGGCGACCGAGGCGGCCAGCGCCGGGTTGCCGGTCAGGTCCGGGTCCTCCTCGATCAGGGTGATCGCCTCGGCGCGGGCGTCGCGGATCAGGTCGGCGTCGCGGCGCAGCGACAGCAGTCGCAGGTGTGAGCGGTGCCCCGACTGGGTGGCCCCCAGCACGTCGCCCTCGCGGCGCTGCTCCAGATCCAGCTCGGCGAGCGTGAAACCGTCGCTGGTGGACGCCACCGCGTCCAGGCGTTCCCGTGCCGAAGAACCCTCGGCCGCCTCGCTGACCAGCAGGCAGAGCCCCGCGGCGGCGCCCCGGCCGACCCGGCCCCGGAGCTGGTGCAGCTGGGAGACACCGAACCGGTCGGCGTCCAACACGATCATCACGGTCGCGTTCGGCACGTCCACGCCGACCTCGATCACCGTGGTCGCCACCAGCACGTCCAGGTCACCGGCGGCGAAGGAGCGCATCACCGCGTCCTTCTCGTCGGCCGGCAGACGACCGTGCAGCACCCCGATCCGCAGCCCGTGCAGCGGCCCCTCGGCCAGCAGCGGGGCCACCTCGGTCACCGCCAGCGGCGGCCGTCGGCCGTTGTCGTCCTCGGGTGGCGGTTCCTCGTCGCTGGTCGGCCCGAGTTCGAAGTCCGGCGCCTTCGCGTTGGCCGCTCCGGCCCCGGACCTCGAATCCCCGATTCGCGGGCACACCACGTACGCCTGGTGGCCGGCGGTCACCTCCTCGCGCAGCCGACGCCAGGCCCGGTCCAGGTAGGCCGGCTTCTCGGCGGCCGGCACCACGTGCGAGGCGATCGGCGACCGGCCCCGGGGCAACTGGGAGAGGGTGGACACCTCCAGGTCGCCGTAGACGGTCATCGCCACCGTGCGCGGGATCGGGGTGGCCGTCATCACCAGCACGTGCGGCGGCTGGTCGGCCTTGGCTCGCAGCGCGTCGCGTTGCTCCACACCGAAGCGGTGCTGCTCGTCGACGACGACCAGGCCGAGGTCGGCGAAGTCGACCCCCTCGTAGAGCAGTGCGTGGGTGCCGAGCACGATGCCGGCGGCGCCACTGGCCACCTCGCCGAGCGCCCGCCGCCGCGCCGCCGCCCCGAGCGAGCCGGTGACCAGCTCGACCCGGGTGGCGTGCTCCGCGGACCCGAGTTCCCCGGCCCGCCCCAACGGCCCGAGCAGGTCGAGCATGCCGCGGTGGTGCTGGGCGGCCAGCACCTCGGTGGGCGCCAGCAGAGCCGCCTGCCCGCCCGCGTCGACCACCTGGAGCATCGCCCGCAACGCCACCACCGTCTTGCCCGAGCCCACCTCACCCTGCAACAACCGGTGCATCGGGTGCGGGTTGGCCAGATCCCCGGCGATCTCCACGCCGACGTCACGCTGACCGTCCGTCAGCTCGTACGGCAGTCGGGCGTCGAAGGCGTCCAGCAGCCCGCCCGGGCGGGCCTCGCGGGCCTTCGCCGGCCAGTCGGCCGCCCGGTGCTTGCGCTGCACAAGCGTCACCTGGACGGCGAACGCCTCGTCCCACTTGAGCCGCCGCCGCGCCCGGTGCAGAGCCTCCTTGCTGGACGGCCGGTGGATCTCCGTCAAGGCGGTGCCCAGCCCGACCAGCTTGCGGCTGGCCCGCACGCCGTCCGGCAGCGGATCGTCCGGCGGGGTGAACGTGTCCAGCACGACCCGCACACAACGCGCGATCACCCAGGTCGGCACGGCCGCGGCGGCCGGGTAGACGGGGATCAGCGCACCGGCGAACTCCTCGATCTCGTCGCTGGCCGCCACCTCGCCGTCTCCACCGTCACCGAGCAGGACGTACTCCGGGCCGTTGAGCTGCCGCTTGCCCCGGAACTCGGTGACCTTGCCGGCGAACAGCCCCCACCGGCCGGGGCGCAGCTCCCGCTCACGCCACGCCTGGTTGCCGAAGAAGGTCAACGTCAGCAGCCCACCGGAGCCGTCACCGACGGTCACCTCCAGTAGGTTGCCCCGTCGCTGCCGCATCGGGCGGACGGCGGTGCGCTGCACCTGGGCCAGCACGGTGACCTGCTCGCCGACGTCCAACGAGCGGATGTCGGTGTGCTCGCCCCGCTCGTCGTAGCGACGCGGGAAGTGGTAGACGAGGTCACCCGCCGTGTGCAGATCGAGGTGCGCGGCCAGCGCCTTGGCTGTCTTGTCCCCGACCAGCTTCTTCAGCGGAGTGTCGACGGTGGCTGGTTCGGTCATTCGATCCCTACCAGGAGCGGATAGAACGGCTGGCCGCCCGGGTACGCGTGCACCTCGACGAACGGCCAACGTCGCGCGACGTGCGCGCGGACGGCATCGGTGAGCCCGGCCGGGGCGTCCACCCCGGACAGCAGGGTGACCATCTCGCCACCGCCGCCGAGCATCCGGTCGACCACGGCGGCGCAGGTGTCGGTGAGGTCGGTGCCGATCAGGTGCACCTCCCCCTCGACCAGCGCCAGCACATCGCCCGGACGGCACGGGCCGGCCACGGTCAGCGCCTCGCGCCCGGCGTGGCAGACCTCGGCGTAACGGCAGGCCCCGGCGGCCTCGGCCATCGCGATCACGTCGTCCTCGAAGCGGCGGTCGCCGTCCCGGACGGCAAGGGCGGCCAGCGCCTGCACCGGCGAGCGGGTCGGCACCACGCTCACCGTGATGCCGTGCCGACGGGCCTCGCGGGCTGCCGCGTTCGCCACCGCTTCCGTGTCGGGGTCGTTGGGCAGGACCACCACCCGGGCCGCGCCGGTGCCGCGGATCGCGTCGAGCAGTTCGCCCGTGGAGGGGTTGCCCGGCACCACGCTGGCGCCCTCCGCGGCGAACAGCTCGGCGATGCCGCCGCCGGTGGCCACCACCACCGCGGCCCGGCCGTCCGAGACCGGGCCGCGGGGCGGCTCCGGTTGGTCGGCGAACCGGGTCACCGAGATCCGGTACGGGCGGCCGGCCGCGACGCCCGCCTCGACCGCCGCGCCCACGTCGTTGACGTGCACATGCACGTTCCAGGTGCTCTCCGGCTCACGCCCGTCGCCGACGACGACAAGCGAATCCCCCAGTGCGTCGAGCGCTCGCCGCATCCCGGCCACCGCCTCGGACCGGGCATCGAGCAGGAACTGCACCTCGTAGGCGTACTCGTCGGAACCGGTCTCCCGGGCGACGGTGGCCGCCGGACGGGCGGTGCGCGGCGATGGTGCCGGCTGGCCGGCGCTCTCCCCGGTCAGCACCTCGACCAGGGCGTCGAGCAGCACGCACAGCCCTCGCCCACCCGCGTCGACCACACCGGCCTGGGCCAGCGCCGGCAGCTGCTCCGGGGTCCGGGCGAGGGCCTCGGCCGCCGCCCGCGCGGCGACCTGGGCCACCGCCACCAGGTCGTCGCTGTCCGCCCGGTCGGCCGCGGCGGCGGCCGCCGCGACCACGGTGAGCAGGGTGCCCTCGACCGGCCGGGCAACCGCGGTGTACGCGGCGGCGGCGCCGGACCGCAGCGCGGCGGCCAACTCCCGGCCGCGCACCGCCGGGGCCACGGCGACCTCGTCGGCGAAACCTCGCAGGATCTGCGACAGGATCACCCCGGAGTTGCCCCGTGCGCCGAGCAACGCGCCCTGGGCCATCAGCCGCAGCGCGTGCCCGTGCGCCGTCGGGCCGCTGTCGGGGAGAGTGTCCAGATCCATCGCGAGGGCCTGCTGGGCGGAGGTGAGGGTGAGCACCAGGTTGGTGCCGGTGTCGCCGTCGGGCACCGGATAGACGTTGAGCTGGTCGATCTCGCCCTGGTGACGCTTCAGCGCGGCCAACCCACCCGCGCACCAACGGCGCACCGCGGCGGCGTCGAGGGTGTCCAGCACGGCCAGAAGCCTACTGGCGCGCACCGACACGCGCCGGGCTCGTCCGGCGTGTCCGGTTGCCCCCGCGCACGGCAGGCCCACCCCCCGGCCCGGACGGACGGGATCCGCCCTCCAGGTACAGTTGCCGCCGGAACCACCGCCGTCACCCGGCGGGCCGACCACCACCCACTCGCGGAGGAGCGGCCGTTTCACCGGGCCAGGGCGGTTGGTCACCTCGGCGGGACATCGGGTAGGCTGACGCGGTTGCCCGTGCAGCACCTCTGCCGACAACCTCATGAACGTTTCAATCCCAGGAGTATCCCGTGGCTAGCGTGTGCGACGTCTGTGGCAAGGGGCCGGGCTTCGGCCACAACGTGCCCTGGTCCAAGAAGAAGACCAACCGCCGCTGGAACCCGAACATCCAGTCGGTGCGCACCCCGGCCGGTGGCGGCAACACCAAGAAGCTGCAGGTCTGCACCTCGTGCATCAAGGCCGGCAAGGTCACCCGCGCCTGACGCGGCGGCACCACACACTTCTCGTACGGCTCAGCCGGCGGACCCTGAGGTCCGCCGGCTCTGTCGTGTGCCCGCCACCCGCCGCCGGTCAGAGTGTGCGGCCGAACGAGACGCAGCCCTCCGAGTCCTTGTAGAAGCCGAAGTTCGGGATCCGCTCGTAACCGGCGGAGCCGTACATGGCGATCGCCTCGGGCTGCTTGTCGCCGCACTCCAGGACCACCCGCTTGCGGCCCTGGTCGCGGGCCGAACGTTCGACGGCAGCCAGCACCGCCCGAGCCACGCCCCGCCCCCGCGCCGCCGGGGCCGTGTACATCCGCTTCAGCTCCGCGGTGTCCGCCCCGTGGCTGCGCCAGCCACCGCAGCCGACCGGCTCGCCGGCCAGGTAGGCGACGAGGAACGCGCCGTCGGGCGGCTCGAACTCGGTCGCGTCGACCGGGGTGTCGTCACCGGAGCCCCCGTAGCGGACCGCGAGGTCGCCCAGCGCGGCGTTGATCAACTGCTGCGCCACCGGTGCGTCGAACCGCACGGTCCGAATCTCAATCTCACTCACGGTACCCAGAATACGACCGGCGCCGGGCGTCACCGGAAGTGGTCCCAGCCGGCCGGGCCCTCGTGGGGCGCGCCGTCGACCGTCACACCAACACCGTCCGTGACCATCCCGATCGGCCGCCAGTCCGACGGCAGCACCACCGCCGGCGGGAAGGTCGCGGCCAGAGCGTGGTCGTCGCCACCAGCGAGGATCCAGGTGTACGGGTCGACGCCGAGCGCCCGCGCCGCGTCGGCCATCTGCCGGGGCACCTCGAACGCGTCGCGGCGCACGTCGATCGCGACGCCACTGGCCGCCGCCACGTGCCCGAGGTCGGCGAGCAGCCCGTCCGACACGTCGATCATCGCGGTGGCGCCGAGCCGGGCGGCCTGCGGGCCGGCCGGGTAGGGCACCTGCGGCCGCCGGTACGCCTCGACCAGCAGCCGGGGAGTGCGGAAGCCCCGGGTGAGCACGGTCAGCCCGGCTGCCGCGTACCCGGTGCGCCCGGCCAGGGCGAGCACGTCCCCGGGTCGGGCACCGGAGCGCAGCACGGGCGGGCGGCCCGCGAGGTCGCCCAGCGCCGTGACCGCGACGGTCAGGGTGGGGCTGGCCGACATGTCGCCGCCGACGACGCTCGCGCCGACCGTGGCCGCCTCGGCGGAGAGGCCGTCGGCCAACTCCTCCGCCCAGCCGGTGTCCAGGTCCGCCGGCATGCAGAGGGCGACCAGCAGGGCGGTCGGGGTGGCACCCATCGCCGCGATGTCGGCCAGGTTGGCCGCCGCCGCCCGGTGTCCGACGTCACGGGCGGAGGACCAGTCCCGCCGGAAGTGCCGTCCGTCGACCAGAACGTCGGTGGAGGCCGCCACCCGCCCGTCCGGCGCGGCCACCACCGCCGCGTCGTCGCCCGGGCCGAGCAGCGTCGTCGGTCCGTACGCCAGCCGGGCGGTGATCTTGCTAATCAGCCCGAACTCCCCGATCCCGGACACGCTGGCGCCGCCGCCGGCGTTCCGCCCGTTCCGCCCGGCCCCGCCGTGCTCGCTCACCGCTGCTCCTTGACGACCGATAGGGATCAGACCTGGTCCGTAAGGTAGTTTCACCCTTCGGGCCGCTCCCGGGCGGCGACGGACGGAGGTCTAGTCGTGGTACAGGCGTACATCCTCATCCAGACCGAGGTGGGCCGCGCACGTGACGTGGCGGGTCTCATCGCGGACCTCGCCGGCGTGGTGCGCGTCGACGCCGTCACCGGTCCGTACGACGTGGTCGTCCTCACCGAGGCGAACACCGTCGACGAACTCGGCAAACTCATTGTCAGCAAGGTGCAGATGGTGCCTGGCATCACCCGCACCCTCACGTGTTCGGTGGTGCGGCTGTAGGTGGACGAGATGACGAACTCCTCCGCTGCTCTGGACGACGACGGCGCGCGCGACGAGTCCGACGGGACACCCGAGCCGGCTGACGGTACCGGTGCGTCGGCCGACCCGGCCGCCGCCGCGCCGGCCGGGCGGGACCGGACCATCCGGGGCGCCGCTCTGCTGGCCACGTTGATCGCGCTGCCGATCACGCTGCTGGTGGCCGTGTTGGCCTTCACCAAGCTCACCCCGGACGCACCGGCCGCCACGCCGTCGCCGTCCGCGACCACCGCCCAAGTGCAGTCCACCGCACCGGTGGAGATGGCCGCCCCGGCGCTGGCCGCCCGCCCGGCGACGGTCTGCCGAGCTCTGCTCTCCCAGTTGCCGACGAGCATCCGCGACCTGGCCCAGCGGCCGGTCACCGCCGGCCCGGAGCAGAACGCGGCGTACGGCGACCCCGCGCTCACCGTGGCCTGCGGCGGCACCGAGCCGACCTTCCCCGCCACCGACGAGGTCTGGACGGTCAACCGGGTCTGCTGGCACCTGACCGAGCAGGGCGAGCAGACGGTGCTCACCACCGTCGACCGCGAGACGTCGATCGAGGTACGGATCCCGCGGGCGTACGCGCAGCCGTTGCAGTGGGTGCCGTCGATCTCCAGCACGATCGTGGCGAGCGTGCCCTCCGGCGGCGCCATCCCGTCCGGCTGCCAACGCTGAGCTGGCCCCCCACGCCTACCGAGCCGCGCGGGGGGACCGGGTGACTCAGTGCAGGCCGACGCCGCGCCGCTGGGCGGTACGGATCAGCCGGTTGACCAGCTTCGGGTACTCCAGGCCGGAAGCCGCCCACATCCGCGGGAACATCGACGTCGGGGTGAACCCGGGCATCGTGTTGATCTCGTTGAGATAGACGTCCAGCTCGGGGGTGACGAAGAAGTCGGCCCGGGCCAGGCCGGCGCAGTCCAGCGCGGTGAATGCGCGAACCGCGTACTCCTGCACCTGGCGGGTCACCCGCTCCGGCAGTTCGGCCGGGATGTCGTACTCGCACGAGTCGTCGAGGTACTTCGCCTCGAAGTCGTAGAAGTCGTGGTCCGCGACGACCCGCACCTCGGCCAGCACGGACGCCTCGGGCGTGCCACCGGCCTCGCCCTCCAGCACGCCGCACTCGATCTCACGGCCGACGATCGCGGACTCGATGATGACCTTCGGGTCGAACTGCCGGGCGGCGGCGACCGCGGTGTCCAGATCCGCCCAGTCGGTGACCTTGCTGACTCCGAAGGACGATCCGGCCCGGGACGGCTTGACGAAGACCGGCAGGCCGAGCCGCTCCTTGTCCTGCTCGCTGAGTGTCATCCCGCTGCGCAGCACGGCGTACGTGCCGACCGGGATGCCCTCGACGGCGCAGAGCTTCTTGGTGAACTCCTTGTCCATGGCGGCGGCGGAGGCGAAGACGTTCGCCCCGACGTAGGGGATGCCGGCCATCTCCAGCATTCCCTGGATGGTGCCGTCCTCGCCGTACGCGCCGTGCAGCACCGGGAAGACCACGTCGACGTCGGCCAGCACCCGGGGGCCCTCGGTCGGGTCGAGCACCATCAGTCCGTTGCCGGTCGGGTCGGCACGCAACACGATGTCGTCCCCGGAGTCGGCGGTGATCTCCGGCAGCCGACGGGCGTCGATCGCGAGCTGGGCTGGGTCTCCGCTGGTCAGCACCCACTGGCCTGCTCGGGTGATGCCGACCGGCACCACCTCGAACTCGTCCGGGTCGAGCGCGCCGAACACGCTGCCGGCGCTGACGCAGGAGATGCCGTGCTCCGGGCTGCGGCCGCCGAAGACGATCGCCACGCGGGTTTTGCCTGGGGTGGTCACTCCGGTCACCTCTTCGTACGCGACTGGGGCTGGTCGTGCTCGCCGATGGCGCTCACCCGGTTGACCTTACTGTGCGTGGCGATGGGACGAGGCGATACCCGGCGAGCCACAGCGCGACACGGCGATCGGTCAGCAGAGCATATACGGTGCGTGATCGGACTATTGCCCTGCGCTGGACGGGTGGCCGGTACGTGGTCAGTCGCGGGAGTGCCGGCGGCCGACCGCGATCACCTTCACCCGCTGCCGACCGGCGCGCACCATCCCCAGCGCCATGAACGCTCCGGCGATCCGGTCGGCGGCCTCCCGGCTGCTGGCGCCGACCACCTGCCGCCGCCGCTCGGGCACGGTCCGCTCGTCGCGGTCGACACCCTCGACCGGACGTACGTCGGTGAGCACCACCAGGAAGCGGGTCATCGGCGGCCGACCGGGTGAACGGCACAGGACTCCGGAACGGTACGCACGTCGTCGTCTCCTTCCGGTGGGCCGGGATGGCGCGGCACGCGACGATCGGGCACGGGGGAGAAACCCGATCGCCGCGCGCCCCATCCCTCCGGTCGCTCACCACCACCGTCGCCACGACAACCGGCGGTGAGGACGCGCTAACAGATTGACACGTTCACGGCCATGAATGCAACTCTCGTCGAGGTTCCTCCCATGCAGACGTTCCCATCGATGTGTGCGACCATCGATGCATGGCCCCGAAGACAGCCCGCGCCCGCCGGCTCGGCATCGCCCTGCGCCACCACCGGGAAGCCGCCGGCCTGACGCTGGAAACCGCCGCAGATGAGATCAACAGCACCCGCAGCACGCTCTCCCGCTACGAGAACGCCCAGACCCTGATCACCCCGGCGACCGTGCGCGCGCTGCTCACGTCGTACGGGGTGGGTGCCGAGGAGGTGTCCGCGGCGGTGCAGCTCGCCAAGGACGCCCGCAAACCGGGCTGGTGGGTGTCGTACTCCTACCTGCTGGATCCCCGCACCATCGACTTCATCGCGCTGGAGGCCGAGGCGACCGCCATCGCCAACTTCGAGCCCTCCGTGGTGCCCGGTCTGCTCCAGACCGCGGACTACATCCGTGGCGTGATGCGCGGCGGGCCGCACACCCTCGGCGACGACCTGGTGGAGCAGCGGGTCAAGGTCCGGCTCGACCGGCAACAGCGGCTCACCGGCGACCAACCACCCATCCTCGACGCGATCATCGACGAGGGCGCGCTGCTACGCCCGGTCGGCGACCAGTCGGTGATGGACGGGCAACTCCGGCACCTGGTCAAGATGGCCGAGCTGCCGAACATCAGCGTCCAGGTGATCCCGCTCTCCGCCGGTTACCACCGGGGCACCCGGGGTTCCCTGCACATCCTCGAGTTCGCCGACCCGGAGGACCCGATCATCGCGTCGGTGGAGACCGTGGCGGGTCAGATGATCCTCGACCGCGCCGGCGAGACACGTACCTGCACCAAGATCATGGAGCATCTCCGCAGCGTGGCGCTCAGCCCGGCGGACAGCCGCGGAATGCTCCTGACAACCCTGAAGGGACGGTAAGGACCGATGACACCGACGATCACAGCGGCCATCGCCGCGGCGGCGTGGCGCAAGAGCAGCCGCAGCGGCGACCAGGGCGCCTGCGTGGAGGTGGCCGCCATCCCTCGGCTGGTGGCCGTCCGCGACTCCAAGGACCCGTCCGGGCCGGCGTTGCTGTTCCCGCCGGCCGCCTGGGCCGCCTTCGCCCAGGCGCCGCCCCTGGGCTGACCGGGAGGCCGAGCCGCCGATCCGACCGGCTGCGCCAGCACCCGCCGCCCCGGCCCCCGCGCCGCCGACCACTCGGCGCGGCGGCCGGGGCGGGGCCGGTCTCAGGCGACCAGTGGCCGGGGCTCCGGGACGGCACGCAGCGCCTCCAACGCGGCGATCGCCACGCCCCGGGCACCTGCCATGTCCCGCTCCGGCACCAGCGCGAAGGTCGCGACCGCCGCCTGCTCCTCGCGGAGCACGGTGTGCTCGCGGACGGTCGCCAGGAACCAGTCCCGGAACTCCACTGCCGCCTCCACCACCCCACCACCGACGAAGTACGCGTGCGGATCGGTGAAGTTCGCCGCGACGGTGAACAGCCGGCCCAACGCCATCGCCTGCTGGGTGAAGAGGTCCCGCGCGAGGGCGTCCCCCCGCTCGCCGTACCCCCGGACCAACTTCGCCGCCCGCGCCACCGGCTCGGCGGCGAGCGGGTGGTCGGGATAGCGGGTCAGCCAGTACGGCAGCAGGTTGCGTTCGATGCCGGTCAGCGAGGCGATGCTCTCCACGTCCCCGGTGAAGCCGCAGGCGCAGGTGGGCTCCGACTGCTCCGGGCCGAGCAGCCCGCCCAGGGGGATGTGCACGTGACCAAGCTCCCCGGCCATCCCGGCGGCGCCGGCGATCACCCGACCACTCTCGACCACACCGCCGCCGAGGCCGGTGCCGACGATCGCGGAGACCGACGAGCGGCTCATCGCGTCGTCGCCGAAGTGCACGTGGTGGGCGTAGAGCGCGGCCGCGTTGCCGTCGTTGTGGTAGACCACCGGCAGGCCGAGCCGTCGCTCCAACGCGCCCCGCACGTCGAAGCCCCGCCACGCCGGCTGGGAGAAGTTCGTGGAACCCCGCGACGAGATGACGCCGTCGGCGCTGGCCGGGCCGGGAGTGTCCAACCCGACCGCCCGGACCAACTCGCGCGGCACGCCGGTCTGCGCCAGTGCGCCGTCCAGCGCTCGGGCCAGCGCCTCGATCGCCGCCTCCGGCCCGGACCGCACCTCGCTGGGGATCTCCAACAGCCCGTCCACCAGGAAGCGGCCGTCCACCGTCAGCACGGTGGCGTTGTTGCTGGTGCCGCCGTTGTCCAGCCCGACGACCACCGGCACCCCTGCGCTGCCCACCGAAAACCGCCTCCCGCCCGTCATGAGTGTGAGCCGAGGCTAGTGCCAACCCCTCTTCCCCGCCACGCCCGGCCACCCGCTTGCGGGTGGAGGCACCGACAGGCGTCACCGCACGTCCCGTTTGACCACAAAGTCAGGTTCCACGCGGGACGCGGTCAGTTCGACAACGCCGTGGCCTCCGCCGAGCGGCGGCCCAACGCGGTGCCACCCGCAACGCGGACTCAGTCGGGACGTCGGGCGGTCACCGCGGTGCCGTCCAGGTCCTCGTCGTGCCGCACGTCCGGCACCAGGCCGGCTGCCTCGAACGCCGCGCAGAGCGCGTCCACCTGCGTGACGCCCGCCTCGACCACCAGGTGCCCACCGAGGGCCAGCCAGTCGGCCGCCCCGACACCCACCCGGCGCAGCACGGTCAGCCCGTCCGGGCCGCCGTCGAGCGCCACCGGGGCCTCGTGCAGCCGCGCCTCCGGCGGCATCAGCGCCACCGCGTCGGTCGGCACGTACGGGGCGTTGGCGACCACCAGGTCCAGCCGACCCCGCCATTCCGATGGCAGGGGCGCGAACAGGTCACCCTCGTACACCTCGGCGGGCAGGCCGGTGAGGTTGCGGCGCGCACACGCCACGGCCGCCGGGTCGATGTCGGCGGCGGCCAGCCAGCGCGGCGCGAGCCGATGCGCCAACGCGACGGTGGTGGCCCCGGAGCCGCAGCACAGGTCGACCACCGCCGGCGCCGGCCCGGTCAATCCGGCCGCCACCTCGACCAGCAGGGCCGTCCGACCGCGGGGCACGAAGACGCCCGCGTCGACGGCGATCCGCAGACCGCAGAACTCCGCCCAGCCGAGCAGGTACTCCAACGGCTCGCCGGCCACCCGACGGTCGGTCAGGTCGACCAACGTCGCCGGGGAGTCGGCGGCGGCCAGCAGCAGATCGGCCTCGTCCTCGGCGTAGACGCAGCCGGCGGCACGCAGCCGGCGTACCAGCGCAGGCCGATCGGTGACTGTCACACGCCCCCTCAAAGCGGTCCGGCCGCGTCCAGAGCGGCGGCGATGTCGGCCACCAGGTCGGGCGTGTCCTCGACACCGCAGGACAACCGGACGAAGCCGGGCGTGGTGTCGTCACCCCACTGCGCCCGCCGGTCGGCGGTGGTGTGCAGGCCACCGAAGGAGGTCGCCGCCGCCACCAGCCGGGCGGCCTCGACGAAGCGGCCCACCCGGTCGGCGGTACCCAGGTCGAAGGAGAGCACCCCGGGCATCCGGCGCATCTGCGCCGAGGCCACCGGGTACGCCGGGTCGTCCGGCCGCCCCGGCCAGCGCAGCCCGGTCACGTCCGACCGGCCGGCGAGCAGATCGGTGACGGCGGCGGCGTTCGCGCTCTGCCGGGCCAGGCGCAGGTCGAGGGTGGCCAGCGACCGGTGTGCCAACCAGGCGTCGAACGCGCCCGGTACCGCCCCGGTGCCGGTACGCCAGAGCGTCACCGCGTCGATCACCTCGGCGGACCGGCTGGCCAGGTAGCCCAGCAGCAGGTCGGAGTGACCGGTGAGCGCCTTGGTGCCGGACGCCACCACCAGGTCGGCGCCGAGGTCGAGCGGGCGCTGACCGAGCGGGGTGGCCGTGGTGTTGTCCACGGCCAGCAGGGCGCCGGCGGCGTGGGTCCGCTCGGCCAGGGCGGCCACGTCGACCACGTCCAGGCCAGGGTTCGCCGGGGTCTCCACCAGCACCAGCCGGACCCCCTCGAAGGACGGGTACGGCCCGACGGTCGGCACGAAGAGCACCCGCACGCCGATCGTCTCCAGCACGGAGGTGGCGAACGCCCGGACCGGGAAGTAACCGTCGGCGGGCAGCACCACGGTGTCCCCCGGGCGCAGCAGGGTGAGCAGCGCCCCGGTGATGGCGGCCTGGCCGCTGGCGAAGACCCGGCAGTCCCCGCCCTCCAACTCGCCCACGGCCGCCTCCAGCAGCCGCCGGGTCGGGTTGTCCGGGCGGCCGTAGCCGTTCGGCGACTCGCCCTGGCCCTGCCACGGGTCGAGGTGGTACGGCGCGGCGAAGACCGGGCCGGGCAGGAACGGGTCCCCCGGCGCCGGCTCGGGCAGGCCGGCGCGTACGCAGCGGGTGCCGTCACCCATTTCGCTCATCGGTTCCTCACTCGTACGACTCGGGCTTGGCGGTCCGGCTCATCAGCGTGTCCACGGCGAGCCGCGGGTCCATCCCCTCGTGGCAGATCCGCTCGACGTGCTCGGTGATCGGCATCTCCACACCGTGCGCCCGGGCCAGGTCTCGGATCGCCAGGCAACTCTTCACACCCTCGGCGGTCTGCCGGGTGGCGGCCTGGGCCTGTTCCAGCGTCTCCCCGCGGCCCAGATGCTCACCGAAGGTGCGGTTGCGGGCCAGCGGGGACGAGCAGGAGGCGACCAGGTCACCCATGCCGGCGAGGCCGGCGAAGGTGATCGGGTCCGCGCCGAGTGCCACGCCCAGCCGGGCCGTCTCGGCCAGCCCCCGGGTCATCAGCATGGCCCGGGTGTTGTCGCCGAAACCCATCGCGGTGGCGATGCCGTACGACAGGGCGATCACGTTCTTGACGGCCCCGCCCAGCTCACAGCCGATCACGTCGTCGTTCGTGTAGGGGCGCAGGTAGGGCGTCCGGATCGACGACTGCACGAGCACGGTGCGGTGGCTGTTCGTTCCGGCGACAACCGTCGCGGCGGGTTGCTCGGCGGCGATCTCCGGAGCCAGGTTCGGGCCGGAGACCACGACCACCCGGTCGGCGGCGACCCCGGCGGTCTCCACGATGACCTCGCTCATCCGTTTGGTGGTGCCGAGTTCGATGCCCTTCATCAGCGACACCAGGGTCGAGTCGGGGTGCAGGTGACCGGCCCATTCGGCGAGGTTGCCGCGCAGGGTCTGCGACGGCACGGCCAGCACCACCACCTCGGCGCCGGTGATCGCCTCGGCGGCGTCGGCGGTGGCGGTGACCCGAGCCGGCAGCAGCACACCGGGCAGGTACTCCGGGTTGCGGCGCTCGGTGCGGATGCTCTCGGCGACCGGCGCGCGACGGGCCCACACGGTCACGTCCCGCCCCGCGTCCGCGAGGATCTTGGCGAACGCGGTGCCCCAGGAACCAGCACCGAGTACGGCGACGTGGCCGGTCACGCGACCGCTCCGGAGCGCGTCGGGGCGACCCCGGTGCCGGAGCTGACGCTTCGCCCGTTCACGCCGCCTCGCCCTGCTGCTCGCGCCCGCCGGAGGACCGGGCCGGTCGCTCCCACAGCGGCGGCGGGGTGCCGCCGCGGACCTCGCCGAGCATGTCCCGCAGCCGCAACATGATGGTGTCCGTCATCTCCTCGAGGGTGGCCCGGGTCGGCTGGGCATCCGCCCACCGGCTCAGGTCGATCGGTTCCCCGGCGACAACTGTCACCGGAATCCGGGGGCGCGGGTTGACGCGGCTGGTCCGGGGGTCGAAGAGCCGTTCCGGTCCCCACATCACCACCGGTACGACGGGAGCCCCGGTGGCCAGGGCCAGCCGAGCGGCACCGGTCTTGGCCCTCATCGGCCACAGCTCGGGCTGCCGGGTGGTGGTGCCCTCCGGGTAGATCACCACGGCGCCTCCCTGGTCGAGCGCGGCGACCAGGGAGTCCAGTGAGCGGACCGCGTCGACGCTGCCCCGCTCGACCGGGATCTGCCGGCACCGGTGCAGGATCCAGCCGACCACCGGCACCCGGAACACGCTGGCCTTGCCCAGGTACTGCGGCCAGCGCCCGGAGTCGTAGATGAAGTGCGCGGAGACCAGCGGGTCGGCGTGCGAGATGTGGTTCGCCACGATGATCATGCCGCCGTCGTGTCGAAGGTGCTCCTGGCCACGCCAGGTCCGCCGGGTCCACACGGTCATCACAGGCTTCACCAGCCCCACGGCGAACCGTTGCCAGAACCCCAGCCTCCGCCGTGCCACTCTGCCTCCTCGTCGCGCCCCAACCCGCCGCGAAACCCCGCCCGCGACACCCGCAGCGGAAATCATGCCTGCTCGCCCCCGGTACGGCCAGCGAGGGTCCCGCCGTCCCCCTGGCAGGATTGCGGGCGTGAGTCAGCCGAGGTGGGCCGTGGTGGTGCCGGTGAAGCATCTGGCGGCGGCCAAGAGCCGGCTGCGGGGCGCTCTGCCGGACGTACCCCACGAGGAGCTGGCGCTGGCCCTGGCGGCCGACACGCTCCGCGCGGTGCTGGCCTGCCCGGCGGTCGCCGAGGCCCTGGTGGTGACCGACGACGACCGGGTGGCGGCGGCGGCGCGGTCCGCCGGCGCGCGGGTGCTGCCCGACGAGCCGGCCGCCGGACTGAACGCCGCGTTCCGGCACGGCGCGGCAGGAACGACCACCGGGTGGGTGGCCGGGCTCACGGCGGACCTGCCGGCGCTGCGCCCGGCCGAGCTGGCCGGCGCGCTGCTCGCGGCGCAGAACGGGCGAGAAGTGGTACGCCGTTTCGTGCCCGACGCGCCGGGCACCGGCACCGTGTTGCTCACCGCGCCGCCGGCGGTACCGCTGGACCCCCGCTTCGGGGTGGGCTCGGCGGCCGCGCACGCGGCGAGCGGGGCGCTGCCACTCAGCGGCGACTGGCCCAGCCTGCGCCGGGACGTGGACACCGCCGCGGACCTGACCGCCGCCGCCCGGCTCGGGCTGGGGCCGCGCACCGCCGCGCTGGTCACCGCCGCCCGCCCGGCCCGCTCGGCGGGCTGACCCGCCCGGCCCGCTCGGCGGGCTGACCCGCCCGGTCCGCCCGCCGGGTGTACGGTGCCAGCATGCAAGGCACGGTGGCCAGCTACGACGCGGCGACGCGCAGCGGTGTCCTGCTGCTCGACGACGGCACCGAGATGCGTTTCCCCGCCCGGGCCTTCGACGCCTCCGGGCTGCGGCTGCTCCGGCTCGGCCAGCGGGTTCGCATCGACACCGATCCCGACGGAGAGGTCGTCCGGGTGACATTGCCGACGATGATCTGAGCCGGCGGGCCCAAGTTCATTTTGCGTTAACCGTAATCGGGTGATTATGAGCGGGTGAGCACCCCTCGCGAGCACCCGGCCAACCCGCCCGCCACCGACCTCCGCAACGGCTCCCGTACGCGCGGCACCGACGGCCGCTTCCGCCCGACCCGTGCCGAACGGGCCGGCGCCGCCCGCGCCGACACCCTCGCCGACGATCCCGGCGGCGCCTCCTCCGGGCTGGACGAGGTCCTCGACCCCGGGCCGACCGTCGAGGCGACCGGCCCGACCGGCGGCGGCGTCCACCAGGTCCTGCCCGACGACCTGCCGACCGGCGCCGGCGCCGGCGACGAGGACGAGGACGAGGACGCCCCGCCGCCGACGCCGCTGCCGGAGGACCGGTTCCTCAACCGGGAGCTGTCCTGGCTCGACTTCAACGCCCGGGTGCTCACCCTGGCCGAGGACCAGCGCACCCCGCTGCTGGAACGGGCCAAGTTCCTGGCGATCTTCGCCAGCAACCTGGACGAGTTCTACATGGTGCGGATCGCCGGGCTGAAGCGGCGGCTCTCCGCCGGCCTGCCGGTACGCGGCGGGGACCGGCTGCCGCTGCGGACCCAGTTGGAGCTGATCGCCGAGCGCACCGGGGCACTGGGTGCCCGCCACGCCGCCTGCTTCGTCGACGACGTCCTGCCCAGGCTGGCCGACGAGGGCATCCGCATCCTGCGCTGGGCTGAGCTGGGCGACCCGGAGCGGGAACGCCTGCGCACCTACTTCCGGGAGCACATCTTCCCGGTGCTGACCCCGCTCGCGGTGGACCCGGCGCACCCGTTCCCGTACATCTCGGGGCGCTCGCTGAACCTGGCGGTGGCGGTTCGCGACCCCGATGGCGGTTCGGAGCTGTTCGCCCGGGTGAAGGTGCCCAACAACGTCCCCCGCTTCGTCCGCGTGGACCGGGACCAGCCGGGCGTGCGGATGCTGCCGGTGGAGGACCTGATCTCGGTGCACCTGGGCCAGCTGTTCAGCGGCATGCAGGTGGTCGAGTGCCACCTGTTCCGGGTCACCCGCAACGCCGAGGTGGAGGTCGACGAGGACCGCGACGAGGACCTGTTGCAGGCCCTGGAACGGGAACTGGCCCGGCGGCGGTTCGGCCCGCCGGTGCGCCTGGAGGTGGCCGCGTCCATCTCCGACCACGTGCTGGAGCTGCTCGTCCGCGAGTTGGACATGGACGACCAGGACGTCCTGCGGGTGCCCGGCCTGCTGGACCTGTCCGCGCTGTGGCAGGTCTACGGCGAGGCCGACCGGCCGGACCTCAAGGACCCACCGTTCGTGCCCTCCACCCACCCCCGGCTCGCCGAGGGCGAGGTGCCGCGCAGCGTCTTCGCCACCCTGCGCGACGGGGACATCCTGGTGCACCACCCGTACCACTCGTTCGCCACCAGCGTGCAGCGCTTCATCGAGCAGGCGGCCGCCGACCCGAACGTGCTGGCCATCAAACAGACCCTCTACCGCACCAGCGGCGACTCCCCGATCGTCGACGCGTTGGTCGACGCGGCCGCCGCCGGCAAGCAGGTGGTGGTGCTGGTGGAGGTGAAGGCCCGCTTCGACGAGGTGGCCAACATCGGCTGGGCCCGCACGCTGGAACGCGCCGGATGCCACGTGGTGTACGGCCTGGTCGGCCTGAAGACGCACTGCAAGACCGCGCTGGTGGTCCGCCAGGAGGGCAACCAGATCCGCCGTTACTGCCACATCGGCACCGGCAACTACCACCCGAAGACCGCCCGACTGTACGAGGACTTCGGCATGCTCACCGCCGACCCGGAGATCGGCGCGGACCTCACCGACCTGTTCAACGTCCTCACCGGCTACAGCCGGCAGACCGCGTACCGGCGGTTGCTGGTCGCCCCGCAGGGCATTCGCAGCGGGCTCATCGAGCGGATCGAGCGGGAGATCTCGCACGTTCGACTGGGCATGCCCGGCCTGGTCCAGTTCAAGGTCAACTCGCTGGTCGACGAGGGGATCACCGACGCGCTGTACCGGGCCTCCCAGGCCGGCGTCCACGTCGACCTGCTCATCCGGGGCATGTGCACGCTGCGTCCCGGGGTGCCCGGGCTGTCGGAGAACATCCGCGTCCGCTCGATCCTCGGCCGTTTCCTGGAGCACTCGCGGGTCTTCCGGTTCGGCAACAACGGCGAGGCCGAGTTCTGGATGGGTTCGGCCGACCTGATGCACCGCAACCTGGACCGTCGGGTGGAGGCGCTGGTGCAGGTGACCGACCCGATCGCCCGAGCCGAGCTGGATCACGTGCTGACGGCCGCGATGAGCCCCGATGTGGACGCGTTCGAGCTGGCCGGCGACGGCAGCTGGACCCGGCGGACCAGCGCCGACGACAACGCCCGGGCGCACCTGCAGGAACTGCTGTTGCGCCGCGTCGGTGGCACGGCCGGCTGACCGATCACCGCATAGGCTTGGCTGATGGTTGAGGAGGAGCAGAAGTACGAGGTGGACGACGCCTACGTGCTGCCGGATCTGGCCGCCACGGCCCCGGCCGGCGGTCGGGTCCGGGCACTGCCAGCGGTGACGCTTGTCGCCCGTTATCTCGACACCGTCGACCTGCGGCTGGCCCGCGCCGGCGCCTCACTGCGTCACCGCAAGGGCGACGAGCTGCCCTGGACGGTGAAGTTGCCGACCGGGACGCCGGGCGTCCGGCACGAGATCTCCCGCCCGGGGCCGAAGGGGCAGCCACCACCGGAGTTGGTGGAGCTGGTCACCGTCCTGCACCGAGGTGCGCCGCTGGCCCCGGTGACGGTGGTGCGGACGGTCCGGCACGCGTACGAGGTGTGCGACAAGGCCGGCACCGTGCTCGCCGAGGTGGTGGACGACCGGGTGACCGTGCTGGACGACTCCGGCGCCACCACCGACACGTTCCGCGAGCTGGAGGTGGAACGCAAGGCCGGCGACCGCGAGCTGCTCGACCGCATCGGGGCGGTGCTGCGGGAGGCGGGCGCCAAGGGCGGGTCGTTCACCCCGAAGCACGTACGGGCGCTGGGCGCGGCGGCGCAGGCCGATCCGGACCTGGTCACGCCGGCCGGGCTGACCGCCGAGGCGAGCGCGGGCGACGTGGTGACCGAAGCGGTCCGCAAGGAGATCCGCCGGCTGCTGGCGCACGACCCCCTGGTCCGGCTGCGCGCCCCGGCCGGCGGTGGGGACACCGCCGTGCACCAGATGCGGGTGGCCTGTCGACGCCTGCGCAGTGATCTGCGTACCTTCAAGCCGCTCATCCGCAAGACCTGGTCCCGCCCGCTGCGCGACGAGCTGCGGTGGCTGGCCGGTGTCCTCGGCGCGGCCCGCGACGCCGAGGTGCTGCGCAAGCGGTTGCGGGACACCGCCAGCGCCGATCCGCTCAGCCCTCTCGACCAGGGCGCGGTGGACCGGCTGGACGAGGTGCTCGCCCAACGGCAGGGGCAGGCGCTCGCCGCCATCGACGAGGCGATGCGCTCCCCGCGCTACCTGGCCCTGGTGGACGCTCTGGTGCTGGCCGCCCGCGCGCCCCGACTCACCCGCGCGGCGGCTGCGCCCGCGGCGGAGGCGTTGCCCGCGCTGGTGGCCCGGCCCTGGCGGCGGCTGACCGGGCCGGACGGCGTCGACGGGCTCGACGCCCAGGCGCCGGACGAGCGCTGGCACGCCGTTCGCAAGGAGGGCAAACAGGCCCGGTACGCGGTGAACGCGGTGGCGACGACCGTCGGCAAGGGCGCGCGCCGGCTGTCCCGCGCCCTGGCCGGTGTGCAGGACGTGCTCGGCGAGCACCAGGATGCGGCCGTGGCGGCGGACACCTGGCTGGAGGTCGCCGCCGAGCGGCCGGACGACCACGAGCTGGCGGTCACCGCCGGGCGGCTGGCCGAGCGGGAACGCCTGTCGGTACGCCGGATGCGGGACCTCTTCCCGGCCGCCTGGCACCGGGCCACCCGACGGCGGCGGACCAGTTGGCTGCCGTGATCGGCATCCGGGCGGCGGGCGGGGTGGCCTGGCGGCCGACCCCCGAGGGCGTACGCGTCTGCGTGGTGCACCGCCCCCGCTACGGCGACTGGACGCTGCCGAAGGGCAAGTTGGAGCCGGGTGAGCACGCGCTGGCCGCCGCCGTACGCGAGGTCGCCGAGGAGGCCGACGTCCGGGGCGTACCGCAGGTGCGGCTGCCGTCGGTGCGGTACCGCAGCGAGGGGCAGGACAAGCTCGTCGACTACTGGTCGATGCTCGCGGTGGCCCGCGGCGGTTTCCAACCGAACACCGAGGTGGACGACATTCGGTGGCTCGCGGTGGACGACGCGATCCAGTTGGTCAGCTACCCGCACGATGCCGAGGTGCTGGCGGCGTTCGCCGCGCTGCCGGCGGTCACCGCGACTGTCGCGCTGGTCCGGCACGCGCACGCCGGTAAGCGGGCCACCTGGTCCGGCCCGGACGTCGGCCGCCCCCTGGACGCCAAGGGGTGGGCGCAGGCGGCCGCGCTGGCCGATCTGGTGGCCCTGATCCGACCGGCCCGGCTGGTGTCGGCGTCACCGCGACGCTGCGTGCAGACACTGGACCCGGCCGCCGCGCTGCTCGACCTGCCGATCGAGATCTGCGGCGACCTGGACGAGCCACAGCCCGGCCAGCAGGCCGACGAGCAGATCCTCGCCACCGCCGCCAGGCTGCTGGAGTTGGCCACCGCCGGTGGGCAGGTGGCGGTGTGCAGCCAGGGCAAGGTGCTGCCGGGTGCCCTGCAACGGTTGACCGGCCGCACCGACGAGGACTTCAACACCCCCAAGGGCGGCGGTTGGCTGCTCGCCTTCGGCGGCGACCGGCTGCTCGCCGCCGACCGCCTCTAGTCCCCGCCCACGCGGGCGCGCGGTCAGCGGGGTGGCAGGGTCAGGGTCACCGCCACCGGCAGGTGGTCGCTGGCTGTGCCGCGCGGTGCGACCGGGTTCGTCGCGGTGAGATCGGGCGAGACGAAGACGTGGTCGATCTGCTCGCGCGGATCGTCGGCGGGGCTCGTCGCCAGCGGTCGGGCCGACGCCAACGCGTCGACCAGACCGGCCGCCGTGAACTGCCCGAACGCCTCGTCGCCCGGCTCCGTGTTCAGGTCACCCGCCACCACCAGGGGCCGGCCGGCCGCGTACCCGGTGGCGAAGTCGGCGACCGCGCGGGCCTGGACCACCGGACCCCGCCCGGGTGGAGGTTGCAGGTGGGTGCTCACCACAGCGGTGCGGACGCCGTCACCGAGGTCAAGCGTGACGGCGAGCGCCTGCGCGCCGGTGGGCGCCCCGACGGCCGGCAGGGCGAGGGCCCGTGGATCGGTGACCGGCCAACGGCTGAGCACCGCGTCGCCCCAGACCGGGTCGGCGGCCGGCCCGAAGACGTACGACATGCCGAGCCGGTCGGCCAGCAGGTCCAGGGTGTCGTGCCCACCGTTGAGCAGCCAGGCCCGGTCCACCTCGCTGAGCAACACCACGTCCGGTCGTTGTCCGTCGACGGCCTCGGTGAGCCCGGCCAGGTCCAACCGGCCGTCCAGCCCGAAACCCATCCGGATGTTGTACGCCACCACGGTCAGCCGCTCCGGTGGACCCTCCCGATTGCTGGCGACCGGCACCTCGTCGGCGAGCACCGGCGCCAGCAGGGCCAGCGCGGTGACCGCGCCAGCGGCCCGGAGCGGCGGAAACGGTCCGGGGGTCGGGTCCGCCACGGGACGGGCGGCGAACGCGACCACGGCGACCAGCAGGGCCACCAGCACGGGCACCGAGGCGTTGGGGTAGCCGAGGTCGTAGGCGGAGTAGTACCCGACGGCACCCAGCGCGAAGACGAGCATGCCGGCGGCGACCGCGTACCCCCGACGAGCCGCCCACCGCCTGTCGACTCCCTCGTCGCCGGCACCGTCAGCCGGGGCGGCAGCAGCGAGACCGGCACCGTCCGCGAGACCGGCGCTGTCCGCCGTACCGGCGGCGGGGTCGCTCGTCGGGAGGCTGGCGTCGTCGGTGCGGGCGAGGCAGGCGCCGAGACCGACGGCGGCGAGGAGAATGGCGGGGAGGAGCAGGTCACCCTGGTCGAGGGCGAACAGCACGGCTCCAAACACCACCGCCACCGGTCCGTACACTCGGCTCCACCGCTGCGGTCGGGTCAACGCGGTGCACAGGAAGGCCGCCACCGCCACCGGCACCGGCGCCATGCCGAACAGCGGCGAGCGCGCCACCGCACCGCCGACCTGCAGGTACGACATTCCGGTCTCGGCCAGCGCCGGGGAGAGCGCCACCATTCCGGCCAGCAGCAGCGCCGGTCCGGCCAGCAGCCACGCCCGAACCCCACCGACGCCCGCCCGGCTGCCGGACCGCGCCGTACCGTCCCCGTTGCCGGACCGCGCCGCACCGAACAGGAACAGGGCCACCGCGACGGAGCTGAGCAGCCAGGCCACCCAGTCGCCCCGCCAGACCAGGTCGACGGTGTCCAGCACCGCGTGCAGGGCCGCGTTGACCGCGAACCCCAATGCCAGCCCCGGGACCGGGCGGTCGGTGTCGGCGGCGACGCCGACCAACCAGACGAGCCCGGCGAGCAGCCCGGCGGTGGCCAGCCAGAGCTGCGTACGCCCGCCGGGGGCGGCGCTGAGTGTGAGCCGGGCGACGGCGAGCGCGACGGCGGCGACGACCGTGACCGGGCGGGCGCCGACCCGGCGAACCACCGCGGGTGCGCCGAGCGCGAGCACGAACCAGCCGAGGGCGAACGCGCCCATCAGCTCGGCCGGGGTGGACGCCGCCTGACCGAAGATGGTGATGATGCCGGGCAGCCAGACGCGCAGCACGTCGATGAGGAGGATGACGCCCAGCGCGAGCGTCCCGGTGGTGACCTGGCGGTAGCGCACCGGCGCCCCATTTCGGTGTCGGCGGGGCCGGCGGAGGGGACCGGCACGGCGATTCTGCGTGAGCGCGCCGACCGGGTCAACGGCCCCCGTACGCCGAAAGGGCGTCCACCCGTGGGTGGACGCCCTTTCGGAGCTGGTCGGTCAGCGCTTGCTGGCCGCCTTCTTGGCCGGAGCCTTCTTCGCCGGCGCCTTCTTGGCCGCCGTGCTCTTGCTCGCCGTCGCGGTGGTCTTCTTCGCCGCGGTCGACTTGGTCGCCGCGGTGGTCTTCTTCGCCGCGGCGGTGGTCTTCTTGCTGGCGGCCGTCTTGGTCGCCGTGGTGGTCTTGCTCGCCTTGGCCGGGGCGGTCTTCTTGCTGGCGGCCGTCTTGGTCGCCGTGGTGGTCTTGCTCGCCTTGGCCGGGGCGGTCTTCTTGCTGGCGGCCGTCTTGGTCGCCGCGGTGGCCTTGGTGCCCGCCGCCTTGGTGCCTGTCGTCTTGGTGCCCGCCGCCTTGGTGCCGGCCGTCTTGGCCGTGGCGGTGGTGGTGGCGGCCTTCTTCGTCGCCACCGTGGCCTTCGGCACCTTGCCGCTAGCCACCATCTCCTTGAACCCGGCGCCGGGGCGGAAGGTCGGGACGGATGTCTTCTTGACCTTCACCGCCTCGCCGGTACGCGGGTTGCGCGCTGTTCGCGCACCACGCACACGCTTTTCGAACGCTCCGAATCCGGTGATCGCCACCTTCTCGCCCTTGGTGACCGCCGCCTGGACCTCGGTGAGGACCGCCTCTAGGGCGTTCGTCGCCGTCTTCCGGTCCCCCAGGCGAACGGCGAGCGCCTCGATGAGCTCGGCCTTGTTCACGACTTCCTCCCGATTGTGCAACTGACTCTTCGCGAGCCATTCTGCGCGCACGTTATGCCCTGTGCTGCCGGGACACAAACATTCGGTAGAAAAAAGCCCTTGTGTCGTAACGGATTCACCCCCACCGGTCGGACCGATGGGGGTGGAATCCGCTGTGCGGCCGGGCGTACGGCTATGCCACGGAGGGCAGGAACGGCAGTCGCCGGGCCTCGTACGAGTCGATGTCGGCGACGTTGCGGAGGGTGAGTCCAATGTCGTCGAGGCCTTCCAGCAGCCGCCAGCGGCTGAAGTCGTCAAGCGGGAACGACCAGTTGGCGTCCCCGGCGCGGAGCTGGCGGGCGGTGAGGTCGACGGTCACCGGGGTGGTCGGGTCCGACTCGATCAGGTCCCACAGCTCTTCGACGGCTTTCAATTCCAACTCGACCGGCAACAGACCTTCCTTGAGGGCGTTGCCGCGGAAGATGTCGCCGAAGCGCGGCGCCACCACCGCGCGGAAGCCCCAGTCCCGCAGTGCCCAGACGGCATGCTCCCGGGAGGAGCCGGTGCCGAACTCCGGGCCGGCGATCAGGATCGACGCGCCGGAATAGCGCTCATCGTTGAGAACGAATGTCGGATCTTCCCGCCACGCGCTGAACAACCCGTCGGCGAAGCCCGTTCGGGTCACCCGCTTGAGGTACACGGCAGGGATGATCTGATCGGTGTCCACGTTGGACCGCCGCAGCGGCACGGCCGTGCCGGTGTGGGTGGTGAACTTGTCCATCTCCTCGGTCCCTTCTACAGGTCGGCGGGGGCGGCCAGTCGGCCGGCCACGGCGGTGGCGGCGGCGACCGGCGGGGAGACCAGGTGGGTACGCCCACCCCGGCCCTGACGGCCCTCGAAGTTGCGGTTCGAGGTGGAGGCCGAGCGCTGGCCCGGCTTCAGCGTGTCGGGGTTCATGCCCAGGCACATGGAGCAGCCGGCGAACCGCCATTCGGCCCCGGCGTCCGCGAAGACCTTGTGCAGTCCCTCGGCCTCGGCGGCCTCCCGGACGGCTGCGGAACCGGGCACCACGAGCATCCGGACGCCGTCGGCGACCTGGTGGCCCCGCAGCACGTCGGCGGCGGCCCGCAGGTCCTCCAGGCGGCCGTTGGTGCAGGACCCCACGAAGACCACGTCGATGGGCAGCTCGCGCAGTGGGGTGCCGGGGCGCAGGTCCATGTATTCCAGGGCGCGGCGGGCTGCGGTGCGCTCCGAGTCGGTGAGGAAGTCCTCCGGGTCCGGCACCGGCGCGCTCAGCGGCGCCCCCTGCCCCGGGTTGGTGCCCCAGGTGACGAACGGGGTGATCCGGCTGGCGTCCAGGGTCACCTCGGCGTCGAAGCTCGCGCCCTCGTCGGTGGGCAGCGTCCGCCACCACGCCAGCGCCGCGTCCCAGTCCGCGCCCCGCGGCGCGTTCGGCCGACCCTTGAGGTACGCGAAGGTGGTCTCGTCCGGCGCGATCATGCCGGCCTTGGCGCCCCACTCGATGGACATGTTGGCGATGGTCATCCGCCCCTCCATGGAGAGGGCCTCGATCGCCTCGCCGCGGTACTCGACGATGTGCCCGCGCCCGCCACCGGTACCGACCTGGGTGATCAGCGCGAGCACCAGGTCCTTGGCGGTGACGCCCGGGGCCAGCCGCCCGGTGACGTTCACGGCCATTGTCTTCGGCCGGCTCTGCGGCAGCGTCTGGGTGGCCAGCACGTGCTCCACCTCGCTGGTGCCGATGCCGAAGGCCAGCGCGCCGAACGCGCCGTGGGTGGCGGTGTGCGAGTCACCGCAGACGATCGTCATGCCCGGCTGGGTGACACCGAGCTGGGGGCCGATCACGTGCACGATGCCCTGGTTGTCGTCGCCGAGCGGGTGCAACCGCACCCCGAACTCGGCGCAGTTGCGCCGCAACGTCTCGATCTGCGTACGCGACGTGGGGTCCTCGATGGTGAGCAGGTCACCACGGCGCAGGCGGAACGCCGGGTCGGCGTACCCGGTTGGGGTGTTGTGGTCCTCGGTCGCGAGGGTCAGGTCGGTACGACGCACCCGGCGACCGGCGAGCCGCAGCCCGTCGAACGCCTGCGGGCTGGTCACCTCGTGCAGCAGGTGCAGGTCGATGAAGAGCAGATCCGGCTCACCAGCGGCGGACCGTACGACGTGCGCGTCCCAGACCTTCTCGGCCAGGGTCCTCGGCTCAGGAGTGACTCCCACCATCTGGACATCCTAAATTCTGGGAGGTAAGTTTCGGCTTGTGGGACACAGTATGAGCGGTGTCGGCGTTCTCGACAAGGCGGTGGTCATCCTGGCCGCCTGCGTCGACGGCGCCAGCCTGGCCGAACTCGTTGATCGCACCAAGCTGCCCCGAGCCACCGCACATCGGCTGGCCCAGGCCCTGGAGATACACCGGATGCTGGTGCGGGACACCCAGGGCAGATGGCGCCCCGGCCCCCGCCTCGGCGAGCTGGCCAACGCCGCACCGGACGTTCTGCTGACCGCCGCCGAGCCGTTGCTGGCCGCGCTGCGCGACGCCACCGGCGAGAGCGCACAGCTCTACCTGCGCCGTGCCGACGAGCGGATCTGCGTGGCCGCGGCGGAGCGCGCCAGTGGCCTGCGGGACACCGTTCCGGTCGGCTCGGTGCTGCCGATGACGGCCGGCTCCGCGGCGCAGATCCTGCTCGCCTGGGAGCCGCCGGAGGCGGTGATGCCGCTACTGCCGCGCAGCAAGTTCACCGGCCGCACGCTCGCCGAGGTGCGCCGCCGTGGCTGGGCACAGAGCGTCGCCGAGCGGGAGGCCGGTGTGGCGAGCGTCTCCGCCCCGATCCGCGACCGCACCGGGAGGGTGATCGCCTCGGTGAGCATCTCCGGCCCGATCGAGCGCCTGGGCCGCCGCCCCGGCGAACGCCACGCCATGGCCGTAGTAAGAGCCGGCCAACGCCTATCCGGCCTCTAACCCCACCCCCCACCCCCACCCCCTCCCCACCCCACCCGCGGTGATCAAGAAGTTTGCGTCACGACACGCCGGAGCCGGTGACGCAAAGCTCTTGATCACCGAGGCATGGGGGGCGGGACAGGGTGGGTACGAGAAAGGCTCATCTCGCTCGAGCGAGATGAGCCTTTGGTTGTAGCCCCGACCGGATTCGAACCGGCGCTACCGCCTTGAGAGGGCGGCGTCCTGGGCCACTAGACGACGGGGCCAGAACTTTACCGTTCACCGCCCTCGCGGGCGGTACGGCTGTAGTCTAGCGGCACCGTCGCACCGGCATGATCGCGGGGTGCGGGGGCACAGCGGGCGGCGCGGAGAAACGAAACAGCCCGCCTCACCTGGTGAGACGGGCTGTGCACGATGTAGCCCCGACCGGATTCGAACCGGCGCTACCGCCTTGAGAGGGCGGCGTCCTGGGCCACTAGACGACGGGGCCAGAACTAACTCTTGCTCCCCCACCCTGACGGGCGGAGGAGCTGCACTCTACCGAAGACCACTCTCCGCCCCCGAAGGGACGGAGCCGAACTTCGTCAGAATCCAGCGTCTGGAACTCTCGCGAATTCCAGCAGCGCTGGGGTACCAGGACTCGAACCTAGACTAACTGAACCAGAATCAGTCGGGCTGCCAATTACCCCATACCCCATTGGCCCCTTGCGGTGCCGGGAGTGAACTTTACCCTCCCGGTGCCAGCAGGCCAAATCGGATCCCCCCGAAACGCGTGTGAGCTGCGAAAACGGGGGCATCCGACGGATCAGGCGACGGGGACCACCGGGTTGGTGAGCTCGCCGATGCCCTCGATCCGCACAGTGACCGTATCCCCCTCGACGAGCGGGCTAACCCCGGCCGGAGTGCCGGTGAGAACGACGTCGCCGGGCAGCAGGGTCATCACGTGCGAGATGTACGACACCAGACCCACCACGTCGAAGACCATGTCCTTCGTGCGGCCGAGTTGGCGTACCTCCATCTCCTCCGGGTTGCGACCGACCTCACACCGGATCTCCACGTCGGAGACGTCCAGTCCGGTGGTGATCCACGGGCCGATCGGGCAGAAGGAGTCGAAGCCCTTGGCCCGGGTCCACTGCCCGTCCGAACGCTGGAGGTCCCGAGCGGTGACGTCGTTGGCGCAGGTGTAGCCGAAGATGGCGCGTTCGGCGGCAGCCCGGTCGGCGCGACGCGCGCCGGGCGCCCCGATGACGACCGCCAACTCCGCCTCGTGCTCGACCTGCTTGGAGAAGATCGGCAGTCGGATGGCGTCCCGGGGGCCGATCACCGAGGTCGAGGGCTTGAGGAAGAGCAGCGGCTCCTTGGGCACGTCGTTGCCGAGTTCGGCGGCGTGGTCGGCGTAGTTGCGGCCGACGCAGACGACCTTGCTGGGCAGGATCGGCGAGAGCAGTCGGACGTCGGAGAGGGCCCAGCGGGCCCCACTGAAGGAGAGGTTGCCGAACGGGTGGCCCTCGATCTCGGCGATGGTCAGGCCCTGCGGCCCGGCCTCCGGTTCGCCTTCGACGGCTCCGAACGACATTCCCTTGGCATGGGCGAAACGAGCGATACGCACCCCGCCAATCTAGCCCCGCCACCCCCTCGACCGGCCAGGACCGGCCGTCGGGTGTGCGCAACCCGTCAGCGCGCGGCACCCTACCGGGGCTGAAGGTGACCGGGGTGGGGTTCGCGGCTTCGTACCCGCACGGAGGCAGCGCGCCCCTAGCGTCGGCTCCGGAGGTTCGTTCGTATGCCTGCATCGACACGACACCACAGAGCCCTCGCAGTGTTCGTACACTGCCTCGGCATCCTCGCCGCCGTGCCGGCCCTGCCGGCAGTGGCGCCGGAGGCCGCGCCGCGACCACCGGCCGCGACAGCCCGACCGGTGGACGCCACGTCGCGACCACCGGCCGCCACCGCACGACCGTCGGAAGCCACAGCCCGACCGCCGGACGCCACCGCACGGCCACCGGGCGGCGCGACCCGACCGAGCGCGGCGCCGACCGGGGTGCCGACGGCCGCGCCGGGGCGGACCACGCGACCACCGGTCGCGGTGGTCGCGCGGATGTCCGCCGAGCCCACCCCGCCGTCGGCGCCACCGGCGGTGGCGCCTCCGTCCCGGGCGCCCGCGTCGGCGCCGCCGCAGCAGGTCACGGTGGCCGTCGCGCCGGAGAGCAGCCCCGCACCGAAGTACCGGATCCAGGTGCGCAACGTGGGCAACGCGCCGGTGGACACCACCGTGCGGCAGGAGCTGCCGCCCGGGTCGTCGCCGACCGCGATCAGCGCCGGTGGCCGGTCCACCCAGGCGGGCGGGTCCAGCACCGAGGTGACCTGGCGGTTGAGACTGCCGGCACACAGCAGCGCCACGCTGGGCACCGCGCTCGCCACGACCGCGCCCGGCCGGCCACTGACCGCGCCGGCCTGCGCGTTCACGAGTGACGGCACCCGGCCGTACGACTGCGCCACGGCCACCTGGAACGCGGCGGCCGCCCCTGCGGCCGAGGTCACCGACGCGCCGCCGTGGCGCCGGTACCCGGTGCTGCTCGCCGGACTGGCGGTCCTGCTGCTGATCAGCGCCGCCCTGGTGTGGGTGTGGCGACGTCGGCGTGCGGGCCGGGTCACGGCCACCGCGCTCGCCAGCCGTAGCGGACCCGCCGACGGTGGTCGCGGAACGATCTACCCGCGACCGGCAGCTCCGAGTGCGACGCGGCGTCGGCGTACCCCGCCGGTCTGGTTGTTGGTGGGTGCGGCCGTGGCGGTGCTCGCCGGCGTCGTCGGCACCGCGGGCTGGACGGCGACCCGGCAGGTCTCGGCGATCGACACGCAGAAGCAGCCCACCAGCGGCGCGTGGACGGGGACCGGGGTAACCGGGCCGGTGGGGGTGCCCCTTCGCGAGTCGGCGTTCGAGTTCACCGTGTACCGGATGTCGTGCGGAGCGCCCGGCACCGCCGGGAAGGGCGACGGCGGAGGTGCCGCGCCGGCCAACGGCCGACGTTGCCAGGCCACCGTGGGTGTCCGCAACGTCACCGGGGACCACCAACCCTGGCACGGCCAACTGCAACGGGCGTACCTGCCCGGTGGGCGCTGGGTGAGCACCGACGAGTCGGCCACCCGGGCGGCCAACCTGGGTCGGGACATCTTCGCCGACCCGATGGCCGCGGGCAGTCGGACGGTGCTGCCGCTGGTCTTCACCGTCGACGGACGGGACCCGCCGCAGCAGCTGGAGCTGCGCAGTGGGGTGTTCTCCGCGGGTGTGCGGGTGCACATGCCCTGACCGGATGCGCGGGCGGCGGTCGTACCCTGGGGTGCGTGACCGCCGCCCTCGCTCCCGCCGTGCTCGACGCGGCGCAGTGGCAGGCCCGCCGGCGCGCCCACGAGGAGCGGGCGGACGTCTGGCTGACCCCGCACCTGGCCCGCCGGCGGCGTGGTGAGCGGCATCCGGTGGCCGACTTCCTGTTCACCTACTACTCGCACCGCCCGGCCCAGCTCCGTCGCTGGCACCCGGGCGCCGGGGTCGAGCTGCGCGATGCCGATCCGGCCGAGTTCGGCCCGGACTACCGCGCCACCACCGCCGGGGTCATTCTCGACACCGAGGGGGTACGCGCGCGGCGCGGCGACTCGGTCGCCTGGATCCGCTCCCTGCTGGCGGCCACCGCGGGGCGGGCGCCGCACTTCGGCTGCTTCGGGATGCACGAGTGGGCGATGGTCTACCGGCAGACCCGCGAGGAGGTGCGGCACAACGCCTGGCCGCTGCGGCTGACCCCGGAGCGGACCGCCGCCGTCGTCGAGGAGCGGGGCGTGCGGTGCAGCCACTTCGACGCGTTCCGGTTCTTCACGCCGCCGGCCCGGCCGTTGAACCTGCTCACCCCGACCCGGGAGACGCAGCACGCGCACGAACAGCCGGGCTGCCTGCACGCCAACATGGACCTGTACAAGTGGGCGTACAAGTTGTCGCCGCTGGTGCCCTCGGAGCTGGTCGCGGACTGCTTCGAGCTGGCCCGGGACATCCGCACGCTGGACATGCGGGCCAGCCCGTACGACCTGGCGGCGCTGGGTTACCCCGCGGTGCGGGTGGAGACTCCGGACGGTCGGGCGGAGTACGCGGCGGCGCAACGCGGGTTCGCCGAGCGGGCCGCCGTGCTGCGCGACCGGTTGCTCGTCGCCGTCCCGGACTAGCCGCCGTCCCGGACCGGTCGCCGTCCCGTTCTAGTCGCCGTCGGCGCGGCGGTCCCGCTTGCGCTGGGACTGGCGCTTCTTCTCGGCCAGCCGGCGTTCCTTGGCCCCACGGGACGGGCGGGTCGCCCGGCGGGGTGGCGGCGGAGGTGCGGCGGCCTCCCGCAGCAGCGCGGTCATGCGTTCGCGGGCCGCCTCCCGATTGGCCAGCTGGGCCCGGTGCTCACTGGCGGCGATCGTCAGCACCCCGTCGACCAGGCGGTTGGCCAGCCGGGCGAGTGCCCGTGTCCGCAGCCAATCGGGCACGGCCGGTGAGTTGGCCAGGTCGTAGCTCAGCTCGACCCGGGAGTCCGCGGTGTTCACACCCTGCCCACCCGGCCCCGACGAGCGGGAGAAGCGCTCCCGCAGCTCCCCGGCGGGAACGATCCACCGATCGGTCACCCGCAGTCCGTCGTCCACGCCCCGAGGCTAACCCGCGGCGACCCGCCAGGGGTCATCGGTGCGGGGTCTTGCTCTGCGTGGGCGACTGGCTGGGCGCCGGCCCCGCGGCCTCCTCGTCGGAGCCGACCGCCGCGTACGCCACCGCGCCGAAGAGCAGGAGCGCGATCACCCCGGCCTTCACGGCGACCCCACGGATCAGCGACCAGGCGCCTCGACGGGCGCCCGGCACCGACTTCCGGACCGTCTGGTAGTCGTTCCACCCGCGTCGTGCCCGGGCGTACGCCGACCCCACCGCACATCCGATGACCAGGCCCACCAGCAGGAGGACCGCGAGAAGAGGACGCTCCACCTCCGCCAGTATCCATACCGACAGTGATATTTCCATAGCCCGATGCGGTCCGGCCGGATATCCGACACTGGCCGCGCGAGCGGCTGTCCGGGCAGGTCAGCCGCCCTTACCGATGATCGTGTCGGCGGTCTGCTGCACCTGGTCGATCGGGATGGCGAAGCCGATGCCGATCGAGCCGCTCCCGTCGATGGTGGCGATGGCGGTGTTCACTCCGACCACCTCCCCGCGGGCGTTGACGAGCGGCCCTCCCGAGTTGCCGGGGTTGATGGACGCGTCGGTCTGCACCGCGCGGTGCCGGTTGTTGCCCAGCCGTACCTCGCGGTCCAAGGCGCTGACGATTCCCGCAGTGACGGTTCCGGCCAGGCCGAGTGGTGAGCCCACCGCGAGCACCGATTCACCGACCCGGGTCGCACCCGGTTTGGCCATCGGCAACGGGGTGAGACCGGCCGCCGCCGGCACCTTCAGCACCGCCAGGTCGCTGCGCGGCTCCCGGCCCACCACCTCGGCGGCGAACCGGCGGCCGTCGGGCAGCTCGACGGTCACCGGCCCGCCACCACCCTTGGCCAGGATGTGGTCGTTGGTGATCAGGTGCTGCTGGTCGTCCACCGCGAAGCCCGAGCCGGTCGCGGATCCGGCCGACGTGCCGCCGGCCAGCACCGACACCACCCCGGGCACGGTCTTTTCGGCTGCGGTGACCAGCTCGGCGGGCACCGGGGCGGCGGACGCGGCAGCCGGGCCGGGCGCCCCGTCCCGGGCGGCCACCACGCCCCCGGCGACGGCCCCCGAGACGGCGGAGAGCGCCACCACGGCCAGTGCGGCGAGCAGCCGTCGCGGCCTCCGCTCGCCCGGGTCGCGCTCGGGCGGGTCCCACCACCCGCGCCCGTCCGGGTCGAGTTGGGGTGAGACGAACCAGGGACCGCGTGGTTCGCCCAGTCCGGTCTGTACTGCCATGCGTACTCCTCACGGTCGACGGCGGTGGTGCGCGGCGGTCAGGGCAGGCGGGAGAACCAGCGCATCGATCCGGCGGCGGCGCCCATCGCGAACACCAGTCCGAGGCCGATGAACCGAGCCGAGACGTCCTGCCGCTCCGTGCGGTAACCGACCGAGCTGCCGATGTCGTCGTAGACGGCCCGCAGTTCGTCGGTGGTGCTGGCCTCGTGGAACATCCCGCCGGTCTCCTCGGCGACCTCCTTGAGGGTCTGCCCGTCGACCGGCACCTGGATGGGCCGTCCGCCTCGGTCGACGAACCCGGACGGTGTCCCGAAGGAGATGGCGTGCACCGGCACCTCCGCCGTCACCGCCTCCGCGGCCGCTTCCATCGGGTCCATTCCGGAGGTGTTGGCACCGTCGGAGAGCAGGATGATCCGGGCTGGTGGTGTCTCCTTCGCGGCCTCGCTGTCCAGGCTCTTGACCGCGCCGAGGGACGTGTTGATGGCCTCGCCGATCGCGGTGCCCTGCACGCCGGTGATTCCCTCGGCGAGCCGGCCGATCCCCTCGTCGAGGGCGTCGCGGTCGGTGCCGGGCGGCACCAGCACGGCCGCGCTGCCGGCGAACGCGACGAGACCCACGTTGAACTCGTCGGGCAGGCCCTCGACGAACCGCCGGGCCGCCTGTTTCGCCGCCGCCAACCGGTCCGGTTCCACGTCGGTGGCGAGCATCGACGTGGACACGTCCACCGCCACCATCACCGTGGCCCGTTCCCGCGGCACCTGGACCTCGGCGCTGGGGCGGGCGAACCCGACGACCAGCAGGGCCAGCATGGCCAGGAAGAGCCCGGCCGGTACGTGCCGACGCCAGGCGGGCCGCTCCGGCGCCACCCGGTCCAGCAGCCGCAGGTTGGTGAAGCGGACCGCGTACCGGCTGCGCCCGCGCTGCATCAGCAGGTACGCGCCGACGAGGGCGAGTACGCCGAGCAGCAGCCAGAGTCGCAGCGGCGACTGCCACGTCACGCGACACCTCCCCGTACCGGGGCGACGGGCGCGGTGGCCAGTCGACGCTGGGCGTGCACGTGCCGGACGATGTCCGCGCTCCAGTCCCCGTCGGTGCGCAGGGGCAGGTGGGTGGCACCGCTGCGGCGCAACGACTGGTGGATCTGGTCGCGCTGGGCGGCGGCGGCCTCGGCGTACCGCTCGCGCAGCCGGCGGTCCGATGTGCACACCTCGCGGCGACGGCCGGTCTCCGGGTCCATGAGCGTGATCAGGCCGACGTCCGGCAGCTCCAGCTCACGCGGGTCGGTGACCTCGATCGCCAGCACCTGGTGCCGGACGGCGAGCCGGCGCAGGGTGCGCTCCCACGGCGCTGGCTGGGCGGGGTCGTCGGGCAGGCCGTCGAGGAAGTCGGAGACCACCACGACCAGACCGCGCCGGTTGGCGATCCGGTGCAGCGCGTCGAGCCCGTCGGCCAGGTCCGGCGGCCTCCACCCCGGTCGGTCGCCGGGCGCGGTGGGTCGCGGGGCGGCGAGCAGCGTGCGCAGCAGGGTGAGCAGATGGGTACGTCCGCTGCGGGCCGGGAAGCGGCGTACCCCGTCGGCACGCAGCACCTGGGCGCCGAGGCGGTTGCCGACTCCCGCGGTCAGGAAACCGACCGCCGCGACCGCGGCCACCGCCAACTCCCGCTTGTCCAGCTCGGCGGTGCCGAACTCCATGCTGGCGCTGCCGTCGACGAGCAGCCAGGTGGTCAGTTCCCGGTCGGAGTCGATCTGGCGGACGTGCGGTACGCCGGTGCGGGCGGTCACCGCCCAGTCCATCCGGCGGACCTCGTCCTCGCCCGGTCGGTACTCGCGGCTGCCCGCGGGTTCACTGCCCGGCCCGGGCAGCAGGCCGCGGTACTGGCCGTGCAGCAGTCCGTTGAGCCGGCGCGTGACGGTCAGTTCCAGGCGACGGACCCGCTGGTCCGGGGCCAACTCGGCCAGGCCGGGGTCGGCCGGCGCGACGGTCGCTCGTCTCATGCCGCCGCCAGATCCGGCGTCTGCTGCGGGTGACCGGTGGCCAGCCGGGGCGGTGGCACCGCCTCGACCAGCCGCCGCACCAGGCTCTCCGCCGACACCCCGTCGGCCACCGCGTCGAAGGAGAGCACCAGCCGGTGGGCGAGGACGTCGACAGCCAGCTCACGGACGTCCTCGGGCAGCACGTACTCCCGTCCCCGCAGCAGGGCCTGTGCCCGGGCGGCGGCGACCAGGCCCAGGGTGGCTCGCGGGCTGGCGCCGTACGCCAACAGCGGGGCGATCTCGGGTAGCCCGAAGCGGCCCGGGTCACGGGTGGCGAGGATCAGCCGTACCACGTACTCGGCGAGCGCGTGGTGGACGAAGACCCGCTCGGCGTGGGCCTGGAGGTCCCGCAGTCGTTGCGCGTCGAGCACCGGGCGCGGGACCGGCCGGTCGGTGCTCATCCGGTAGAGGATGGCCAGCTCGTCGGCGTCGCTGGGGTAGTCGACCACCACCTTCATCAGGAACCGGTCGCGCTGCGCCTCCGGGAGTTGGTAGACCCCCTCGGACTCGATCGGGTTCTGGGTGGCCAGCACCAGGAACGGTTCCGGGACCGGCCAGCTGCGCCCGCCGATGGAGACCTGCCGTTCGGCCATGGCCTCGAGCAGCGCCGACTGCACCTTGGCCGGGGCACGGTTGATCTCGTCGGCCAGCACCAGGTTGGCCATGATCGGACCCAGTTCGATGTCGAAGGTCTCCTTGGAGGCCCGGTAGATCCGGGTGCCGACGATGTCGGAGGGGACCAGGTCCGGGGTGAACTGGATCCGGGAGAAGGTGCCGCCGACGACTGTGGCGAGGGTCTGCGCGGCCAGGGTCTTGGCCACCCCGGGTACGCCCTCCAGGAGGCAGTGCCCGTTGGCGATCAGTGCGGTGAGCAGGCGTTGGACGAGCCGATCCTGCCCGACGATCACGCGTTTGACCTCGAAGAGGGTCTGTTCCAGCTCGACGCCGGTCGGCTCGGGATCGACCGAGCTGGGCATGCTGGCCAGGGTGTCCGAGATGTCCGTCACGGTGCTTGCTTCCCGGGCCGGGGCCTCGGCAAACGTGGGATTGTGCGGCCCGGACCGGCCCGGAGTGGCCCGAACGGGGATGAGTCGCACGCAAGCGTGACGATCGGCGCGAGGCATCGCGAGAACGGCTGATCGACGCCGAGGGTCCGCGGCAGCGCCCGGGAAGCGAACGGCCCCCGCGCACGAAGCGCGGGGGCCGGGTCTCGATTCGATCAGGGCGTGTGGGTGTGCAGGGTGAAGCCCCGGTCGGCCGGCACTCCCGCCGAGTCGCGGGTCTGGATGAAGACCGCGTTGGGCGTGCCCAGCCGCCGAGCGACCGCGACCTCACCACCCGGCGGGATGCAGCAGGAGTCTTGCCGGGAGATGGTGGCCAGGAAGGCGCCGGGCGACACGTTGTAGCCGAACTGCACCTCGTACTCGCCGACGCCGTACTTGAGCACGGTGCCGGTGCCGCGCGCCTTGGTGCCGTTGGCGTTGACGACGGTGAACCAGCTGGCGGCCGCCATCGTGGTGACCCCGCCGGACTTCAGCGCGGCCTTCGCCGAGCGGGCGGATTCGGCGGTGACCGGCGGCTGGCTGTTCGTGTCCCGGGCCGTCGGCTTGGCGGCCGCCTGCGGCGCCTTCGCCGACGGCTGGGCGACGGCGATCCCCCCGCCGACCAGAGTGAGCGCCAGGACAGCGAACGTGACCGCTGCCGCCTTGCGTCGGAAGGATGTTTCCATGACAGGTCCCCCTTGTGTGACCGTGCGAATTCGGCCGACCCGCGGGGCGGGACGGATGACTGCCCATGAATAGGCGGACGACGACACTGGGGTGCGGGAAACCTAGCCCACTGGCAACGGTGAGGTTGATTTCTGAACGATCTACATCCCATCTGAGCTGCTATTACTACTCAGAGTTGCGTCGTATGAGCCAGATGGAACGTAGCACCGCAAAAAGCCGGACGTCAATAGTTGATCTCGCTTTATCGAGTTGTCGATCAGCCGTCAGATAATTGTGAAAGGTGAACGTGTCGCCATTCACGAAATAGTTTCGGCACACTCGTTAGGATCAGCGTCATGATCGTCGACGGGCCACCCACGCCCATCCCCTCAGCGCGGTGGTACCGCAGCGCTCGGCTCGGCACGGTGCTCTGCTGGCTGACGGTCGCGCCGATCGCCCTCTGGGCCGCCGTCCGACTGCTCGGCCTGGACCGGGGTCCCCTGGTGCAGGCGCTCGCCTTCACGCCGTACGTCGCGGGTTTCAGCGTGCTGCCACTGGCCCTCGCACTCGCCCTGCGGCGCTGGTGGCCGGCGGCGGTCGCGGCCCTGACCGCGGTGGCCTTGCTCGGCGTCGTCGCACCCCGGACGCTGGCCTCCCCGCAACCCGCGGCGGCCGGGCCGACCGTGCGGCTGCTCACCGCCAACCTGCTCGCCGGCACCGGCGACGCACGCACGCTTGTCGAGCAGGTCCGGCGGCACGGGGTGGACGTGCTCACCGTGCAGGAGTTCACGCCGGAGGCGCGGGCCGCCCTGGATCAGGCCGGCCTCGACCGGCTGCTGCCACACCGGCAGCTCAACCCGGAGATCGGCACGCCCGGCTCCGGGCTCTACTCGCGGTGGCCGCTGACCGACGTCGGCCTGCGGCGCAACCTCAACGGGTGGGGCTTCACCCAGGCGTACGGGACGGTGGCCGTCCCCGGCGCACCCCCGGTACGGGTCGAGTCGGCCCACCCCTCGGCCCCGTACGCGCTGGACCAGGTCGGCAACTGGCGGGCCGACCTGACCGCCCAACCCCCGGCCACCCCGGACGGTGGCCTGCGGATCCTCGCCGGGGACTTCAACGCCACTCTCGACCACGGTCCGCTGCGCGCCCTGCTGCGCACCGGCTACGTGGACGCCGCCGACGCCACCGGCGAGGGCCTGACCGGCACCTGGGGTCCGTACGACGGTGACCTCATCCCACCTGTCACCATCGACCACGTCCTCGTCGACCGCCGCATCGCGGTCCGGTCGGTGCGGGTGCTCACCCTCCCCGGCAGCGACCACCGCCCGGTCCTGGCCACGCTCACCCTCCCACAGTGATCCTGCCGCCGGGTCAGACCGAGGCGGGGGCCAGGCCGTAGGTGAGAGCGTCGATCAGGGCGTGCCAGCTGGCCTCGACCACGTTGGGGTGTACGCCCACCGTGGTCCAGTCGCGGCCGGTGCCGTCGGCGGTCTCCAGCAGCACCCGGGTCACCGCGCCGGTGCCGTGGCTGCCCTCCAGGATGCGCACCTTGTAGTCGGCCAGCTCGAAGCCGCGCAGCTGCGGGTAGTGCTTGGCCAGCCCCACCCGCAGCGCCTCGTCGAGCGCGTTGACCGGGCCGTTGCCCTCGGCGGTGGCGATCACCCGCTCGCCGCGTACCCGGATCTTGACGGTCGCCTCGGAGACCACCGAACCGTCCTCCCGGTGTTCGACGAGCACCCGGTACGACTCCAGGGTGAACGGTCGCGCCGGACCCCCTTCCGGCAGCTCGGAACGGACCAGCAGCTCGAAGGAGGCGTCCGCGGCCTCGAAGGACCAGCCGCCGGCCTCCAACTCCTTGACCCGCTTGGTGACCCGGGTCAGCGCCTCCGGGCTGCCGGCCAGGTCCAGACCGAGCTCACGACTCTTCAGCTCGACACTGGCCCGGCCGGCCATCTCGGTGATCAGGATCCGCATGTCGTTGCCCACCACCGACGGGTCCACGTGGTTGTAGAGCAACGGGTCGACCTTGATCGCGCTCGCGTGCAGCCCCGCCTTGTGGGCGAAGGCGGCGGCCCCGGCGTACGCCTGGTGGGTGTCGGGGGCGATGTTGGCGATCTCGGCGATGGCGTGCGAGACCCGCACCATCTGCGCCAGGCAGCCCTCCGGTAGGACCGGCATGCCCAGCTTGAGTTGGAGGTTGGCGACGACCGCGAAGATGTCGGCGTTGCCGGGGCGTTCGCCGTACCCGTTGGCGGTGCCCTGGACGTGGCGGACACCCGCCTCGACGGCGGCGATCGTGTTCGCCACCGCGCAGGAGGTGTCGTTCTGCGCGTGCATGCCGAGCAGACCGGCGTCGATCCCCAGCCGGTCGGTCAGGTCGCCGATCACGGCGGTCACCTGGGACGGCAGCATGCCGCCGTTGGTGTCGCAGAGCACCATCCGCTCGGCGCCGGCGGCCAACGCGGTCTGCACCACCGCCGCGCCGTACGCCGGGTCGTGCCGGTAGCCGTCGAAGAAGTGCTCGCCGTCGACGAAGACCCTCCGGCCCTCGCGGACGAGGTGGCTGACCGTGTCGTGGATCATCGCCAGGTTCTCCGCGCCGGTGGTGCGCAGCGCCCGCTCGACGTGCCGGCTGTCGGCCTTGGCGACGAGCGCCACCGCCGGGGTCTGCGCGTCCAGCAGGGCCCGCACCTGGGGGTCGTCGGCGACCGCGACACCGGCCTTGCGGGTGGCGCCGAACGCGACAAGCACGGCGTGCCGCAGGTCCAACTCGGTACGCGCCCGACGGAAGAACTCGGTGTCCTTGGGCACCGCGCCCGGCCAGCCACCTTCGATGAAGCCGACGCCGAACTCGTCGAGCAGCCGGGCCACGGCCAGCTTGTCGACCACCGAGTAGGTGAGCCCCTCGCGCTGGGCGCCGTCGCGCAAGGTCGTGTCGAAGACCTGGAACGTCATCAGGATCCTTTCTCGGAGCAACAAAAAGACCTCCCGCGGGTGCGGGAGGTCTGCGCGCTCGGCGGAGGGGAGAGCCGGCGCGCTAGGTCGCAATAATCAGGGCGGTGCTGGTCACGATGGCCACTCTGCCACTCCTCACCTCTTTTTGGGAGGATCAATCCACATAGCGGGACAGTGACTGAGCGTTCGTTCACCCCGAACGGTCGCTCGTGATCGGCTTCACAAGCCACCGGGCCCCTCATCGGCAGAAACAGTCGTGCGGAAGCATCTGCAACGGATCCAGTGGCGGCCACCGTGCCGTCGGCAAGGAGGACCTGTGCTCACCGTCAGTGACCGCTTACCTGAGCACGGACCCACCGCCCGCGTATCGCTGGACGCCACCAACGCGTCCGCGACGATCAGCCACCCGTCCCACGAGGGCACGTGGCGTCTGGTCCTCGTCGGGCCGATGGAGTTCACCTCCATCGGCCCGACGGAGATCGGGGTCTGACCATGGGCCTGGACGCCATCAGGGCGGCCCTGCCGGAGTACGCCAGGGACATCGCGCTCAACCTGGGCGCCACCATCGGCACCTCGGCGTTGACCCCGGCGCAGAGCTGGGGCACCGCGCTGGCCTGCGCGGTGACCGCCCGCAACCCGGTGGTGCTGCGGGAGATCGCGGCCGAGGCGCTCGGCCACCTCGGACCGGAGGGTGTCGAGGCGGCCAAGGGCGCCGCGGCGATCATGGCGATGAACAACATCTACTACCGGGCCAAGCACCTGATCGGCGACGAGCAGTACGCCTCGATGCCGGCCCGCCTGCGCATGCGGATCATCGCGAGGCCAGGGGTGGACAAGGGCGACTTCGAGCTCTGGTGCCTCGCCGTGTCGGCCATCGCCGGCTGCGGGGTGTGCCTGGAGTTGCACGAGAAGAAGCTGCGCGGCAGCGGCTTCACCCGGGAGCAACTGCACGAGACCCTGCGGATCTCCGCCGTGGTGCACGCCGCGGCGGTCACCCTGGACGCCGAGGCCGCCGTTTCCGGCCCCCGACAGCCGGGTAGCTCCTGCCAAGACATGAGCTGATCGGTGACAGTCAGGAGTGAACGGCATGGACAGGATCGATCCGCACGCCACGCACGCCGGGCCGGACCCGCTGCACGGCGGCGACCAGGGCGTCGTGCCCGGTGGCGCGCCAGCCGGCACGTTCGACCCCTGGCGGTACCGGGACCAGGCCGGGGTGGCCGACGCCGACCTGGTCGGCTACAAGGTCGAGGCCAGCGACGGTGGCGTCGGCAAGATCGACAGTGCCAGCCACGAGGTGGGCGGCAGCTACCTGGTGGTGGACACCGGCCCCTGGATCTTCGGCAAGAAGGTGATGCTGCCGGCCGGCACCGTCAACCAGGTCGACCACGACCAGCGCACCGTCTCCGTCGACCGCACCCGGGACCAGATCAAGGCCGCCCCGGAGTACGACGAGAGCAGCCACAGCGACCCGACCTACCGGGATCAGCTGGGCGGCTACTACGACGAGACGTACGGCGCCCTCCCGCCGGGCACGGCCCGCTGACTGTTCGACCCGACGGCCGGTGGGGTGTGGTCCCACCGGCCGTTACCGTGTGAGCGTGGACGCCATCGACGAAAATCGTCAGACCTCGCTGCTGCCCGCCACCTTCAACTTCCGCGACGTCGGTGGCCACCTCGGCCACGGCGACCGACCCGTACGCCGGGGCCGGCTCTTCCGTTCCGACTCGCTGCACCGCCTCACCGAGCAGGACGGGGACGCGTTCGCCGCGATCGGGATCCGCACCGTCATCGACCTGCGCCGCCCCAGCGAGGTGCAGCGGGACGGCCGGGTGCCGGCATACCAGGGGCTGACCTACCGCAACATCCACCCGGAGCACGCCGACTGGGCGAGCACACCGCACCAGGAGGGTGCCAGCCTGGCCCGTTACCTCGCGGACCGGTACGCCGACCTGGCCCAGACCGGCACCGCCGGGCTGGCCGAGGCGGTCGGGTTGATCGCCGACTCCGCCAATGCCCCGGCGGTGGTGCACTGTGTCGCCGGCAAGGACCGTACCGGCATCGTCTGTGCGCTGACGCTCTCCGTGCTCGGCGTCGACGACGCGGACATCACCGCGGACTACGCCCTCAGCTCCGAGGCGTCGGCCCGGTTCAGTGCCTGGCTGGCAACCACCAGCCCGACTGGCCCGGCCGTGCCGGCGCCGTTTCTGGCCTCGCCCGCCGAGGCGATGCAGCTCTTCCTCGACGAGCTACGCGAGGGGTACGGCTCGGTCGAGGCGTACCTGCGGCACGCCGGGGTGACCGACGAGCAGCTCGCCGCCCTCCGCGACCACCTGCTCGAGGAGCCGACCGAGGCGTAGCCCGCCGGGGCCGACCACGACCGCCGACTGCGCCGGCCCGTCCGATGGGGACGGGCCGGCACGGCCACGGAGGTCAGAGGACCCGCTGCACCCAGCCGTACTCGTCGGCCGCCTTGCCGCGCTGGATGTTCACCAACTGCTCGCGGATGCTCATGGTGACCCGGCCGGGCTCGCCGCCACCGACCAGGAACTCACCGTCGGGGAAGCGGACCCCGCCGATCGGGGTGACCACCGCGGCGGTGCCGCAGGCGAACACCTCCCGGAGGCGACCGCTGGCCGCGTCGGCCTGCCAGTCGGCGAAGCTGACCGGTCGCTCCTCGACCACGTGCCCGGCCGCGCCGGCCAGCGTGAGGATCGCGTCGCGGGTGATGCCCGGCAGGATCGTGCCGGTCAGCGGCGGGGTGACGATCGAGTTGTCGTCGTAGACGAAGAAGACGTTCATGCCGCCCAACTCGTCCACGAACCGGCGCTCCACCGCGTCCAGGAAGACGACCTGGTCGCAGCCAGCCTCGATCGCCTCGGCCTGGGCTGCCAGCGACGTCGCGTAGTTGCCGCCGCACTTGGCCGCGCCGGTGCCGCCGGGCGCGGCCCGGGTGTAGTCCGGCGAGACCCAGACGGTGACCGGCTTGACCCCACCGGTGAAGTACGCGCCGACAGGTGAGGCGATCACCAGGTAGAGGTATTCGTTGGCCGGGCGGACGCCGAGGAAGACCTCGCTGGCGAACATGAACGGCCGCAGGTAGAGGCTGCCGTCCTCGCCGGTGGGGATCCACTCCTGGTCGATCTCGATGAGCTTGTGCAGCGAGTCGACGAACACCTCGGGCGGCAGCTCCGGCATCGCCATCCGCTGTGCCGACGCGACGAACCGGGCCGCGTTGGCGTCCGGCCGGAACATCGTCACGCCGCCGTCGGCCGTCCGGTACGCCTTCAGTCCCTCGAAGATCTCCTGCGCGTAGTGCAGCACCGCGCTGGCCGGGTCCATCGGGATCGGGCCTCGCGCCTCCACCCGGGCGTCGTACCAGCCCTTGCCCTCGGCGTAGCGGACGGTGACCATGTGGTCGGTGAAGACGCGGCCGAACCCGGGGTTGGCCAGCAGGGCGGCCCGGTCGGCGGCGGATACCGGCGCGGGATTCGGACGGATCTCGAAGTCGAGCATGTCACCACCGCTCATCGGGCTGACCTCCCTGCGGGACAACGGCATGCGGGACCGCACACCGAATTGGCTGTGCCAGAAACTTACCCGAACGGCCGTTCAGCGGGTAGCGCCGCTCGGGCGAGACGGGCGGTCCGGCCGAGCCGAGGGCTGGGCCGGCCGCTGCTGGGGCCGGGGGCGGTCAGGCTACGGCGTGGGCCGCGAGCCGATCCCCGACCTCTTCGGTCCGCAGCGCGACGCCCGGAGTGCGGGCGGCCAGCTCGGCGGCGACCGCCGCGTTGACCCGGGCCGCGGACTCGGTGTGCCCGAGCTGCTCCAGCAGCAGTGCGGCGGAGAGCACGGCGGCGACCGGGTCGGCGATGCCCCGCCCGGCGATGTCCGGCGCCGAGCCGTGTACCGGCTCGAACATCGAGGGGTACGCCCCCTCGGGGTTGATGCAGCCGCTTGCCGCCAGCCCGATCCCACCGGTGACGGCGGCGGCGATGTCGGTGAGGATGTCACCGAAGAGGTTGTCGGTGACCACCACGTCGTAGCGCTGCGGCTGGGTGACCAGGAACATCGCGGCGGCGTCGACGTGCTGATATTCGGTGGCGATGTCCGGGTGCTCGGCGGCGACCAGGTCGAAGGTGCGCGACCAGAGCGACCCGGCGTGGGTGAGCACGTTGGTCTTGTGCACCAGGGTGACCTTGCGTCGCTCCCGGCGGGCGGCGCGGGTGAACGCGTCGCGGATCACCCGCTCCACGCCGTGCCGGGTGTTCAGGCTCTCCTCCGTGGCGACCTCGGCGGGAGTGTCCCGGTGCAGCGTTCCACCGGCCCCGGCGTAGAGGCCCTCGGTGCCCTCGCGGACCACCACGAGGTCGACCTCGCCCGGCTTGACGTTGCCGAGCGGGCCGGCGACTCCGGGCCAGAGCCGGGACGGGCGCAGGTTGACGTACTGGTCGAACGCGAACCGGAGCTTGAGCAGCAGTCCCCGCTCCAGGACACCGGGCGGGACCGTCGGGTCACCGACCGCGCCGAGCAGGATCGCGTCGTGCCCGGCCAACTCGGTCAGCACCGAGTCGGGCAGCACCTCTCCGGTACGGTGCCAGCGGGCCGCGCCGAGGTCGTACTCGGTGGCCTGCACGCCCGGCAGCACCGCGTCGAGGACCTTGCGGGCCTGCGCGACCACCTCGGGCCCGATGCCGTCTCCGGCCACCACCGCGATCCGCGCCACGACCGCACTCCTCTGCTCAACGGGTCCGTCCCGGCAACGGTACGTCGCTGTCCCGCCTCCCGGTACGCGGGGTCCAACATCTGAGAAATTGTGATGCACAGCAGCCTCTCAGCTGGGACTCATGAGGCGGTCATGTCCGCTGCCTACGGTGTGGTCAGCGGGTCACGGGGGCCTGCTGACCGCCGGGTCGCGACGACGCGGCACCGAGTGCGAGGGGACAGATGCGATGCGCATCGACGAGCAGCCGCGGACCCGCTGGCCGGACCCGTCGGCATTCCGCAGTCGTCGACCGGACCTTCGCCTCGGCAGCCGCCGACAGCGGATCGACCCGGCCGGCGCCACCGAGGGCCGGATCGCCGTGCAGCACACCGTCCGCACCGCGACCGCCGAATACACCCTCCTCCTCAACGCGCCCGAGTGGCTCGGCCGCCGGGGCGTGGGCGAGGCTCTGCGGGACAGCGTCGCGGAGCTGCGCGCCATCGACCTCACCTACGGCCCCAACCGGCCGGAGAGCCTGGTCTCCCGGTTGCGCCGGGGTGAGATCAGCCCGGATTCGTACGCCCCGCTCGCCGACCTGGTGGACCGCTGCGCGGCCATGCGCGCGGCCACCGACGGGTGGTTCGACGCCTGGGCGGTGCCCGGCGGCTTCGACCCGGGCGGTCTGCTCGGTGGCTGGGCGGTGGAACGGGCCGCCGAGAGGCTTCGGGCCGCGGGAATCCACGACTACGCCGTACTGGCCGGAGCCGACCTCGTCGTCCGCGGCCACGCGCCGCACGGTGGGCCGTGGCGGGTCGCGGTGCACCACCCCACCGCACCCGAGCGCGCACCGCTGGTGTTGGAGATGACCGCCGGCGCGGTCGGCACCTCCGGGGTGACCGGGCGACAGGGGCACGTGGTGGACCCGCACACCGGCGAGCCGGCCGACCAGCTCGTCGCCGCCACGGTCGTGGGTCCGGACCTGACGATCGCCGACGCCTACGCCACCGCGCTGTACGCCGCCGGCCCCACCGGCCTGGCGTGGTTCCGGGGCAACTCCCACTATCGGGTGCTCTTCGCCCACCGACGCTGAGTGTTGCGATCGGCCCCCACGCTCTCGGCAACGATCGTGGGGGCCGATCAGCGACGAGTGCGCGTGGCTCGCACAATCGAGGGGTGCGGACCGGTCGCGCCGGATGCCGACCGCGCCACCCGAAGACGGGCCGGCGCCTCGAACTCGGCCAGTGACCGCAGTACGTACGCTAGCGAATCGACGCAACTCGACGCAAGAGTCTCTACACCGGACCGTCGGGACGGGAGACTCCGGACCCGATGGTTGACCGGCGGCGAGGCAGTTTCGACATGGTGAACGGCGGATGGCACGCTATCCGCCGTGAGTTTCGATCTGAGCGTGTGGGCCCTGGAGGCCGGGGCGACGCCCGAGGACGTGCGGACAGCGGTCAACGGTTGCCGGCAGGGGCGACACGTGGACCGTTACCCGGATCCGCGGGTGGTCAGCTTCTACCGGGCGATCACCGCGTCCTATCCGGACCGTCACCCCGGCGCGAACAGCCCGTGGGCGGTGGCACCACTGCACGCAGCCCACGATCATGTCGAGCTGAACCTGCACCCGACCTGCGCGGACCAGGTGCTGCTGGACATCGAGCGGCTGGCCGGCGAGCACGGGCTGATGCTCTTCGACCCGCAGGACGGCTCGGTCTACCCGCCCCCGGCGCGACTGCCCGGCTGACCTGACCGGCGGCACGGCCTGGGAAATGACGAGGGGCCCGGCGAATCGCCAGGCCCCCCACGGTGCGTGTCGGTTACTACTCGTCGCGCAGATCAGCGGCGCTGGCCGCGGTCGCGCCGATCGACTCGGCGGCCGAGGTGAGCAGGTCGGCGCCGAGCGCCTGGTCGACGGTGAGCGTCATCAGCGTCTCGCCGCCCGCCTCACGCCGGGCCACCTGCATGGCGGCGATGTTGATGCCCGACTCGCCGAGCAGGGTGCCGACCGTGCCGACGACACCGGGCCGGTCGGCGTAGCGCAGGAAGAGCAGGATGCCCTCCGCGCCGATCTCCACGTCGAAGCCGTCCACCTCGGTCAGCTTGAGCACGTCCCGAGCACCCGAGTGGGTGACCGTGCCGGAGACACTCACCGTCCGGCCGTCCGGCAGCGCGCCGCGTACGGTGACCAGGGTGGGCTGCTCGGCCGTCTCGGCCAGGGCCGCCAGGGTGACCTCGACGCCCCGCTCCGCGGCCAGGTGCGGCGCGTTGACGTAGGTGACCTGCTCCTCGACCACCGAGCTGAACAGGCCCTTCGTCGCGGCGAGCTTCAGCACCGACACGTCGTGCGCGACGATCTCGCCGCGAACCTCGACGGTGACGCTGGCCGCGATGCCGCCGGCGACAGCGGTGAACGCCCGGCCCAGCTTCTCGGCCAGCGGCAGCAGTGGCCGCACGTCCTCGGCGACCACGCCGCCGGCCTGCACGTTCACCGCGTCCGGCACGAACTCGCCCTGCAACGCGAGCTTGACGCTCTTCGCCACGGCGAGACCGGCCTTGTCCTGCGCCTCGTTGGTGGAGGCGCCCAGGTGCGGGGTGGCCACCACGTTGTCGAAGGCGAACAGCGGCGAGGAGGTGCACGGCTCCTTGCTGTACACGTCGACACCGGCGCCGGCGACCCGGCCCTCGGCGATGGCGTTCGCGAGCGCCTGCTCGTCGACGAGGCCACCACGGGCGGCGTTGACGATGCGAACGCCGGGCTTGACGATCGCCAGCTCCTTCTCACCGATCAGGCCGACCGTCTCCGGCGTCTTCGGCAGGTGGATGGAGATGAAGTCGCTCTCCCGCAGCAGCTCCTCCAGCCCGACCAGGCGGACGCCGAGCTGCGCCGCACGGGCCGGCTGGATGTACGGGTCGTACGCGATCAGCCGGGTGCCGAACGCGGCGATGCGCTGCGCGAAGAGCACGCCGATGCGACCGAGCCCCACCACGCCGACGGTCTTGCCCTGCACCTCGACGCCCGTGTACTTCGACCGCTTCCACTCCCCCGCCTTGAGCGCGGCACTGGCGCTGGCGGTGTTCCGGGCGACGGCGAGCAACAGCGCGACGGCCTGCTCGGCGGCGGAGACGATGTTGGAGGTGGGCGCGTTCACGACCATCACGCCCCGCGCGGTGGCGGCCGCCACCTCGACGTTGTCCAGCCCGACGCCGGCCCGGGCGACCACCTTGAGTCGCGGTGCGGCGGCGACCGCCTCCGCGTCGATCTGGGTGGCGCTGCGCACGATGACGGCGTCGGCCTCGGAGAGCGCCGAGAGCAGGGCCGGACGGTCGGTGCCGTCGACGTGCCGGACGTCGAAGTCGTGGGCGAGCACCTCGATGGCGGCGGGGGCGAGTTCTTCGGCGATCAGTACGACAGGATTCATCGGTCCTCGTAGAGGTCGTGTTTGCGATCGGCGCGGGCGGCCGGGCGCAGCACTGCGCCCTGCGCTGATCCGTGCCGTGGCCGTCAGGTGCCGGCTGCTGCACCTACAGGCGATCGTAGGGGCCGGGCTGGTCGACGTGTTCCGGTCTTCGGGGTGAGTGCCCTCACACGCCCGGTCGAGCGACGGACATCGGCCGTTCACCGCACCGACACGGTTGCCCGCGCCCGCTACAACCGGAGACACACCCCTGCGGGAGGAGCCACAATTGTTGCTCGCCGTGCGTCGCACGCTGCTGCGACAGCTGACCCGCATCGATCTCACGCGGTTCGGTCCGAAGCTGGCCGAGGCGTTGGTCACCCGGTCCCAACAGGTGAAAATCCGACGCAGCTTCGTGTCCCGGCGCACCGCCGCCGCGGACGAGGCGGTCGCGCTCTACCGGCGGCTGGTCCAGGACCGGCCGGGCCGGCACGAGGTGGGGCTCGCGCGGGCGCTCGTCGCGCAAGGATCCGTCCCCGACGACCGCACGGTCGAATCCGCGGTCGCGCAGGGCCGGGAGGCGATCGGGTACGTCGGGAACGCGACCGACCGAGACGGCCTCGTCGTCCTGGCCGCGGCGCAGCTGATGGTGGCCATGCAACTCCGCTCCGACGCACCCCGCGACGCGCTGCTGCTCGCCGACCAGGCCCGGGATACCTGGCTACGGTGCGCGCCGCTCGGCGCCCGTGAGCGGATGGCGTTGGCCCGGTCCCTCACCGAGCTCGGCTACTGCCGGGCGGTGCTGGGCGAGCCGGCCGCGGCGCTCGCCGCCCGGGAGGAGGCGGTCGAGTTGTTCCGGCGGCTTCCCCTCTGGATGCGGCTGAAGCACATGCCCGCCCGACTCGAGGCGATGACCGGGCTGGCGGAATCCCTCGTCTCGCATCGTCGGTGGGCCGAGGCGCTGACGCTGACCACGGGTGCCCGCGAGGACCTGACCTTCATGAGCCGTGTGGAGCCACTGCGGTTCCGGCCGATGCTCGGCAGACTGTTGTTCGTGATCGCCAAGTGCCACGTGGGGCTCGGCGAACCGGAGGCGGCTGTTGCGGCGGCCGAGGAGGCGGTCGGGCACTACCGCTGGTTGGCCGAACACGACCCCGTTCGATATCACAGTCGGTTGGTCGTCGCGCTACGCGCGTTGGCCGGCATCCTCAACGCCCTTGGGCGGTACGAGAGGGCAGCCTGGGCAGCCGCTGAGGCCGAGGCGACGGAAAGCCGCTGACGCGGGGCGTTACGGCCAGCGGCCGGCGACCCGCGCTGGGGAGAGCGCGGGATCGCCGGCCGCTGGTGGACCGTTTCGGGTCGTACGGGTCAGGCGGTCTCGGTGATCGGGCGGTCGACCCAGCTCATCATGCCGCGCAGCTTCTTGCCGGTCTCCTCGATCGGGTGCGCCGCACCCTCGGCCTGCCACTTGGTGAAGTTGGGCCGGCCGGCCTCGTCCTCGGCGACCCACTCGCGGGCGAACTCGCCGGACTGGATCTCGCCCAGGATCTTGCGCATCTCGTCCTTGACCCGGGAGTCGATGATGCGCGAGCCACGGGAGAGGTCGCCGTACTCGGCGGTGTCGGAGATGCTGTAGCGCATCTTCGCGATGCCGCCCTCGTACATGAGGTCGACGATCAGCTTCAGCTCGTGCAGGCACTCGAAGTAGGCGACCTCCGGGGCGTAGCCCGCCTCGGTGAGCACCTCGAAACCGGTCTGCACCAGCGCCGAGGCACCGCCGCAGAGCACCGCCTGCTCGCCGAAGAGGTCGGTCTCGGTCTCCTCGGTGAAGGTGGTCTTGATCGCGCCGGCGCGGGTGCCGCCGATCCCCTTGGCGTACGCGAGGGCGAGGGCGAAGGCGTTGCCGCTGGCGTCCTGCTCGACGGCGACGAGACAGGGCACACCCTTGCCGTCGGCGTACTGGCGGCGGACCAGGTGGCCGGGGCCCTTCGGCGCGACCATCGCCACGTCCACGTCGGCCGGCGGCTTGATCAGGTCGTACCGGATGTTGAAGCCGTGGCCGAAGAAGATGGCCTTGCCCGCGGCGAGGTTCGGGGCGATCGACTCCGAGTAGATCGAACGCTGGGCGGTGTCCGGCGCGAGCACCATGATCACGTCGGCCTCGGCGGAGGCCTGCGCCGGCGTGAGGACCCGGAAGCCCTGCTCCTCGGCCTTGGGCCGGCTCTTCGAGCCCTCCGGCAGACCGATCACCACGTCGACGCCGGAATCCCGCAGCGACAGCGCGTGGGCGTGGCCCTGACTGCCGTAGCCGATGACCGCGACCTTCTTGGCCTGGATCAGGCCGAGGTCGGCATCGTCGTCGTAGAACACCTCAACGCTCATGAGAACTTCCCTTTCGTACGACGGACGGGGCGGCCCGTCGTGGCTGTGCGGATGGGTTCGGGTACGGCCCGGCCGGGCCGACCGGTGGCGGTCAGGCGGCCCGGAGCGCGGGCCCGGCGGTGATCGAACGCGAGCCGCGCCCGATCGCCACCAGCCCGGACTGGACCATCTCCTTGATCCCGAAGGATTCAAGATCACGGAGTAGCGCGTCGAGCTTGTCCGGGGTGCCGGTGGCCTCGATGGTCAGGGTGTCCGGGGCGACGTCGACCACCCGGGCGCGGAACAGGTTGACGGTCTCCAACACCTGGGACCGGGCGGACCGGTCGGCGCGGACCTTCACCAGCAGCAACTCCCGGGCGACCGAGACCTGCGGATCCAGCTCAACGATCTTGAGCACGTTGACCAGCTTGTTGAGCTGCTTGGTGACCTGCTCCAACGGAGACGACTCGGCGTTGACCACGATGGTGATCCGGGAGACGTCCGGGTTCTCGGTCTCGCCGACGGCGAGACTGTCGATGTTGAACCCGCGCCGGGAGAACAGGCCGGAGACCCGGGCGAGCACACCGGGCTTGTTCTCCACGAGCACGGACAGGGTGTGCATGGTCATTAGATATCATCCTCGTCGAAGACCGGGCGGACGCCGCGGGCGAACATGATCTCGTCGTTGCTGGTGCCGGCGGCGACCATCGGCCAGACCATCGCGTCCTTGCCGACCACGAAGTCGATCACGACCGGAGCGTCGTTGATCTCCATGGCCGCGGCGATGGTCTTGTCCACGTCGTCGGCGGTCTCGCAGCGCAACCCGATGCAGCCCAGCGCCTCGGCGAGCTTGACGAAATCCGGAATGCGGTGCTTGTGGGTGCCGAGGTCGGTGTTGGAGTAGCGCTCGTTGTAGAACAGCGTCTGCCACTGCCGGACCATGCCGAGATTGCCGTTGTTGATCACGGCGATCTTGACCGGGATGCCCTCCAACGCGCAGGTGGCCAACTCCTGGTTGGTCATCTGGAAGCAGCCGTCACCGTCCACCGCCCAGACCACCGTGTCCGGCTTGCCGACCTTCGCGCCCATCGCCGCCGGCACCGCGTAGCCCATCGTGCCGAGGCCGCCGGAATTCAACCAGGTGTACGGCTTCTCGTAGGAGATGAACTGGGACGCCCACATCTGGTGCTGGCCCACCCCGGCCACGAAGATCGCGTCCGGGCCGACGATCTCGCCCAGGCGCTTGATCACGTACTGCGGGGAGAGCGTGCCGTCGGACGGCTCGTCGTAGCCCAGCGGGTAACGGTTGCGCAGGTCGTCCAGCTGAGTCCACCAGTCGCCCAGGTCGGTGCTGCGACCCGCCGACCGCTCGACGGTCACCGCGGCGATCAGCTCGTCGATGACGTGCTTGGCGTCTCCGACGATCGGCACGTCCACGTGCCGGTTCTTGCCGATCTCCGCCGGGTCGATGTCCGCGTGCACCACTGTCGCGTCCGGGGCGAACGAGTCGAGCTTGCCGGTGACCCGGTCGTCGAACCGCGCGCCGAGCGCGACGATCAGATCCGCCTTCTGCAGGCCGTAGACCGCGGCGACGGTGCCGTGCATGCCGGGCATGCCCAGGTGTTGCTGATGCGAGTCGGGGAACGCGCCGAGCGCCATCAGCGTGGTGACCACCGGGATGCCGGTCAGCTCGGCCAGTCGGCGCAGCCCGTCCGTGGCGCCGGCCTTGAGGACACCACCACCGACGTAGAGCACCGGCCGGCGGGCCGCGGCCATCAGCCGCGCCGCCTCCCGGATCTGCTTGCCGTGCGGGTGCAGGGTCGGCCGGTAGCCGGGCAGGTCCAGGGTGGGCGGCCAGGCGAAGGTGGTCTGCGCCTGGAGAACGTCCTTGGGGATGTCGACGAGCACCGGGCCGGGCCGGCCGCTGCTGGCCAGGTGGAACGCCTCGGCCAGCACCTGGGGGATCTCCTCGGCGTTCTGCACGAGGAAGTTGTGCTTGGTGATCGGCAGGGTGATGCCCTGGATGTCCGCCTCCTGGAAGGCGTCGGTGCCGATCGACGGGCGGGCCACCTGCCCGGTGATCGCCACCATCGCCACCGAATCCATGTACGCGTCGGCGATCGGGGTGACCAGGTTCGTCGCACCCGGGCCGGAGGTGGCGATGCACACGCCGACCTTGCCGGTGGCCTGCGCGTACCCGGTCGCCGCGTGCCCCGCGCCCTGCTCGTGGCGCACCAGGATGTGCCGGACGCTGGAGTCGTAGAGCGGGTCGTACGCCGGCAGGATCGCGCCGCCCGGGATGCCGAAGACGACGTCGACCTCGAGCGCCTCGAGGGACCGCACGAGCGAACCGGCCCCGGTGACCTGGGTCGGCGCGGAGGGCCGTACCGCCGGAACGGCCGGGGTGGCCGGGGTGGCCGCGGAACGCGCGGCGGCCGGGTCGACGTCGACGGTCGGGTCGACGGCCGCACGGGCCCGGCGGGCGGAGTGGGCGAGGGTCTCGGGCGTGGGTCTCGTCATGACGGTTCTGGCCTTCGGCTGGAGTGGCTGGTGGCTAGTCAAGCGATGCGACGCGGGCGGAGCCCGCCTCGCCAGGTTCCGATGGCAATAAAAACGGCCCTCGTGCAGATGCACGGGGCCAGCGCACTCTCAATGGGGAGAGTGCGCTCAGGTAAGTACTCGCAGCGACCGGTACGACGACATGCGGCTAAGCCTGACGCATCTCACGCGATGAGTCAACTGCTCCCACATGTTGGTCAACGGACGTCGGCGAGTCGCCCGGCGACTCGCCATCGGCAGCCGGGTTGACCTGCGCGTAACCGCCCGGAACCCGGCGTGGCGGGGGCACCGGCGTGGGCCGTGCACCCGGTGAGGTGGCCGCCTCCAGCATCGCCTCCAGGTGCTCGGCCGGCACCCCCCAGCCGAAGAGCGCGCCCTGGCCGAAGCGGCAGCCGGCGGCCACCACCGCGGCCAGCTCGGTAGGCGTGGTCACCCCCTCGGCGATCACCTCCAGGCCCAACTGGTGGCCCAGTCGCATGACGATGTCGACCATCGGGGCGAACGCCGGACCGTCCCGACCGACCGGCCGGACCGGCTCGTGCTCGGCCACCAGACTGTGGTCGATCTTCAGAATGTCGATCGGCAGCCGGCGCAGCTGCCCCAGCGACGAGTAGCCGGCCCCGAAGTCGTCGAGCGCGATCCGGACACCTGTCAACCGCAGGGCGGTCAGCCGCCGGATCAGCTCGTCCAGGTCGGTGGCGACCGCGTGCTCGGTGACCTCCAGCACCAACCGCTGCGGCGGCACGTGGTGGGCCCGCAGCGCCTCGGCGACCTGGACCACGTACTCCGGGGCGTGCAGCTCGCGCGGAGAGACGTTCACCGACACCCAGACGTCGTGGCCGTCCGCCAGCCAACGGGACAGTTGGTAGCAGGCCTGGTGCAGCACCCACGCACCCAGCGGGGCGATCATGCCGCACTCCTCGGCGAGCGGGATGAACTCGTCCGGGCCGACGTTGCCCAGCTCGGGGTGGTGCCACCGCAACAGCGCCTCGGCGCCCACCGGCCGCACCGACGGCAGCGACGCCACCGGCTGGAAGGCCAACCGCAGCTCGTCGCGATCGATGGCGCCGCGCAGCTCGTGCTCCACCGTCGTCCGCCGGCGCAGCAGCTTGTCGTACGTGGCGTCGTAGCGTTCGATCCGGTTCTTGCCGCGCTGCTTGGCGTAGCGCAACGCCAGGTCGGCGTGGCGCAGCAGCAGGTCCACGTCCGGCTCGCCGACCCAACCGGCCACCCCGATGCTCACCGAGAGGAAGACTGGCCCCTCCGGCTCGTCGTACGGCCGGTTGACCACCCCGAGCAACCGCTCGGCGACACGGTCCGCCTCGGCCGGGCGGCCCTGCATGAGGACGGCGAACTCGTCGCCACCCAACCGGGCGGCCACGTCGCCGGGGCGCAGGTTGCTCCGCAGCCGCCGCCCGACCTCGGCCAGCACGGCGTCACCCACGTCGTGGCCGCGCATGTCGTTGACGTTCTTGAAGCCGTCCAGGTCGAGACCGAGCAGCACGCACGGAGTGCCCGCCGCGGCGCTGTCGTGAAGTGCGCGCAGCAGTCCGCGCCGATTGGCCAACGACGTCAGCGGGTCGGTGTGCGCCAGCTCGCGGAAGTGGGCCTCCCGCTCGGCCAGGCGGCTCGCGTACCCCCGGACGTCGCGCAGGGTGAGGTACTGCCGCGCCACCAGGGCGAAGCCCTCCACGCTGCCGGCCACGATGCCCGCCGCGGTGAAGCGGCCGTTCTGGGCGAGGTGATACATCGCCGAGGCGGCCATCGCGACCATCGGGGCGATCGCGTACTCGCCGTCGCGACCGATCAGATCCACCTCGACCTGCCCCGGCCGGTCGGCCCGGTGCACGGCGAGCGCGACGGTCAGCAGTCCGGCGGCGAGCACTGCCGCGCCGGTGAACGCCATGGTCGGCCCGGTCTGGCAGAGCCCGGCACTGAGACCCATCCCGCCGCAGCTGACCGCACTGACGCCGACGCCCAGTGCGGCGAGCCGTCGACGTGGGGCGGCAGCCCGGAAGATGACGATCACGGCGAGCCCGGCACCGAGCGCGGCACTCACCGTGACCACCAGGATCGCCGGGCAGGCAGTCGGGGTGGCGGCGCCGAGCAACCGGGTGGGCTCGGAGAACAGCACCCAGCCGACGAACCACAGCGCCGCCGCCATCACCAGCCCGTCCAGGGCGAGCCGGGCCGTGCCCGCCGCGGTGGCCGCCACCCCCGGCAGCCGGAGCAGCCCGGCGGCGAAGGCCAGCCCACTCACCGCCGTGCCGATCGCCACCACGGTCGCCCAGCCCGTGCGCTGCCCCTGCTCGTGGGTCCAGTGGGGGTTGGCGTTGAGCGCGGCGACCACCCCGGCCAGCAGGCTGAGCAGGGCGACCCCGGCGGCCACCGCGAGCAGCACGTGTGCCGGTCGACGCGGCCCGGTGCGCCGCCGGGCGACCAGGGTCAGCAACACGGCGGCCGCAGCGGCGACGAGCCCGCTGAGCCCCGCGACAGCGACCATGCCCGGGGGGAGTTGCACGCCTTAAAGAGTGCCGGATCGACGCACGCCGTGGGGGGCTGGGTGTGCAACTGTTGGGACACGGCGCATACGCGGGAGGGTAAGCGCGGCGACGGTGGCATGCTGGTACGTATGCCTGAGCTGCGGTCGAGGACCTCCACACACGGTCGGACGATGGCCGGCGCCCGGGCCCTCTGGCGGGCCACCGGGATGACCGACGACGATTTCGGCAAGCCGATCGTCGCCATCGCCAACAGTTTCACCCAGTTCGTGCCTGGTCACGTCCATCTCAAGGACATGGGTGGCCTGGTCGCCGACGCGATCGCCGAGGCCGGCGGGGTGGGCCGGGAGTTCAACACCATCGCGGTCGACGACGGCATCGCGATGGGTCACGGCGGCATGCTCTACTCGCTGCCCAGCCGTGAGTTGATCGCCGACGCGGTGGAGTACATGGTCAACGCGCACTGCGCGGACGCCCTGGTCTGCATCTCCAACTGCGACAAGATCACCCCCGGGATGCTGCTGGCCGCGCTGCGGCTCAACATCCCGACCGTCTTCGTCTCCGGTGGCCCGATGGAGGCCGGCAAGACGATGGCGATCGAGGGCGTCGTGCACAGCAAGATCGACCTGATCGACGCGATGATCGCCTCCTCGAACGATTCGGTCACCGACGAGCAGCTCGGCGAGATCGAACGCTCCGCCTGCCCGACCTGCGGCTCGTGCTCCGGCATGTTCACCGCCAACTCGATGAACTGCCTCACCGAGGCGATCGGGTTGGCGCTGCCCGGCAACGGCTCGACGCTGGCCACCCACGCCGCGCGCCGGTCCCTCTTCGTCGAGGCCGGCCGCACCGTCGTGGAGATCTCCAAGCGGTGGTACGACGGCGACGACGACTCGGTGCTGCCCCGCACGGTCGCCTCCAAGGCCGCCTTCGAGAACGCGGTCGCCCTGGACGTGGCGATGGGCGGCTCCACCAACACGGTGCTGCACCTGCTCGCCGCGGCCCGCGAAGCCGAGCTCGACTTCGGCGTCACCGACATCGACGCCATCTCCCGGCGGGTGCCCTGCCTGGCGAAGGTCGCGCCCAACTCGCCGAATTACCACATGGAGGACGTGCACCGGGCCGGTGGCATCCCCGCGCTCCTCGGCGAGCTGGACCGGGCCGGGCAGCTCAACCGGGACGTGCACGCCGTGCACTCCCCCTCGTTGGCCCAGTGGCTGACCGACTGGGACGTGCGCGGCGGCTCCCCGACCCCGACGGCGGTCGAGCTGTTCCACGCGGCGCCCGGTGGTGTGCGTACCGTCGAGCCGTTCTCCACCACCAACAGGTGGTCGTCGCTGGACACCGACGCGGCCGGTGGCTGCATCCGGGACCGCGAGCACGCCTACTCCGCCGACGGCGGCCTGGCCATCCTGCACGGCAACCTGGCACCGGAGGGCTGCGTGGTGAAGACCGCCGGCGTGCCGGACGACTGCCTGACCTTCCGTGGCCCGGCGAAGGTCTACGAGTCGCAGGACGACGCGGTGACCGCGATCCTCGCGAAGGAGATCGTTGCGGGCGACGTCGTGGTGATCCGGTACGAAGGCCCCCGGGGCGGGCCGGGCATGCAGGAGATGCTCTACCCCACCTCGTTCCTGAAGGGCCGCGGGCTGGGCCGGTCCTGCGCGCTGCTCACCGACGGCCGCTTCTCCGGCGGCACCTCCGGGCTCTCCATCGGCCACACCTCCCCCGAGGCGGCCTCCGGCGGGCTGATCGCCCTGGTCCGCGAGGGCGACGAGATCGTCATCGACATCCCGGCCCGGTCCATCGAGCTGAACGTGCCAGCCGACGAGCTGGAGGCGCGACGGGTGGCCGAGGAGAAGCGCGACAAGCCGTACACCCCGACCGATCGGCAGCGGCCGGTGTCGGCGGCCCTGCGCGCGTACGCCTCGATGGCCACCTCGGCCAGCGACGGTGCCTACCGCCGCGTCCCGGAGTAGGGACGCCGCGCGGCCGCGTCCGCCTGATCGACACGAGCTCAGCGATATCGGGGTGTCCCCTGTAGGCGGACACCCCGATATCAGCAATCTCGTGTCGATCAGCACCCCGATGAGTGCCCGGGTGGAGCCGACGGGCCGGCGAAAGGCGGTACCTCCGGATCGACCGCATGGGTTAGCGTGGCGTCGATCTATCTGGGAGGACCCAGATTCCTACGGGGGGAAACAGCGTGCACGTGGCATTGTGGAAGAAGACTGCCGGGGTGGCGGTCGCGGCGCTCACGGCGCTGACTGGCGTCGCCTGTGGCCCGCAGGGTGGGTCGACCGAGACGCCGGACAAGCAGCCCGGCGTCCTGGAGTTGCTTGCCAGTGATCTCAAGGGGTCGCTGCAGAAGACGGTCGACACCACGACCAAGACCGACTCGGTGACCGTGAAGATGACGGGCACCATGAGCGGTCAGCAGATCTCGATGCAGGGTGTCCTGGACCTGGGTGGCGCTCCCAAGGCCGAGATGACGGTGACCGACCCGGAGGGCACCACGGTCGCCGTCCGGATGATCGGCACGGTGTTCTTCGTCGAGATTCCCGCGGAGGACCGCGCGAGCACGGGCGGCAAGCGCTGGGTGAAGATGGATCTGACCGCGGTGGCCGGCAGCAAGGCGGGCGCGGACTTCAGCAAGCAGTTCGAAGAGATGGACCCGATCAAGCAGGTCAAGACGCTGCTCGCCATCGAGGGCACGACGGTGGTGGGGCAGGAGACGGTGAACGGGGCGCCGACCGTCCACTACACCGTCACCACGCCGGTGGCGACGTACCTCGCGCAGATCGACTCCAAGCGGCGGGAGAGCACCGAAGAGATGTTTGCCCAGCAGGGCGTCAAGGACATCAAGGTCGACCTGTGGGTCGACGAGCAGTACCGGCCGCGTCGGGCGGGCCTGGGCATGGGCAAGATGGGCGACATGGTCATCGACTACACCGACTACGGCAAGGCGGTGACCATCGAGGTGCCGCCGGCAGCGGAGACCGCCGACCTGGCCGAGATGCTGAAGGGCATGACCACCACCGGCACCTGACCAGCACCGGATTGCTGCCCGGTCGGCGAGGAGACTCACCGGCCGGGCAGCGCCGTCTCTGTGGTCGCCTTGGGGGTCGCCCGATCAGGACGGTGCCCAGGGGCCGCTGATGAACGTGCCGTTCGCACTGAACGGACTGACGTTGGGCAGGCACCCGCCCAGGTCGATCGTCTGGGTCATCATGACCGGCCCCGGCTTGCCCGGCCCGCCGCACTTCATGTGCGCGAAGCCGAGGAAGTGGCCGAACTCGTGGTTGATGACCCCGGCGTGATAATCCTCGATGCTGACCGGGTATCCCGGTGAGCCCTGGAGCCACCGCCGTAGATTGATCATGATGGTCTTGCCGTACTTGCAGGAGTAGACCCCCTCGGTGTCGACGCCGCTCGCACCGCACAGCCGGTCCACAGTCCTCGGCGTCGCGAGCCGGACATCGACGTCGACACGTCCACCGCCGACCCGCTGGAAGGACCACGACGCCCGGGTCAGATTCACCGCGTCGTTGGTGACCGGGTGCTGCGCCGAATCGGCCCACCCGTTCGGCGCCGCCAACACCTGCTCGATGCTCTCGGCGAACCGGTCCGGCCTCCAGGCCCGGATGTCACCCCAGGCGATCCCCTTCTCCACCGAGACGCTGTAGCGCACCCGCTTCTTACCCGTACCGATCACGCGACCGTTGCCGGTGGCGGTGGTGAAGGTGCCGGCGGCCCTGGTAGGAATCTCCGCGTCGGTCGGGATCTCCGGACTCGGGCTGGAGGTCGGCGTATCGCTGCGGTGCGGCTCACTCGCATCTGAGCGCGGGATATCGGCGCCACCGGAAGCCGGCGTCGACCCCAGACCACAGGCGGCGGTCGCCAGCACCATCGCCAACGAGATCGGCGCGAGCAGCCGTCCGTTGATCCGCACGTTGCAACCTCCAGGATCGATCACGGTCAGGTGAGGAACACCGGAAGGCTAGGTGACTACGGGTAAGGAAGACATCAGGACGACTAGTGTCGATACTCCGGCAAAGGTTGGTGGAGCGGACAGGCCACCTTACGGTCCGTCGTTTTCTGACAGCGGACCATCTGGACGGCGACGGCCGAGGATCTGCCCTACGGCAGACCGCGTAGGTCGTGGGTTCGAGCGAGGAGGCGTACGCCGTCGTCGTCGTGGCGATGCACCGCACAGCCGGCGCGGGTGAAGCGCACGGTGACCGCCTGCCCGGCGTGCCGCGCAGCGAGCCGCAGCAGATCCGGCACCGGGTCGGCGACAGCGCGCGGCTCCGACCAAGGCACCGGGATGGAGACGGCCGGGTCGGCCGGGGCCGCGCTGGCGACGGCGTCGGTCAGGCATTCCTGGCACGAGGCGAGAGCGGCAGCAAGACTCGGCCGGTAGGGCAGGTCGTCGGGGAGGACGGGTGCGTCACGCGGCTTCACCTCGACCGACCAGCGCAGACCGTCGGCCAGCAACGGATCGCCGGTGTTGTGCCGCAGGTCGCAGACGGCCACCACGAGGGCCAGGTCGAGGCCGAGGGCGAGCCGCAGCAACTCGGGCAGCGACGGCGCGTCGGGGGGTGCCGCCACCACGATCAGGCGACCCGCTGCGATACCCCGTCCGGCGCTGCGCGTGTACTCCCCCACCGGGTCGGCTCCGGCCCAGGGCAGGGTGACGTACCCGTCGCGCAGGTTCCGGTCGAGGTCATGGCCGCCGTCGGCGTCGCGGAGGTCTTCGGGTCGCGCGCCGAGGACGGCAGCCCAGAAGCCGAGCCGGTACCGATCGGGGAGCTGGACGACGGGCCGACCGTTGGGCTGGGTGGCGACCAGCGGGGCCACCTCTGGCGCGCCGGTCTGCCAGGTCAGGTGCACCACGCGGTGCCGCAGGTCGGTGACGGTGACCAGCACGGTCTGGTGCAGGCGGTGGGTGTCGCCGCAGGTGAAGCAACGCAGCGCCGACGGACGCAGGCCGGCCCCACAGCAGTGCCGGCAGTCGCTGTCGGCCTGGCGGCCGCCGAGCCGGCAGTCACAGGCGCGCAGCCGGCTGCCGGGCCGGCAGTCCGGGCAGGGCCGCCAGTCGACGGGTCCGCCCAGCCAGGACGGACCGGGCGGTTCGTAGCCGCGGCTCGACGGCACCCGAACCCGACGGACCACCTGACCGGTGGACTGCTCCGCGAGGGTCTCCTCCGGATCGCCGGAGCGGAGGGTGGTGTGCCACCAGCGGCCGTCCCGCCAGATTGCCTGCGCGCCGGGAAGCTCGTCGCCACCACCCGGGTCGACGCAGTCGGCGAGGACGCGTCGTTCGAGCTGATCGACGTCCACGGCCGGGGCGACGGGTGGGCGGGGCGAGTCGGGGCGCAACAGCCGGGCGGGGACGGCCAGGCCGCGCTCGGCGAGACCGGTGAGCGCGTCGCCAACGTCGGTGTGGGTCAGCACTTCCGGCAGGTCCCGCCACCGGCTGGGCGACCCGGACGGCACCGGGGAGCCGGGCACCTCGTACCGGACGGCCCAACCGAACCCGACGCCCTGCCGGCGGGCCTCGACGACCAGGTCCAGCAGCAACAGGTCCGCCAGCGCGCACAGCCGGGCCAGCCGTGCGGCCGGATCGACGGTGGGCGCGGCGGTGGAACGGCCCAGCACCAGCCGCCAGGGGGCGTGATCAGCCCGCAGAATGGCGTGGGCCTCCAGTTCGTGCCGAAGCTCCGCGGGCAGGTCGGGTCGCCACTGCCGGTCCAGCCACAGCGACGGCACGTCGGCGTCGGCCACGACGGCGCCGACGGTGGCGGCGAGTTCGCGTACCCGGGAAGCAAGGTCGACCACCCAGCGGCCCGCCGGGTCGCGGTGGGGGTCGAGGCCGCCGGGCACGACCTGGTGGGACGCGACCGCGCCGGTGTCCAGGTTGGCGACGGTGACCACGAGCTGCGCCCGCCGCCGGCCGCGCCGGTCGCAGCGATAACAGGGGTACGCGACGCTGCCCGCGCCCCGACACTGCTCGCAACCCCGGTACGCCTCCCGAGGCGGGGCGGGGACATCGGCGTCGGCGAGGAACCGGTCGCCGTAGGTGGTGCACCGGCACGGGTCCAGCGTGAAGGTCATCCCGTCACAGTCGGGGCAGGTGACGACGGGTGCGGCGGTCACCGACACCGCCGGGCCGTGCAGTCACCGTCGTGCTCCACGCGGCGCACACACCGCCGACCACCGTCGAGCGGCAGGTCGCAGAAGACCCGATGACGTACGCCCTGAGCGTCCTCGGCGGACACGGTGGTCTCCCCTTGATCCACTTCGGACAGGAAACTCAGGGATCGGGCCAGCGTGCCGGCGAAGTGCTGGGCGGCCGGCAGATCGGCGGCGGTGAACGGCAGGTGCGCCACCCAACGGAGGCTCATTGGACGGCCGTCAGGTCGGCTCTAAGAAACGCGCACATGCCTTCTCCTCACTGACGGATTAGTTGAACAATCGGCGACCGACGGGAATTGCGCGGTCATCGCCTTTGTCGGACCCATCTTGTAAGGTCAGAGGCACTATCTCAATGAATGTCGACTCACACTGTTCCGTTATTTGTGGGCAACATTCCCCTGTTGCAGAACGGCCGTCGGGATGTTGCAAAATTCAACAGGAAGGAGAGCCGCGTGACCGACGACATGGGCTCGACGGTGCCCCGACGGCAGCTCGGCAGGGCGCTACGCGACCTGCGCACCGAGGCGGGGGCAACCCTGGATGCGGTCGCCGAGGCGCTGGAGTGCAGTCGGCAGAAGGTGTGGCGGATCGAGAGCGGGCTGGGCTCGGTGCGCGGCGTCGACGTCCGAGCGATGTGCGAGCTGTACGGGGCGACGGGCGAATTGACTCGGGCGCTGACCTCCCTGGCCGGCGAGACCAGGGCCAAGGGCTGGTGGCACGCGTACGGCGATGCCGTCCCCGAATGGTTCGAGCTGTACGTCGGCCTCGAATCCGCCGCGTCGAGACTCCGGTTCTACAAGAACACTCTCGTGCCGGGCATTCTGCAGAGTCGCGACTACGCCCGAGGCATTTACCGCATCGATCAGCCCGATATGAGCGAGGACGACCGGGAGCGTGCGGTCGAACTTCGCCTACAGCGGCAGTCCCTGCTGACCCGTCGTCTGCCCCGAGCACCGCAGGTGCAGGTGGTGCTCTGCGAGTCGGTGCTCCTTCGGCCCGTGGGCGACTCGGCAACAATGGCAGGGCAACTGGCGCATTTGCTGACGATGGCCAGCCTGCCGAACGTGTCGCTTCGGATCCTGCCCCTCGCTGCTGGCCCCCACCATGGCGCTGTCGGGGGTGAGTTCGTCCTGCTCGGCTTTCCACCCGGCAACAGGAGCACCCCCGAACCGGCCGTGGTCTACAGCGAGTCGTGGACCGGCTCGCTGTACCTCGACAGACCCGCCGAGGTGGCCGCCTACGAAAGGGTCTGGTCGGGGCTGCTCTCGCTTGCCCTCGATGAGGAACAATCAAAGCAACTGATCGACAAGATCATCGGGGAGGTCCACCATGACTGATCTGACCAGCGCCCGGTGGCGCAAAAGCACACGCAGTGGCGGCAACGGCGGCGAGTGCGTCGAGGTCGCCGACAATCTGCCTGGCATCGTCGCCGTCCGCGACAGCAAGGACCCGGACGGCCCGGCCCTCACCTTCACCCTCAACGCTTGGGCAAGCTTCGTGAGCGCCACCCGCACCTCCTGCTGACGCTTGGTGGGTGTCTCGGGTTACTCGGGACGCCCGCCCTCGCGGGACTGCAGGCAGCACTTATCTCCGATAGTGTCCGTCCGACCACGCAAACGTGAACTCGTCGCGCGATCGGCAGACGGAGGGTGGCATGGCCAGCATCGAGGAAGTTAAGGCTGCACTGATGCAGGCCGCCGAGCAGGGCAACCACACGATCAATCAGATCCGGGCCGCAGCCGAGAACACCGAACAGATGCTGACCCGGCTACGCGCCATCTCGGCCGGCACCGGGCACCCGACGATCGCCGAAGCCATCGCCCGTGGCGAACAAAGCAAGCAGCGCCTGGCCGAGGCCATGGCCTTGGTGCAGGGCAGCTCGGAGGCGGCACGCCGCTACATCAGCGTCCTCGGCTGAGCGCCAAGCACCGCGATGAGCGTTGGCGAGGTCAAGGCATCCCTGCGCGCCGCCATCGAAGCCGCCCGCCAGGGACGGCAGGTGTTCGACCAGGCAGCCTCTGACGCGGAGACGGCGACCCGAATGGCGAACGCCGTCCTGCGCGGGAGTCAGAACGACGACGTGACGGCAGTCCGTAAGGCGCTCGCCGCTGCGGATGCAGAGGTCGAGCCCACTCGCCGCCGCTTCGACAACACCTCCACGCACGCGACCGCCTACCTCACCCGACTCGGATGAGTGGCAGCATCGCCGAGCTGGTCGCGCAGCTTCTCGCCGTACGCGAAAAGCTCGACACCGCCGCCATCACGGCGCTGCGGGCCCGGACGGATGCCGAACAGGCCCTGGCGCACCTGGTCGGGGTCCGGCGGGGCAGCACTGACCAGGGGCTGAGCGCGGCAGTTGCGGACGCCGAGGTGGCCCGCGACAAAGCCGGCCGCTACGCCCGCCTCCTGGCCGAGGCCGCCCGACACATCACCAGCTACATCAACACCATCGCCCCCGGCGCCACATCCTCCGGCCCGGATGACGCCGCATCGCCCTCCGGGGAACGTCTGGTGACTGAGGCCGAAGGGCGTGGCCGACGGGCCGACATCGCCTGGCGGAAACAGGTCCAGAAAGCCGACACCACCGAGGACAACCTGAAGAACGCCGAGACCAGCGCCAAAGAAGTCTTCAAGTTTTTCAAGCAACAGCAGGGCGGTGCCACAAGCGGCACGACGAGCCCGCAATCCACGCCGGCTCACGAGCGGCCGCAGGTCGACAGCCCGGTGACCGCCGTAGTCATGGCGGCCGGCGCGTTGGCGGTGACCGCGAAGGCCATATGGAACCATGGCAAAGCTCGACGATCGAGGAAGCGAGACGATGATGATCAAGGCTGAGTTGCCGGAGTACATCCGCACCATGGTGCGCGGCGATCACGCCGCCAACGACGCGGTTGAGGCAAGGCTTGACGCCGATGGGTGGGACGGGCTTCCCCGCTTCCTCGCGGCGGTCTTCTTCCTCGCCGTCGATCGCCGCTTCGGCCAAACCGCCGGGCGTTCGGAGGTCATCGCGTTCGTCGGCGACCTCCGAGCGGGGCTCGCCGGCGGTGGGCCGGAGATCAACGCCGAAGCCGCAGAAACGCTCATCATGTCCATCATCGATCCGTCGGTCGACTACTCAATCAACCAGGAAATGATCGGTCGCATCCAGGCAGCCACGGTGCAGAAGATCCTGACGGAGGAAGACCTGACGGACGACGAACTGGATGCCCTGCTTGCCGAAGCGGTCAGCCTCGCCTCACAGGCCTGATGCGAACAGCCTCGACGTTGACGGCACACGCTGTGATCAAGAGCGCTGCCGCCCACTGAAGGCAATCCGCTACCTCAGTAGAGGCTGGCAATGCCCCGGTGTCGATTCGCGTCTTGCCCCTCGTTGGAAGCTGGCCTCAGCCGGATAGGGCTATGGGCGCTGGACCACCAAGAGCTCATCGCGAGCGCGGGTTGCCGCCACGTACACCAATGACCGGGCCCGCAGCTCAGCGTCGTGCCTCTCGATAGCATCCAGGTCGTTGAGCCTGGCCTTCTCGGCGGCCGATTGAAACCCGACGTCGGCGAGTACGACCTTGGCGAACTCCATGCCCTTGGCCCTGTGCATGGTCATCACCAACACCCGGCCTTCCCCAGGGCGGTCGCGGTCGACTGCTCGTGCGGGCACGCCGCGTTCGTTGAGCGCGTTGACCACCCGCTCCCGCTGGAACTTGTCAGGTACGAGGACGGCGATCGTCTCGGGTGTCGCCCCGGCATCGCACCAGGAGTCGATGCGCTCGGCGATCATGTCGAGCTCAGAGACGAGCGATTCCACCGTCTCCACCGCTGGTGTCGGCCCCGATCGCGCCGAACGGTAGCCGGTGATCTCCGTCTGCTCTTCGAGGTCGACGTAGTCGCCGCCGTCGAGCACCGTCATCGCGTAGCGCAGGTTCTGCGCCGTGGTGCGGTAGTTGAGGCTGAGCCGCTGCGATCGGCCGACAATCTTGATGCCGTACCGGCCCAGGACGGCTCGGCTGCCGTAGATGCGCTGGTGGGAGTCCTCCGCGATGAACAGGTCGTCCTCGCCCTCGGTAACCAGGGCGCGCAGCATCTGCCAGTGCGTCGGCGACAGGTCCTGACCTTCGTCGACGAGCACGTGGTCGGCCTGGCCGCCACTGGCCGTCAGGTGGGCGGCGGCGACAGCGGCCGCCTCGGCGAAGTCGAGTGTGCCGTCGATTCGGCACTGCGCCCGGTAGGCGGCGATCAGCGCCCAGACTCTGTCCCGCTTGGCGCGGTCCAGGGCTAGCCCGCGGCCGGGCCGGCGTACTCGGCGGTATTCGTTCTCATTCTTGACCTTGTTGGGTAGGACGATCAGCGCGTACTCGGCGCTGAGGAAGGTCTCGTTGGCGATCTCCGGCGGCAGCGGGGTGGCCGACGCTTCGATGACCTCCCGCCAGCGGCCGGTCGGAGTCCGGCCGGTCGGGGTCGATCGGGCTTCGCCCAGGACGGCTTGGCCGGCGTCGGCAATGCTGGCGCCGGCAGAGCGAATGACGGTGGCCGCCAGCGCGTCGACACCGGTGATGTGTACGCCGGGCACGTTGAGCGCGGTAGCCTGCGGAACCGTCGGGTCGAGTTGACCGAGGCCGTCGCGCAGCGCGTCCGCCAGGTTCGTGGTGAAGGTCGTCAGGACGATCCGCGCGTCGGGCCGTTCGCGGGCCAGCGCTCGGGCTCGATGAAGGAGGACGACAGTCTTGCCGGTGCCGGCGCCACCAGAGAGCCGGAAGGGACCCCGATAGCGGCGGACGGCGTAGTGACGCTGCTCGGGGTGCAGGAACACCCGCCACGACCCGAAGTCGCCGTTCTCGATGACCCGGCGAAGTTCCTCCTGGCCGTCGATGAAGGCGAATTGAGCCTGAGCGGCTGGTTGCTGGAGCGAGCGCAGCAGGTCGGCGTCGGCGTCACCGGTCTGCTCGGGCGCTTCGAGGTGCAGCCGCCCGGCGATGTCATCGATCGAGTCCCGAGTGGCGAGGTCTACCAGGAGCAGCCCCAGCCAGCCTTCGTGGCGTTGAGCGAGCTCCAGGATGGCATCTTCGTTCGGCGCGGCCAATGCCTGGTCGGCGACGTCGGAGGGAACGCCGAGCCGGTCTACGAGATCGCCGTGGGTCCGCCCGAGCTGGATCAGGAGCGGCTCCACCGGGGCAGCGTGGGGTGCCGCCGAACCGGACGGAGCAGGGGGGCCGACGTGCGGCGACGCAACGCTTTCGGCCTCCTCGATCTGGGGCAGGCCGTTGATCGGGTTGACCTTGAGGCGGACCCGGCCGGCGACGGCGATGGCGTCGTCGTGGGGCCAGACGCCGTGGATGACGTAGTGGCACCCCCCCGCGCCGTCGAGCCGGAACATCACGGCACGCCAGAACTGGTCGACGCGGCCGGTGCGGACGCGGGAGTCCGCCGCTCCGGCGATCGGTTCGACGTGCAGGCCGGGGGTGGTGTCGTCGGCGGAGAGCTTCTGGAGGAAGGTCATCGCCTTGGACTTGATCGAGCCGTCGATCTTGACGGGCCACTTGGTCATGATGATCGTCGGCATCAGGGCTCCCTGCGGTCAGTGGTGCCCGTCAGTGCCGCGACGATGGCATCCGGGTCCGGCGGCACGACGTGCCACCCGGCGGAGCTGAGGTCGGCGCGGTCCTCGTCGGGCATGTCGTAAAGATCCACGGCGATGTGCCGTTGTGGCCAGCAGATGTCCATCGGGATGCCCTGCGGTCCTTCCACCCCGATCAGTGGGGCGTCGAAGCCGCCGTGGATGGCGAGAAGCCGGATCAGATCGCGTTCGGCGCCCGGGGCGGCCGACTCGTACGCGGACACCCAGTTTTCGTCCACGCCGTCGGGAAGCCCGTCGGAGCCATCGGGTCCCGGCGCGGCCGTCGCGGTGGTGGTGCTGCCCACCCGGCTGGTGGTCGTGATGACGGTGGGCCAGTCGCGCAGGGACATGGCGTTGGACAACTGCAGCCACAGTCGCCAGGCGTCGGCGTGTGCGGCATCGAGGGCCTGTTCCCGGTCGTCGAGCACGATCGCGGCGTGCACTGCCGACTGCGTCGGTTCGACGACGACGGCCAAGGCGCCGAACTGACGTACCAGGACGGTCCGCTCGCCGGGTGGGAGCTGCTCGTCGAGCAACGCGGCCCGTCCGACTGAGGCGAGGCTGACCCCGTCGCCGCAGGTGCGCCGGGACTTACCATCGACGAGGAACATCGGCACGGCCCGCGCGACGATCCCCAGGTCCGCGGGTTTGGGCGCGGACACCCAGGCGAGCAGCCAGGAGATCGGGCCGGAGCGCAGTCCGTCGTACGCGCTCGGCGCCGCCTGGAACGCGGCCTGCTTGATCAGTCTGGCCACCGTCGCCTCGGCGAACCAGGCCGGGGCGGTGCCGGTCTCCTGCTCGGCTGCGGCGAGGTCCGCCGCGGTGACGGCCAGGACGATCCGGCCGGTGTCGCGCAGGATCTGTCGTTTCTCGGCGTCCTCGGCGAGCCGGTTGCGGGCCGCGACGGCGTGGAAGGCGCGGCCGTCGGTGAAGACAGCGACCGCCGGTACGGAGGTGTCGTTGGATTCCAGCAGGAAGTCGGGGCGGGAGTTCTCGACGTTGACCTGCGGGGTGAGCGTCCACTGCCGGTGGTCGCCGGGCAGGGTGAAGCGCAGGGCGTTGCCCCAGGGTTTCGGTACCTCGGTGGTGGCTGCCCCGATCGCCTTCAACCGCCGTGCGATCAGTTGGCGGAAGCGAAGTTCCAGGTGCGACTCGGGGCTGTCCTGCGGCGGGGTCTGCACGAGCGTCCACGGCGGGCCGTCGGCGGTGTCGGCCTCCGGACGTAGGCCCAGCAGGAGGGCGAGGTGCCGTTCGGCGGCGGCGCGGGACGTGCGGCGCAGGGCGGCGGGCGGGGTGAACGGCAGCAGACAGCGATGGCAGGCGAGGCGTTCCTCGTGGCGACATTCGCAGTCGTGCACTCGCTGCCAGGCCAGTGCCAGCAGGTCGCGCAACTGTTGCGGGTCGGCCAGGTCGGCCAGGTATCCGGTGCCGCCGGGCACCACGTCGTGCAGCAGCAGCGCGTCGTGGTTGTCGGTGCCGTCGCTGAGGGTCGGATCGACGACGTGCTCGATCCGCAGGTGGTCGGGGTGCCCGCCGATCTGCTCGCGCAACCCGAGCAGGACCGCCGCCGCCAGGCTCGGCACGGCGAAGTCGTCGCCAAGGGTGACCGCGTACGGCAGACGCAGCAGGAGCCCTTGGGTACGCAGGGTGCGGGAGAGGGCGACAGCGGTGGTGTTCTCCACGGCCGACCTTCGGTACGGGCACCAGGCGCGGTGTTCGTGCGGACGGTTGCGGCCAGAGTCGGTGTCGAGCTTGCCGCATCCGCTGCACACCCGGAACAACGCTCCGGTGCGCTCGTCGGCCGAGATGATCCGCGTTATGCCGTGACCGGGTACGCCAACGTTCAGCCAGCGCAGATCCATGGTGCGCAGGTAGGTGCAGCCCAAGCCGGTGTTCTCGGCGAACCACTTCGCCGCGACACCGGCCGGGTCGATGTCGGCGGCCGTGATGAGCTGGAACGGAATGCGGTCGCGTTGGTCGCGCCGGTCGGAGATCTTCACTTCGTCGCGGCGCACCTCGGCGGAGACGTGGGACAACTCGACGACGTCGAGACGCTGGCCGGTGTCGGCGATGCCGGTGCTGCCACACCGAGGGCAACTGGCGATCTGCTGCTCCTGCCCGGTTGCGGCGATGTCTGCCGCGTAGCCGCAGGCGGGGCAGAACACCCAGGGGCGGATGGATTCACCGTCGATGCCGAGGTCGATCGCGTCGACGGCGATCTCCCACCCGCGGGCGTAGAAGGTGGCGCCGGGTGCGAACTCGCGGATGGCCTGCGCGGAGCCGCGCTGGAACTGGGCGCTGTCGCTTTCGAACTCGCCGGAGTCGGGGTTGGTCCAGCTGATCCCGACAGAGAGGGTGACAGTGTCGTCGAGCAGCGTGTAGTTGGGCAGCAGGCCGTACTCCTCCAGCACGCTGATCCAGTATTCGCCGCGCAGGTGTCCGAGTTGCCCGCCGATCAGCTTGCGGGTGGTCCTGGCCGATCGCAGGGCACGCTTGTCGTCGTCGGTGACGGCCGGGGACGCGGCCTTGGCCTCGAGTTCAGGCAACACCTTGTTGATCTCGGTCTGGCGCCGTTTGAGTGTCTCGACGGTCTGCTGCCAACGCCGGCTGGCTGCGTGCACGTGCCCGGCGAACAGGCTGGTGCCGACTCCGGCCACCGGGTTTACCCAGTCGATGAGCGCATCGACCGTGGAATCGGGCAATGACCCGACGGTGCCGGTGAACCGGCGCACCGCGTCGGCGCGGCCCGTCTCGGCAACGGCGATGAGTTCGCCGAGGAACGAGCCAGGATCGGTGGATCCGATGGCCTGCTGTGCGCTGTTCGGGTGGGTGTGCCGATCGTCGCGGGCCATGCCATCGACGAGGCAGGCGGTGAACTGCCGGCGCAGAATCTCCTCGGCGCTCAGGTAGGTGGCGGGCGGGCGGACCTCACCGTTGATGACCGACAGCGGGTCACCCAGCTTGGGTAGCTGATCGCCGCGCCCGGTCAGATAGGCCAGGTTGAGGGCGTTGCCGGTGATGCGCCCGGCTCGCCCGATCCGCTGCAGGTAGGACGCCACGGTACGGGGCAGTGACGAAAGCAGCACCGTCGACAGGTCGCCGATGTCGATGCCCATCTCCAGGGTGGGTGTGGCGACCAGCACGTTGGGCGCGTTCGGCTCGGTCGAGGACTTCTTGAAGCCGTCCTCGTAGCTCAGTCGGGTGGCGTCGTCGAGCAGGCTGGTGTGCTCGCGTGCGACGATTCGGCGCATGTCCGGCGAGGCGTAGAGCCGACGGTAGAAGTTGTCGACCAGGGCTTCCCGGGTCAGCCGACCGTGGCAGCGCACCAGCATGCACGGAGCCCCGTCGAGTTGGTCGACCGTGGTGCGGCTGCCGGGCACCAGCGCTCGGCAGGTGTCGCAGGCCAGCAGGTGGCGTTTCTCGGTCAGGTCGTCGAGCCGGGCCGGGGCGACCACGACGCCGGACGGCGGAATCGCGTAGACGGTGGCGCCGCTCTGGCTGGTCACGGTGGTGAGGACCCCGTCGCGGGCGAGCCGGTCGAGCAGCAGCCGGGTGAGCCGCCCACCGTCGGCCGGGCTGACCGACAGTGCCCGTGAGGTCCAGCGCGCGTACCAGGACTGGGCCGAGGTGACGGCGTCCAGGTCGCTGTCGCGGACCGGATTGGCGGAGCCTCCGACGCGGGGGTAGCTGGGGGCCGGCCGGGTGTTGGGGAAGGCGGGCATGCCCTCGCCTCGGGGCCGCCCGCCCCAGATGGACCAGCGGTTGCCGTCCTCCTGCCGGAAGATCGTGAACCAGGGATGGTCGATGGCGCCCTGCGCCCGCATCCGGTCCAGAACACCGCGCACCCACCGCACAAGCGTCTCGTCGGCCGGCTCGGCGTCGTCCGCGCCGAGTGGGCTCTGCACCGCGAACCCGGTCAGGACGGTTCGGGCGGCGGTGGCCATCCTGTTCGGTGGGCCGGCGTCCACCTCGACGGTGGCGGCGCCGGTCAGTTCGAGGGTCCGGCCGGTGCGCGAGTTGAGCCCGAACTCCAGGGCCACGTCGAGGGCGAGCCGTTTGCGGACCCGGGACATCACCCGGGCGGGCACACCGCGCAGGGTCTTCGACGTCCAGAACGGTGCGAACGACTCCCTGTCGACGCAGTCGGGGCCGAGCAGGCGGTAGCGCTGGAAGCTGTCCTCGTCGGTGCGCCGGATCGTGTCCTCGACCAGCGCGTCCAGAGTGAGGGTGCCGGGGGTGATCGCGGCGTTGAGCGCGGCCCGCAGGGTCAGGGTGTGCGAGCGGGCTTCCACGAAACCGGCTCGGTGCGCGGCGTCCTGCACCGAGTCGGTGAAGACCAGAGCTTTCTTCTCCCGCACGTCCAGAGTCGCCGACCCGAACAGGGTGGACAGGGACACCGACAGCAGGGTGGCGATGGCGCTGCCAAGGAACCGGATGCCGTCCGGCTGGGCGCAGGATGGGCAGGTGTCGTCGCGAGCGTGCTCGTCGGCGTCACGGCCGGCGCTGGTGAGCACCGGCAGGATCCACCCGTCGCGCAGGTCGAGGTCGTCGTCCGACGGGGCGGCGGTCAGCAGTTCCCGGCCACGTACCGAAAACCAGGCCAGCCCGTCGGGCTGCACGGCCCCGTCGTAGGCGGCGTTTGCTTCGGCCGGCGCGTACAACAGTGCACGGAAGCGTCCCTCGCGGGTGGCGTGGTTACGTCGGATGGTCTCGTCATCGGCGGCGAGGCCGGTGCCGACCGGGGCGAGCGCGACCCCCCAGCCGGACCGGCCGCAGAACCGGCAGTAGACGGCCGGGAACGACGGCCGGACGTCCTCGGTGTCCCCGCCGGCCACGGGCGGCCCGTCGTCGCCCCAACGGAACCGGGCCGTCGTGTCGGCGGCCCGGTCGATGCGGGTGAGCTCGCGCACCCACAGGTGCACGTCGACGGCGAGCGCCTCCCGTCCGGCGACCGCCCGGATGTGCCCGAGGGCCGCCACCACGGCCGATATCGCCAGCGACCAGTCGGTGTCGAAGCCGCCTGCCGCGAGCCGGGAGGTGCGCCGGCCGGCCTGGCCCGCGATGGTGCGCACGACGTCGTCGACGCTCGTCGCGTCGAGGGTCTCGAAGGTGAGTTCCTGCACCAACGGGTGTGCTCTCGCCAGGGCGAGCAGCAAGTCCGGCCCGGCCGCCGCGAGCCGGTCACGGTCCCCGGACCAGAGCAGACCCAGGATGGTACGGGCGAGAGCTGCACCGTCCGGGTCGGTGCCGAGCGCCTCGACTGCCGCGCGTACCTCGTCGGCCCGGAACGCGTCGGCGACGGTGAAGCCGGCGTCGGCGACGACGGTCTCCGCGTCATCGACCCATTCGGCGAGGTCCTTGCGCGACTCGGTGACCACCGCGTCGGCGGGGAACGGCTCACCGAACACGGTCTCGGCGAAACTGAGCATGGCGACCGGATCGCCTTTGTCACCCAGGGTCGCCGACGTCGCCACCGGGGTGATCAGCCCCAGCGCCCGGGACCGGGCGGATTCGCTGACGGCCGGGTCGTCGGCCCGCCAATGGCTCTTCAGAGCCAGGCCGAGACGACGCAGCAGCATGGCCACGTCGGTGCCCTGCGCGCCGTCGTAGGTGTGGAACTCGTCGAGCACCAGGTAGCGCAGGCTGGTCGCGGACTGCTGCCACAGTCGTTGGTCCTCGTGGCGCAGCAGCAACTGGTCGAGCATCTTGTAGTTCGTGAGCAGGATGTCGGGCGCGGTGTCCCGGATGATGCCCCGATCGGTGATCAGTCCGTCCGCGGTGACCATCGTCCGCGGCTTGCCCTTCTCTCCCGTGTAGAGCGCCGCAGTGATCGACGCCAGCTCCGGGTGGCCGGTCAGCAGCTCGGTGAGACGGCCGGCCTGGTCGTTGGCGAGCGCGTTCATCGGGTAGAGGATCAGCGCCTTGGTCCCGGTGACGCCCTCCAGGCGGGCCCGGCGCACATGATCCAGGATCGGATACAGGAATGCCTCGGTCTTGCCCGAGCCGGTGCCCGTGGTGACGAGCGTCGGCTGCGGACGCCGCGCACCCAGCGAGGTCAGCCGGGCGAACGCGGCGGCCTGATGACCGTACGGGTCCGGGCCCGCGTACCAGTCGAGATGCTGCCGCCAGCCCTCCTGCGCGGGCCGGAACGGCAGCCGCAGGCGCACGTACGGGCCCTTGAACATGCCGGTTACCGGATCGGACAGGAACGTGTCGAGGCCGTCCCGGGCATCGGTGTCGGTCAGCGCGAACGTCGTCGTCAGGTAGTCGACGAGACTGTCGCGGACGTTGGCCGCCTGGACGGTGGGCAGCAGCTCGGTCACGAACGCTCCCGCAGGCGCTCCGCGAAGACCGCGTACGCCTGGCGCATGTCCGCCTCCCGATCCAGGGTGACGAACGGCAGCTCATAGGTGTAGGTGTTGCCGGCCTGGTTGGTGGCGGTGCGCTCCTCGGCGGTGATCCGGTCGTCGCCCTTCCTACGCCAGACGGTGAGCACCGAGTTGGGCACCAGCCGGCCGTTCGCGTCGTAGAAGTAGACGTTGCGGTCGTAGCCGCGCAGCACGGCGAACTGCGTCCGGTAGATCGAACACAACTCGTCGGCGGTCAGGCCGAGGGCGAGGGCGACTAGCGCGTCGATCTCCACGAGCGCCTGCCGCCGGTCGGCAGCGATCCGCAACGGCGTCTCCGGTGTCCACTCCGGCCCCACCTGCCCCAGAGGGCGTCTTGTCCTATTTTTAACCCGTCCCGCCCAATCGTGTGTCGCAAAATCGACCCGGAAACAAGCTCGCCAAAGATCAGCGTATGCGCCTGTTACGCAATTCAGGCGGAGGCTTCGGTGCACCATATCGTCGACATAGTTTGAATCCCTGAACGGCAGCGCATTAATATTGGCGGGAAGAATGTCCGCTCTGGGCGCACAACGAATCCGGAAGTCGGATACCAGAGAGGAGAGAAATGCTGACGTTACCATTGTTGGAGATGGCCCGTTAGTATGCGCTCCGCTTCGAACTGTAAAAACGTGGGCGGCGCCAGGCGGGATGATCGCCGGGATCAGGGTGCGTTCCCCCTGGTTAGCGGCCATGCGCCGCCAGGCGATGCGGTAGTGGTCACGAGCCGGGTCGGGGTGGTCCTCGTCGCCCCAGTCGGTGTAGGCGCAGTCGTAGTCGTAGCGGTCGCCTCGGGGTTGGTAGGCAGTGGCCGGGATCGCGTCCGCCGACAGCGCCTCAAAGTCAGTCACCGACCAGTCCTGGTTGTTGCGCAGCGACTCGTTCGGCTCCTTGTAGAGCGGCGTTGACACAAACAGATGCGGACCCTGCAGGATCACGTCGTCCCAGGAGTCCGGCACACCCCACTCCGACTCGAAGTAGCCCTTCTTGCGATCGATGCTCTCGTCCCAGCCACGCGAGAAGCGCAGGCCGAGGTCGCCGATTCGTCCAGCGTGGGAGAGCTTTTCCAGGACCGCCGCACTAGACTGATTCACCGCGTACACCATTCGGGTCTGCCGGATCGGCACCTCATCGGTCTCCATCGTGGCGTGCCAGGCGCGCAGCGTCTCCTCGGTCACCATGGTGATCCGCGAGGCGTGCGGGCGGACGTCCCAACGACCTTCGTCGTCCTTGAGCCCGGGTTCTGGCCCAGATCCGTCGTGCACCCTTGACCGGACCGCCGTGTCGGGGTGATACAGCCAGCTCGCCTGGATGAACCTTGGCCCGGCCTGCCGTGACCCGTGCACCGTGATGCCGTAGTGCTTGTGGTCTTCAATTTCGAAGAGCAGCAGCTCATTGACGAAGTGCCAGTGTCGGCGGAGGCGCAGGTACAGCTCAGCGCGGAGGAGACCTGCCTTCTCATCGGTGAAGTGTGAGTTCAGGTGGATCATGCCAACGGTGCCGCGGGCCGACCCGTGCCGCCACATCACCTCCATGAAGCAGCGGTACAGGTCCGGCTGAAGGCCTTGCAGGTGCGGGTACTGCCCGACCGAGCCGACGAACGCCGCGATCGACAGCACCTCCGCCGTGCCGTCTACGACCAGTTCGGTTATGCCCGGCAATGCCAGGGTCGCGGCCCGTCGGGTCGCGACCTGCGCCTGGCTGGGCTTCAGCGCCAACTGCCACCACGGGTCACCCTCGGCCAGCAGGGCGTCCACGTCCGAGCGGGGCCGCACCCAGGGCGGGTTACCTACCTGGAGGTCGAAGCCGCCCCGGGCGAACACCGTGGCGAAGTCCAACTGCCAGTGGAAGAAGCCCTGCCGCCCGGCGATGCGCTCACACACCACCAGCCACGGGTACTCCCGCAGTACCGTCTCGACGGTCTTGGCGTTGGCGAAGCCGATCTCCATCCGCTCGGCCTCGTTGAGTTCATGCCAGCTCATCCCGACGGTCAGTGTCGGGCCGGACGCCTTGCGTTTGCGCAGCTCCGGGTTGCGGCCGAGCAGCGCCTGCAACCCGGCCACCCACTGCGCGACCGTCGGCGGGGCGATCACCTCGCCGTCGACCGTGGCGGGTTCGTCGGTGAGCGGCCAGAACCACAGCGCCGCCCAGGCGTCCATCGCCCGGTGCAGCCGTCGGTAGGCACCGTCCTCGTCGGCGAGCGCCGCCTCGATCTCCTCGCGCTGCACCGCCCCGCCGGCCGGCAGCTCGCCCGCCTCCCACACCGGGATGCGTCGACGGATCTGCTGCTCGGCGAGGTCCAAGCGCCGGTAGGCGATCTGCCACAGCGACTCGACGCGGTGCGCCAGTTCGGCGTACGCGTCGATGGTTTGCTTTGTGGGTTTGGTCTTGGTGCTCCCCCGCCAGGTCTTGAGCCTCTTCGCGGCGGCGGGGGCCAGTGCGGCGGCCTCCTTGGCGTCGGCGGCCGAACCCCAGCCGTCGGCGGGCAGCAGGAAGTGGTGGATGCCATCGGTGGCGATCCGGCCGGCGGCCATGTCGTCGAACAAGGAGGTCAGCGGCAGCTCCGCCGGCACCGCACCCAGCCATGACTTGTCGGCGATCTGGCTGCGGCGGTAGACGGCCCGACGGGCGCCGATCAGCGAGTTGCCACGCCGCAGGTGCAGGCCGAACCAGGGCGCCGGCAGTCCCGGCACCATGGTGTCCAGCCACAGGGTGATTTCGGCGAGTTCCACGGCAGTGGCGTTCAGGTCTACGCCGTAGACGTTGTGCAGGGCGAGGTACGCCTTCACCTCTTGCAAGCGCTTCGGATAGTCGTCCGGGTCGATGGTCTTGCCCTCGCTGGCCAACTCCTCCTTACGGCGTTTGAGATACTGCTCGGCGAGCTGCCGCACCGCCTCGATGGCGAATGCTCCTGAGCCGAGCGCCGGTTCGCAGATCGTCATGCCGAGGATGTCGGCCGCCGGTGTGCGTACTCCGTTCTGGTCGAGCAGTTCCTCCAGCGCCTGTCCGACGGTGAACTTCGTCAGCACCTCGGGGGTGTAGTAGGACGCCGACTGCTGGCGTTCCCGACCGGCCAGCCGAAACACGAACGAGCCCTGCGGATGCAGCACCGGCCGCAGCTCGCCGGTCACCGGGTCGGCCAGCTTCACGAAGTCGGCGGCGGCGATGCCACCCGCGCGGTTCACCGGCACCACCCAGGAACCCTTGCTGCCGTCGCCACCCTTGGCAACCTCGTACAGGTCGGTGTCGGCGAAGAAGCCGGTGTACGACATCAGCCCCTCGTAGACCGCGCCGAGCTGGTTGATGCCCAGTTCCGCGTACGAGATGAAGCCTCGGTCCCGACCGCGTCGCTCCTTGCTCAGCAGCAGGTGGGTGAGGACCTCCTGAAGTGCGGCGTTGCCGAGGCCGACCGCGTCGATGTGCGAGGTGGCACTGGGCCGGAACAGGTCGGCGCGCAGCGGGTTGAACAGGAGCCCCGGCGCGGACAGTGCCTCCTCGTCGGCCGGCTCGGTGATCTGGTGACCACGGTCAACCAGGCGGAACAGCACACCCAGCGACTCGTAGAGGTGGGTGCCCGCTCGGGCGTGCGGGGTGGCCAGTTCGACCTGGACGAGCTCCCGCAGCCGGTCCAGGCTGTAACCCCGGTCGTACTCCGGTGCACCAACCGGCAGTACGCCCAGCTCTGGCGACGCCTCCGCGTACAACAGGAACAGGATGCGGTAGAGGAATCGCAGCGCCTGCTTGGCCAGCGGCTGCGCCTCGGAGGCGGGCAGTGGGTCGAGGCCCCGGGCGCGGCGACGGGCCACCACGTCGTTGGCGATGATCTCGATGGAGAGACGTACGCCCTCGCGAAGGTCCTTGGAGACCCCCACGGTGTGTTTGATCGACTCGTCGAGAACGCCGCTCCACCACAGGTTGCCGTCCGCGTCCGGTGCGATCGAGGCGGCGGACAGGCAGGTCAGAGCCCGGTCGACCTCCCCGCCGCGTCTGGTGTCGTTGCGTTCGCAGATCAGTTGCAGGTCGACGGCGAGGTAGCGGCCCTCGGCCCAGCGTTCCCGTTCGGTCAGGACCGCCCAGCGGCCAGCCAGGATGAGAATCAGATCGGGGGCGTCGTCCTCACCGAACAGGGCGGAGGTAAGCCGCGCGGCCGAGATGAGTTCGTCGCCGTCGTCGTTCAGGCGCACCGGCGCGGCCAGCGTCTGGCCGTCCTTGGCGAGAACGTCCTCGACCGTGGCAACCGGCTGGGCGAGCACGACGACGAGTGGCGTCCGTTCGGTGATGCCGGGAGCCGACACGCGCAGGATCGGCCCGTCCTCGTCGACGACGAGGCCGTGGCCGCGTACCTCCAGGATGCCGACGATGCGCTGATGGATCGACGCGACTGCGGCGGCGGTGGTCTGCGGATCGCTGGCACCGAGGTCTGCCTCGACATCGGTCAGCTCGCTGAGCTTGGCGAGGTCGGCTTCCAACTCCTGCCGAAATTCGAGGAACTGGCTGCGCGGGGTGGGCCGGCGTGCGTCGGTCTCCGCGTCCCATGCCTTGCGACGTTCCAGCACGCGGGCGTGGAACGACTCCTTCGTCGCGTCGGTGGTGAAGTAGTGCTCGGAGATCCAGCCCTCACCGACCAGGATCGCGTCGGACACGCTCATGCGGTGCCTACCTTTCGCATGCCCTCGCGGCCCTCGCTGCGCTCGGTGCACTCGCTCATGCGGTGCCTCCGGTCTGCGGCACGACGACCAGCAGTGGCCGGACCAGTTGCCGGTCCGGGTTCATGTCGGCCACCAGCCTCTGCTCCTGGGCGATGCTGACCCGGCGTTGCTTCAGGTCACGGCGTTGGATCAGCGCATCTGCCTCGTCCTGCCACTGGGCGAGCCGGTGCGACCACTGCTCGACCCGGTGTGCGACGTCCTTCTCGGCCGCCGCGAACAGGTCGCGCATCTGCGCCCGGGCATGCTGTACGGCCGGGGCAATGAACCTGCCGAGCGCATCAGCTCCGGGCACCGGGCCCGGGTTGGCCCGCGTGGTGTCGAAACCCAACGCGGCCAGCGCCGCGGCGGCAGACGGGTGCGGAGTCACCGGGGCGAACGACAGGGTTTCGGGCACCGGAAACTCGACGGTCAGCCACGCCGCCGAGACGACCTGCCCGCGCCGGTTGGTGAGCGTGCCCAAGAGCAACACCGTCGGATCGTCCACGTCGCTGCGGACCGCGAACACCTGGTTGCGGCCCAGCCCCGCCAAAGCACGGTCCGAAGCCCAGTCCAGCACTGGATGTAGCGGACTCAGGTAGTGCGCGTCCGGCCAACTGGAACCGGTGTCGTCGCGGAGCGCCTGCTCCAACCGGTCCTTGCCCCGAGCCAGGGTGGTAGCCAGGACGAGCCGGTCGGTGACCCGCCGGTCGGCCAGATAGCTCTGCGGCAGAACGTCGAGACGTTGCACCAGGTCGGGAGGCGGGGTCAGCTCGGCCGTCCCGAAAGCGGTATTCCGTCGCCAGGCGACACCGTTGTTGCTCGGCGGCCCGGTCGGGTCGACGAAGGCGGCGTGTAACGCCTCTTCGAGGTAGGAGACCTCGTCGGGATAGAGCCCGGAACCGGCGGCCTCGGTCGTCTCCGGCAGCGGCGCTTCCTCGTCGTCAGCGTCGACGATGCCAAAGAACATCGCCGAAAGGTCGTCACCGGCCAGTACCTCGTCCGGCGTACGCACCACGTCGTCCAGGTCACGCTGCCCGGCCAGGACGGCACGGATGGCGTCCTCCTCGCCCTTGACGTCGTACCGGCCCATCAGCGAGGCGACGTCGCCGAGTGCGCGGTGCGCCTCGTTCTCCTTGTCGACCAGCTTCGCCAGGATTCGGATGTCACCAGCGAACCGGCCGCCGTCCGGCTCCAGTAGCAGGGCGGTGATCCGGGGCGGATGTTGCTGGCCGTAGCGGTCGATGCGGCCGTTGCGTTGCTCAATGCGGATCAAGCTCCACGGGATGTCGTAGTGGAACAGCTCGTGGCACTGGGCGTGCAGGTTGACCCCCTCGGAGGCGACGTCGCCCGTGACCAGGACGCGGATCGGGGCGTGTCCCTGCTTGAACGCATCGACGATTTGCTGCTGCTCCTTGTCGGGCAAGCCACCGTGCATGATCGCCACAGCATCGGTGGGTAGGCCGAGGTCGATCGGCAGGTGCTCGTGCAGCCAGGTGAGCGTGGTTACCCGTTCGGCGAACACCACAGCCCGCGCCGGTGAACCTGACGCCACGCCGATCTCCTGGAGTCGGCGTACCAGCTTGGCGTACTTGGCCGAGCCCTCGGCCAGCGCCTTCGCGTTGAGGTCGGCCAGGTTTTCCAAGGCCGTGCGTTCTCTATCGGCGGCGGCGTCACGGCGGAGGCCGCTCAGCCGCCGCCGAATCGTCTCTGCCAGCGCGGCCGGCGACGACAGGAATGCCTTGGCCAGCGTCCACGGAAACAGTGACGCGTTCTGCCCCGAGTAAGGGGTGCGGCGGTCCGGCGGCCACAGCCACACGTCCTCAAGTTCGCGGGCGACCGCGTTCTCCGCCCGGCTCGCGGGCACCAGCACGTTCTCCGGCTCCTGCCGTTCCGCCCAGTCGGCGCCGACGACGCCAGCCACCTCGTCGCTGTGCCGGTGACGGCGAATCACCAACCGTTCGATCTCGGCGGCCACCAGGTCACCACCGGGTGGGATCGCGGACGGGTCGAGCAACCGGACCAACTCGGCGAAGGACTCCTTGCGGCCGTTGTGCGGAGTCGCCGACGCCAGGATCAGCGTTTCGGTATTGCGGGCCAGTGTGCGGGCCAGCCTGTTGTTCTGGGTGGTCGAGTTGGCAAGGTTGTGCGACTCGTCGATAACGACCGCGTCCCAGCGCTGCCTCTTCAGGCTGGCCGCGTACCGCTCGGACTTCAGCGTGTCGATCGAAATGATCGCTCGCCGGAAGTACGTGAACGGGTTGCGGTTCGCGGGGAGCTTCTGTCGGACCCGTTGGATGCCGGAAGAGTCGAGACGAACGAAGGGCAGGGCGAAGCGCGACCACAACTCCTGCTGCATCTGCTCGAGAACGTGGCGGGGAGTCACGATGAGGATGCGCTCGCCTCTGCCACGGCGCACCAACTCCGACAGGATCATGCCAATTTCCAGGGTCTTGCCGAGCCCCACCGCGTCGGCCAAAAGAATCCGGGGACGCAGGTTGCCCGGGTCCAGGGCCTTGCGCACGGCGGTCTGCTGGTAACTCAACGGAGTGGCGAGCGCCTGGGTGGCGACGGTGAGCGAACGATCGGCGAGCGGAACCGCGGTCTTGCGGTAGGTGGACTCCAGCCAAAGGCGAGCGTTGCGGTAACGCGGGCTGTCGTCCGCCACGACGCTCGCGGCTGCCGGGTCGAGTGGTGCGATCCGGTCGAGGGAGGCGTAGAAGCTGGCCGTGACGTCACGAACCAGTTCGCTCAGTCCCCGGACGTGCACGAGGGGCCCGTCCGCCGTCTCCTCCGAGGTCTGCACCAGCCATTCCTCGTCACGGATGACCACCACCGACCCTGGCGCCACGTCGAGTGCCGACTCGGAACTTGGCTCATTCACAGTCGTCCACCTCCCCCATCGAGCCTCTGTGGTCCGGAGATCCTATGTAGATAGTTACGATTTGGAGACCCCTCATCCGTGCCGGCTGACTGGATCAAGAGCGCCCGCCGTCGTACGAGTGGTGGAATCGCCGCAGGGTGGACCGGTCAGGATGCGGTGATGCCGCCGAGAACCTCGACGCGGGAAACACGCTCGATTCGCCCACGTATCGCGAATCCCGTTACTCGCACGAGTTGCCGGCGACCGTGTGCCTCGACGAGCCGCTGATAGAGCACATCCGGCAGAAGCACCCGGACGGAGCGCTCAGAGGAGCCGTACACGGTGGAAATTGGGCCCCGCACAGTCGCCTGACCGCCCTCGCCGACGTCCCGCCGGAGCTTGCTGACCTGGCCCTCGACCGTGACCTCGCCGTCCGGGACTGCCACCTTGAGCTGCTCGGCGGCAGCGTGCAGCACCTCGATGCGGCGGGAGCTGAATCGAAACGATCGCGCCGGCACGGAGGACGGGAGCTGAACAGCCCAGTTGAACCGGACGTCGTAGGGAACACCGTCGCGGCCAAGCTTGGCGAGCGCGTCACAGACATTCGCCGACACGCCCTCCCGGGTACGGCGGAGAAAAAGCTCAAGATCGAAGTCGCGCTGCGCCTCGCCCGAGGCGGCGAAGCATGCCCTCACCGCCCGGTGCATCTGCAGCGACACCTGTCGGGCCAGCGGCGGGGCGGCGTTCGCGTCGGCGGGTGGAACAGCAAGCTGCGCCGCGATCGCCCAGCTCCCGGCACGTGGCGTTCCCAGTCGGACGGTGCGCGCGAAGTCGAAGGCGCTGTCCGGCCGCCGGCCCTGCACCAGCATCGGTTGCTCGGTCATCAGCGCGTAGGTGGAGGAGACAACCAACTCCCGCACTCCGGCCAACGCGTCCACGGCGTTGAACAGGGGAATCGTCCCGGATGGGCCGCTTGGCAGGAGCCGGAACGAGAGCGTGTCCGCGCCGGTGGTCTCCAGATCGTCGAGGAGGAGCCGGATCGGGCGTTCCTCGACGGCTGCCACGGTGGCGAGGAAGTCGGAGATGCGACTCGCGTAGTCGCGCAGGGCCTGATCGCCGGGGACCAGCACCTGGAAGTCCCCGTCGGCCTCGCGCCGTGACCACAGGGTCGCCCGTTCGAGACGCTGTTCCGGCGCCCAACCAGTTGACGACAGATAGCCGCTTAGCGTCTCGGGTGTCAGGTCCGACGCGGCGCGCAGCTCGTCCGCACTCATGGCGACGGACGGCATCATGACGCGGGCACCCGTTGCGCTGGACGGGGTTCGAGAAGCGATCGCAGGCCCTTGACCGTCAGCAGGTTGCGCTTCGGCACGGGAACCGTGACGTGGCGCTGCGCGGCCTGATCGATCAACGGCGACTTCCGCAGGGACACCCAATATCCGCAGTGACTGAGTCGCAGGGAAGTCTCGTCCGCGTACGCGTACTGACCGACATCCGGGGGGACGATGATCAGGAAGAGGTAACGCGACACGGCGAACCCCTCACCAGCGAGGTTGTTGTAGTGGCGCACGTCCATGGGGTAGAGCCAGTCCAGGCCAGTCCCCTTAGGACTGGACCAGGACTTGACCTGCGCCTCAATCTTGGGGAAGCGGACCGTACCCCGCATCCCCGGGAAGTCGATGGAGAAGTCCACCCCGGTGTGGTCGACGTCCTGTTGACCGGCGATCAGGCCGGCGGCACTGGCCAGGACACGCACGAAACTCTCGCCGAAATAACCTTGATGGTTGTACTTGCCGTAACTCATCCACCTTGCCCCAGGCCCACACCGGACGCGCTCCGTGGGCGTAAACATACTTGCGGTCACCGTTGCTGAAAACCCCTCAGGTCGACGCGATCGATCATCGCCGAGACCTCACTGTGCCGGGGTTTCGTCCTGCGGTGGTCGCCGACCTGCCCCGGAGGGCAATCCGTCCACCTCGGTCGGGCAGGCATCGCAACGCTCCGTTGACTGCCAACCTGCATTCGACAAGCTGCGATCAGCGTCTCCGGTTCATCCGGAGGCATCAGCTCTTGGCACCCGCGCTGGAGAGCCGGACAGGGGGCCCTGCCGGCCGGGGGCGTTGCCGCTGTAGTCGCAGACCCAGCGCGGCACACACGACAGCCTGGATGACACACCCCAGCAGGGGGCGGAAAGGGGACCTCCACCGATCATCGACGCCGCGGCCGCGTAGGCGTCGGCGGCGGCGCTCGGAACGGTCCGATGAGCAGTTCGACCAATCCGCTAGCGCGGATGATCGTCGGTGCCGAGCCTCTCGACAGGGGCTGGCCCCTGCGATCGCTCCCATGCCAAAGTGCCCGTCGATCAGGTTTAACATGGTGGTGCTGATCGGGCGGGGCTGACGGATTGGCTGTCGAGCGACAAGATAGTGCCGTGAGAGCCTATGTCGGAGTCACCGACGGGGACTGGTTCCGGTTCCTGGCGGCTCGCCCGCACCTTGCCGAGGTCAACTTCTGGCGTCCCGCCGGCTCACGGGCCTTCCGCGCGCTGTCCCCCGGCGAGCCCTTCTTCTTCAAGACCCACCACCCACACAACAGGGTGGTGGGCGGTGGCTTTTTCAGTGGCTTCGCGCAGTTGCGCGTATCGGAGGCTTGGGACCTGTTCCAGGAAGGCAACGGAGTCTCGGATCTCGCCGGGATGCGGCGGATCATCGGGAGATACCGGCCAGCACCGATCCCGGCCTCTGAGGATCCGCTGATCGGCTGCGTCTTGATCCGCGACACCGTCTTCTTCCCTGCCGAGGACCCCACCGGGCCGCCGCCAGACTTCGCCTCGAACATCGTTCAGGGCAAGGGATATGTCGTCGCGAAGGAGACGCCCTTCGGCTACTTCCAGGTGCTGATAAGCCGACTGCTCGACGCGCCCCTTGAGGTCGATTTCAGCGAGCCGTGGCACAGGCCCGGCCCGGTCTTCGGGGACCCTCGCCTGACGCCGAACCGGTTGGGACAACAGTCGTTCAAGGCAGTGGTGCTCGACGCCTACGGTCGGCGGTGCGCTATCACCGGTGACCGGATTCAGCCGGTGCTCCAGGCAGCGCACATCAGACCTCTCCCTGCCGGAGGTGAGCACAGGTTGGACAACGGGATGCTGCTCCGGTCCGATGTGCACACTCTCTTCGACCACGGCTACCTCGGCATCGACCCCAAGCATCGGTTGATGGTCAGTCCGCGTCTGCGGGCCGAGTTCGGTAACGGCGAACAGTTCTACGCCCGAGCCGGCACGTCGATCACCGTCCCGACCGCCACTCGCGACCGTCCGCATCGCGAGTTCCTGGAGTGGCACCTCGACGAGGTGTACCAAGCAGCATGAGTTCCCGGGGTACCCAACCCGCAGTTCCTCCCGTACTGCCGTCGGGGTGACCATCTGCGGACTGCGGAGAGCGTGATGCCACTGAGTCATCAAGATGACTGTGGGGCATCACGCGCATCGCACAATCCATCGCCGGATGCGAGGCTGCTCGATCAACACGAGATCGCCAAGATGGCGGTATCGGGGCCGCCGGACACCGCCATGTCGGCGAAGTCATGTTGATCAAGCAGTGGACGGCTCAGTCATCCCAGGTCGTTGACGCAGCGCAGCACCGGGCGTGCGGTCAGGGCCGCAGGATCAAGCGGCCCGCTCGCCCGCACGATTAAGGTGACAGACTCGCCCGGCAGCAGGGTGACCAGGGCTCTGTTCACAGTGGCGGCGGCGTCCAGTCGGTCCGGGAAGAGGGTCAGGTCGCGCAGCACCGTGCGGGCGGTAACCCGGACCCGCTGGCCGCCGTCCACCGGTTCGACAGTCGCGTCCCAGGCCGCCGCCGGCCAGTCGACGTCCCGGTCCTCGGCGAAGAACCACAGCGCCCGCTCGACGCCCGCCTCGGCCACGAGCAGCTCGCGCCGGGCCTCGTCCGGACGGGCCAGGTCCGCCGGCAGAGCCAGCGTCACCGCGGAGTACGCGGGCACCTCCAGCTCCATCGTCGTCTTCGCGCGGGGCTCACCGGCGAGGGTCAGCCGGGTCACCGAGGCCGGCGCCCGCCAGGTCGTGCCGCCGTCGTTGACCGCGACGAGGGCCAGCCCGCCGTCGCGGGGTTGGACGGTCAACAGCCGGTCGGCGTACGCGTGGCGCAGCGCGTACCACAGGGGTTTGCGGCGGCCGTCGCCGTCGACGGCCGACCAGGAGGTCACCGGCCAGCAGTCGTTGAGCTGCCAGACGATGGTGCCCGCGCAGATGCCCCGGTGGGAGCGGAAGTGTTCGACCCCGAGTTGGATGGCCCGGGCCTGGTTGAGCTGCGTCAGGTAGTGCCAGTCGTCGAAGTCCGCCGGGGCGGGCAGGTGCGCGTCCAGGCCACGCTGCAACTTCACGTCACCGCCGGCCGCCTTCTGGTGGTGGGCCATGCCGGGTGAGTCGTGCGCCAGGGGTTCGTCGCTCAGTGCCCGGCGCAGGGTCGCGTACGTCGGTGGGGCCTGGTAGCCGAACTCGGCGACGAAGCGCGGCACGTACTCCCGGTATTTGGTGTAGTCGTCGGTGTTCCACACGTCCCAGATGTGGGTGGTGCCGTGTGCCGGGTCGTTGGGGTGGATCGCCTCGGTGCCCGACCAGGGGCTGCCCGGCCAGTACGGGCGGGTGGGGTCCAGGTTGCCAACGATCCGGGGCAGCACGTCGAGGTAGTAGCCGCGCCCCCAGGTGCGGCCGGCGAGGGCCGACTGCCAGTCCCAGTCGTGCCAGGCCCAGATGTTCTCGTTGTTGCCGGTCCACAGCACCAGCGACGGGTGGGGCGTCAACCGGGTCACCTGTTCGGCGGCCTCGGCGGCCACCTCACTGGCGAAGGGCTCCTCCTCCGGGTACGCGGCGCAGGCGAAGAGGAAGTCCTGCTGGACGAGGAGTCCACGCTCGTCGGCGAGGTCGTAGAAGTCCGCCGACTCGTACCGGCCGCCGCCCCAGACGCGCAGCAGGTTGACGTTGGCTTCGGCGGCCTGGTCGAACCGTTCGGCGAGCCGGTCCCGGGTGATCCGGGTGGGGAACGTGTCGTCGGGGATCCAGTTGACCCCGCGGACGAAGACCGGGACGTCGTTCACCGACAGCGTGAACGGGGTGCCGTGGTCGTCGGGAGTGGTGTCCAGTCGTACCGAGCGGAAGCCGATCCGGTGCGACCAGGTGTCCAGGGTGTCGCCGTCCGGCGCGTGCAGCGTCACCTCGATCGGGTGGCGGGCCTGTTCGCCGTACCCCCGGGGCCACCAGAGCGCGGGCTCGCGGACGGCGAGGATCAGCACGGCCGTGCGCTGCCCGGCCGGGACGACCGTCTCGGCGTGGGCGCCGGCGACGACGGCCCGGACGGTGAGTGGCACGTCCGCGACCCGCTCGATGTCGACGTGCAGCTCGACCCGGCCGTCGCGGCCGTCCATGGTGACAAGTGGACGGACGGTGGCCAGCCGGGCGGTGGACCAGGCGTGCAGGCTGATGTCCTGCCAGATGCCGGCGGTGACCAGGGTCGGCCCCCAGTCCCAGCCGAAGTTGCAGGCCATCTTGCGGATGAAGTGGAACGGCTCCGGGTACGCGTTGGGCCGGTCGCCGAGCCGCTCGCGCTGCGCCTCGGCGTAGCGGTACGCGGAGTCGAACGCCACGGACAGGTCGTTGTCGCCGTCGCGCAGCAGCGCGCGGACGTCGAACCGGTAGCCGCGGTGCATGTTCGCGGTGCGGCCGATCTCGACGCCGTTGACGGTGAGCGTGGCGACGGTGTCCAGGCCGGCGCAGACCAGGTCCACTCGGTCGTGGTCGCCGGTCGGGCGTCGGAAGCTCGTCCGGTAGTGCCAGTCGGTGCGCCCGATCCAGGCCACGGCCAGCTCGTTGTCGTCGAGGTAGGGATCGGGAATCAACCCCGCGTCGAGCAGGTCGGTGTGCACGCAACCGGGTACGGTCGCCGGCACGGCCCGCCCGGCGATGTCGGCGGGCACCTCCGCTTCGGATGCCGCCCGCAGGGTCCAACCGTCGTAGAGTGCCTGTCGGCTCAACTCCGCACCGCACCTTCTGCATCGAAAGACGCCTACTGAACCGGATAAGCTGAGCCACCGTACGGTTCGGTAATTCGGACTGTCAACGGCCCGAGAGCGAAGGAGTACGCCGGTGAAGCGGCCGACCATCGCCGACGTCGCCCGGCACGCCGGGGTGTCCAAGGGCGCCGTGTCGTACGCGCTGAACGGGCAGCCCGGAGTCTCCGAGGCCACCCGGCAGCGCATCCTGGCCATCGCCACGGAGATCGGTTTCAGCCGCAGCAGCGCCGCCCGCGCCCTCTCCGCCGCCACCGCCGGGGCGGTCGGCCTGGCCCTGTGCCGGCCGGCCCGGATCCTCGGCATCGAGCCGTTCTTCATGGCGCTGATCAGTGGCGTCGAGGCCGAACTGTCCGCCCGCTCGTACGCGCTGACCCTCCAGGTGGTGGCCGACCCGGACGCCGAGATCGCGGTCTACCGGCGCTGGTGGGGCGAACGTCGGGTGGACGGGGTGCTGATCTGCGACCTGCGCACCGACGACCGCCGCATCCCCGCCCTGGAGCAGCTTCAACTGCCCGCGGTGGTGATCGGCGGCCCCGGTGGCACAGGTGCGCTGGCCAGCGTGTGGTCCGACGACGCGGCAGCGCTGACCGAGACGGTGGAATACCTGGTCGCGCTCGGGCACCGGCGGATCGCCCGGGTCGCCGGCCTGCCCGACCTGCGGCACACCGAGATCCGTACCGACGCGTTCGCGGCGGTGTGTCGACGGCTCGGCCTGGTCGACGCGGTCACCGTCTGGTCCGACTACAGCGGCGAGGAGGGCGGGCGGGCCACCCGCCGGCTGCTCAGCGCCGCCCAGCGGCCCACGGCGGTCATCTACGACAACGACGTGATGGCCATCGCGGGGCTCTCCGTGGCCCAGGAGATGGGGCTCACCGTGCCCGGTGATCTGTCCATCGTGGCCTGGGACGACTCGCCACTGTGCCGGCTGGTGCACCCACCGCTGACCGCGCTGGGCCGGGACATTTCGGCGTACGGCGCGCACGCCGCCCGGCAGCTGCTCGCCGTCATTGGCGGGGAGCCGGTGAGCCGGGTGCAGGACGAGACACCGCGCCTGACCCCGCGGGGCAGCACCGCACCACCGCCCCGAGGGAGATGAACCGGTTCAGCGGGAGGCGGAGGGAAACTCCTCGAAGTACGCCTCCACCCGCTCGGCCGTCGCCGGGCGGGCCAGCGCGAACCCCTGCCCGTACCGGCAGCCGCCCCGGCGGGCCACCTCGACCTGCGTCGACGACTCCAACTCCTCGGCGACGATCTCGACGCCCAGCCGCTCACCGACGTTGACCACCACGTCGATCAGCGGTGGCTGCCCGTCCGGCCGGGCGCCCACCACCTCCGGGCCCACCTTGAGCAGGTCGATCGGCAGCCGGCGGAGCTGGGCCAACGAGGCGTGCTCGGCCCGGAAGTCGTCCAACGCGGTGCGGACGCCCAACGACCGCAGCCCGGCCAGCCGGGCCACCACTGTCGGCAGGTCACCCGCCACCCTCGGCTCGCTCACCTCCACCACCAGCCGCTCCGGTGGCACCCCGTACGCGGCCAGCACGGCCGCCGTCCGCTGCACGAAGTCGGGTGTCGTCAGCTCCCGGGTCGTGACGTTCACCGCCATCCACAACTCCCGGACGCCCACCGACCAGTCGGACAACTGCCGGCAGGCCCGGTCCAGTACCCACCACTCCAACTCGCCGACCAGGTCCAGGTCCTCGGCGACCGGCAACAGCTCCGCCGGGAGCACCGTGCCGAGCACCGGGCTGCGCCAGCGCAGCAGCGCCTCCGCACCCACCGGTTGCCCGTCGGCCAGGTCGACCACCGGCTGGTAGACGAGATCCAACTCGCCACGGGCCACCGCACCCGGCAACTCGCGTTCCAGGTCGAGCCGACGTACCAGCTGTTCCTCCAGGAACGCGTCATACCATTCGACCCGGTCCCGGCCCAGCTGCACGGCCCGCCGTCGGGCCAGCTCGGCCTGCCGGAGCACGTCCGCCGGCCGGTCACCGCTCACCTCGGCCAGCCCGATGCTGGTCTGCACCCGCACCTCCGCACCGGCCATCGGGTAGGGCGGGGCGAGCGCGGCCAGCAGCCGGGTGCCCAGCGCGTACGCCAGTACCGGGCCGGCTGCGGTGACCACGGCGAAGCCGGCACCCGTGCAGCCGGTGACCAGATCGTCGGCAGCGATGACGGCGCGGACCCGGTGCACCGCCTCGGCCAGCACGTCCTCCCGGACGGTCGGGCTGATCCCGTCGGTGACGTGCAGGTCCACCAGCAGCAGCGCACCTGACGGTGCCGGCACGTCGCCGATCGCGGCGAGGGCGTCCAGCAGGGCTGCCCGGTCACCGGGCGCGCCACCTCCCGCCGGAGCGGGCCGCCGGTTCAGCGCCGACCAGCCGGCGTCCTCCTCCGCCGGCCAGGCCGAGCCGGTGCCGTGCGCGGTCACCGGGTCAGCCGGGTCGCGCCTGTCGTGTGCGGGGTCGGCCAGCGGGAGATGACCCAGCCAGCGTGGTGGGACCGCGTGGCGGTGCCGCACCGCGCTGCCGGCGGGTCGGCGATGGGCGGCGGGACGCGCGGAGGTGGGGGCGTCACCCGCTCGCAGCAGCTCGCGCAGCACCAGGGGCGGCACCGCCGCCAGCGCCAGCAACACGCTCGTCCGATCCGGCGCGCGGCCGGCGGCCAGGTGCACAGCCGTCGCCAGCAGGAGCACCGCGGCGGGGAGCACCGACCGCGGCCACGCCGAAGCGATCGGCTCCACCGGCTCGCCGTCGCCCGCGTCCGCCGCGTCGACCGCACCGACCGCGACCAGCAACATTCCGAGCACCAGCGGGGGTACGGCCAGCAGGGTCACCCGCCCGCTCGGCGTGGACGGCAGCGTGGCCAGCAGCACCAGCCCACCCAGGGTGAGCAGGACACCGCCCCGGCAGACCGCCGTGCCCGTACGTCGCCGCGGCCCGGCGAACGCGGTGAGCGCGGCCATGCCCAGCCCACCGAGCGCCAACGCGGCCACCAGCCGGAGCGGAACCGGCGGGCCGGCACGGGGTAGCAGCAGCCAACCGGCGAGAGCCAACCCGACGGCCGGGCCGCTCGACTCGACCAGCCCGCGCAGCCGGACCCCGGCGGACGGGCGCGTCCGGCCGGGAAGCCGGCACAGCCCCGCCCCGGCGAGGGCTGCCACGACCAGAGACCCGACCAGCACGGTGACGGTGTGCCCGCCAGCGACCAGCGGCAGTGCGACAGCGGTCAGACCGGCCGTCACCACCGCCGCGTCGAGCAGCACGCCCGCTCGCCGCAGTGGGCTGTGGACGCGACGCGAGACGGCCAGCCGGGAGAGCCGCACTCCGGCGAGCGTGGCACCGGCGCCAGCCGCCAGCGCGATCACCACCGGAGTCGGCACCAGGTCGAGGGCACCGGCGACGAGAAGCAGCGCCACCGCCGCGGACGTGGCGGTCTCCAGTGCCCGGCGGGGGGCGAGGACGCGGAACGGGTACGCGAGGAGCACGGCGGTCGCCTTCGTGAGGGGGCACGGGGCGGTACGACGGTGCGGGACATCGACCATTCCTGGTCCGCTGTCCAACAATTGTGAACGATCGGCGGCCACATCGGTTACGTGCCGGTCACCCAGAGGAGGCAATGACCTGTGTCACTGTACGACGTACCACCCCCTCGGCACCGCCCGCCGCGAGCCGGACCGGTCCGGGGTGGGATCATCGGAGGGTGAGTAAGCCCGACACGGTCCGCTTCCGCTACAACCAAGCCATCCTGGTCGCCTCGGTCATCGCCTTCATCGGCGCCCTGCCCCTGGCGAACGCCCGGACCTACCTGCTGCCGGTGCTGCTCGTCCCGCTCGCCGTCGGGGTGTGGGCCTGGCGGGCCGGCACCGACGCCGACGCGCGGGAACTACGCATACGCGCGTTGGTCGGGCAACGCCGCCTCACCTGGGACCGGGTCGTCGAGCTGACCGCCGACCAGCGCGGGCGGGCCGTCGCACGGCTCGACGACGGCCAGCAAATCACCCTGCCGGCCGTCCGTGGCGCGGACCTGCCCCGGCTGATCTCGGCCACCGGTCAGACGCTGCCCCACGCCGACTGAGGTGTCCGGTCAGTAGCCGTCCACGACCGCGTTGATCAGCGGCTGTCCGGCGGCGAACCGGCGAACCTGGTCACCGACCAGGCGGTAGGCCCGCGGCAGCAGGCCGCGCACCGAGCCCGCCACGTGCGGCGTGAGCAGCACGTTCGGCATCAGCCAGAGCGGAGAGTCGGCGGGTAGCGGCTCCGGGTCGGTGACGTCCAGCGCGGCCGAGATCCGGCCGGTGCCCAACTCGGCGACGAGCGCCTCGGTGTGTGCCACCGGCCCACGGGCGGCGTTGACCAGCAGCGCCCCGTCCGGCATCGCGGCCAGGAAGTCCTTGTCGATCAGGCCACGCGTCTGGTCGGTGAGCGGCACCAGCACCACCACCACGTCCGCCTCGGGCAGCAGCCGGGGTAACTCCTCGACCGCGTGCACCCCCTGTTCCGGTCGGGCCGTCCTGGCGACCAGGGTGAAGGTCACCTCGAAGGGGGTGAGCCGGTCGCGCACCGCGGTGCCGATCGAACCGGCGCCGATGATGAGCACCCGCTTGCCGGTCAGCTCGTCGGTCGGGGTGTTCCCCTGGTTCGACCAGCGCCGGTCGGCCTGGGCCCGGACGAACGCCGGGAACGCCCGCAGTTGGGCGAGGATCGCGGTGACGACCCACTCGGCGGTGGACGGGTCGTGCACGCCCCGGGCATCACAGAGGGTGACACCCGGAGGTGTCCGGCCGGCCCAGGCGTCCGCCCCGGCGGAGAGCAACTGCACCACCGCCAGGTCGGGCAGCTCACGCAGCAGCGCCGTCGCGTCGGTGCCGGTCAGGAACGGTGGCACCCAGACGCGGACGTCCGCCACCTCCGAGGGCAACCGGTCGGCGTGCTCCAGAACCTCGACCGTCACATCCGGGGGCAGCTCACCCATCAGCTTCAGGCCGGCCTGGTTCGGAATCCATACCTTCACGTCAGCCGACGATAGTCCCCTCCGCCGCGGCCGGAGTGGGCGCGGGCACGAACCGGCGTCCCGGGGGATGGCGCGCCGGGCCGGGGCGGGCGAGACTCAGCACACCGATGTTCGACCCGGGCCTGGACGAGGTATAACGAAGGGTCGGAGGGCCGGTCGGCCTCCGCCCCAGCAGACAGGTGCTCGATGACCGACGGCTCCCCCGGCACCGCCCGGCGTCCAATCGCCTCACCTGCGGCGCTCGGCGACCCGGGGCGGCTGCGCGCGCTCGCCGACACCGGGCTCGACGCCGTCCCGGACGAGGCGTTCGACAGGTTCGCGCGGCTGGTCAGCGACCTGCTGGACGTGCCGGTCGCGCTGGTCTCCCTGGTCTCCGCCGACCGGCAGTTCTTCCCGGGCGCGGTCGGGTTGCCGGAGCCCTGGTCGGAGCACCGGCAGACCCCGCTGAGCCACTCGTTCTGCCAGCACGTCGTGGACATCGAGGTGCCGATGGTGCTGCCGGACGCCCGGCTCTACCCCCGCGTTCGGGACAACCTGGCCATCGACGACCTCGGCGTGGTCGCGTACGCAGGGATGCCGCTGACCGACCTCTCCGGCCGGGTGCTCGGCTCGCTCTGCGCCATCGACAACAAGCCCCGCGCCTGGACGGCCGCGCAGCTGCGGACCCTGGCCGATCTGGCTGCCGCCTGCTCGTCGGAGCTGCGGCTGCGCATCGCCCTGGACGGCGCGCAGGAGGCACGGCGGCGAGTCGTGCAGGCGCACGAGCGGCTGGAGTTGCTGGCCGGGGTGAGCGAGACACTGGCCGGCACCCTGGACGTGGGCACCGCGCTGCGCCGGCTCGCCGCCGCCATGGTGCCGCTGCTCGCCGACTGGTGCCTGCTCACCCTGATCGGCCCGACCGGCCTGCCGCGCGAGGTGGTCTCGGTGCACCGTGACCCGGCCCGAGCAGCGGACATCGACCGCTTCGGTGAGTTGCTGCGCACCGGGCTGAGCCCGGACTCGTCCATCCGGGCGGTGCTGCGGACCGGCCAGCCCCGGCTCGGCAGCATCGCGTCGCTGGCCGACGTGACGAGGGGCACCACCCACCCGGAGATGGCGCCGATCGCCGCCCGCCTGGGCATCGCGTCCTACCTGAGCGTGCCGGTGCCGGGTGTCGGCGGCACCGTGCTGGGCGCGATCACCCTGGTCAACGGCACCGGGCGGCAGCAGTTCGACGACCGCGACCTGCTCACCGCGGTCGAGATCGGCCGCCGGGCCGGCCAGGCCGTCGGCAACAGTTCGATGTACGGCGAGCAGCGACACGTCGCCGAGGTCCTGCAACACAGCATGCTGCCGCGGCTCCCGGTCGTGCCGGAGCTGGAGTTGGCGGCCCGCTACCAGCCGGCGGCCGACCGGGTGGAGGTGGGCGGCGACTGGTACGACGCGTTCGTCCAGCCCAACGGCGATCTGATCGCGGCGATCGGAGACGTGGCCGGGCACGACATCGAGGCGGCGGCGACCATGGGCCAGCTGCGCAACCTGGTGCGGGGCAACGCCTACGGCCGGCCGGACACGGTCGGGGCGCTGCTGAGCAACCTGGACGGCGCGATCCGCGGCCTGCGGCTGCCGATCGCCGCCACCGCGACGCTGGTCCGGATCTGTCCGCAGGATGCCGGCGGCCACGAGGTGACCTGGTCCAACGCCGGGCATCCGCCGGCCCTGGTGGTCCGTGTCGGTGGGACTGTCGAGATTCTCGTGGCGACACCGGAACCACTGCTCGGTCTGGCCCGGCCGTCGTCGCGGACCAGCCAGTCGACGAGCCTGACCACCGGCGACACCCTGCTGCTCTACACCGACGGGCTGATCGAGCGGCGGGACCGGTCCATCGACGAGGGACTGGCCGAGCTGGTGGTCCGCCTGAACGGCACCGACACGCTGCCCCTCGACAAGCTGTGCGACCTGCTGCTCGCCTCGATCCGCCACCGCGAGGACGACACCGCGCTGCTGGCCGTGCGGGCACGGTGAACGATGCACCGCCCGGGTTGGCCGACACCCATCGGGCTCGACCGAGCCGTCCGGCGGGCTACCCTGGGCCGGGTGAGAGCCCGTCCCCCGTACCCTCGCGTTCGTAACCTCCGGCTGGCCCTCGCGGCGTCCTGCGCGGCGCTGCTGCTCAGCGCGGGTTGCAGCTTCGGCGAACCGGATCCCGACCCGGCCGGCGAGCCGCCCAACCTCCCGACCCCGTCCGTGTCGGCGAGCCCCGGCGGCGCCGGCCAGCAGGCGGTGGCGACGGTCCTCGCGAAGGGTCTGCGGGTGCCCTGGGCCATCGCCTTCCTGCCGGACGGGGCCGCGCTCGTCACCGAACGGGACAGCGGTCGGATCCTGCAGGTCGGCCCCGAGTCCGGGCCGGACGGGCTGCGGGTCCGCCCGGTGCAGACGATCACCGACGTGGCCGCGGCCGGCGAGGGCGGCCTGCTCGGCATCGCCGTCTCCCCCGACTACGCCAAGGACCGGACGGTCTTCGTCTACTACACGGCCGAGCGGGACAACCGGGTCGCCCGGCTGCAACTCGGTGGGCAGCCCACCCCGATCCTCACCGGCATCCCCAAGGCCAACGTGCACAACGGCGGCGGGTTGGGGTTCGGCCCGGACGGGCAGCTCTACGTCAGCACCGGTGACGCCGGTCAACGTCCCCTCTCGCAGGACGTGAAGAGCCTCGGCGGCAAGGTCCTCCGGATCACCCGGGAGGGCAAGCCCGCCCCGGGCAACCCGTACCCCGGCTCGCCGGTCTGGTCCCAGGGTCACCGCAACGTCCAGGGTTTCGCCTGGGACGCCGCCAAGCGGATGTTCGCCGTCGAGTTCGGCCAGAACACCTGGGACGAGATCAACCAGATCACCAAGGGCGGCAACTACGGCTGGCCGGAGGTCGAGGGGCGGGCCGGCGACAAGCGGTTCACCGACCCGATCACGCAGTGGGCGACCGAGGACGCGTCCTGCTCGGGTCTGGCCGCCACGGACCGGCTGCTGGTCACCGGCTGCCTGCGCGGCAAACGCCTCTGGGTGATGGAGCTGACCGACACCGGCACGCTGCTCGGCCAGCCCAGTGAGCTGCTCACCAACCGCTACGGCCGACTGCGCGCGGTGGCCGCCGCGCCGGACGGTTCGCTCTGGGTGAGCACCTCCAACCACGACGGGCGGGGCAACCCCGGGGGCGACGACGACCGGCTCCTGCGGGTGGTCTTCGCGGGCGGCGACGGCGGCCGCAGCTGACCTTCGTCACCATCCGTTCAGGTTTACCAAGATCTTCCGACGGGCAGGTCAGAATTTCAGCATGGACGGGCAGCGCGACGAGCAGCACGACGACGCCAGTGATCGGGACGTCCCGGTGACCGACGGCGATTCGCCACGTTCGACGCGCTCGCTGGTCGGCCCCGGCGGGCCGCTGCGCCGCATCGGGCTGATCGTCGCCGTCCTCGCCGTGGCCCTGTCCGGGGCGGTGCTCGGGGTGCTGGCCGGTGGTCAGGTCGACACCGACATCGGGCCGTTCCGGGCCAACCTCAGCATCTCCCCCGCCCGCGACGGTGGCACCACCGTCGACATTCCGCCGCTCGGCGCGTTGCTGCTCGACAGCCACGACGGGCCGACCCACCTCACCGTGCGGCTGGGCGCACTTGACCAGGGACGCACCGAGGCGCTGATCGACGACCCGGCCAGCATCAGCCGGGCCAGCCAGAGCGCCGTGGAGGACGTCCGCTCCGGTGTGATGCGGCTCGGCCTGCGCACCCTCGGCGCGTCGGTGCTGGTCACCCTGATCCTGGCCGGGCTGATCTTCCGCAACGTCCGACGGACCGCCTGGGCGGGTGGGCTCGCGCTGCTGGTCACCGCCGGGAGCCTCGGCACGGCGGCGGCCACCGTCCGTCCCCAGGCGATCGAGGAGCCACGTTACGAGGGGTTGCTGGTCAACGCGCCAGCCATCGTCGGTGACGCCCGCCGGATCGCCAACGACTACACCAAGTACGCCGAGCAGTTGCAACGCCTGGTCGGCAACGTCAGCCAGCTCTACACCACCGTGTCGGCGCTTCCGCTGTTGGAGCCGACCCCGGGCACCACGCGGGTGCTGCACGTCTCCGACATGCACCTCAACCCGACCGGCTGGCAACTCATCCGGACGGTGGTGGAGCAGTTCGGCATCGACGTGGTGATCGACACCGGCGACATCACCGACTGGGGCAGCGAACCGGAGGCGTCCTTCGTCGGCTCGATCAGCCTGCTCAAGAAGCCGTACGTCTTCATCCGCGGCAACCACGACTCCGGCAAGACCGCCGCCGCCGTCGCCCGTCAGCCGAACGCGATCGTGTTGAACAACTCGACGACGACGGTCGCCGGCCTGACCATCGCCGGCATCGGCGACCCCCGCTTCACCCCGGACAAGAACACCTCACCCGCCGGCAGTGGCCTGACCCAGCAGGTCGCCGACCAGGTGATCGACGCGGGCGAGCAGCTCGCGACCACGGTGCGCCGTTCACCCCAGCCGGTGAACATCGCGCTGGTGCACGACCCGGCGTCGGCCGGGCCACTCGCCGGCACCTGCCCGCTGGTGCTGGCCGGGCACACCCACGCGCGGCAGGTGTCCCGGTTGCCCCAGGCGCCCGGCCAGCAGCCCACCGCGCTGATGGTCGAGGGCTCCACCGGCGGCGCGGGCCTGCGCGGCCTGGAGGGCGAGAAGCCCACCCCGCTGACGATGACGGTCCTCTACTTCGACCAGCAGAAGATGCTCCAGGCGTACGACGACATCACCGTGGGCGGCACCGGTCAGTCCCAGGTCAACCTGGAGCGGCACGTGGTGGCCGATCCGGCGCAGGGCGCCCCCGCGTCGGTCACCCCGACGCCGACCGGGGGCGCGCCGGAGTCACCCCAACCCCTGGAAAGCCCGACCCCTACCCCGACCGGCTGATCCGGAGTGCTTTGGTGATGTTCCACTCGGCCAGATCGAGCATCCACTGCCTGTTGGGGAAGTCGGTGTCGGCGATGCGAAGGGGGCCGTCGATCAGGGACAACACCTGCGCATACCGGTAGAGGTCAAGTCTGTGGGGATCGAGGTCTACTGGGCGCAGGGCCGGATAGGCGTCGCCGAAGCGCATCTGGAGCCAGGCGTGTTCCCACTCGACGTCGAAGTAGGCGAGCCCTTCAATGTCGATCATGGCGGGTTCGCCGGTGGGTGTGACAAGCACGTGATCTGGTCCGAGTTCGCCGTGCACCAAGCCGTATGCGTGGCGGGCGGTAACCGCGCCGTGCAGGTGCCGCACATGATCAGCGATCTGGTCGTGCGCGGCGGAGAGCCGGGTGTCGCGAGCCGCCGCTGCGGCGAGGTGGCCGAGGGCCCGGTCGGCGATGATGTCCTCGGTACGTCGAGTCTGGGGCGCCTCGCCGCGCGCGACAGCGGCGAGCTTGCCGTATTGCGGGCTCAGCGTGGTGTGCATGCGGCGCAAGGCTTCACCCAGGGTGGACAGCGGGGTGGCGGCAGCGGCCGGGTCACCTTCGAGCAAGGCTTCAAGCGTCCTCGTGCCGACGTCCTCCACCAGCGCGATGTCGGAGTCCAGATAACCGCCGTCGCGGTCGAGCATCAGCAGCCGGGGGGTCCGCACGCCGGCGGCGGCGAGTGCCGCGTGGTTGACGGCGAACAGTTCCGCGCCCGACGCGTCAGTGAACGGGTCGTCCGGAACAGTGGGTGACGGCGGCCAGTAGTTCTCGCCGGCCGCCCACAGGTAGAGGATCACCGTGGTCTGGTCATCCAGCTGAAGCCGGTAGACACCTTTCTTGCTGCCGCCGGTCAGTCGGTCCAGGGCGGCGAGCTTGCGGTCAGCGCCGAACTGGTGCGCCACCAGGTCGCGTACATCGTCCGGCTGGAGGAACGCCCGTGTCATGGTCGCCTTTCCGTTGGCGGGCCGAGTTGCTGTGGCCGCCCGCCAGGTCGATGCGACCACCAACCCAGCCCCGGCCGGGTCAGCGTAGGGCGATGGCGGCCAGGGCGGCGTTGACGATGCTGCCGGGCAGCAGGTCGTGCAGGTCGTACAGCTCGGCGACGGTGCCGGACTGGCCGAACTCGTCCACGCCGAGCGGCACCGCCGGAGCGCCGACCGCCGACCCGAGCCAGGCCATCGCGTGCGACGCGGCGTCGTGCACGGTGACCACCGGCACCCGATCGGCGAACGCGGACCGCAGCGCGCCCGGCACGCTGGGCACGGTGGCCGTCCGTACGCCCTGGCGCAGAGTGCGCTGCCAGGCCCGGTAGAGCCGGTCGAGGCTCGTCACGTCCACCACGTGCGCGGCGATGCCCTCGTCGGCCAACTCCGCCGCGGCGGCCAGCACCTCGGGCAGCACCGCGCCGGAGGCGGCCAGCTGCACCACCGGGGCGTCGACCAGGTGCGGGTACGCCTGGTGCGCGTCGACCAGCCGGTACGCCCCGGCGACCACCTGGCGACGCAGGACCGCGTCACCGAGGCGCGCCCGGGCCGCCTCGAACGGCACCTGGTCCAGCGGTCGGGTGCTCAACCGGAAGTAGTACGCGCCGTCCTCGGCAGGCGCGGCGGTCGCGGCCGGGGTCGACCCGCCGGCGATCTGCCCGAGCGCGTCGCAGAGCAGCCAGTCCAGGGTGGTGGCGTACGCCGGCTCGACGAAGGTCACCCCGGGCAGCTCCAGGCCGACCGACGCGGTGATGGTGGACTGGTGGGCGCCACCCTCCGGGGCGAGGGTGATGCCGGACGGGGTGCCGGCCACCACGAACCGGGAGCCGGAGTAGGTGCCGTACAGGAACGCGTCGAGGCCGCGCAGCACGAACGGGTCGTAGACCGTGCCCACCGGCAGCAGCGGCTGCCCGGACAGGTCCCAGGACAACCCGAGCTGGCCGAGCAGCAGGAACAGGTTCATCTCCGAGATGCCCAGCTCGATGTGCTGCCCAGCGGGGCTCTCCGTCCAGCGCAGCATCCGGTCCTCGGTCCAGGAGCGCTGCTCGGTGGGGGCGAACACCCCGGTCTTGTTGATGAACCCGGCGAGGTTGGTGGAGGTGGCCACGTCCGGGGCGGTGGTGACCAGGTAGCGGCCCACCTCCCGGTCCCGCGCCAGGTCCACCAGCACCCGACCGAAGACCTCCTGGGTGGAGATCGGCTTGTTGGCGCGTACTCCCGTGCTCTCCGGGACGGTGACCCCCAGCGCGCGCTCGCGCGGCGCGCGGGACAGCGCCTCCCGGCGGGCGCCGGCCCGGATGCCGGCGGGTGACGCCGGGTCGAGACGGTCCCACTCGGTCTCGGCGGTCAACCCCTGCGCGGCGCGCAACGTGTCGACCTGCTCCGGGCTGAGCAGCGCGGAATGGTTGCGCGGGTTGCCGGCGATGGGCAACCCCCAACCCTTCACGGTGTACGCGAAGACGACGCTGGGCCGGTCGGTGACCGCGTCGCACTGGGCGTACGCGTCGAGCATCGCCTGAAGGTCGTGGCCGCCCAGATCGGTGACGAGCGGACCCAGCTCCTCGTCGTCGACGTGGGCGATCAGCTCGTCGATGCCGGCCGGCGCGCCGTCCAGGAACTGCTTGCGCAGCAGCGGGCCGGTCAACCCGAACAGCGACTGGTACTGCTCGTTGGGCATCGCGTCGATCCAGTCGCGCAGCGCCTCGCCACCCGGCCGGGCGTACGCCTCGGCGAGCCGGCGGCCGTACTTGACCTCCACGACGTGCCAGCCGGCCGCCTCGAACTGGCCCCGCCACTGGTTGATCCGGATGCCCGGCACCACCCGGTCCAGCGACTGCCGGTTGAAGTCGACGAGCCACATGACGTTGCCCAGCCCGGTGGTCGCCGGGTCGGCCACCGCCTCCCAGATGTTGCCCTCGTCCAGCTCGGCGTCACCGATCAGCGCCACGAACCGGGAGTGCGGGCGGGCACCGAAGTGCGCGTCGACGTACCGCCGGGTGGCCGCGGCGAAGAGCGGCGCGGCGGCGCCCAGGCCGACGGAGCCGGTGGAGAAGTCCACCTCGTCCGGGTCCTTGGTGCGCGACGGGTACGACTGGAGGCCGCCACGGGCGCGCAGCCGGGGCAGGTAGGAGCGGTCGAGGTTGCCGAGCAGGTACTGGATGGCGTGGAACACCGGGGACGCGTGCGGCTTCACGGCGACCCGGTCCTCGGCGTCCAGGTGCGCGAACCACAGCGCGGTCATCGCCGTGACCAGCGAGGCGCTCGACGCCTGGTGGCCGCCGACCTTCACCCCGTCGCCGGTGGCCCGGTCGTGGTTGGCGGCGTCCACGATCCGGGTCGCGAGCCAGAGCACCCGCCGCTGGATCTCGTCGAGGACATCGAGGTCGTGCTCGGTCACGGTGGCTCCATCCGGGCGTCGCCGTTGACGCCCTCGCGAGGGGTGCGGGGTGGCCGCATAGTCGACAGGGTTACGGAAGGCCGCCGCCGGGTCACGGCGACGGCCTGCTCCGGGTGGGTCTCTCAGCCCTGGACGCCGAGGCGCTCCAGGATCAGCTCACGCAGGGTCTTCGCGTCGGCCTGACCCCGGGTGGTCTTCATGACCGCGCCGACCAGCGCGCCGACCGCCGCGACCTTGCCACTGCGGATCTTGTCGGCGATGCCGGGGTTCGCGGCGATGGCCTCGTCCACGGCGGCGGTGAGCGCGCCGGTGTCCGACACGACCTCCAGGCCCCTGCTGGTCATGATCTCGGTGGGCGAGCCCTCACCGTCGACCACGCCCTCCAGCACCGTGCGGGCCATCTTGTCGTTGAGCTTGCCGGCGTCGACAAGCCCCTGCAGCTCGGCGACCTGGGCGGGGGTCGCGCCGATCTCGGCCAGCTCCACGCCGCTCTCGTTGGCCCGGCGGGACAGCTCACCCAGCCACCACTTGCGCGCCGCGGCCGGGGTGGTGCCCGCCGCCACGGTGGCCTCGATCAGCTCGACCGCGCCGGCGTTCAGCACCGACTGCATGTCCAGGTCCGACAGGCCCCACTGCTCCTGGAGCCGACGCCGGTGCACCCGGGGCAGCTCCGGCAGGGCGGCCTTCAGCTCGGCGACCCAGGCCGGGTCCGGAGCGATCGGCACCAGATCCGGCTCGGGGAAGTACCGGTAGTCGGTGGCCGTCTCCTTCGAGCGCCCCGGGGTGGTGTCACCGGTGTCCTCGTGGAAGTGGCGCGTCTCCTGGGTGATCCGGCCGCCCGCGTCGAGCACCGACGCCTGGCGCAGCATCTCCGAGCGGACCGCCCGTTCCACCGACCGCAGCGAGTTGACGTTCTTCGTCTCGGTACGGGTGCCCCACTCCGCGCCCGGCAGGTTGAGCGAGGTGTTCACGTCGCAACGCAGCGAACCCTCCTCCATCCGCACGTCCGAGACGCCGAGGGTACGGATCACGTCGCGCAGCTCGGCGACGTACGCCTTGGCCACGTCGGGGGCGAGCGCACCGGTGCCGGTGATCGGCTTGGTGACGATCTCGACGAGCGGAATGCCGGCCCGGTTGTAGTCGACGAGCGACTCCGTCGCGCCGTGGATGCGGCCGGTGGCGCCACCGACGTGCAGCGTCTTGCCGGTGTCCTCCTCCAGGTGCACCCGCTCGATCTCGATCCGCACCGTCTCGCCGCCCACCTCGACGTCCAGGTAACCGTCGACGCAGATCGGCTCGTCGTACTGGCTGATCTGGAAGTTCTTCGGCATGTCCGGGTAGAAGTAGTTCTTCCGGGCGAAGCGGCACCACTCGGCGATCGAGCAGTTCAGCGCCAGGCCGATCCGGATGATCGCCTCGATGGCCGCCTTGTTGGCCACCGGCAGCGAACCGGGCAGGCCCAGGCACACCGGGCAGACCCGGGTGTTCGGCTCGCCACCGAAGTCGGTCGGGCAACCGCAGAACATCTTGGTGTTCGTGCCCAGCTCGACGTGGGTCTCCAGGCCGATCACCGGTTCGAAGCGCGCGACGACCTCGTCGTACGCGGGCAGTGTCGTGGTCATGAGACGCTCCAGGCGCGATCCGGACAGAACCGGTCCAGCCTAGTGGGGTTGTCGGGCCGCCCGTCGCCCGGGTTTCCCGAGACACCTGGCAATGGTTGTAACCGGGTGTGTCCACGCCGACACGTGGGTATCTGTCGACCATGACGAATACGGGGAATGATCGATCTATTCGCCGGGCCGGACCGGGGCGGCGCCACGACAACAGGCGGGTCCTGCTGGTGGTGCTGGCCGCATGGGCGGTGGGGGCGGTGGTCGCCCTGATCGGCTGGACTGTCGCCGGCGGCGAGCGGCAGCCGGACGACCTCCGGATCCTGGTGGTGCTGCTCATCATCCCGGGCCTGATCGGGCTGGCCGTCGCCTGGGGGACGGGCAGGTTGACGGCCTGGCGCCAGCGTGACCGGACCGGGTCGTGACCTCGCCGCCTCCCCCGCGGCGACAGCCGATCGGCCGCCGCGCCGTGCTGGTCGCCGCGGGTCTGGCGGTGGGGCTCCCGGCGGTGGCGGTGGCGGTGATCGCCCTCGACGGGCGGGACACCTCGCCGGGCGGCCTCCTCAAGATTTTCCTGATCGCGCTCGTCTTCGGGGTGCTCGGCGCGGCAGTGGCCCTCCTGGCCAGCCACCGGCTACCCGCACCCCGGACCACCAGCCCGGCGGCCCGCCAGGCCCTGCGCGCCGGGCACACCGACGACCCGCGCGTCGACGCCCTCGCCCGTCAGGAGGCCGAACGCCGCCGGGGCAGACGCTGGGTGCTGTGGATCCTCGGCGTCGCCGTGCTGGCCGAGGCGCTGCTGGTCGTCGGCGCGTCCCGCCCCTCCACCCGGGTGATCGCGGTGGTGCTCGGCGTCTTCTGGGCGGCCCAGGGCTGGCTGCGCTGGCGTGACCTGCGGGAAGCCGACCGCTACCTCGCCAACCACCGCACCACCTGAGCGCCCCCGGACAGACCACCGGCCCCGACGGACGGATCCATCGGGGCCGGTCGCGGCGGCGCTACAGCGTCGGCGGGGTGAACGTGCCGACCGCGGACTCCAACGCGGCGGCGACCCGGTACATCCGGTCGTCGGCCATCGTCGGGGCCATCACCTGCAGGCCGACCGGCAGCCCCTCGGAGAGCCCGCACGGCACCGAGATGCCCGGCCCGCCGTACAGGTTGGTCGGGATCGTGTACAGGTCGGCGAGGTACATCTGGTACGGGTCGGCGGTGCGCGCGCCAATCGGGAACGCCACCGACGGGGTGGTCGGCGAGATCAACGCGTCGACCCGCTCGAACGCGGCGGTGAAGTCCCGGGTGATCAGCGTCCGGACCTTCTGCGCCTGCCCGTAGTACGCGTCGTAGTAACCCGACGACAGCGCGTACGTGCCGATCATGATGCGGCGCTTGACCTCCGGGCCGAAGCCGGTCTCGCGGGTCAGCGACATGACCTCCTCCAGCGACCGGTTGCCGTCGTCGCCGACCCGCAGGCCGAACCGGACGCCGTCGAACCGGGCCAGGTTGGAGGAGCACTCACTCGGGGCGATCAGGTAGTACGCCGGGAGCGCGTACGCGAACGTCGGGCAGGAGATCTCCACGACCTCGGCGCCCATCTTGGTCAGCGCGTCCACCGACTCACGGAACGCGGCCATCACACCCGGCTCGGCACCCTCGCCGACGAACTCGCTCACGATGCCGAGCCGTACGCCGGTCAGGTCACCTGTCGCGCCGAGCTTCGCCGCCGCCACCACGTCCGGCACCGGCTGCGGGATCGAGGTGGAGTCCCGCGGGTCGTGCCCACCGATCACCTGGTGCAGCAGGGCCGCGTCGAGCACCGTACGGGCACACGGGCCGGGGGTGTCCAGCGACGAGGAGAAGGCGACCAGCCCGTACCGGGAGGTGCCGCCGTAGGTGGGCTTCGCACCCACGGTGCCGGTGACCGCGCCGGGCTGGCGGATCGAGCCGCCGGTGTCCGAGCCGATCGCCAACGGCGCCTCGTACGCGGCCAGCGCGGCGGCGCTGCCGCCACCCGAGCCACCCGGGATCCGGGTCAGGTCCCACGGGTTGTGCGTCGGCCCGTACGCCGAGTATTCGGTGGAGGAGCCCATCGCGAACTCGTCCATGTTGGTCTTGCCGAGCATCACCGTGCCGGCGTCCCGCAGGCGCTGCACGATCGTCGCGTCGTACGGCGGACGCCAACCCTCCAGGATCTTCGATCCCACGGTGGTCGGCACACCCCGCGTGGCGAGCACGTCCTTCACCGCGACCGGCACACCCGCGAGGGGACCCAACTCCTCACCGGCGGCCCGGCGCTCGTCCACCGCGCGAGCCGCGGCGAGCGCGCCGTCGCTGTCGACGTGCAGGAAGGCGTGCACCCGGTCGTCGACCGCGGCGATCCGGTCCAGGTGCGCCTGGGTCACCTCGACGGCGGAGGTCTCGCCGCCGGCGACCAGGCTCGCGATCTCCGTCGCGGTCATTCGCGTCAGATCGGTCATGAAGCCACATCCTCGGTCAGGATCCGCGGCACGCGGAACCGCTGGTCCTCGGCGTCGGGCGCGCCCGACAGCGCCTCCTGAGGGGTCAGGCACGGCGTGACCACGTCCTCGCGGAAGATGTTGGTCAACGGCACCGAGTGCGAGGTCGGCGGAATGTCCGCGGCGGCGACCTCGCCGACCTGGGCGACCGCCTGGAGGATCACGTCGAGCTGGCCGGCGAACGTGTCCAGCTCCTCCTCGGTGACGGCGAGCCGCGACAGGCGCGCCAGGTGCGCGACCTCCTCGCGGGAGATGGCGGCCATCCGTGCCCCCTTCTGATGTCCTGCTGGTCGGGCGGTGTGCCGGCCGCACGACGACGGAAGCGTGACGCGCGGTGACCGGAGCGAGTCTATTGTTCCGCTCCGGTGCCGCGTCCCCGGACTCCCCCTCCGACGGCCCCCGGTGCCGGGTCAGCGGGTGGGGCGGCGCGTGACGTCGGCCTGCGGGTGCCCGCCCGTGGGGCGCACCGGCCGGTACCGGGCCAGCCAGGTGACCAGCTCCGCGGCGGGCATGGGTCGGGCGTAGAACCAGCCCTGCGCCGCGTCGCAACCGGCGGCGTGCAGCATCCGCCAGGTCCGCTCGTCCTCGACGCCCTCGGCCACCACCCGCAACCCCAGCGCGCCGGCCAGCTCGATCATCGACCGGACGATCGCCGCGTCGTCGGCGTCGTCGGCCATGCCGAGGACGAACGACCGGTCCACCTTCACCTCGGACAGCGGCAGCCGACGCAGGTGCTGCAATGACGAGTAGCCGGTGCCGAAGTCGTCGAGCGCGATGCCCACCCCGATCCGGTGCAACTGGGAGATGGTCGCCAGCACCCGGCGCGGGTCGGCCATCAACGCACCCTCGGTGATCTCCACCTGAAGCCGCTCGGCGGGCACCCCGTAGCGGGCGAGCCGGTCGGCGATCTGGTCGGCGATCTCGCCGGTGTGCAGGTCGCGCACGCTGACGTTCAGCGCCGCGCGCAGGCCGATACCGGCCGCCGACCACGTGGCGAGTTGCTCCACCACGTCGTCGACCACCCGCCGGGTGAGCAGCCGCATCACGGCGCTCTGCTCGGCGACCCGGATGAGCTCCTCCGGGTCGACCATGCCCCGCCGTGGGTGTCGCCACCGCAGCAGGGCCTCGACACCGACCACCTCGCCCGTCGCGATGGCGATCTGCGGCTGGTAGTACATCGTGATTTCCCCGGCGTCGTCGGCCGGTCCGTCGTCCGCGTGCGCCCAACCCGTCGGTTCGAGTGGTCGCCCCGGTGCGTCCGGTCCGACGTCCCGCCGTGGCCCGAGCCCGCCGGCGCCCAGCGCGGCGACCGCGCTCACGTTCGGCGACCGCCTGCCGTTTCCGAGCCCGGCGCGCCGCTCCCGACCTCGACCCGGCCGGTTGCCGCCGACCGCGCCGCGGGTGTTGCGGCCCCGGATCGGGTCGGCACCTGTCGCGATCTGGTTGATCAGCTCGTCGGCGTGCACCAGGTCGGCGTCGTCGCGCCGCCGGCGTGCCCACCACCGGCCACCGGACGGGGGTGCCGTCGCGGTCGCCGGCGCCGGGTCCGCGTGCGGCGCGGCTTCGGCCGGCGTCCCGGTGGGCAGCGCCGCCCCGTCGCCGCCGCGCACCTCGGCCGTCACATCGAGGGGTACGCCGACAACCTCACCCGGCACGCCGTTCCGGCCGCGCCCGGCCTGGTCCGGCGCTCCTCCGAGGCGACTGTGGCCGGCCGGCTCGGCGTCGAACGGCCCGTCGACCGGCGGCCCGGACTCCAGTACGCGGCGCAGGTCGGCGAGGAGGCCGAGACGCTCGGCGGAGTTGTGGTCGGACTCGGGGGCGTAGACGGCCACCGTGTCGTTGCGGTGCTTGGCGTCGTACATCGCCACGTCGGCGTGGCGCATCAGGGTGGCGAAGTCCTCGCCATGCTCGGGGAAGAGGGCGATCCCGATCGACCCGCCCACGTCCAACGGAAGCCCGTCGAGCGGCACCGGCTCGGCCAGCGCCTCGACCACCTCGTCGGCCAACTCCCGCGCCTGACCGACGTCGGTCAGCCCGGTCATCACGATGGCGAACTCGTCGCCGCCGAGCCGGGCGATCATCTGGGGTCGAGGCCGCACGTCGGTGAGCCGCGCGCTCACCTCGACCAGCAGTCGGTCGCCCACGGCATGCCCGAGGGCGTCGTTCACGTTCTTGAAGCGGTCCAGGTCGATCAACAGCAGTGCCAACTGACCGTCGGGTTCGCCGCGGGCCGTCCGCTCGGCATGCACGTGCACCTGCTCGGCCACCTCGGTCAACAGCGCCTTGCGGTTGGGCAGACCGGTGAGCGGGTCAGCGGCGGCGAGGTGCTGCTGTTCGACGGTCAGCCGCGCCATCCGGTAGACGGCGAACAGCGGCACCAGCACCAGCGGGATCAGCGCCGCGCTGACCCGCGCCGCCGCGACGAGTACCGGGGCGAGCAGCAGCAGGGAGCCGGTGGAGAGCAACTCGAAGCCGAGCCCCTGCCGCAGGGTGGGCCACCACCGGTCTCCGAAGCGCAGCCGTACCGCCCAGCTGACCAGCCCGTAGTTGACGACGAACCACGCCAGCGTCGCCCCGCCGACGGCTGCCACGTCGGTCCAGTGCAACCGCCCGCCGGAGAAGATGGCACCCGGCCCGAGCAGGATCACGCCGTACGCGGCGGCGAGGGCACACGCGTACTGCCCGACGTTGAACGCCGTCCGCCACGCCGCGTGCCGCATCCGCCAGCCCGACACGACCACCCCCACCGCCTGCACCAGCACCGCCGGACCGAGGCCCCAGCCGAGCAGGATCGCGAAGGTGAAGCAGGTGGAGGGGAACACCGCCGAGGTCTGCCGGCGCCCCGGCGGGACGAACGGGCGGGCGTCGCAGACCACGGCGAGCGCGGCCATCGTCCAGAACGCCACCGGCAGCCGGGACACCTCGTCGGGAAGGGTCGCGAGTGGAACGGCGGCGGTCACCGCGGCCACCACCAGGATGCCGACGACGAAGGTGGCGAACGGCGCCACCCGTCCCGGGGGCAGCGAGTTGCGTGGGTCGGCGACCTCCACGACACCTCCCGACCGACGGTCGGCGTGCGGGTGCGCACGCCGTGACCCAATGAAACGCCCTCGGCCCCCGGTTTCCCGGTATGACAGTCACGAATCGGTCGTAGTCGTAATTAAGTTGGTATACGCGACCAGTCGCCGCGCATCGCCGCCCGCGCGGTCAGCCGCCCGGTTGAGCGACCTCCCGTGCGGCGTCCGGGCCGGCATCCAGCAGGAGCTGGAACCCGGCCTCGTCGAGCACCGGCACCTTCAGGCTGGCCGCCTTGTCGGCCTTGGACCCCGGGTTGTCCCCCACCACGACGAAGCTCGTCTTCTTGGAGACCGACCCGCTGACCTTGCCGCCCCGGCTCTGGATGGCCTCGGCGGCCTGATCCCGGGAGAAACCGGCGAGCGTGCCGGTCACCACGACGGTCAACCCCTCCAGCGGGCGCGGCCCCTCGTCACCCGCCTCCTCCACCATCCGTACGCCGGCCTCGGCCCACTTGCGGACGACCTCGCGATGCCAGTCCACCGCGAACCACTCGCGGAGGCTCGCCGCGATCGTCGGCCCGACCCCGTCGACCGAGGACAGCTCCTCCTCGGTGGCCGCGTCGATGGCGTCCATCGAGCGGAAGTGCCGGGCGAGCGCCTGGGCGGCGGTCGGGCCGACGTGCCGGATGGAGAGCGCCACCAGCACCCGCCACAGGTCCCGTTCCCGGGCGACGGCCAGATTGTCCAGCAACTTGCTGGCGTTGCTGCCCAGGCTGCCGTCCTTGTTGACGAAGAACGGGGATCGGGACAGCTGCTCGGCGTCGAGCTGGAAGAGGTCGCCCTCGTCCGCGATGACCTCCGCGTCCAGCAGGGCCGCCGCGCCCTTGTAGCCGAGCGCCTCGATGTCGAAGGCACCGCGACCGGCAAGGTGGAACACCCGCTCGCGCAACTGGGCCGGGCAGCTGCGGGTGTTGGGGCAACGGATGTCGACGTCGCCCTCCTTCGACGGCGCGAGCGGGGTGCCGCAGGCCGGGCAGGTGGTCGGCATGACGAACGGGCGGGCGTCGGCGGGACGCAGGTCGACCACCGGGCCGAGGACCTCGGGAATCACGTCGCCGGCCTTGCGCAGCACCACCGTGTCACCGATGAGCACGCCCTTGCGCTCGACCTCACGGGCGTTGTGCAGGGTCGCGAGCGCGACGGTCGAGCCGGCGACCCGCACCGGCTCCAGCACGGCGAACGGGGTGACCCGGCCGGTGCGCCCCACGTTGACGTCGATGTCGAGCAGCTTGGTGGTGACCTCCTCCGGCGGGTACTTGAAGGCGATCGCCCACCGGGGCGCGCGGCTGGTCGAGCCCAGCCGGCCCTGGATGGAGACCGGGTCGACCTTGACCACCACCCCGTCGATCTCGTGCTCGACGTCGTGCCGGTGCTCGGCGTAGTAGGCGATGTATTCGGCGACGCCGGCCAGGTCGGGGACGACCCGCCAACGGTCGCTTGTCGGCAACCCCCACGACTTGAGCGCCGCGTACGACTCGGACTGCGCGGTGGGCTGGAACCCGCGACGCGCGCCGATGCCGTGCACCACCAGGCGCAGCGGCCGGGAGGCGGTGACCCGCGGATCCTTCTGCCGAAGGCTGCCCGCCGCGGCGTTACGGGGGTTGGCGAAGGGCGCCCGGCCCTGCTCCACCAGGCCGGCGTTGAGATCGGCGAACGCGGCGACCGGGAAGTAGATCTCGCCCCGAACCTCCACCAGCTCGGGAATGTCCGGGAATTCGGCGGACGGGGTGAGCTGACCGGGCACGTCCCGGATGCTGCGCACGTTGGCGGTGACGTCCTCACCGGTGCGGCCGTCGCCCCGGGTGGCGGCCCGGACCAGCCTGCCCTTCTCGTAGGTCAGGTTGATGGCCAGCCCGTCGACCTTCAGCTCGCACAGGTAGGGCGCCGGGCCGCCCGCGTCCCGCTCGACCCGCTCGGCCCAGGCCGCCAACTCCTCGTCGGCGAAGGCGTTGTCGAGCGACATCATCCGTTCGGCGTGGGTGACCGGGGTGAAGTCGGTGGAGAACGTGCCGCCGACGCGTTGGGTCGGCGAGTCGGGTGTCCGCAGGGCGGGGAACTCCGCCTCCAACGCCTCCAGCTCACGCAGCTGCTTGTCGAACTCGGCGTCGGGAATGGTCGGCGAGTCCAGCACGTAGTAGCGGTACTGATGCTCGGTCAGCTCCTGACTGAGCGTGGCATGCCGCTCCCGGGCCTGCGGCGTCGGCTCGGCCCCGGCCGCCGCCTCCTGCGCCGGGCTGACCTGCTGACCGATCTGCTCCTCGGACACACCGCCACCTTCGGACACGCCTGCGACCTCCCTGATCACGCTACTCCGGCACGGTATCGGGCCGGTGAGACAATCCGTTGCCCGCCCGCACTCGCAGCGACGTTCCTCTCCGCCGCGTTCCGTGGTCACTCGATGCTCGGTAGTCGTCGACGCCAGATCCGGCTGCTCACCCTCAAGTGATCAAGGGGGTGTCCCCAGGGTGCCGCGGGGCGTCGGGGCAGCCGCGGTGTGGTTGGCGGGCGGCACGGGCGACGGCGTGCGAGGATCGCCGGACGGTGCGGCCCGCGAGCCGCCACGAGGCGGGGGTACGCCCGCCGTCAGGCACGAGGCGGCGACACATCCGCCGTCACGCACGAGGCGGAGGCACATCCGCCGGTACGCACGAGGCGGGGTACCCGCCGGTGGGCAGAGCGGCGGGGATTCGTCCGTCGGTGGGCAGGAGGTTGTGCGATGCGCGAGGCACTGCTCTGGGCGGTGGCGATCCTGCTGGCCGTGGGTGCGGGTTGGGCCTGGAACAGCTGGCGGCACCGGGTTTCCACCCGACCGTCGGGCGCCCGACCGGATCGCCGTGCCACGGCCGGCACCGGCGGTCGTCGGCCCACCCCACCTCGACCGCGCGGCACCGACCGGCCGGGCGCAAAGCCCCGCTCACGCGACGCCGACCGGCGGGATGCCCCGGCGCCGGGCGAGATCTGGTGGGCCGACGTGCCGTACGCCGACGGCACTGGCTCGAAGGTCCGCCCCTGTCTGGTGCTGCGCGCCGACTCCCGGGGCGCCGACGTCCTCAAGATCACCAGCCAGGACAAGAGCGACCGCGACGACCACGTGCGAATCCCCACCCGGGACTGGGACCCCGGCGCGGAGCACGACAGCTACCTCAGCCTGACCGAGCCGGTCCGACTCAGCTCGGCCGCCTTCGCCGACCACGCCGGGCGCTGCGACGCCGACCTGTGGAAGAAGGTCCGCAACCTGCGCCACCTGCCCACCCCCTGACCACCGCACCGCCGCGTCACCGCGTCACCGCGTCACCGCGTCGCGGCGTCGCGGCGTCGCGGCGTCGCGGCGTCGCGGCGTCGCGGCGTCGCGGCGTCGCGGCGTCGCGGCCCGACCAAAGACGGCGTGATCGACTCGGTTTCCTGCACACCGCGGCATCCGACACCACGGGACACCCCGACTTCCAGGAACCCGAGCGGATCACGCCCGCGGACCAGCGCCGGGCAGACCAGGGCCGGGCAGACCAGGGCCGGGCAGACCAGGGCGGGCCAGGGCGAGCAGGGCCAGGCCGCGTGGGCCAGGCGGGTCGGTCAGTCCCAGGCGGCGCCCAGGGTGGCGAGTTGGTTCGCGTACTCGATGCGGTCGACCCAGCCGGTCGGCCAGGCGGCCATGCCGGCGGCCGCGCCCACGAACGCGCCGGCCAGGGCGGCGATCGAGTCGGAGTCGCCGGCGGTGGTCGCGCCTCGGGTCAGTGCCGCGACGGGGTCGTCGACGTGCCGTACGGCGCAGAGCAGCGCGGTGGCCAGCGCCTCCTCGGCAACCCAGCCCTCCCCGGTGGCCCGGCACGGGTCGCCGCCGTCGTCCGGCTCGCGCAGAGCGTCCGTCAGTCGGTCCAGCACCGCCAGGCACTCGTCCCAGCCCCGGGCGATGAACTCCTCCGGCGTCCCGACCCCCGGGCGCTGCCAGAGATCACCCAGCCACTGCTCCCGGTAGACCAGGCGCTGGGACCGCGCCCGCTCGGTGAGGATCGCGGGTAGCTCGGGCAACGTGGCGCCCGCGCGCAGCGCGAAGACGGCGTACGCGGTCAGCTCGCTGGCGGCCAGCCCGGTCGGGTGCCCATGGGTCAACCCGGCCTGCAACTGGGCCAACCCGGCCATCGTGTCCAGGTCCACCTTCAGCAAGCCAACCGGGGTGACGCGCATGTTGGCCCCGCACCCCTTCGACCCGGCCACGGTCGCCTCCTGCCAGCGCAGCCCACGGCTCAACTCCGCGCAGGCACGTAGGCAGGTCATCCCCGGGGCGCGGTTGTTGTCCGGGCTGACCGCCCAGGCCAGAAAGCGCTGCCGCAGCAGCGGCTCCACCGCCTCCGGGGTGAGCGTCGGTGCCTCGTACAGCGCCCAGCCCACCGCGAGCGCCATCTGGGTGTCGTCGGTGACCAGTGCCGGCTCGCCGGACAGCTCACGTGGGCCGGTCGGGCCGTACCGGTGCTCGATCTCGGCGACGGTCAGGAACTCGGTCGGCTTGCCGAGCGCGTCACCGTAGGCGAGGCCGAAGAGTGAACCGGAGGCGCGCAGCGAAGAGGTGGGAGTCACGGCGGCCATGATGCCCGGCCGCCGCAACCCCGTCGGGCTCAGTCCCAGCAGAGGCAGAACGGGTGGCCGGCCGGGTCGGCGTAGACCCGGAAACCCTCGCCCTCGCCCGGCAGTCGCCGAGCCCCGAGCGCGAGTGCCGCCTTCTCCGCGCTCTCGATGTCGTCCACCGTCACATCCAGGTGGAACTGCTGAGGGCGCTCCGGATCCGGCCAGGCCGGTGCCCGGAGGTTGAGCGCCTGCTGGAAGGCGAGCCGCGGCTGGTGACCGGGCGGGCCGCCCAACACCACCCAGTCGTCCTCCATCTCACCCTCGGCGAGAGGCACGCCGAGCAGCTCGGCGTAGAACATCGCCAGCGCCCGCGGGTCCGGGCAGTCGATCACCACTGAACGCAGCTGTCCAATCATGAGCGTCATCCTGCCCACCGGGTACGACAGGAAACCTCACACCTCGGCGAGCCGCCGGCCGGCGTCCCGGCACGCGGCGAGCACCGCCCGCGCGTACTCCGGGGTGGCACCGGCGAGACCGCAGGCCGGGGTGACCACCACCTGCTCGGCGAGTTGCCGACGGGGAAAGCCGAGGCGGTCCCAGACCTGGCGTACCCGGTCGGCGATCTGCGCGGACGTCGGTGCGCCACCGGCCGACGGCGGTCGGGTGGGCGCGGCCCCGGCCAGCAGTCCGAGGCCGGCGTCGAGCGCCTCGCCGAGCGGGTCCAGCTTGGTGACCAGATCCAGGTCGAGGGCGACCGCGACGGCGCCGGTGGAGCGGATCAGCTCCAGCGGCACGTCCGGGGCGCAGCAGTGCACGAGCGTCGGTACGCCGACCGCGTCGACGACCGTGCGCAGCAGCGCGGCGGCGTCCGCCCCGTCGACCGGCCGGTACGCGCCCAGCCCGCTCTCGGTCGGCACCCGCCCGGCCAACACGGTCGGCAACGACGGCTCGTCCAGTTGGAGCAGCACCGACGCCCGGGGCAGTCGCCGGGTCACCGCCGCGACGTGCGCGCGCAGCCCCTCGGCGAGGGAGCCGGTCAGATCGCGGACCGCGCCGGGGTCGCGCAGCATTCGGCCGCCGATCGGCAACTCCAGGGACGCGGCCAGCGTGAGTGGGCCGGCGGCCTGCACCTTGATCGGCCCGGTGTACTCCTCGGCCTGTTCGGCGAGCTGGTCCAGGTCACGTTCCATCAGGTCAGCGGCCCGGCGCAGGTCGCGGCCGGGGCGTGGGGCGACCCGCCAGCGTCCGGCGTACACCTCGACGGGCAGCTCGACCAGCAGCCCGGCGGACCGGCCGATCAGGTCCGCGCCGGGACCACGGGCCGGCAGCTCGGGCAGGTGGGGCAGCTCGGGAAGCTCACCGAGGACCACCCGCTGTGCCTCGCCGATGTCGGTGCCGGGCAGCGAACCAATTCCGGTTGCCGCGCCGGTCGGCCAGGGCCACGCCTGATCTGTCACGGGCGAAGGCTATCCTGCGAGCACCGGGGCCGTGCGGTCAGCCGGTGATGGTCGCGGAGCCGAGGACCACGTCGCCGGCCGGGTCCGACCGGTACGCGACCACGGCCTGACCGGCGGCGACGCCGCGCACCGGCCGGCGCAGCTCGGCGTGCAGCAGGTCACCGTCGAGCGCGACGGTCGCCGGCACCACGTCGCCGTGGGCACGCAGTTGCACCTCGCACTCCACCGGCGCGTCCGGGCGCGCACCGCCGGTCCAGACCGGACGAACGGCCCGGACCTCGGACACCTCGAGCGCCTCGGCGGGGCCGACGGTCACGGTGTTGGTCTTCGGCGTGATGGAGAGCACATAACGCGGCCGTCCGTCGGCGGCCGGCCGGTCCAGGTGCAGGCCGCGCCGCTGCCCCACGGTGTACGCGTACGCGCCGCTGTGACTGCCGACCACCGCGCCGGTGCTGGCGTCCACGACGTCGCCGGGCGCCTCGCCGAGCCGGCCGGCGAGGAAGCCACGGGTGTCACCGTCGGCGATGAAGCAGATGTCGTGTGAGTCCGGCTTGTCGGCCACCGCCAGACCACGCTCGGCGGCCTCCGCGCGCACCTGCGCCTTTGTCGAGTCGCCCAACGGGAAGATCGACCGGTCCAGTTGCTCGCGGGTGAGCACGGCCAGCACGTACGACTGGTCCTTGGCGATGTCGACGCTGCGTCGCAGCAGCCCGTCCGGGCCGAGTCGGGCGTGGTGCCCGGTGACCACCGCGTCGAAGCCCAGGGCCACGGCCCGGTCCAGCACCGCCGCGAACTTGATCTTCTCGTTGCAGCGCAGGCAGGGGTTCGGCGTGCGCCCGGCGGCGTACTCGGCGACGAAGTCGTCCACCACGTCCTCGTGGAAACGGTCGGCCATGTCCCACACGTAGAACGGGATGCCGATCACGTCGGCGGCCCGCCGCGCATCCCGGGAATCCTCCAGGGTGCAGCAGCCGCGCGCCCCGGTCCGATAGGTCTGTGGGTTACGGGCCAGCGCCAGGTGTACGCCTGTCACGTCGTGCCCGGCCGCCACCGCCCGCGCCGCCGCCACGGCCGAGTCGACCCCGCCCGACATAGCCGCCAGAACCTTCACCAGCGAACTCCCTTCCCCGTCCCCGCGACAACCCTATCCACCACCCCAACCCCACCCCACGCCCACGCACCAACGCCCGTCACCCCCACCGTCGATCAAGGAGTTGTGGTGCCTGGAATGAGGTGGACGGCGGCCTTTGTCATCCACCACAACTCCTTGATCGACAAGGGCGGGGGCGGGGGCGAGGGCGAGGGCGGGGGCGAGGGCGGGGGCGGGGGCGGGGGCGGTTAGCGGGGGGTGCGGAGGGCGGCGGCCCGGCGGGCTCGGTCCACCGCTGCCGGGAGGGCCGCGATGAGGGCGTCGACGTCGGCCTGAGCGCTCGTGTGACCGAGGGTGAAGCGCAGCGAGGAGCGGGCGCGGTCGTCGTCGGCGCCCATCGCCAGCAGGACGTGGGAGGGCTGGGCCACCCCTGCGGAGCAGGCCGACCCCGTCGAGCAGGCGATGCCCTGGGCGTCGAGCAACAGCAGCAGGGCGTCGCCCTCGCAGCCCGGGAAGGAGAAGTGCGCGTTGCCCGGCAAACGGTCGGTCGGCTCACCGTTGTAGATCACCTCGGGCACCGCCCGACGAACCCGCTCGACCAGGTCGTCGCGGAGTGCGGCCACCCGGGCCGCGTACTCCTGTTGGCCCTTCACCGCCGTCTCGACGGCGACCGCGAAGGCCACGATGCCGGCCGTGTCCAGGGTGCCGGAACGGATGTCACGTTCCTGGCCACCGCCGTGCAGCAGGGGCGTGGCCGGCACGTCCCGGGCGAGCAGCAACGCGCCCACTCCGGTCGGGCCACCCAGCTTGTGCCCGGTCACGGTCAGCGCGGCGACGCCGCTGGCGCCGAAGTCGACGGGCACCTGACCGACCGCCTGGATGGCGTCGGTGTGGAACGGCACCCCGTGCTCGGCGGCGACAGCGGCCAGCTCGGCGACCGGCTGGATGGTGCCCACCTCGTTGTTGGCCCACATCGCGGTGACCACGGCCACCCGGTCGGTGTGCGCGGCCAGCTCGGCGCGCAGGTCCTCCGGGTCGAGCCGACCGGCGGCGTCCACCGGCAGCCAACCGACCTCGGCCCCCTCGTGCTCGACGAGCCAGTCGACCGCGTCCAGCACCGCGTGGTGCTCGACGGAGCTGGAGACCACCCGACGGCGGCCCGGGGCGGCTCCCCGGCGGGCCCAGAAGATGCCCTTGACCGCGAGGTTGTCGCTCTCCGTGCCCCCACCCGTGAAGATCACCTCGGACGGCCGGGCGCCCAGCACCGCGGCCACCTTCTCGCGGGACTCTTCGACCCGGCGGCGGGCACGACGACCCGCCGCATGCAGGGAGGACGCGTTGCCGACCTCGCGGGCGGTAGCGACGTACGCCTCCAGTGCCTCATCGAGCATCGGAGTCGTCGCCGCGTGATCCAGGTAAGCCATCACCGACCAGCCTACGGCCGACACCGCGGCGCCCGGATGGCGGAGGGACCCAGTGCCGGAGCCGGGGTGGGAAATTCCACCCCGGCCCCGGCTGCGGCCCCGCTCAGGCGGGCACCGCGGTGACGACGATGTTGTCGCGGTACTTGCGCGCCTTGGCGTCGAACGGTCCGCCACAGGTGATCAGAGTCAGCCGGGGCTTGCCGTCCCGGGCGAAGTACCGGTCCAACGGAATCTTGGTCTTCGCGTACTCCTCCCGGGCGACCACCCGGTACCGCCGGGCCGTGCCGTCGCTGCCGGTCACGGTCAGGGTGTCGTTCTGGTCGAGTTCACGGAGTCGGAAGAACGCGCCCCTGCCCTGCTTGGCGCTGTCCACGTGACCGGCGACGACCACCGAGCCAGCGGTTGCCTCCAGGCCGGGTCCGTAGCGGTACCACCCGATCTGGTCGACGCTCGGCGGCACCTCGAACTCGTTCGTCCGCTCGTTGATGCCGACCGCGTTGACGGTGGCGGTGACGTCGATCCCCGGGATCACCAGCCGTACCGGCGGGATGATCGCCGCGTCGGCCGGAAGCTCACCGGCGGTGACCGGCACCGAGGGGGCGCTGGCGGTGGCCGCTGGGGTGCTGGCCAGCGTGCTCGCCTCCTCGGCACCCACGTTCCCCGCCGGTTGGGCACCGCACGCCACCACGGCGGCGACGGTGAGCGCGGCAACGCCGGCGGCCAGGGCCGCCAGCGCGCCGCGGTTGCGCACCGTCACCTGCGACCGGTCCGTGCGGTCGCCATCCGCACACCACCGACCAACAGCAGGAGTACGCCGGCACCGGTGAGCACGTACCACCAGGTGTCCACCCCGGTGCCGGCCTGACCGCCGTCACCGCTGGGCACGCCGCCCGGGGCGGAGTGCAGGCCGGTGATGGTCTGCGCCACCACGCCGAGCGTCTTGCCCTCGGCGGAGCCGATCGCGTAGACGATCGTCGCGGTGCCCTCCTTGAGGTTGAGGTCCGCCGGGCCGATGGCCACGGTGTCGGTGCCGGCGAGCACCACGTCCGCCTTGACGCTGCCCGCGGCGACGTCGCCCTTGGCCTCGTTCGGGTTGGTGAGGCCCTCGAAGACCGGGGTGCCACCGGCGCGTACGTCCACCTCGGGGGCGGCGGCGGTGTGCCGGACGATGAGCCGGGCCTTGCCGGCGGCGACCTTCGAGACGTCGTTCACGAACGGGGTGATCTTCGGCTGGCCGGCGGCGTCGAGGTGGGCCGCGATGCTGATGTTCGCGCCGCCCGGGACGGCCGCGTTGTCGACCTTGAGGATCGCGCTGCCGATCGGCTCGCCCGGCTTGGTGAGCGCGATGTCGTAGTCGCCCTCCTCCAGGTTCAGCGGGCCGGCCACGTCACCGGGCTTGAAGTTGTCGAGCGTCTTCTTACCGTTGACGTAGACGTCGACCGGGGTGTCCGGGATGCCGTGCACGACGGAGACCTTCGACGTTGCGGCGTACGCGGGGGTGGCGCTGAGTGCGCCGACTCCGGCGAAGGCCAACGCGGCGACCGCGCCGCCCGCCGCGACCCGACGGAAGTACGAGAGCTGCATGTCTGCCTCCTGGTGATTGGTGCTGATTCGTCAGGCCTGGCTTGCAGAACTGGTTACGCCGCCGTCCGGACGGGCGGATGCGGATCGGAGGGACTTTTCTTCTTCGGCCCCGACTGCATCCGAACCGGGGTCGCGAGACGAATAGCTGCTGAGATGACATCGACCGGGAGAGTGGGGCGGAGACTGTGGCAGCTACAGTCGGGCATGCCCCATCGAAGGCGAGCCGCCCGATGACGGCCCCGCACGAGGAACCGGACCCCCCGGTGGACGACCTCGACCTCCGCTTCCGCGCGGGCGACGACGTGGCGCTGCGCGAGGCGTACGACCGGTACGGTCGGGCCGTGTTCCACCTGGCCACCTCGATGCTGGCCAACCGCGCCGACGCCGAGGACGTCACCCAGGCGACGTTCGTCGCCGCGTGGCTGGGTCGGGACACCTTCGATCCGGCCAAGGGATCGCTGATCGGCTGGCTGCTCGGCATCGGCCGGCGCAAGGTGATCGACCGGATGCGCGCCTCCGCCCGGGAGACCCGGGTGGTGGAGACGGTCCGGCAACTGCCGGAGCCGAAACCCGCCGACCCGGACCCGGACCGCGTGGTGGACCGGTTGGTGATCGCCGACGAGCTGGCTCGTCTCCCGGACGACCAGCGGCGGATGCTGGAGTTGGCCTTCTACGACGATCTGACACACCAGCAGATAGCCACGGTGACCGGAGTGCCGTTGGGCACCGTGAAGAGCCACATCCGGCGCGGCATGGCGAGCTTGAAACGCAGATGGGAGGTGGATGGTGCAGCACCTGGGCCACGAGCGGCTGGTCTTTCTGGCGCTCGGTGAGAGCGAGGCGGACAACGGGGAGAGCACCCACCTCGGCACCTGCGCGCTCTGCCGGGCGGAGGTGTCGACCCTCCAGCAGGTGGCCGGCCTCGGCACCGAGACGCAGGGTCTGGCCGACCTGCCCGACCCGCCGGAGCATGTCTGGCAGGGCATCGCCGCCCAGGTCAGGGCGGCGGAGGCCGAGCCGTCACCGATCGAGGCACGTCCGCGGCGGCTCCCCGGGCAAGCCGTCGGCACCCGGGCCGAGCCGATCAACCACACGCCGATCGGGCAGGCCACCGAAACGGCCGCACCGTCCACCGACACGACGGGTGAGCGCCCCACCGGCACGGCCGCACCGTCCACCGGCACGACCGGCGAGCCGACAGTCATCCGGCTGGATCCGGCGCGGCGATCTCGCCGGGGGGCCGGCTGGTCGCGCTGGGCGGCCACCGCCGTCACCGCGGCAGCCGCTGCGGCGGTGGGTGTGCTGGGCACGGTCTCGGTGCTGCGGCCGGACGACCCGGCGCCCGCTCCGACGCCTGTGGTGGTGGCGAGTGCGCCGCTGGCGGCGTACGGGTCGACGCCCCCGGCGGCCAAGGGTGACGCCCGGGTTCTGCGGGACGGCCAACTACATCTGCATGTGGCGAATCTCCCGCGCGTCCCGGGGTACTACGAGGTCTGGCTCATCAACCCGACGACGATGAAGATGTTTTCGGTCGGCACCCTGGGTGGCGGCGCGGATGCGCTGCTACCCCTGCCCCCGAATGTCGACCTCAAGAGCTATTCGGTGGTCGACGTCTCCGCCGAGCAGTACGACAACAACACCGCCCATTCCGGCGACAGCCTGCTGAGGGGCACCCTGACGGGCTGATCGGCGGGCCGGTTCAGCTCCCCGGCCCGCCGATCAGCTCCCATCGAGAGACAGTGGCCGCCCCCGTCGGGGGCGGCCACCGGTCTCAGCGCGGGGTCACTTGCGCTTGCGGATCTCCTCGGCGGCCTGCGGGACGATCTTGAACAGGTCGCCCACCACGCCGAAGTCGGCCAGCTCGAAGATCGGCGCCTCGCCGTCCTTGTTGACCGCGACGATGGTCTTCGAGGTCTGCATGCCGGCCCGGTGCTGGATGGCACCGGAGATGCCGAGCGCGACGTAGAGCTGCGGGGAGACCGTCTTGCCGGTCTGACCCACCTGGAACTGGTGCGGGTAGAAGCCGGAGTCGACGGCCGCGCGGGACGCGCCGACGGCGCCGCCGAGCAGGTCGGCCAGCTCCTCGACCAGCTTGAAGTTGTCGGCGTTGCCGACACCGCGACCACCGGAGACCACCACGCCGGCCTCGGTCAGCTCGGGCCGGGAGCCCTTCTGCTCGGCGACCCGCTCGACGACCCTGGCCAGCTTGTCGGTGTCGGTGACCGACACGGTGAGCTGCTCGATCGTCGGGGTGGCCGCCGCCGGGGCGGGGGTGACCGAGTTGGGCCGGACGGTGACCAGCGGCAGGCCCTTGGTGACCTTGGACTTGACGATGGTGGAGCCGGCGAATGCGATCTGGGTCGCGGTGCCGTCGGCGTCGAGGCCGACCACGTCGGTCAGGATGCCGTTGTCCAGCTTGACGGCGAGCCGGGCAGCGATCTCCTTGCCCTCCTGGGCGGAGGCCAACAGCACGGCGACCGGCTGCACCCGCTGGACCAGCTCGGCCAGCACGGTGGCCTTGGGGGCCACCAGGTAGCCGTCGATCTCGTCACCCTCGGCGGCGTAGATCTTCTCCGCGCCGTACTCGCCCAGTTTGCCGCTCAGCGCCTCGGCGGCGCCGGCGCCGCCGAGCACCACCGCGCTCGGGGTGCCCAGCTCACGGGCGATGGTGAGCATTTCCAGGGTGACCTTCTTGACGCCGAATTCCTTCGTGGCTTCGACGACGACGAGAACCTCAGACATGTCGGAACCCCCTCTCACACGAACTTCTCGGTGGCGAGGAACTCGACCAGCTTGACGCCGCCCTCGCCCTCATCGGTGATCTTGGCGCCACCGGAGCGCGGGGGGCGCTTGGTGTGCTCGACGACGGCGCTGGTGGCCCCGTCGAAGCCCACCTCGGTGGGCGCGACACCCAGGTCGGCCAGGGAGAACGTCTGCACCGGCTTCTTCTTGGCGGCCATGATGCCCTTGAAGGAGGGGTAGCGCGGCTCGTTGATCGTGTCCCAGACGGAGACCACGGCCGGAGTGGCGGCGGTGACCACCTCGTAGCCCTCCTCGGTCTGCCGCTCCACGGTCAACGTGCCGCCGTCGACGGTGAGCTTGCGGGCGCCGGTGAGCGCCGCGACGCCCAGCCGCTCGGCGATCATGTGCGGCATGACCTGGACCCGACCGTCGGTGGACTCGGCGCCGCAGATCACCAGGTCGGCGTTCAGCTGACCGAGAGCGGCGGCGAGCACCTTCGAGGTGGCGACGGCGCAGGAACCGTGCAGGGCGTCGTCCAGCACGTGCACGGCCTTGTCCGGACCCATGGAGAGCGCCTTGCGGATCGACTCGGTCGCCCGGTCCGGACCCATGGTCAGGATGGTGACCTCGCCGCCGTGCGCCTCCTTGATCTTCAGCGCCTCCTCGATGGCGTACTCGTCCATCTCGTTGATCACGTTGTTCGCCGAACCGCGGTCGACGGTGTTGTCGTCATTGCGCAGGTTGCGGTCCGCGCCCGAATCAGGCACCTGCTTGACGAGTACGACGATATTCATCGCGCTTCGACGACCCTCCTGTGTGGTGATGCGATTCGCTCGCCCGGTCTGGGGCGCAGCGTCGCGCGTCGGTCGACGCCAGGTCAACCGCGGGCTGCTGTGCAGTTGCCCACGACGCAATGTTACCTGTCGGTAGCTTGCGCTCCCCGGGGCACTCGGAGTGACACAGCTCACCGCGGGGCGGACGGTCAGGCCGGGTCGGCCAACGCGCCCCGGATCTGGTCGATGGCCGCCGCCTCGGCGGGCGCCACCCCGGCGTGCGCCCGGGCCACCCGGTCCGCCGCACCCAACACCACCGAGCGGTACGCCTCCACGTCCTGCGGTGACTTGTCCCGCAGGATCCGCACCGCGTGCCGCAGCGCCGGCAGCACCACCGACTCGATCTCCAACTGCGAGTCCCGGGGAATCCGCGGCAGCGGACCGGTGGTGAGCGCCTCCTTGACCGTCCCGCTGGCGTTGGCGAGTGCGCTGGACGCGGCGACGCTCTCCCGGATCACCCCCAGCACCCCCGGGTCGGCGTTGGACACCAGGAAGACGGCACCGAAGGCGCCGGTCTTGAGGATCGAACGCTCCTCGTCCGTCAACCGCTGCTCCATGATCACGGAGTGTAGACGTACGGGGTGGTGGTGGTGACCGCGACGAGGCCGAGCCGCTGGAGGATCGGCCGACTGTCCTCGGAGCAGTCGACCTGCATGAGCGTCCGACCTCGCTGTTCGGCCAGTCGCGCCCGGTAGTTGACCAACGCCCGGTAGATGCCCCTGCGCCGCCACTGCGGCAGGGTCGAGCCGCCCCACAGGGTGGCGAAGCCGGTGTTCGCCGGGAAGCGCACCCAACCGGCGCTCACCACCGTGTCGTCCGCCTCGGCCACCACGACGGTGATCGAGTTCGGGTCGGCGTCGATCTCCTTGCCCAGACCCGTGACGAGGTGCGAACGGTCCTCCTGCCAGACCTCCTCCTCCATGGCGGCGATCCGCTCCAGGTCGGCGCGGGAGGACACCTCACGCAGGCGTACCCCCTCGGGGGTGACCGGCAGCGCGGCGGCCAGCGGGGCGACCGGCCCGACCACGACGGTCTCCCGGTCCTCCGGCACGAAGCCGGCCGCGCGCAGCCGGTCCGCCAGGTCCGCCGGTTCGTCGTGCTCGTTGAGCTTCCACTCGACCGACTGGCCGCGCTCGCGGAACAGGGCGACCTGCCGGGCGATCAGCTCGTCCAGCGCGCCCCCGGTGAGTCCGCCCAGGTCGCGGTAGGTGAGGAAGCCGCCGGCGTCGAGCCCGACGATGCGGACCAACGGACCGTCCCGCTCCACCGTCACGCCGGCCGGAACCGGGTCGGGGATCTCCGGGCGGAGCTGGTTGTCGTAGGCGGCACGCAGGGTCGACACGTCGAGATCAGTCACCGAGTCAGGCTAAGCGGGATGGGAAGCGGATATTCTCCCCCCGTGTGGGCGGCGATCAGGCGATGGTTCGACCCGGCGGAGCTGGGTACGGTCGGTGAACCGCCGGACTACCGCTTCTCGCTGGCCAACGAACGGACCTTCCTCGCCTGGCTGCGCACCGGGTTGGCGCTGGTCGGCGGCGGGTTGGCCGCCGCGCAGTTCCTGCCGCCGCTGCCGATGAGCCACCTGCGGGAGATGATCGCGGTGGCGCTGCTGCTGCTCGGCGGGGCGGTCGCGATCCGCGCCGTGGACCACTGGGCGCGTACCGAGCGGGCCATCCGGCTCGGTCAGGAGCTGCCCGCGTCCCGGTTTCCCGCCATCCTGGCCCTGGCCGTGGGCGCCGGCGCGGTGCTGCTGGTGATCGCCGTCCTGGTCCGGGCTGTCGGCGGGCGGTGAGCACCGGACGCGACGCCGGGCTGCAACCCGAGCGCACCCGTCTGGCCTGGCGACGCACCCTGCTCACGCTGACTGTGGTGACCGCGCTCGCCGTCCGGTTGGCGTCGGCGGGCGGCCCGGCCGGGGCGCTGATCGCCGGCGTGACCGTGCTGGTCTGGGGCACCCTGCTGGTGCTCTGCTGGCCGCGCGGCACCGGCACCGGCCCGGCCCGCACCGGCGGTCGGACACTGCCGCTGGCCGCGGTGGGCACCGTGGGGCTCGCGCTACTGGGAGTGCTGCTGGTGCTTCGCGGACTGTGGTGACGAGCCTCGGTGCGCCATGATGGGTGGATGGCCCGGCTGTACGTTCTCCTCTTCCTGGCGCAGATTGTCCTCGCCGTCTGCGCGCTGATCAGTTGCCTCTCCGCCGAGGAGGGTCAGATCCGCGCCCTCCCCCGGATCGCCTGGGTGCTGATCATCCTGTTCTTCCCGCTGGTCGGCTCGATCGCCTGGTTCGTCGCGGGCCGGGAGCCCAGCCCCGGCGCCGGGAAGAGCTGGCCCGGCGGTGCCGGTTCGCCCCAGCGGCAGCGCCCCCGGCCGGTCGCCCCCGACGACGATCCGGAGTTCCTCCGCTCCGTGCAGGATCGCGCCCAGCAGCAGGACCAGGAGCTGTTCCGCCGCTGGGAGGAGGACCTGCGCCGACGCGAGGACGACCTGCGGCGGCACGACGGTGAGCCGCCCCGCGAGGGGGACCGGCCGGAGGTGTGAGGCTCAGACTCGACGCCTGAGCGCGCGCACCGCCAACGGCGCGAAGATCACCGCGATGCCGAAGCCCCAGAGCAGCGTCTGGAGGACCGGACCGGCCACCGGCCCACTGACCAGGAGCCCGCGCAGCGCGTCGGCCACCACGGTCACCGGGTTGAGCTCCACCCACCTCTGCAACCAGCTCGGCATCTGGTCGGTGGGTACGAAGATGTTGCTGGTGAACGTCAGCGGGAAGATCACCGTGAAGCCGAAGATCTGCACCTTGTCCGGTTCGCTGACCAGCACGCCGACCAGCACCGAGATCCACGACGCGGCCAACGTGAACGCCAGCAGCAGCGCGAACGCCCCGACCACCCCGAGCAGCCCGTTGCCGACCCGGAAACCGAGAATCGACCCCACACCCAGCAGCAGCGCGATCGACCAGGCCTGCTTGACGGTGTCGGCGAGGATCCGGCCGGCCAACGGCGCCCACCGGGCGATGGGCAGCGCCCGCAGACGGTCGAACACGCCCTTCGTCAGGTCGTTGTTCAACCCGAACCCGGTCGTCATCGTGGCGAACAGCGCGTTCTGCACCATGATGCCGGGCAGCATGAAGGTGAGATACTCACCCGACGACCCGGCGATGGCGGTGCCGAACACATAGGTGAACAGCAGCACGAACATGACCGGTTGGATGCTCAGGTCGAGCAGTTCCATCGGGTTGTGCTTGATCTGTACCAGGCTGCGCCAGGCCAGCGTGACGGTGTGCCGGACGCCCGCGACCGGGCTGACCCGGCGGGTCGGCGCCAGCGGAGCGGGGATGGTGGCGGCGGTCATGCCGGGGTCCTTTCCAGATCGGTGGCGGCCGGCGAGTCCTCGGCCCGGTGGCCGGTGAGCGAGAGGAAGACCTCGTCCAGGCTGGCGCCGCGCAGTGCCAGCTCGGCGACCGCGATCTCGGCGGCGTCGAGGCGTCTGACCACTGCGGGCAGGACGCCGGGATCGTTCACGGCGACGGTGACGGCGCTCTGGGCCACCTCGGGGATCGCACCGGACACCTCGCCGACGATGGCGGTCACGATGCCCAGGTCGCTGCCGTCCGCCGGCCGCACGGTGAGGGTCTGACCACCGGTCTTGGACTTCAGCTCCTCCGGCGTGCCCTGGGCGATCACCCGGCCGTGGTCGACGACGGCGATCTCGCCGGCGAGCTGGTCGGCCTCCTCCAGATACTGGGTGGTGAGCAGCACCGTCACGCCGTCGGAGACCAGAGTGCGGACGATCTCCCACAGGTCGTTGCGGCTGCGCGGGTCCAGGCCGGTGGTCGGCTCGTCCAGGAAGAGCACCTGCGGCCGGCCGACCAGACTGGCGGCGAGGTCCAACCGGCGCCGCATCCCACCGGAGAAGGTCTTGGCGGCCCGGTCGGCGGCGTCGCTGAGGTCGAAGTCGGCGAGGAGTCGGCGGGCGCGCTGTCGGGCGTCGGACCTGCTCAGGCCGAGCAGCCGACCGATCAGCAGCAGGTTCTCCGCGCCGGTCAGGGTCTCGTCGACCGAGGCGTACTGGCCGGTCAGACCGATCAGCTGACGCACCTGGTGCGCGTCGCGCACGACGTCGAAGCCACCCACCGTGGCGTGCCCCTCGTCGGCCCGCAGCAGGGTGGCGAGCACCCGCACGGCGGTGGTCTTGCCGGCGCCGTTCGGCCCGAGCAGACCGAAGACGGTCCCGGTCGGAACCTCCAGATCAACTCCGGCGAGGGCGGTGGTGGCGCCGAAACGCCGCACCAGGCCCTCGGCGCGGATCGCGTGGTCCATCGCAACTCCTGTCGTCGGGCGACAGGTTGACGTCCCGCCGTTCCCGCGCTGACGTTACGACGACCGGAGCTAACTTTCCGTGTATTTAGCTGCGGGAAGACGCCGCGCCGCCGCCGCCCGCGAGGGGCGACGGCGGCGGCGGGTGCGCCTCAGGCCAGGTTCGACGACCGGGGGTACGCGTCGGTCGGGTCGGTGAGCACGTTGACCAGGTACGGCACTCCGGCGTCGAACGCCCGCTGGAGGGCCGGACCCAGGTCGGCCGCCTTGGCGACCGTCTCCCCCGCCCCACCGAGCGCGCTGACCACCGTGTCGTAGCGCAACTCCGGTTGGAGGTCGGCGGCCACGTCGTAGCCGTACATGGCCCGCATCGGGTGCTTCTCCAGCCCCCAGATGCCGTTGTTGCCGACGACGATCACCACCGGCAACTTCTGGCGGACCAGCGACTCGACGTCCATCAGCGAGAAGCCGGCGGCGCCGTCTCCCATCAGCACGCAGATCTGCCGGTCCGGGTGACTGACCCGGGCGCCCATCGCGTAGCCCATGCCGGTGCCCAGGCAGCCGTACGGGCCCGGGTCCAGCCAGGTGCCGGGCTGGGCCGGCTCGAGGTACCGCCCGGCGTACGACACGAAGTCGCCGCCGTCGCCGATGGTGATGGCGTCCGGGTCCAGCACCCGACGCAGCTCGCCGTAGATCCGGGCGGGGCGGATCGGGTCGGTCTCGGCGGCCATCTCGGCGGCGTCCCGGGCCTTGGCCGCGTCCTCGGCCACGCGCAGGTCGGCGATCCAGTCGGTGTGGTCGGCCCGGTCCCCGGAGTGGTCGGCCAGCGCGGAGAGGATCAGGCGCAGGTCGCCGGCGGGGGCGGCGGCCGGCTGCACGTGCGAGGCCCGCTGGCTGGGCGCGTCGACGATGTGCACCACCTTGGCGTCGCCGAAGTCCCCGAAGCTGAGCCGGAAGTCCAGGGGGGTGCCGACCACCACGACCACGTCGGCGCCGGAGAGCGCTGCCCGACGGGCCTTGGCGAACGCGAGCGGGTGCGTGGGCGGGAGTGAGCCGCGGCCCATGCCGTTGGTGAAGACCGGCACCTGCAACGCCTCGGCCGCCTCGCGTAGTGCGGCGATCGCGTCGCCCGCGTACACGTCGGAGCCGGCGATGATGACCGGTCGCTGTGCCCCGGCGATGAGCATCGCGGCGCGGCCGACCTCCTCCGGGTCCGGCACGACCGGGTCGACGCCGGAGGCGGTGGGCTGGTCGACCTCGGCGACCGAGAAGATCGTCTCCAGCGGGAAGTCGAGGAAGGCCGGACCACGGTGCGGGGTGAGCGCGGCGGTGAGCGCGGCACCCACCGCACGCGGGATGTCGTCGGTGCTGAACACCGTCTCGGCGTGCTTGGTGACCGGGGTGACCAGCGGCAGGTGGTCCATCTCCTGGAGGCTGCCGGAGCCCCAGCGGAACGCGGGCGCGCGGCCGCCGAGCACCAGCACCGGGGAGGCGTTGAAGAACGCGCTGGTCATGCCGGAGATGCCGTTGGTGACACCGGGTCCGGCGGTGAGCACCGCGAGGCCGGGCCGGCGCTGCAACTTGGCGACCGCCTCGGCGGCGAACACGGCGGACTGCTCGTGCCGGACGTCGTAGATCGGGAAGTCGGTCTTGTACGCGGCATCGTAGAGCGGGAAGACGTGCCCGCCGGAGAGTGTGAACATCTCCCGTACGCCGTGCGCGCGTAGGGCCGCGAGCGCCAGCTCGCCGCCGTGACCCTCGATCCGCTCCGTCATGTCGCTCCCATCGTCCGTGGCCGGGATCACAGGTTACCGGCCAGTCACTTGGCCGTCCGACAGTGGTCCCGGCCGGTGGACGCTACCGAGGTCAGGGGGCGGTTGGAGGGTGGACCGACGGGTCAGCGGCCGGTGAAGTCCGGCTTGCGCTTCTCGACGAAGGCCGCCATGCCCTCGCGCCGGTCGTCGGTGGCGAACAGCGCCGCGAAGAGCTGACTCTCCCAGGCCAGGCCAGAGTTCAGGTCCATGTCCAGGCCGCCGTCGACCGCCAGCTTCGCCGCGCGCAGCGCCTGCGCCGGCCCGTTCAGGTACGGGGTGACCAGCGCGACAGCCGTGTCGTACACCTCGGCGGCCTGGGCGACCCGATCGGCGAGGCCGATCCGCAGCGCCTCCTGCGCGTCCACCATCCGCCCCGACATGATCAGGTCCTTGGCGCGGGCCGGGCCGATCAGGCGGGCCAGCCGCTGGGTGCCGCCCGCGCCGGGGATGATGCCCAGCTTGATCTCCGGTTGGCCGAGCTTGGCGTCCTCGGCGACCACCCGCCAGTCGCAGGCCAACGCCAGCTCACAGCCGCCACCGAGGGCGTACCCGGTGATCGCGGCGACCACCGGCTTCGGGATCCGGGCGATCGCACCCAGAGCGCTGGACAGGTTCGCGGCCCGATCGGCCATGTCGACATAGGACATCTCGACCATCTGCTTGATGTCCGCACCGGCGGCGAAGACCTTCTCCCCGCCGTACACGATGACGGCGCGGACCTCGGGGTCGGCGGTGGCCGCCGTGGCGGCGGCGCGCAACTCCTCCTGCACCTGGGTGTTGAGCGCGTTCATCGGCGGCCGCTCCAGCCGGATCGTGCCGATGCCGTCAGTGGTCTCCAGCCGAACGAACTCGCCCACACTGCCCTCACTTCCTCGTCGAAGTCGCGTGCCAACCTTACGACCCGGCTCGTTTGGGTAAGTAGTGTGGTGTCAGCCCCGTGGGCGGGAGTCCAGACATGGTCACGTATTACGACGACAGGTCGGTGCAGGTCACCTCCACCACCTTCCGAGCCGACGGCCGCAGCTACGCGCTCACCGACATCACCATGATCTGGCACCGCCGCGGCAGCCGTTCCTGGCGCGTCCTGGTGGGGCGTGGCGCGATCGGCGCCGCCCTCGCCGGTCCGCTGGTCGCGGCGGTCCTCGGCATCGGCGTGGCCATCTGGCTGCACCGCTCACCCACCGTGACGATCGCGATCGTCGGCGCGTCGGTGCTGGTCGGGCTTGCCGTCGGGCCGGTCGCCGACTTCCTCTTCGAGCACCTGGACCGCTCGTACGCCCGGGGCAGCCGCCAACTGGAGATCTGGGCCCGCTGGCGCGGCCAGCCGGTGCGGCTGCTGCGCACCGGCGACGCGTTGCGTTTCGGGCAGATCTACCGGGCGGTGCAGCGCGCGGTCGAGCACAGCCAACCGGCCCGCCCCGGCACCCGTCGCTAGCGGTCTGCCAATCGTGGACAGTCTCCGTCAGCCGCTGACGGAGAACCGTCCACGTTTGCCGAGGCGCGGGTTGCCTGCCGGTGGTTAGGCTTAGTGATGACCCTCTATTACCGGGACGACGCGGTGCAGGTGACCTCCGAGTCGATCCGGGCGGGTGGTCACGTGATCGCCCTGTCCGACGTGACGTTCGTCTGGCACTCCCGGGGGCAGAAGACTCTCGCCGTCCGCGGTCGCGTGCTGGGGCGTGGCGTCCTGGTGCTGCTGCTCTCGCTGCCGCCGTTGGTCGCCGTGGTCTGCGTGCTCTCACTCGCGTGGTCCGCGCAGGACCGGGGCAACTGGAAGCTGGCGCTGATCATCCTCGCCGCCTGCGCCGTCGGGGCGGTGGTGGCCCTGCCGTTCCTGGAGATCCCCCTCGGCTGGCTGGACCGCTCCTACGAGCGCGGCAGCCACGTGCACGAGCTGTGGGTGCAGCACCACGGCCGGGAGGACCTGCTGGTGCGCACCCCGGACGCGCTACGGTTCGGGCAGATCTACCGGGCCGTGCAGCGCGCCGTCGAACAGCAGGGAGACCATCGATGACCACCCGCCGCGGCGAGGCCGTCGCCCTGGCCGGCCTGCTCGCCGCGGCCGGCGTCACCCACCTGGTACGGCCCGGCTTCTACGACCCGATCGTGCCGGGGGCGTTGCCCGGCCCGGCCCGGTTCTGGACGTACGCCAGCGGGGTGGCCGAACTCGCGGTGGCGGCGGCGGTCGCGAACCCGGGGACCCGGCGGGCCGGCGGTCGGGCCGCCGCCGCGCTCTTCGTCGCCGTCCTGCCGGCGAACGTGAAGATGGCCGTGGACTGGCGGCACCGACGCCCGACGGAGCGGGCCATCGCGTACGGCCGCGTGCCGTTGCAGGCGCCGCTGGTCTGGTGGGCGCTGCGGGTGGCCCGCGCCGACACCGCCGGCCGACCTTCACGCTGACCGGCTCCGTCAGGCGGTTGCGGCGCGGCCGACGCACACTTGGTCCCATGGCGATTCCCCTCCCCACCCCGACCGCCGTTGTCGGTCTGACCCGCTTCGCTCTCGACCAGGCGCTCGGCTCGGCCGCCTCGATGGCCGCCGTGCCCGCCCGCGCGTTCGCGGTGCTGGACGGGGTGGAGGCGCTGCTGGCCCGGATCAACGGCGTGGTGGACCGGATCGAGACGACCCTGGACCGGACCGACCAGGTGCTCACCGACGCCGAGGCAGCGGTCCGCGAGGTGGCCGTCATCAGCGCCGCCGCGACCACCGCCATCGACACGGCCACCGAGGTGGCGACGGCCGCCGCCGTGGTGGTCGCCGAAGCCGACCGGGTGTCCCGGTCGGCCGGCTCGGTGGTCGCCGAGGCCGACAGGGTGGCCGGCCGGGCCGCCGCCACCGTGGGCACCGCGACGGAGGCCGCGGCCACCGCCGCCGAGTTGCTGGCGGCGTACGAGCCCGCGTTGCGCCGGGCCGCGCCGATGGCGCGGACGTTCGTCGAGGAGTTGAGCCACGAGGAGATCAGCGCGGCGATCCACCTGATCGACGAGTTGCCCAAGCTCAGGGAGCACCTGACGGCCGACATCCTGCCGATCCTCGCCACCCTGGACCGGGTCGGGCCGGACCTGCACGACCTGCTGGACGTGACCCGCGACCTCAAGCTCGCCGTGGCCGGCATCCCCGGGCTGGGCATGCTGCGTCGACGCGGCGAAAAGCTCAGCGACGAACCCGTCGGCTGAACCCTCCCCCTCGGGCGTGGGGGATCAGCATGCGCAGGTGATCGTCGCGGGCAGGTGGGCGCGCTCAGGCTGGCGCGTACAGCTCGTCGATCTCGGCGCGTTGCGGCAGCGCCACCGAGGCGCCGAGCTTGCGGACGCAGGCCGCGCCGGCCGCCGACGCCCAGCGCACCGCGTCGACCAGGTCGCGTCCCTCGCCCCAGCCGACGGCCAGCGCGGCGGTGAACGCGTCACCGGCGGCGGTGGAGTCGACCACGTCGACCCGTACCGCCGGCACGTGCACGTCGGTGCCGTCGCGGTCCACGTATCGGGCGCCCTCGCCGCCGAGTGTGAGCACGGCCCGGGGGGCCAGGTCGAGCAGCGCCCGGGGGTCCTCCCGGCCACGGCCGGTGAGCGCCTGCGCCTCGCCCTCGTTGACGACGAGTACGTCCACGGCGGCGAGCAGCTCGGGCGGTAGGTCCCGGGCCGGGGCGGCGTTGAGGATGACCCGGGTGCCGGCGGCGCGGGCGGCAACCGCGGCGGCCGTCACGGTCCGCACCGGGATCTCCAGTTGGGCGACCAGCACGTCCGCCGCGCGCACCGTGGCCAGGTCCTCCTCGGTGAGGTCGACCAGGGCGTCGTTGGCGCCGGGGGTCACCATGATGGCGTTCTCACCCTGGGCGTTGACCATGACCAGCGCGACGCCGGAGGTGCCGTAGACCACGCGCAGCTGGCTGGTGTCCACGCCGGCGGCGGTGATGCGGGCCTTCAGGGTGACGCCGAAGGCGTCCGAGCCGATCGCGCCGAGGAACGCGCAGGAGGCGCCGGCCCGGACGGCGGCGATGGCCTGGTTGGCGCCCTTGCCGCCGGGCACCATCACGAAGTCGGTGCCGAGGGTGGTCTCACCCACCCGGGGCAGCGCGGGTGCCATCGCGACCAGGTCCATGTTGGCGCTGCCCACCACGGCGACCCGGGTCTGTGGCACTGTCATCTCCGCCCTGTCCTGACGCTCAGGCGGCCCGCGCGGTGTAACGGTCGCCCGACCGTTCGACGACCAGCGGCAGGCCGAAGGTCTTGGAGAGGTTGTCGCCGGTCAACGTCTGGGCGAGCAGACCCTGGGCGACCACCCCACCCTCGCGCAGCAGCAGCGCGTGGGTGAACCCCGGCGGGATCTCCTCCACGTGGTGGGTGACGAGCACCATCGCCGGGGCGTCCGGGTCGTACGCCAGCTCGGCCAGTCGGGCGACCAGGTCCTCGCGTCCACCCAGGTCGAGCCCGGCGGCCGGCTCGTCGAGCAGCAGCAGCTCCGGGTCGGTCATCAGGGCCCGGGCGATCTGCACCCGCTTGCGCTCACCCGAGGAGAGCGTGCCGTAGCGGCGTTCGGCGAGGCCACCGACGCCGAGCTGGCTCAGCAGTGCCCGCGCCCGCGCCTCGTCGGCCGGGTCGTAGTTCTCCCGCCAGCGACCGACCACCGACCAGGCGGCGGTCACCACCACGTCGGTGACCCGCTCGTCGGCGGGCAGCCGCTCGGCGAGCGCGGCGGTGGTGAGCCCGATCCGGGTACGCAGCTCGTTGACGTCGGTGCGGCCGATCCGTTCGCCGAGCACGTGCGCGACACCGGTGGTCGGGTGCAGCCGGCCCGAGGCGAGGTTGAGCAGGGTGGTCTTGCCAGCGCCGTTGGAGCCGAGCACCACCCACCGCTCGTCCAACTCGACGCGCCAGGTCAGGTCCTGCAGGAGGGCGGTGCCGGACCGGCGTACACCGACGCCGGCCAGGCTGACCACCAGATCCGGGTCCACAGGCGGGGCGCCGGCAGCGCCAAGGATCAGGTCACCAGTCACCGCACCATCCAACCACGCAGCGCCGTGGTGCCCCCCACGGGCGGCACCTCGGCCATAGGGTGAAGCGCCGTGTCGTTGATCACCAAACCCGGAGGACGGCTGATGTTCCGTCAAGATTCGGAGCCGCGCGGATGAGCGCGGTCATCGAGATCGAGGGTCTGCGCAAGACCTTCCGCAGCCTGCGCAACGGCCGGCGGGTGGCAGTGGACGGGTTCGACCTGTTGGTCGAGGCGGGCCAGGTCCACGGCTTCCTGGGGCCCAACGGCTCCGGCAAGACCACCACCCTGCGGGCCCTGCTCGGCCTGGTACGCGCCGACGGTGGACGGATGACCGTGCTCGGCCAACCGTCGCCGGAGCTGCTGCCCCGGGTGGCGGGACAGGTCGGCGCGATCGTCGAGAGCCCCCAGTTCTTCGGCAACTTCACCGCGTACCGCACGCTGCGCCTGTTGGCTCGCGCCGGTGGGGTGCCGGTCTCGCGGGTCGACGAGGCGCTGGAGACGGTGGGTCTGCGCGACCGGGGCGACGAGCGGGTGAAGGGCTACTCGCTGGGCATGAAGCAGCGCCTCGCGGTGGCGTCCGCGCTGTTGAAGGAGCCGCGGTTGCTGATCCTGGACGAGCCGGCGAACGGACTGGACCCGGCGGGCATCCGGGAGATGCGGGACCTGATGCGGTCGCTGGCGGCCAACGGGGTGACCGTGCTGGTGTCCAGTCACATCCTGGGTGAGATCCAGTTGATCTGCGACCACGTGACGATCATTTCGCGGGGGAAGCGGGTGGCGGCCGGCCGGGTGGACGAGGTGCTGGCCGGCCACGACCGACACGAGTTCGTGGTGCGGGTGGCCGAGCCCGAGCGCGCCGTGGAGTTGCTGCACGCGGCCGAGCTGACGGCGGTCGTCGACGGCGAGGCGCTGGTGGTGAGCGGTGTGAGTGACGGAACGGTGATCAGTCGGGTGCTCGGCGAGCAGGGGCTGTGGGTGGGCGAGCTGACGCCGCTTCGGCCGGATCTGGAGAGCGTCTTCCTGGAGCTGACGGGCGCGTACGCGCAGTCGTCGGTCCCCCGGCAGGTCGACGGCTCGGCGCTGCCGGACGGCGAGCAGGGCGAAGCTGTGATTGATCTCAATCGGGGAGTGGACGCGTGAACCTGGTTCGTGCCGAGTTGGAGCGACTGTTCAGTCGTCGTTTCGTGCAGCTCATGGTCGTCCTGTTGGCGTTGGCGTTCGCCGTGACGGCGGCGACCACCCTGGCCGGGTCGCACAAGCCGAGCGCGAGCGAGCTGAACTCGGCGCGGCAGCAGGCCGCCGAGCAGCTACAGGGGATGGAGACCGCCTACCAGCAGTGCCTGGCCCGACAGAACGGCACACTCCCGCAGAGGGACATGGACCAGTACTTTCCGGCGGAGTGCTCGGAGATCGACCCGGTCCGGCAGGAGCAGCTGCCGACCGCCGCCGACTTCCTGCCGGGGGTGTTCAGCTTCGCCCAGCAGGCGCGGCCGCTGCTCTACTTCCTGATCGCGTTCCTGGTGCTGTTCGGGTTCCTGGTCGGCGCCTCCTACATCGGCGCCGACCTGAACTCCGGCGGAGTGGTGAACCTGCTGCTCTGGCGGCCACGCCGGTTGACGGTGCTCGGGGCCAAGTTGGGCACCCTGCTCGGCACGGTGCTGGTCCTGGCCCTGCTGGCGTCGGTGGCCTACCTCGCCACGTTCTGGGTGATCGGGCAGACCGCCGGGTTGCCCGGCCGGTTGAGCGGGGAATTCTGGCGCGAACTCGGCGCGGTGCACGGCCGCGGACTGGTGCTGGTGTTACTGGCCAGCGCGGCGGGCTTCGCCATTGCCACGCTGGGTCGGCACACCTCGGCGGCCCTCGGCGCGCTCGCCGCGTACGTGGTGGTCTGGGAGCTGGGCGGCCGGCTGGTTCTGGAGATCGTCGACGCCCCGGAGTCGGACCGGTTCATGCTCTCCAGCCACATCGGGGCGTGGCTCAACGGCGAGGCGCGTTTCTACGACGCACGGATCTGCCGGGGCGGCAGCGTTGGCTCCTACTGCGAGGGGTTCTACACGCTGACCTGGTTGCCGTCGCTGTTGGTGTTGCTCGTGATCACCGGTGGGCTGACCGCTGCGGCGTTCGCCGTGTTCCGCCGACGCGACCTGCTCTGAGTCGCGGTCCGCCGGGTCGCCCGCGTGGTCGCGGGCGACCCGGCGGCCGATCGCGACGCGGCAGCCGGTGGCGATCACGACGCGGCAAGAGCTTGCAACCTGTCAAGCTGCGGTGAAATATTCCTTCACATGACCGGCGCAGCGGGCTCAGCCGACGGTGGAGCCGAACACCTCGTCGCGCACGGCGTCCAGGGCGGTGCGCAGCGCGCCGTGCAGGATCGGCTCCTCGGTCAGCCCGGTCGGCACCACCCGCGGCCGGACCAGGGTGATCGCGGCGACCTCGTGCTGCACCCGTTCGGCGAGTGCGGCGCCGCCGGCCTGGCCCACGTCGCCGGCGAGCACGACCAACGGCGGGTCGAGGACCACGCAGGTGCTCGCCACGCCGAGCGCGAGCCGGCGGGCCAGCTCGTCGAGCATCGGGCCACCGTCGGCGCCGGCCGCTACGGCCGCGCGCACCGCCTCGGCGGCGTCGGTGTCCGGATAACCGTGCTCGCGGGCCACCGCGCGGACCGAATCCGCACCGACGAGCTGCTGGAAGGCGGGCTTGGCGCGGCGGGAGACGTCGCGTGGGATGGGCGCGCCGGGTACCGGCAGGTAGCCGATCTCACCTGCCGCTCCACTGCTGCCGTGGTGCAGCCGCCCACCCAGCATGATCGCCAGGCCCACGCCGGCGCCCACCCAGACCAGGACGAAGTCCGCCAGCCCCTGCGCGGCGCCGGACTGCGCCTCGGCCACCGCGGCCAGGTTGACGTCGTTCTCGAAGACCACCGGAGTGTGCAGGTCCTCCCGCAGGGCGGCGAGCAGGCCGCTGTGCCAGCGCGGCAGGTTGAAGGCGAAGGTGATGTCGCCGGTGCCGGGGTCGACCAGGCCCGGGGTGCCGAGCACGATCCGCCGTACGCTGCTGAGCTGCGCGTGGGCGCTGCTGGCCGCCTGCACCACGGCGTTGTGCACGACACCCACCGGGTCGTCGGTGTCCCGGGTCGACTGCTCCACCCGGCCGATGACCGCGCCGGTGATGTCGGCACACGCGGCCACCACCCGGTCCGGCCCGACGTCCACGCCGACCACGTGCGCACTGCCGGGGCTGACCGCGTAGAGCTGAGCGTTCGGCCCCCGCCCGCCGGCCTGCTCACCGACCCGCGTGACGAGGCCACGCTCCTCCAACCGCTCGACCAACTGCGAGGCGGTGACCTTCGACAGCCCGGTCAGCTCGCCGAGCCGGGCCCTCGTCAGCGGGCCGCGTTCGAGGAGCAGCTCCAGTGCCGCACGGTCGTTGAGCGCCCGCAACAGGCGGGGGGTGCCGGGCAGCCGGGTCGCACTCATGACACGTCCTCTAGTTTTAGTAAACTTTGCTAACTGTAAACCTACCTGCGAACGGGTAGCCGTAGCGTATCGGCCACCCGGAGGCGGGACGCTCCGCCGATTCGGCAGGGCGGACACCACCACCGGTACGACGTTTCGTACCCGCTGGGGCACCGAAGGGGGAGATCACGTGGGGCTGGATCCAGGACTGCGCCGGTTGGCGCTGGGCACGTTGCTCGCCGCGTACCCGGGACCGGTCCCGCCGGACTGGGCTGTCGACCTGCTGGCCGACGGGCTGGCCGGGCACACCCTGTTCGGCACCAACGTGCACGACCCCGCCCAGGTGGCGGCGAGCACCGCCGCGTTGCGCTCCGGCCGGCCGGACGCGCTGATCGCCATCGACGAGGAGGGCGGTGACGTGACCCGGCTGGCGCATGCCACCGGCAGCCCGTACCCCGGAAACGCCGCCCTCGGCGCGATCGGCGACGTGGCGCTCACCCGACGCGTCTACCGGTCGATCGGCGCCGAGCTGGCCGCGCTCGGCATCACCGTCAACCTCGCCCCGACGGTGGACGTCAACACCGCCGACGAGAACCCGGTGATCGGCACCCGATCCTTCGGCGCGGACCCGGTGCGGGTGGCCGCCCACTCGGCCGCCGCCGTGACCGGGTTGCAGGCCGCCGGCGTGGCCGCCTGCGCGAAGCACTTCCCCGGGCACGGCGCCACCGTCACCGACTCACACCACGAACTGCCCACCGTGGACGCGCCGTTGAGCCTGCTCCGCCAACGGGACCTGCCGCCGTTCGGGGCGGTCATCGCCGCCGGGGCACGCGCCGTGATGACCGCGCACATCCGGGTGCCGTCGCTGACCGGCGCCGATCCGGCCACCTTCAGCCGGGCCGTCCTGGTCGACCTGCTCCGCACCGACCTCGGCTTCACCGGCGCCGTCATCACCGACGCGCTGGAGATGAAGGGTGCCGCAGTGGCCGCCGGCGGGGTCGGCCCGGCCGCGGTCCGCGCCCTGGCGGCCGGCGCCGACCTGCTGTGCATCGGCGCGCGGGTCGACGCCGAACTGGTCGAGCGGGTGGCCGCCGAGATCGTCGACGCCCTCACCGACGGTCGGCTGGCGACCGCCCGGGTCGAGCAGGCCGCCGGCCGCGCCGCCGAGCTCGCCGCCTGGACCCGGGCCGCCGCCGGGCCGCCGGCAGCCGGGGACACCGAGCTGGGGTACGCGGCGGCGCGTCGCGCCGTCCGGGTGGACGGGGTGCTCACCGGCCTGGACCGACCGCTTGTGGTGCAGTTGCACACCGAGTCGACGATCGCCGAGGGTCGGGTGCCGTGGGGTCTCGGTCCCCACCTCGACGGCGTGCCGGAGATTCGCGTGATCGCCACCGAGACCGACCCGGCGACGTTGCGCGGGTTGGCCGGTGACCGACCCATCGTGCTGGTGGGGCGGCACCTGCACCGGCTACCCGGTGGCCCGGAGCTGGTCGCCGGGCTGGCCGCCGAGCATTCGGTGACCGTGGTGGAGATGGGGTGGCCGGCGCAGTGGCGCCCGGCGGGCGTACGCGCCTTCGTCACCACCTACGGCGCGAGCCACGCCAACGGCCGCGCGGCGGCCGAGGCTCTCGGACTGGCCGGCTGAGCCGCGGCGTTCTCCAGCCGGGCCCCCGAGGCTCGGCCGGACGACGCGCTCCCGCGCCAGAGTGTCCACAGTCACGTGTCGCCCGTTCTTGAACATGTTCAATATTCACCCTAGGCTGACGACGTCGGTAGTTGAACACGTTCAAGAAGGGCGTCCGCATGGACATCAAGGTCTGGATGTACGTGGTCTACCTCGCGGTCAGCGTCGGGCTGACCATCTGGGTGGCTCGGGCACTGTCGCGCAACGGGCTGGTCTTCCTGGAGGAGGTGTTCGCCGAGGAACGAGTCGCCAAAGCGGTCAACAGCCTCCTGGTCGTCGGCTTCTATCTGCTCAACCTCGGCTACGTCACGGTGGCGATGAGGCACTCCGACCCGGTGGTTTCCACGGCCCAGGCCATGGAGGAACTGTCCCTCAAGGTCGGCCTGGTGCTGCTGGTGCTCGGCGCGCTGCACTTCTTCAACGTCTTCGCACTGGGCCGCTACCGCCGAACCCGCCTTCGCCAGCTCGCCACCCATCCCCCGATCGCCCCGATCGGCCGACTCCCCATGCAGCCCGCCCCAGCCGGATCACAGTTGGTCGGCGCGTACCCGGGCGGACCGCGGCCGCCCGGCGCACACCCGGCCGGACCCCAGCCCGGCCCGCAACCGGCCGGACCACACCCGGCCGGACCGCAGCCCGGCGCTGGGCCGGCGAACAACCCGCCGACCCGATGACCGAGACACCGACCGGTGGCGTCGGTCGACTCCCGGATCCCACCGCCCACTCCGGCGGTGGGATCCGGGGGTTCACCGTCCTGTTCGACGCGGCCTGCCCGCTCTGCCGCGCCGCCCGCCGCTGGTTGACCTCCCGCGCCCAACTCGTACCCCTGGAGTTCGTGCCGGCCGGATCGGTCGAGGCCCGGCGGCGCTTTCCCGGCCTGGACCACGACGCGACGCTGCGCGACCTCACCGTGATCGCCGACACCGGTGAGGTGTACGCGGGCGACGGCGCCTGGTTCGCCTGCCTGTGGGCGTTGGCCGACCACCGGTCCATGGCCGAGCGACTGGCCCGACCGCACCTGCTGCCCCTCGCCCGACAGGCGGTGGCCGCCGCCTCGGCGATCCGGGAGCGGGTCCGCGACCCGGGGGACGAGCCGACAAACGACCTGGCGGGATACGGTGACCTCGATGACCGAGCAGCCTGCGCAGACGACCACTGCGGGTGACCCAGCCACCGCCCGAGGCGAGCAGACCCGGCAGCTGATCCGGGACACCGCGATGCGGCTGTTCCGCGAGCGCGGTTACGCCCAGACCACCATGCGGGCGATCGCGCAGGAGGCCGGCGTGGCGGTCGGCAACGCCTACTACTACTTCGGTTCCAAGGACCACCTGATCCAGGAGTTCTACGCCCAGTCCCAGGTCACACACCGGGCGGCCGCACAGCCCGTACTCGATCGGGAGGAGGCGTTCGGCGCCCGGCTGGCCGGAGTGCTGCACGCGGGGATCGACGTGTTGACGCCCTCGCACGGGTTCGCGGCGACCTTCTTCAAGACGGCGGCCGAGCCCACCTCGCCGCTGAGTCCCTTCTCGGCGGAGTCCTCCGGCCCCCGACAGGCGGCCATCGAGCTCTTCGGCGAGGTGTTGACGGGCTCGACGGCCAAGGTCGACGCCGAGCTTCGCCCCCAACTGCCCGAGCTGCTCTGGCTCGCGTACATGGGCGTGATCCTCTACTGGGTCCACGATCGATCACCGGGCCAGACCAAGACCCGGCAGTTGATCGACGGGGCCGTACCACTGATCGACCGGCTCGTGGCGCTGTCCCGGCTCCGGGTCCTCCGACCGGTGACCCGACAGGTGCTCGACCTGATCCGCACGCTCCGTCACTGACCCGGCCTACACTCGCCGATCACCGAAGGAGCAGGTCAAGTCCACTTTTCGACACTCCGAACTGACAGCATCAACCTTGCCCTGAGCCGGTTAGATACGTAGCGTGATCGACGCGTACCGACCCGACACCTGTCGGTACGTCCGGAACCGGGGCCTGGGGGGAGGTTGCGGACCGTGGATCCGGCCCGGGATCCACGGTCCGCGAGCGCCCGCGCGAGTCAGCGCGGATAGACCCCGTACGCCCGCCAGCCGCGATCCGGGAAGCCGGCCGCGTCGGCGACCCGGGCCGAAGCGAGATTGTCGCGCTCGTGCAGGTAGGTCGGCACCGCTCCCTCGTCGAGGACCCGTCGCGCCGCCTGCGCAACGAGTCGGCGGGCAAGGCCGTGCCCCCGAGCCACCGGCGCGGTGCCCACGGCCAACTCGTGCCCGTACGCGTCGTGCCGCTTGATCCCGGCACCGGCCAGGTAGGCACCATCCGGATCGCGGACCACCAGCACCGGCCGGTCGAAGAGCCGCAGCCAGGGCGGCAGCCCGGGTGCCGTCGGCGGGGTCCACTCCCCCACGTCGGGAAGCGGCGCGGGGGACACACTCCACCGGAAGGGACCGTCGTGCACGCACCAGTCGGGCAGCCCCACGGCCTGCGGCAGCGCGGCGAGGAACCGGTCCGGAGTACGCCGGATCAGGGCACGGATCGCCGCCACCCGGTCCGGCGCCACGGAGAGCACACCGCTGCGCCCGGTGTCCACGGCGAGCGCGGGGCGCAGCCTGCCGTCCCAGGCCGGTGCGGCCCGTCGGTGCGAGGCGACCACGTGCAGCCCCGCGCCGGCCGGCCACTGACCGAGCCAGGTGGCCAGGTGCAGTTGGACCCGCCGGTCGAGCATGCCCACCTCCCCGTCGGTCCAGCCGTCGTGGATCACCGTACGCCGGGCTGGCCCGGCCGGGCGGACGATCCCGCAGGGCCGGGCGGGGCACGATGATCAGGCAGAGCGATCGACCGTCATATGTATTTTCTTAGCTGGACACCTTTCTTTGGGACGGTGAACGCATGCCGATTCAGCCGAGCGACCACTACCAGCAGGACCCCGAGCGACTCTGGCAGGCGGCGGAAGCCATCAAGAGCAGTCCTTCCCAGCCGCGCTACCGAAATCCCCGCACGGTCGGCGGCGGAGCCCTGTCGTGGGCCGGATTGAACAAGCTGCCCGTTGGCAGCTTCAGTCGGCACCGCCTGAACACGCACTGACGCACCACCCCTCACCCACCGGGTGGGTGGCACCCAAGGGCAGCCTCTGACGTTCGCCCGGGGCGACACACCGGGGAGGTCCAGCGAGGGCTTTCGCACACCTGTCGGGTAATTTCTTGTGGTCCGCCATCCGGCCTACGACAGGAGAAGCTCCGCGCATGGGCAAGAAGACGATCCACGTCTCCGACTTCACCGGCACGGTTCTGCAGCAGGACGACGAGGTGGTCCGCGTCGTGGTGCTGGAGCACCCGGACCTGGTCGCCGGGCCCGTGCAGTTGGACGCCACCCCGGGTGAGGTGGAGAACATCGACGACGCCGCCCTGGACGTGGCGGTGGTGGAGATCCACGACCGGCATGGCGGTGGCGAGCCGCGTCGGGTGGTGTTGACGGCCAGCGAGTTCGACGCGATGGCCACCGACGTGCCGATGGCGCAACTGTTGCGGACGGCCGAGCGGGTCCGCCCGCCGAAGGCCCGCAAGGGCGCCGAGAAGATCGACTACAGCACGCTTGAGCACGCCGGCAAGCCGCATCGGGGCCGGGTCACCGAGGAGGAGGCCCGACTGGTGCGCGAGCAGCTCGACGAGGTCAACAAGCGCCTCGCCGACGCGGGCGTGCGCCAGATCGACCCGACCGATCCGGAGCACGCCCTGCGTTACGGCTTCCCCGAGGCACCCTGACCGGAGGGCCTCACTTCGGTGCCGTGAAGGCGGCGAGCGCGGCGGCCAGGTCGGCCTCGACCGTCGCCTTGTCCAGGCCGAGACCGGTGAGCACGCCGGCGCCGTCCTCCTGCTCCAGCAGGGCCAGCAGGATGTGCTCGGTGCCGATGTAGTTGTGCCCGAGGCGCAGCGCCTCGCGGAAGGTCAGCTCCAAAGCCTTCCGGCCGCGTGCGTCGTACGGGATGAGGTCCGGGACCTGCTCGGCCGGTGGCGGCAGGAGGGCGGCGACCTTCTCCCGCACCACCTCGGCGGTGGCGCCCCGGCCGGCCATCACCTTGGCGGCCAGCCCGTCCGGCTCGGCCAGCAGGCCCAGCACCAGGTGCTCGGGGCGGATCTCGGCGCTTCCGCTGGCGCGGGCCTCCTCCTGCGAGGACATCACCACGTTGCGGGCCCGGGGGGTGAACCGCCCGAAGGATTCGTTCGGGTCGAGGGTCGGCCCGTCGGTGGCCTTCGGCACGAAGCGCTTCTGGGCGGCCTGCTTGGTGACGCCCATGCTGCGGCCGATGTCGGTCCAGGAGGCGCCCGAGCGGCGAGCCTGGTCGACGAAGTGCCCGATCAGGTGGTCGGCGACCTCGCCGAGGTGGTCGGCGGCGATGACCGCGTCGGTGAGCTGGTCGAGCGCGTCGGTGTGTGCCCTCTTGATGGCCTGGATCAGGTCGTCGAGCTTGACGGTGTTGCTCATCTGGAGAGGATCTGTCATGCGTCAACCATAGGTTGACGGTCCGGTCGCGTCAACCTTGAGTTGACGATGTCCGGCGGGTGGCGGGCGAGGCGCCCCGATACGGTGGGCTCCGGTCGAAGCACGGGAAGGGCGGACATGCGTCTGCACGTGGGGTGCGCGATGTGGAGCCACCGGTCGTGGCCGGGACACCAACTGCCACCTGCGGAGCGCCTGCGGCACTACGCCAGCTGGTGTGACGCCGTGGAGGGCAACACGACGTTCTACGCGACCCCGGCCCGGGACACCGTGGCGTCGTGGGCCGCGCAGACGGACCCCGACTTCCGGTTCGTCCTCAAGCTTCCGAAGGTCATCACCCACGAACGTCGGCTCACCGCCGTCGGCGAACCGCTGCGCGCCTTCCTGGACGCGATCGAGCCGCTCGGCCCGCGCGTACACGCCCTCTGGATCCAGCTACCCGGCTCGTTCGCCCCCGCCGACGTCCCGACCCTGCGCCGCTTCCTGGGTCAACTCCCGCCGTCGCACCGGTACGCGGTGGAGGTCCGCCACCCCGCGTTCTTCACCGACGCCGACGCGGCCCGGCTGCTGGAGGCGACCCTCGCCGTCGCGTCCGCCGAGTGGATCCCCTTCGACACGACAGCCTTCTTCGCGAGCCCACCCAGCAGCGACGCCGAACGGGACGCCTGGACCAAGAAGCCCCGCGTGCCGCTCCGCTCGCTCGCGCTGACCGACCGGCCGATCGTCCGCTACCTCGGCCGGGACGACCCGACCCGCACGGTCGAGGGGTGGCAGCGCTGGATCGACGTCACCGTGGCCTGGCTGCGGGAGGGACGCTCGCCGACGATGTTCCTGCACACCCCGGACAACGCCGACGCGCCCGTACTCGCCCGCCGGTTCCACGACGAGGTCCGCGCACGCGTGCCCGAGTTGGACCCGCTGCCCGAGCCGATACCTGTCGAACCGTTGACGCTGTTCTGACCGGGTGGGTCAGCACTGCTCCTTGTCGAGCAGGTCGTCGAGGTGGGCAGCCGTGCTGATCAGCGAGAGGTGACTGAACGCCTGCGGGAAGTTGCCGATCTGCTCGCCGGTCGGGGCGATCTCCTCGGAGTAGAGGCCCAGCGGGCTGGCGTAGGTGAGCATCTTCTCGAAGGTCAACCGGGCGTCGTCGACCCGCCCGGCCAGCGCGAGGGCCTCCACGTACCAGAAGGTGCACATGTTGAAGGTGCCCTCGGTGCCGGCGAGGCCGTCCGGCGAGGCCTTCGGGTCGTAGCGGTAGACCAGGCTGTCGGAGACCAGGCCGGCGTCCATCGCCCGCAGCGTCGACTCCCACATCGGGTCGGTCGCCGAGATGAAGTTCAGGCCGGGCATCGACAGAAGCGAGGCGTCCAGGATGTCGGACCCGTAGTGCTGCACGAACGCGCCGCACTGCGGGTCGAAGCCACGGGTCATGACCTGCTCGTAGATGGCGTCCCGTTCGGCGGCCCAGCGGGCGGTGTCGCCGGGGCGCCCGCGGCGGTGCGCGATGCGGATGGCACGGTCGAGCGCGACCCAGGACAGCACCCGCCCGTAGGTGAAGTCCTGCCGGCCGGACCGGGTCTCCCAGATGCCGTCCTCGGGTTGGTCCCAGTGCTCGCAGAGCCAGTCCATCATCCCGGCCGTCTTCCGCCACCCCTGGTACGGCGCGATCAGCCCGTTCCGGTCCGCGAGCTCCAACGAGACGAGCGCCTCGCCGTAGATGTCGAGTTGCAGTTGGCCGGCCGCGCCGTTACCGATCCGCACCGGCGCCGAACACCGGTATCCCTCCAGGTGACCCAACACCTCCTCGGGGAGGTCGGGTGAACCGTCGATGCGGTACATGACCTGGAGGGGCAGGTTGGCGTCCCGGGCCTCGCGGATGCGCTCGTTCAGCCAGAACAGATACCTCTGGGCCTCGTCGGTGAAGCCCAGGCGCAGCAACGCGTGCACGGAGAAGGACGCGTCCCGGATCCAGGTGTAGCGGTAGTCCCAGTTCCGCTGCCCGCCGATCTGCTCCGGCAGCCCGGCGGTGGGTGCCGCGACCAGGGCGCCGGTCGGCGCGTACGTCATCAGCTTGAGCGTCATCGCCGACCGCTCGACCACCTCCCGCCACCGACCCTTGTACCGGGAGCCGCCCACCCACCGCCGCCAGTAGTCGCGGGTCTGGGCGAGCAGGTCGCACGCCTCGTCGGTGCTCATCGCGCGGGGCGCGTGCGGACAGGCCGTCTCCAGGACGACCCCGCCGATGTCGCCCGCGCGCAGGGTGAACGACGCGGACACGCCCTCGGCGTCGCGCCGGACTCCCACCGCCTCGAATGTTCGTTCCGATTCCTTGAAGGGAGTGAGGGTGAGGGTGAGGGTCGGACTCCGGAACACGTCACCCTCGGGGTGCACCTCGAGCTCGTACGGGTCGCGCCCGTAGTTGAACCGGGGACGGCAGTCGAAGCGGAACCGCATGCTTCCCCGGACCATCCGTACCAGCCGGATCAGCCGGTGCCGGTCGGTGGCCTGTTCACCGGTGACGGGCATGAAGTCCAACAGCTCGCCCACGCCGTCGGCGCTGTGGAAGCGGGTGATCAGGATCGGCGTACCGGGCAGGTAGAGCTGCTTGCTCGTGTAGTCGACGCCGTCGGGCGTGAGCCGGAAGTGGCCGCCCTTGTCATGGTCGAGCAGCGCACCGAAGATGCTCGGTGAGTCGAAACGGGGCGCGCAGAACCAGTCGATGGCACCGTCTGCGCTGATCAGCGCGGCGGTCTGCAGGTCACCGATCAGGCCGTGCGCCTCGATCGCCGGATACCTCGCATCCACGCTGTCCCCCGCCGTCGTGATGGCAACGGCGGCGACTACCCGGGAGGCGGCGGGCTACACGCGACTTGTCCGAACCCGCCGACCATTGCGGAAGCGAATCTTCCGCAATCGCCGATAGCGTCGTGTGCAACGACATCGACGGAGGGAAAGCTGATGAGCCTGCGAGGATTCGCCACACTCAACATCTGGGCCGACGACGTGGAGGCGGCCACCGCCTGGTACGCCGACTTCCTCGGCGTCGAGGCGTACTTCATGCGCCCCGGGCCGGACGGACGCCCGGCCTACACCGAGTTCCGGATCGGCGACTACCAGGCGGAGCTGGGCATCCTCGACCGCAAGTTCGCGCCGCCCGGGGCCGCGACGGGACCCGGCGGCGTGCTCATGCACTGGTACGTCGACGATCTCGACGCCACCGTCGAGCGACTGCTGGCGTTGGGTGCCAAGGAGTACCAGCCGATCACCCCGCACGGCGACGAGGGGTTCATCACCGCCTCGGTCGTCGACCCGTTCGGCAACGTGCTGGGTGTCATGAAGAACCCGCACTACGAGGAGATCCTGGCCTCGCTCAAGCCGGCCTGACCCGGACGGCTCACGGGCGAGCGCCGCGTTCCGGCCAATCCCACCCGTCCCGGTCCGCCGTCTGCCGCACCTGCGCTGCCGCCGTGGTGGTGTCCAAGCCGCTGGCGATGAGCAGGTCGTGGGCAGCCGTGCGGAACTCACCCGCGGCGACCATTCCCGAGTAGCCCAGCCGGTGGGTGTGCGGGCGGGTGGGATCCGGGGCGGACTCCCCCTGCGCCTGTCCGACCAGTTCCACAGCGGTCAGAATCTGCCGGCGAGCCTCCTGCGGGTCCGCCCGCCCGGGGGTGGTGGTGCGTCTCAGCGTCTGCACACTGGTGGCCAGCAGGTCGATGGCCGCCGCGAACTCCGCAGGAATCGGCTCATCCTCCCGGAGAGCCTTGGTGAGTCTCCGCGCGACGGCCCGACAGCCGTAGAGACTGCGCTCAAGATGGTGGATGGCCTGGGTGTATCGGGCCAGGGACCGGCGTTCGCGCCACCGTAGTGGCGCCAGTCGCACCACCTCCTGGGCAGCCGCGAGCCCCTCGTCGAGCGCGGTCATCCGTGCTCCGAGAGTCCGCAACGCGTTCAGACTCTGCTCGGTGCCGCCAAGGTCCCGACGACGCAGGGCCGCGGCCAGGTCGTGCAGGGCGGCGATGGCCGGGTCGAGGACCGGTTCGGCCAGCCGCTGCACCGTCCGCTGCGGGTGGATGGGCACCAAGAGCAGGCCGACCGCCAGACCGACGAGCCCGCCGACCGCGGCGTCGACGAAGCGGGGGACGGACAGGTCACGCACGGGCGGTTCCAGGGTGGCGATGAGCACCGCGGTGCCGCCGGCCTGGGTGAGCAGGGATCCACCGCCCTTGAGCAACACGGCCACGATGATCGCCAGCACCACGACCACGCCGGTCTGCCAGGCGCCGATGCCGAACAGCGGCATGAGCGCGTCACCGACGGCGAGGCCCAGGATCACCCCGACCAGCAGCTCGACGGTACGTCGCAGGCGTGACCCCATCGAGGCGGCCACGATGCCAACCGCCGTGGTGGGCGCGAGGACCGGGGCCGGATTGTCCAGGAACTGATACCCCACGAACCAGGCGAGCGACGCCGCGACGCCGGCCTGCACGGCGAGCAGACCGAAGAGGCGGAACCGCCAGGCACGGGTACGTACGGCGTGGCGCACCCGTTCGCGGAGGCCGGCCACCGTTCGGGACGCCCCGCCCGACTCCGGGTCGAGGTGGGCTGCCGGCTCCTTCTCTGCGGGCACTCGCGCCGCTTACCCGCCGACGGCGGACCTACCCGCCGAATCGTGCGGGTGCGCCGGTCAGTGGGCGGGGTTCGGTGTGTGCGGGAGTTTGCCGAGCTGACGCCAGTTGGTCTCGGCGACCTCGACACCGTAGTGCTTGGCCGCGGCGAGGATGTTCTGGAAGGCCAGGTCCCGATCCTCGTCGGTGACGCCCTGCACCTGATCGAACCGGGCGATGGCGTTGCGGACGTGACCCGCGTCGGTCATCGGTTCCTTGCGTTCGCGGGGGAACGCGAAGACGGTCTCCGGCAGCTCGCGCTTGTCCTTGCTCGACAGCCCGCCGTGCTTCTCGTGGGGCTTCCAGGTCGACTTCATCACCCCGCATTACCCGCACGCTGTCCGCCAGCACCTCTCCGACCGAGAATTTCCGGTCCGGCCGACCCCGGCAGAGCGGGCGGGGCACCCACCGTCGACCTCGACGGCGGGTGCCCCGCGAGCTGGGTGGAGATCAGCTCAGTGAGCTGCTGCCCCCGGGCTGCACCACACCGTTCACGGTGAGTTGGTACGGCGCGTACTGCCGCACCTGCTCGGTCGGCTCGTCGTACGCCACCACGGCGACGACCTTCGGGAAGGCGTCCAGCACGGCCAGCTGAAGCTTGCCGATCGTGACCTCGGAGCGGCCGTTGGACTCGAACTGCCAGGCGATCGAGTGCTTCTCGTCGATGCCGACGAGCCGCAGGTTCCAGTTCTTGACCGGGGTCGGACGGATCTCGGTCGGCGAGTCGAACGGCGCCAGGCTGGTGCCGTCGCTGAGCGTCTTACCGCCGACGGTGATGTCGTCGAGCAGCAGGCCGCCCTCGTTGGTGCCGCCATCACTGACGTACTCGAAGCCGAGCAGCACGGTCTTCCCGGCGTACGCCGACAGGTCGTACGAGCGCGCCTCGAAGCCGCTGGTCGTACCGTTGAGCGCCGGGCCGCGCGGCCCGTCGACAGTCTTGTCACCGGGGATCGCCGTGTACGTGGCACCGCCGTCCGTCGACACGGTGACGTAGCCGTAGTCGTAGCCGAGTTCCGCGCCGTACTTGGCCTGGAACCGCAGCGTCGGGTCGGTGGTCGGCACGGCGACCGAGGTGACGGCCGTCGAGTCGAGGCTGTTGGCGTTGCCGGAGAAGAGCACCGCGTTGCCCGGCCGGTCCGGGTCCTGGGTGGTGGTCGTCCACGACAGCGGGAGGGCGGGCAGGGTCTTCGCGCCCTGGAACATCACCGACCGCAGGTCGCGACCGCTGAGCACCTTGCCCTTGGCCGTGCCCAGTTGCACGTAGTCGGCGCCGTTCGGGGCGGCCCCCGGCGTACCGTTGGCCGCCGTGCTGGCCAGGTTGACCGTGGAGCGCAGGCTCGGCGTGGTGACCCGGCTCTTGGCGACGCCGAGGGTGACGCCGAACTTCGACTCGCCGACGAGCTTGTCGAGCAGCGTCATCGACTGGAAGTCGTGGATGACCTGGTAGACGTCGTGGACCCCGACCGTCTCCAGCTCGGCGTCCAGGCTCGCGAGGCCCTGCCGGGCACCGTCGCGGTGCAGCCGGGACATGAAGTCGGCGCCGTAGCGGTCGTAGAGGAACAACATCAACGAGTACGCGCTGCCGTAGTCGGCGAGGACCGCGTTCGGGTTGGGGCTCTCGTCCCAGAGGGTGAGGGAGTTCTCCGGCCCACCACAGTCGCGCGGGTTGGTGTTGTACGGCGTCTGGACCGTGCCGAACCCCTGGTAGCAGTAGAGGTGACCGTCGGCGCCCCGGTCGAAGACCGTGGCCTTCGAGTCGCTGTACCCGGTCAGCGACATGGCGAAGTCGGAGAGGCCCTCGTTGATCCAGTTACCCTCGAAGGGGTCCGCGTAGTAGTGCGCGAGGTGCTGCCACTCGTGCGCGAACGTGCCCTCGTAGCTGTTCGGCCGCGCGCCCCGGCTGGTGCACAGGTCGGTGGTCGGCTCGTCCGGCGGGTTCGCCGTCATGCGGTGCAGCCAGTCGAACGCGTCGACGGTCATCACGTTGCGGTCGAGCAGCTCGTTGAACTGGGCGGAGAAGAACCCGGCGATGTACGTCGGCGCGGCCGGGAACGTGTAGTAGTTGTCGTCCCGCACGTTGTCCACGAGCGTGACGGTCTTGTTGCCGGCGCCGGTGTAGACCCCGCCATTGCCGTTGGCGTCCGGCCCGATCTGGGCGTTGCTGCCGTCCCGGTCCGGCGGGGTGCTGAAGGCGTTCGTCTCCTTCGGGTACATGTTCGTGTCGAACTCGTCGACCAGGTGCTTCACCTGCGCGTCGGTGATCTGCGTCGACGACGGCACCTGCGTCCGGCAGTCACCGGCCGGGAACGCCAGGTCGTTGGCGACCCAGACCTCGATGTGCTCACCGACCGCCCGCAGTGTGTAGTCCTTGCGGTAGACCGAGCCCTGGACGTCGTCGAGGCCGAGCCACTGACGGACCGTACCGACCGCCGGCGTCTCCACCGACTGCGCCTGCTTCCGCGCGCCCGTGCGCGGCTGGTACCGCGAGGGCGTCTCGATCGGCCGGCCGTCCAGCGTGAAGTCCTTCCGGGTGAGCTCACGCATGTCACTCCGCGGGGCGACCTTCGGCGCGACGGCTTCCGCCGACGCCGGCGACGTCGCGGTCACGACGGTGAGAGCCGGTAGGACGAGGACAGCGGCGAGCGCCCCAACCATGCGGGTGCGTGCCATGGAACCTCCTTCGGGTGTGCAACCCGGTTCCCGTGAGGTCGGTCGGGTGTCGACCGCTCACGATGATCAGTTGAACCGGGGACACGGTAGCCCGAGGCAACCTTCACGTTCGACCGATCGGGAAAGCGATACATCTCACCGGCGGGAACGGTAATCCGCAACATTCGGCGGGACCGCGTCCGTGGCCAGGAACGACGCACTGACCTGTATGGACATTCAGGTCCGCGCATTTTAAGGAAAGTTTAAGAAAGTGTCGAGTACGGGCGGCGGGCACCTACCATTCGGCGGCCGTGGCCGTTCGGGTCAGCCGCATGTCGGCTCGTTGGGAGTGACAGGTGTCGTACGAGAGCCCGCCGCCGTCACGTCATCGCCCTCCGGGGTGGCCGGCCCGCAACAAGCTCGGCGTGGCCGCCGCAGCGGCGGTCCTACTCGTGGTCGCGGCCGGGGGCGTGTACCTCAGCAACAGCGGAGTGACGCCCGAGCCGTCGAACGCGGCCAACGCCCAGCAGTACCCGTCGCCGTCGGCCGGGCAGCCACGGCCCGACGCGGCAACGTCGGACTCCGCGCCGCCGACCGTGTCCACGTCCCCGTCGACCGCCGCGACCCCGTCGACCAGCGCGACCCCGTCGACCGCCGCAGCGCCGGCGATCCCCGCCACCGGCTGGATTCCCGTCGACCGCGCGGCCTGGAAGGCGCAGGTTGACGCGTACCAGGCCTTGTCGATCGACCCGGTCCCGGCCGGTGTGGGCAACCTCCCGGAGTTCCGCGCGGACTGCCAGTACAGCCACCGGTTGCCGGATGACCCGATCGTCGCTCCCGGCCTACCGGGCGCCTCACACATGCACTCCTTCGTCGGCAACAAGGCCGTCGACGCGAGCACCGTCGCCGGCGACCTGACGAAGTTCACGGCCACCTCCTGCAAGCCGGTACAGGACCACTCCGCCTACTGGGTGCCCACGCTCTACGACAACGCGACGGGCAAGCCGGTCGAGACCACCGGGTTCCGGGTCTACTACCGATCGCTCGCCAAGAACTCGACGGGCCAGATGCCGATACCCAACGGCCTGCGCATGATCTCCGGCGACGCCAAGAAGAAGAAGCCGACACCGCGCGGCGCGACCGGGCAGTTCTACTGCGCCTTCTACGGCCCGGGGGACCTCGACGGCGTCGCCCGCAGCACCAACGGCAACTGGCCCATCTGCGGTGGGGACGCGACGCTGCACTTCATGATGCAGTTCCCCGACTGCTGGGACGGCAAGCACCTGGACAGCCCCAACCACAAGGACCATGTGGCGTACGGCAGCGGCAACGCCTGCCCACCCAGCCATCCGGTCCGGATCCCGGCGATCACCTTCGACATCCGGTACCCGGCGAAGGGCACCCCGGCGGGCTACTACCTCTCCTCCGACAAGGAGGGCAAGAGCGCCTCGTCGATGCACGGCGACGCGTTCGTGATGTGGGATGTCGCCACCATGAACAAGCGCACCAAGAACTGCGTCCTCGGCCGCCGGACCTGCGACAACTACGGATACCAGAAATAGCCCGGGGCCAGGCCCGTGTCGGCCTGGCCCCGGGGTCTGGTCGGTCAGCTACGCAGCGTCCACCGCTGGTTCGCGCCGCCGTTGCACGACCAGAGGATCACCTTGGTGCCGTTGGCGGTGGCGGCGCCGTTGGCATCGAGGCAGAGCCCGGACTGGGCGTTCGTGATGGTGCCGTTGCTGTTGACGTTCCACTGCTGGTTCGTGCCGCCGTGGCAGTCCCAGATGATGACCGCGGTGCCGTTGGCCGTGCCGGCCCCGGACGCGTCCAGGCACTTGTTGCCGTACACGGTCAGCTGCTTGCTGGCGGTCTGGGTCCAGCGCTGGTTGGCACCGGTGGAGCAGTCCCAGAGTTGCGCCTGGGTGCCGTTGGTGGTCGAGGAGTTGGGCACCTCGACACAGCGGCCGGACTGGCCACCCACGAGCTGCCCGGCCCCCGTGCCGCCGCCGCCCTGCTGTTGCCGGACGATGAAGGTCGACTCCGCCGACCGGTTGCCCTGTGCGTCGACGACGTAGAGCCGGTACTCGCCCTGCGTCGTCGGCACGGCGATCGAGGTGGCGTTGCCCGCCGCCCTGGTCATCGTCGCCCCGGCGGTGAAGGTGGTCGTGCCGGACGGCGCCAGCCAGACCGACTTGGTGGCGTCACCGGTGCTCCGGATCGGGATCGACGCCGTGGCGCTCGCGACGAATGTGCTGGCCGGCAGCACGTAGTTCGGCGCGGAGAAGGTGCTCGCCGGCACGATGTCCCGGTACGCGTCCTCCAGGCCGGAATTCGCCGCGATGCTGTACGCCGCCGCGGGCCAGACATAGTCGGAGGAGACGAGGATGTCGGCGACCGTGCTGTTCGGCAGGTTCTTGTTCGAGACCTTGTTGATCGGGCCGTAGATCTGCGTGATGCTCAGATCGTGCTTCCGGCCGAAGTCGTCGGAATTGATCATCCAGGTGACGTTCTTGTCGATGCTCAGGACGTTGTCACGGAAGGTGATGAACGCCGATCCCTCGTCCGGGTGGAGGCCGTACTTGTGGCCCGACGGCACGCCCTGGAGGTAGTTGTTGGTGATCATCGTCCCCGGCTGGCTGCCGAGCGTGTAGATCGGGGCCGTGTCACTGAGACGCTGCACCGTGTCGATGATGTGGTTGTAGCTGATGTTGTTGTTTCGGGCCGTCGTGGTGGGCCGGTTGGGCACGATCGAGCCCGACGATCCGTCGAAGTTCCACCAGCCCCAACCCATCGTGATACCCGACCACGTGGTCTTCTCGATCCGGTTGCGCTGGATGGTGAGGGTGTCGGCGAAGTACGCCGAGATGGGGCTGTGCCCGTTGAACAGGACGGCACTGTCGTAGAGGTAGTTGTTCTTGATGTCGATGTTCTTCGGCAGCCCCTCGACCTGCGCGGAGAACTTCTCCCGGTTGGTCGACGTGCCGTCTCCGATGTAGACGTGCTGCGGATGACCCACGGTGATCGCGGAGCCGGCGATGTCGTTGGTGTAGTTGCCGATCAACTGGGTGCCCTGCACGTCGTTGATCATGTTGATCCCGTCGGCGCCGGTGTGCTGGATCCGGTTGCGTTGCAGCAGGATCCCGTCGGCGTTCTGGATCTGGATGATGCCGGGCGTCACGTCCACGTTCCGGTAGTAGTAGACGTGGAAGTTGCCCTTGGCGTACACCTGGGCACCGAGGTTGCCCTGCTGCGCCTGCTTGAAGGACGAGCCGGCGACGTTGAACAGGTTCCAGTCGGAGTGCTGCACCGTCAGCCCGGAGAACGTGATGTTGCGCGCGTGGCCGCTGGTCGAGGTGCCGGCGACGCGCAGCAGGTTGGTGACGTTGTTCGGCGCGTAGACAGTCGCGGTCGACATGTTGTCGGCGCTGGCCTTGTAGTAGTAGACCGTCTTGGTGCCCTTGTCGAAGTAGAACTCGCCGGGCGCGTCCAGGAACTCGTAGGCGTTCATGAGCTTGTGGGTGCCACCCACCTGGGCGTTGCCGTTGAACGAGCCCTGGGCGATCGCCGCACCCGGCTGCTGGAACAGGGCGACCCGGTTCGCGCCGTCGGAACTCGTGGTCACCTGGCGGACGCCCACGATTGCCGTGGTCCAGGTCGTGCCCGTCTCGATCTCGATGTCGTCCTGGTTGCGGGCGACGGCGGGGAAATCATTCAGACTGTATTTGGCGCCATCGCACTGCGATCCCGACTCCCAGGCCCACGCGGCCTGGTTGGCCGTGATGGTGTACGTCCCGTAACAGCCCCCCGAGCTGATCGTCTTGGACGCCATGACGGCACGCTTGTCGTTGACGTACAGCGCACGCAGCTTGTTGGCGCGGTCCAGCGGCGCCTTCCAGATGTTGCCGCTGTGCTGGGTCCACCCGGTCACCTGGACACCACCGTCGAGGACCGGCTTCTCACCCGGGTAGGCGCCGTAGCTGATCCGGAATCCGTTGGTGCCCGAGTCACTCGTGCCGAATTCGACGGTGCTGCTGATCGGATAACTCCCACCACGCAGCAACACGCTGATGTCACCGGTCATGTTCGTGTTCACCGTACGGACGACATCCCGCGCGCGTTGCAGCGTCTTGAATGGGGATTCGATCGTCCCCGCGTTGGCGTCGTTGCCGTCCGGGGCGACATAGTAGGTCGCCTGAACCGCGGCCGCGGCCGGCAGCTGATTCGTCAGCACGGCCGGCACTGCGGCCGAGACGAACACCGCGAGCGCCAACAATGACGTTCGAGCGGTGGAAATTGCTGATTTCACGTGCTGTTCCTTTCACTTGCCGTCGACGGGATGCCGAATGTGGGTATCGAGCGACGAGCACGGAACAGCGACGCCACTAAGGACTGGCGGAGGGGTGCTGTTGCCCGACCGCACTCTTTTTCCAATCGCTACGAAGCTCTCCCCCGGACTGTATGTCGAACGTGTGACGACTGCAACAGTCAATTAAGAGTGGTCAATGCGCAAAGGCGCTCGTACCGGGCAGAACGCCCGACCCCCGCCCCACGCCCCACTGGCATCGTCCGATGAATCCGCGGCTGCGCCGCACGCGCGACGGCCGAGTCTCCCGGCTCAGCCGTGAGCTGCCTCGTGCAGGAAGTCGGTGACGATGGCGGCGAGCTCCGCCGGGCGTTCGGCGACCATCGCGTGGCTGGCGCCGGCCAACGGCAGCACCCGCAGGTGTGGGCCGTCCACAGTGGCAAGCCGTTCCAGGGTGGCCCGGCGGTAGGCCACGTACACCTCGTGAAACGGTTCCTGCTCGGGTAGGTCCTCGGTGGCGAGGACGAGCAGCAGGGGGCACCGGGCATCCCGGTAGGCGGGGACCAGGTCGAGGGACTCCATCGCTTCCCGCAACTGTCCGGTCACCGTCGGATCGGGGCGCAGCCGGTAACGGCCGTCGTCACCCGGCACGAGGTTCCGTTCGAAGGCGGCCACCCAGTCCGCCGGATCGGCGCCGTACCGCAGGGCCATCGCCCGCTGCCCGGCCAGCGCCGCGGCCAACTGTTCGGCGGTGAGCGGCTCGGCCAGCATCGCGGCCATCCCGTCGAAGGCCGCCCGCAGTTTGGCGAGCGCCGCTGCCGCCTGCCCCGGGTCCATCCCGGCGAGGTGCTCCGGGCGACTCGGCGGAGGATTTCCGTCCAGGCTGACGACACCTGGGCACTCCGGGTGACGCTGCGCCCAGAGGGCGGCCAGCATCCCACCGAGGGAAACCCCGACCACCGCGGGGCGGTCGAGACCGAGGCCGTCGGCGACGGCGGCCAGGTCGTCGAGCACCTCGTCCCACCGCCACGGGCCGTCGCCGGACCGCCCGTGGCCGCGCAGGTCGACGGTGACCACCCGGTACGCCTGCCGCAACTCCTCGGCCAGCGTCGTCAGCTGGGCGAGGTTGCCGCCCGCACCGTGCAGCAGCAACAGCGAGGGTCCCGGTCCACCGAGGTCGCGGTACGCGATCGGCACGCCGCCTGAGCTGAGGAGGGAATCAGGCATGTCGGGTTCCTTCCCGGAGTAGTCGGTCGCGGACGGCGGCGGACAGCACACCGCCCTCGGGATGGCGGGCGAGTTTGCCGCGGGCGGCCAGGTCGTGGACCCCCTGGCGGGTGATGCCGAGCATGGCGCCGGCCACCGCGTACGACACCGATTCGGCGGTGGGGTGGCCCACCCGTCGCGCGACGATCTGGCCGAGTGGGGTGCGCCACCAGTCGAGGGGCGGGTGGAACGGGGCGTCGCCGGGATAGAGCGTCGAGATCGCCCGGACGATCACGCCGTAGGCGGCCTGCTCGTCACCACCGACCATGGTGGCGGCCCAGGAGTGTGCCCGGTCCCGCACGACGGCCCGCAGCGAGTCGATCGCCGGGTCACCGTCGACCAGGATCTCCAACGGATCGAGCAGCCGAACCTCGATCAACCTGAGGAGCTGCGCGACAAGTTCCGCATTAGCTGGTGGCACACCAATCCCCTTCGCTTGACGCCCATCGTCAAGCACTTGACAGGTCATGTCAAGCGTCAGCGGATGTCGTCCCGAATGCGGCCCACGTGGTGATCCATCGACCCTCGACCCTGCCCAGCGCGCCGACTCAGACGGCGTCCGGCGACCCGACCGCAGACAGCCAAGCTGCTGGCGCACACGGCCAAGCAGGCTAAACTAATCTCTTAGCTAAGCGAGGGGGTACGCCATGTCGGCTGAGGCCGTGCACTACAACATGCATGACGCCAAGACCCACCTGTCGCGCATCATCGAACGGGTGGAACACGGCGAGGAGATCATCATCGACCGGGCGGGCACCCCGGTGGCGAAGGTCGTACCGCTGGTTCGGCGGGCCAACCGCACCGCAGTCGGCTCCCTCGCCGGCCAACTCGACCTATCCGGCGACTGGGACTCACCAGAGACCAACGCCGAGATCGCCACCGACTTCGGCATCGGCGCATGACCCTGCTGCTGGACACTCACGTCGCGCTCTGGGCCATCACCGGCGACCCGACCCTCGGCGCTGAGTTCCTCGACCGACTGCGACACGAGCCGGACATCTTCCTCTCCCCGGTCACCCTGTGGGAGATCACCATCAAGCAGAGCGCGGGGAAACTCGGCGGACCCCCTGACCTCGCAGAGCGGGTAAGGGACATGGGCTTCCAGGAACTCCCGGTGACCCACGCCCACGCCATCGCAGCCCGCCGCCTGCCAGCGCACCACCGCGACCCCTTCGACCGCATGCTGGTGGCCCAAGCGATCACCGAGAGTCTGACCCTGGCCTCCCGCGACGCGTCGATAGCGCTGTACGACGTGGACGTCCTCAAGGTGTGATCGGACCGGCTCGGTGAGGGCTAGCCTCTTGGGTCATGCCCGACCCGGCGCCGCGTCCATTGCTGTTCCTCGACGTGGACGGCACCCTCATCCCGTTCGGCACACCCGCGGCGGATCAGCCGGACATGCCGCACAGTCACACCCAGGCACCAGCCCTACCGGCCGACACCGGTGGTCTCGGGTAGGACGAGTTGGTCGGGCCAGCCCAGGACGTCATGGGCGGCGTACCAGCCGCTCATGTGCTCGGCGGTGAACTCACTGACCTGTGGGCGGGTGAGGTCGGGCAGGTCACCTACTCCATGTCGCTCGAACCGCCAGAGGGCCACAGCTTCACCCTGAAACAGTTCAAGCAACAACTCGCCGGCTTCACCTGGAGTTGATCCTGGCACGCTGACAGCAGCGGGCAGGCAACCTTTCCGCCCTACGTCGCTTCAGCGACCGACCGGGCACGGGCACGGGCGAGTGCCGAATCACCCTCGGGGGGCGGTGAGCCGGTAGACGGCGCCCGCGAGATCGTCACTCACGTACAGCGCCCGATCGGGGCCCTGCACGGCCATGACCGGTCGGCCCCAGCGGGAGCCGTCCGACGCCTGGAACCCGGTCAGCAGGACCTGCTCCGGGCCGAGGGTGCCTGCGCGCCAGGGGAAGAATGACACCTGCGGAGCCCGCGGCGGTGTCCGGTTCCAGGAGCCGTGCACACCGACCAGGGCACCAGACCCGTAACCGCCCGGCAGGCCCGGCGACCCCGTGAAGCTCAGCCCCAGTGGGGCCGAGTGGGCGGCCAGGCCCTGCTCGACGGGGGGGAGCGCCGCGCAGTCGAGCTTGTTGCCGTCGGAGTTGTGCTGGACATCCCGGACGAATGGCCGTCGGGTGTAACTCAACGGCGAGTCCTTCGCGCCCAGCTCCACGTCGGGGTCCGGGTTGCAGTACGGCCAGCCGAGGTCGCGGCCCCGAGTCAGCCGGGCCAACGGTTCGAGCGGGTGGTCGTTCACGTACGCCTGGAGGGTGCGCCCCTGGTCGGCCGTGCCGTCGCCGTCGTAGTCGCGGTCCACCGGGTACGCCACGTTGTCCCGGTTGTTGACCGCCGTCCACACCGCACCGTCCGGGTCGACAGCGAGCCCGGTGCCGTTGCGGACGCCGCGGGCGAAGACCTCGGGCCGCCCACCGCCGGCCGACACCCGCAGCACGGCGGCCCGCTGCGGGACCGCGTCCCGGTCCTCGACCGACACGTTGCCTGTCGAACCGATCGAGACGTAGACCGCGCCGTCCCTGCCCACCGTCACGCTCTTGAGCGCATGGGCATAGGTGCCTCGCAGCTCGGGGCTCTTCGCGTCGGGCAGCCCCTCGACGACGACGCGCCGGTCCGACAGCACGCCGGTACGGTAGGTGAAGCTGTCGACCCGGTCGCTCTCGGCCACGTAGAGCGTGTCGCCCCGGAAGGCCAGCCCGTGCGGCTGGTTCAGCCCGCTGATCAGCGTCCCCCGGGTCGGCGCGGCGTCGTCCTTCCCCGGCACCAGCGCGAGCACATCGCCCGAGCGGGGGCGCGACACAAGCAGCCGACCGTCCGGCGTCCAGGCCAGCAGCCGCGCGCCGGGCACCCGGGCCCAGACGTCGACCTTCCAGCCGGGGGGCGCCTGCAACCGCCGGACCTGATCGAACGGATCGGTGTCGGTGCCGGCGAGCGCACGCACGGCCGTGTCGGCCAGCGCCGGACCGGCGGCCGGAGTGGAGCCGGAGGGCGACGGCACGGTCGTCCCGGACGGGACGGGGGCGGCCGGCCCGTTGGAGGAGCAGGCGGCCAGCGTGAGCGCCAGGCCGCCGGCCAGCGCCGCGTACACGGTCTTCTTCATCCGGTCAGCTATACCCCGTAGACCGGAGGCGAACATCGTCCGGCTCGCGGGCTGTCGACACCGAGGATGCTCGCCGGCGGAGCTGTCCGATCCCCGCCCGTCCCGGGATCATGAAAAAAACGGTTGTGGATCAGTCCTGTTCGAACGCGGCAAACCCGAAGCGGCAGGCATCACCGCTCCGCACGACGCGCTCATCGCCCCGTAGATTGCCACGACTTCCGGGCGACCAAAATGAGCTTCCGCGCTTTGTTTCCCCGATCGCGTGTCGTCGCTCATTCTTTGGATTAATCCCGGCGGTGCCTCCGGTCATGGGCCCAATAAGGCGCACCCACGCAGGCGAGGGAAGGTCTTCGACATGTCCGCTCAGGGCCTGACCGGTCCCGGCCCACGTGCGGCGGACATGGTGGGGCCCGGCCCGGGTACCGCGGAAGGCGGCGCCGGACCGTGCCGATACGGACCCCGTCAGAGATCGGCAGTGGTGCGGGATCCCGACTGCACAGGGCAGCTCCTGACCCCGCCGTAGCGCTCGGCGCCAGTGACGATTCCGCTTTCGGACAGGGTCCGGCCCATGTAGACGACGAATGCCGGCATCCCCCGCGGGGGGTGCCGGCATGTCGACGGGTGCGTGGTCAGGCGGCGAGCAGAGCGATGCCCAGGGTCGCCACCCCGACGGTGAGCAACGCCGCGCCCAGGTAGAGCACCAGGATGAACCGGTTGGGGGTGGTGCGGTCCCGCCCGGCCGAGGCGGCGAAGAAGCCGGCCGACATCACCACCGCGGACAAGGGGATGCAGATCCGGGCGATCCAGCCGGCAGCACCGTCGACATTGCCGAGGTCGGCCAGCACGAGGCAGATCAAACTCAATGTCACGAGCACACCGGCATGGCCGTGGCCGGCGCGGGCGAAGGATTTCTGGAACGAAGTCATCTCCACCGCGCCGCTCGCGATCCGGGTCATGAGAAATCCACCGAGCTCGATGGTGACGATGGTCAGGAGCGCGACCCCGGCGATAATGCGGCTGGCATCGGTGAGGAGAATGGTGTCCATTGAAGAGGAGTCCGCCTTTCCGTATGAGATTGTTGACAACCTTAGCGGGAGACCGGACGCAGCAGAACCGCCGCGCGCCAGCACCGCCCCGGCGAGGAACGTGGCCGAGACGACGCCAAGGGCGAGGTGCACTCCGCTGGTGAACGCCGATTCGACACCGGCGGCCGCGGACCGGCGAGTGTCAGCGGTCGAGCGCCACCACGAGCTCCGCGAGGCACCGGCTCGACACGGGTGGGCACTGTCCATACTCCACCTGCTCTTCGGACCGTACCGGCCCGGACCGTTCGACCTGTCCGGTCTCGCGGTGCCGCCGGGTCTTCGCGGGGGACGGCCGCGTCACCGACGAACCCACGGTCCAGCCCTCGCGGCCGACCATGCAGGCCGACGTACCCAAAAGGCCCCGGACCGGCGTTGAACACCAGTTCAGGGCCTTGATCGTTGGTGCGCCGCCAGGGACTCGAACCCCGAACCCGCGGATTAAGAGTCCGCTGCTCTGCCAGTTGAGCTAGCGGCGCTCGCCGGCAACGGGATGAGACGTTAACACCGCACCGGGCCGGCCGGCCCGGCAACCCCCGGCCCACGCGCCACTGCCGGTGACCAGGTTCGAGCCGAAGGCCCGGGGCGTGCCGACCCGGGTCGGGACGACGATCGTCCCGGCCCGGGTTCCGGTCACCTGATGGAGAAGTCGGCCAGCCGCAGCGGGGAGTCGAACACCAGGTACACGTCGTGGGTGCCGGCGGCGCGGGCCAACTCGGCGCTGACGTTGACGTACCGGTAGTCGTCGCCGGTGCTGGGCACGGTGGCCGTGCCCAGCAGCCGGCCGGTGGGCGAGCCCAGGCGGACCTGGATCGTGCCGGCGTCCGCGCCGGCCCTGGCGACCCTGGCCGTGAGGGTGTCGGCGCCCGGACGCAGAGCCGAACCGGCGAACGAGATCCACTGGCCCGCCGCGGTGGCGCCGACGGCCGTACCCTGGGCCTTCGTCTCGTCGACCAGCCGGACCCCCGCGTACCCGTCGAAGTTCTCCGCCCGGGTCGGCCGGGACAGGTCCCGGGCCGGGACCGTCTCACCGCGGACCCGAACCGCGGTGCGGGCCCGGATGTCCTCGGCGGACGCCCCCACCATGATGTCGTGGGTGGACGATTCGACCACCCACCGGCTGCGCGTGACGTCCCAGTGCGCCAGGTCGGCGGCGGGCAGCCGCAGCGTGACGGTCCGGGTCTGCCCGGGTGCGAGTTCCACCCGCTGGAAGGCCTTGAGCTGACGGATCGGGGTCTTGACCCGCGAGGTGCGCTGGTGGGTGTAGAGCTGGACCACCTCGGACCCGGCCCGGCTGCCGGTGTTTGTCACGTCGACGCTCACCGTGATGGTGCCGTCGGCGGCGACCGGCCGGTCGCCGGTACGCGCCTGGCCGTAGCGGAACCGGGAGTACGACAGCCCGTGGCCGAACGGGTAGAGCGGCTTCGCGGTGCTGTACAGGTAGGTCTGCCCGGACGAGATGATGTCGTACTCCAGCAGGTCCGGTGGCAGTTGCCCGTCCGAGCGGTACCAGGTCTGGGTGAGCCGGCCGGACGGGTTGCGGTCGCCGAACAGGACGTCGGCCACGGCGTGCCCGGTCTCGGCGCCCGCGTGGGTGGTCCACACGATCGCCGGGACGTGCTCCTGCTCCCAGGTCAGGTTGACCGGGTAGCTGGTCTGGAGCACCAGAACCGTACGCGGGTTGGCCCTGACGACGGCCTTGACCAGTGCCTCCTGGCCGGCGCTCAGGGCCGTGGAGGTGCGGTCGTGCGCCTCGCGTCCGTTGATGAACGGGTTGCTGCCCACGACCAGTACGGCGGTGTCGGCCGCCCTGGCCGCCGCCACCGCCCGGTCGATTCCGCTGCTGATCACCTCGCGGCTGAAGTGGGTCGCGGCAGCGGGGGTGGACGCGCCGAGCTTGAGCGCACCGTCGTCGCCGACCGTGACGTACTTCTCGGGGGCGAACCAGCTCTCCTTGGTCTCGTAGCCGACGTAGCGCAGCACCACCGTGCCGTCGTCCTGCGGCTCCAGCTTGAACTGCTGCTGGACGTACCAGCCGTTCGGCTGCTCGTCGCGGGTGATGAACGGCCCCCAGTTGTAGCCGAGGTAGCGGCCGTTCGCGGCGTTGCGCAGCGTCACCACGTCCTGGCCCCAGTCCACCACGTCGAACTGTGCTTCGGGCGTCGCCGTGGCACCGGTGGCGGCGACCGGGTCGGCGTCGGTGGTGCCGGTGGCCGTGACGTACCTGCCGGTCGCCGCGTCCTTCAGGGCGATCCGGTCCGCCCCGTCGAGCCCGCTGACACTCGCGGAGTTACCCAGCCGCTCGCGGATCCCGTCGAGCGCGGTCACCTGGTACGGCAGGTCGCCGCCGTACCAGTCGGTGTAGAGGGTGTCGGCCAGCGGACCGAGCACGGCCACCTTGCGGGTGCGGGCCGGGTCCAGCGGAAGCGCCTGTCGGGAGTTCTTCAGCAGCACCATCGCCTCGCCGGCGGCCTGTCGGGCCAGCCGTTGGTGTTTCGGGCTGTTGATGACGTCCGGGGTGATGCCGCCGTAACGGCCACCGCCCGGGTCGAACTCCCCCAGCCGGAACCGCACGTTCAGGATCTCCCGGATCCGGGCGTCGATGTCCGCCTCGGTCAGCAGGCCGGTCGCGAGGGCCTGTTTGATGGCCGTCACCGTCGGTTGGGCGTTGGTGTCGTCGGTGATGAAGCTGTTGAGGCCGGCCTTGACGATCGCGGCGTTCGCCTCGGGCTGGGTGGCGTAGTACCCCTGGGAGGCCACGAGGTTGTTCGGCGCCCAGGCGTCGGTGACGTTCAGCAGCGGCTGGTCCGTCCAGCCGCGTACCACGGTGGCCAGGTCCGGATCGACGGTGGCGGGCCGTCCGTTGATCAGGTTGTACGCGGCCATCACGCCGGTCGCCGCGTCGGCGGCGATGGCTGGCTGGAACGCGGCGCGTTCGTACTCGTTGAGCACCCGAGGTGGCACGTTCGACGAGGTGACGTCGCGCCGGATCTCGTTGTTGTAGGCCAGGTAGTGCTTCAGGGTCGGGGCGCTCTTCAGGTGGTCGGGGTCGCCGCCGGTCATCCCCGAGCCGTACGCGGTGGACATCTCGGCGGTGAGTAGCGGGTCCTCGGAGTAGCCCTCCTCGTTGCGGCCCCAGCGGGGGTCACGCAGCAGGTTGACCACCGGTGCCCAGAGGTTGAGACCCCACACCCGGGGGTTCTGCACGTGATAGCCGCGCGCCTCGTCGCCGACGGCGGAGCCGACCCGGTTGATCAGGTCGGTGTCCCAGGTGCTCGCCATGCCGACCGGCTGGGGAAAGGACGTGCTGCGGGCCTTGACGACAGCGCCGTTGTTGTCGATGTCGGTCGACCAGGCCACCCCGTGCAGGGCCTCGGTGCCGGTCTTGAACAGGCCGATGCCCAGCCGGGGAACGGCTGGCTGGTACTGGTGCAGCCAGGAGATCTTCTCGTCGAGGGTGAGCCGGCCGAGCAGGTCGTCGACCCGGGCCTGCACCGGCAGGTGTGGGTCGCGGAACGGGTAGGTGGGTTCGGCGAGGGCGGTGCCGGGAACGGCCGGTAGAGCCAGTAGGACGAGCGCGAGCACGGCGATTCCGCGCCGAAGGCGCTTGTTCCCCATTTGCTTCTCCTCAGGTCGTACGACGGACGCCCAGCGGACGCCCCGACCGGTGTGGCCAGGCTCGACACCCGGCTGACGGGCCTGGACGACGGATCGTCGAAGCGCTTCGACGAACCGGCCGCAACCACCACGGCCATGATTGTTGTGATCCGCGCAACTATAGATGCCGGCCAATGGGCGGGCAACCGTGCGTCTCCCCGGCTCCGTCGCACAGCGCGCCACACCACCGGCGGGGCGGTGTCCGCGGGTGCACCACATCGACAGCTCGGGGAAGATCAGCAGATGGAGCCCGACCTTTTAGGTGGTCCCCCGCGCCCGAAGGCTTGCGTGTCCGAGCACGTGTGCCGGTGCCGAGCCCCAGCGGAAATACGACAAGGCCCTGACCCAGGATGAACCTCGGTCAGGGCCTTGATCGTTGGTGCGCCGCCAGGGACTCGAACCCCGAACCCGCGGATTAAGAGTCCGCTGCTCTGCCAGTTGAGCTAGCGGCGCTCGTTCGGCAACGGAGAAAACATTAGCACCCGCCCGAGCCGGGCTCCAATCCGGTTACCCGGCTCCCCCCTTCGGTCGAGCTTTGCGGGCAAAAAGCCACAAACCGGCCCTCGCGCTCGGGACGGGGGGGTGGGTTGAGGCGGTGATGCGGCACGATGTCCGCCAGGTACGCGAGAACAGAGGTGGGGATGACACGGTTCACGCGAGCCGGGGCGGTGGTGGGCGCTCTGACTCTGGTGGCGTCGCTGGCACTGACCGGGTGCGGCGACAAGCAGAAGACCCCGACGTTCGTCGGTGGAACGCCGGCGGCGGACGCGGGCGCCGCGCCTGGCTCGTCCGCGCCCCCGACACCAACCACGCCGGACGCGCCAAGCGTGCCGACGCTCACACTGAGCCCGGCCAACGGCGCGAACAACCGGCCGGTGAGCACCGAGATCAGCGCGAAGCTGCCGGACGGCGGGAAGGTCTCCGCGGTCACCCTGACCGCGGACGGCGGGGGCGCGGTGGAGGGCAAACTGCGCACCGACGGCTCCGCCTGGGTGCCGTCCGCCCCGCTGAAGTTCGGCACCCGGTACACCGCCACGCTGACGGCGGACGCGGCCGACGGGACGAGCAGCCAGGGCACCAGCAGCTTCACCACGATGGCCAAGCCGAAGTCGACGATCGGATCCGGCCTGTACCTCTTCGACGACAAGAGCTACGGGGTGGCCATGCCGGTGGTCACGGAGTTCCATCCGGGCATCCCGAAGAAGGACCGGGCGGCGGTGCAGAAGCGGATGTTCGTCCGCACCGATCCGCCGCAGCCGGGGGCCTGGCACTGGGTCGACAACGGTACGCAGGCGTACTACCGGGCACCGGAGTACTGGAAGCCCGGCACGACCATCACGGTGCGGATCGCCCTGGCCGGGATACCGCTGAGCAACGGCAAGTACGGCGACATGGACCGTAAGGCCACTGCCAAGATCGGCCGGTCGTTCCAGATGAAGGTCGACAACGCCAGCAAGAAGATGACGGTGTACGAGAACGGCGCGCTGGTGCGCACCATTCCGGTGAGCCTGGGCAAGAAGAGCACGCCGTCCTCCAGCGGCACGATGGTCGTGATGGAGAAGAAGGAGGCCACGACCTTCGACACCCGCGACGACCCGGATCCGGCCAACCGCTACGTCACCGACATCCAGTTCGCCCAGCGGCTTACCTGGGGTGGCGAGTACATTCACGCCGCGCCCTGGTCGGAGCACGTGCAGGGGCGGCAGAACGTCTCGCACGGCTGCGTGAACGTGTCGATGGTGAACGCCCGGTGGCTGTTCGAGAAGACGCGGATCGGTGACCCGATCACGGTGAAGGGCACCGAGCGCAAGCTGGGCGCCGGCAACGGCTGGACGGCGTGGAGCCTGAGCTGGTCGGCGTTCATCAAGGGCAGCGCGCTGCCCGTACCCAGTGGTGGGGCCGGCCCCCTGCTCTGAGCGTGTCGGCCTTCTCGCGCCGGCCCCGCCATTGGCGGGGCCGGCGTACCCTTGCACTCCGGCGAGGCGACGACGCCGCGGCGACCCCACCGCCCCCGCACGGAAACGAGCCATACTCGCGAAACGCCGGATAGTAGCAAGAATCCGGCAGAATAATCGGCGTGTTTCGGTTCACCCTCGGCAACCCGGCCCGGCTCTGGCGCGTCAGTAGGAGACGATGGGGCAGCGACCACGACTGTGAGGGAATCATGCGAGCTAGCCAGGATCAGCTGATCAGGCACCGTGGGCGACGTCGCGTGTTCGCGGCGGGTTTCCTCGCCGTGGCGTTGGCCTTCACCGCCGCCTGCACCAGCGGCGACGGCGGTAAGCCGTCCTCGTGGCACGGCGGCGGCGAGAGCCCGCCACCGAAGGCCGCGGCGACGATCAGCGAGCCTGCGGCCGACGCCAAGGACGTGCCGGCCTCGACCGGCATCACCTTCACCACGAAGGACGCCATGCAGACCGCCGTCGAGCTCAAGGACGCGGCCGGCAAGACGGTCGAGGGCGCAGTCGCCGCGGATGGCAAGACGTGGCAGCCGGCCGGCGCCCTCGCGTACGGCACGAGCTACACGGCGACCGTGACCGCCACCGGCGACGATGGCCGTCCGGCCACCGCGACCAACACCTTCACCACCATGGCCAAGCCCGCCAATCAGGTACGCGTGAGCAGCTTCCTCGGCGACAACCAGGTGGTCGGGGTCGCCATGCCGCTGATCGTGAAGTTCAGCCGGGCCGTCCCGGAGGACTACCGCGACGACGTGCAGCGCCGGATGACGGTGACCTCGACGCCGTCCCAGGAGGGCGTCTGGCACTGGGTCAGCCCCACCGAGGTCCGGTACCGGCCGAAGGAGTTCTGGAAGGCCAACAGCAAGGTCTCCTACCGGGTGCAGGCCGGCGGCCTGCCGATGGGTGAGGGCTGGTACGGCCGCTCCGACCTCGCGGTGGACGTCAAGATCGGCCCGTCGCTGATCATGACAGTGGACAACAAGAACAAGCGGATGACGGTGACCCGCGACGGCGCCGTGATCAAGACCATCCCGGTGAGCCTGGGCAAGAAGAGCACCCCGTCGTCGAGCGGCACCATGGTCGTCATCGAGAAGCTGCGCAAGACGGTCTTCGACACGATGGAGGAACTCGGCCCGGAGGAGGGTTACCGCACCAACATCGACTTCGCGCAGCGTCTCACCTGGGGCGGGGAGTTCATCCACGCGGCACCCTGGTCCGAGGGGCAGCAGGGCAGCGTGAACGTCTCGCACGGCTGCGTGAACGTGTCGATGGCCAACGGAAACTGGCTGTTCAGCAACACGCGGGTCGGCGACCCGATCACGGTCAAGGGCACCGAGCGCAAGCTGCAGAACGGCAACGGCTGGACCGACTGGAACATGAGCTGGGACGAGTACGTCAAGGGCAGCGCCGTCCCGTACGAGCCGCCGGCCGACCCGGCCACCACCCCGGCCCCGGACGGCGCGGTCACCCCGTCACCGACGCCGACCGCCTGACCTGAGCGACCGGAAGCCCCCTCTGCGGAGGGGGCTTTCGCGTGGTCCCCATCTCGCCCCTACAACGACTCAGGCCCCCTCCGAAGAGGGGGCCTGAGCAGCACAACCAACTGGGTGACTGATGGGAATTGAACCCACGACAACCGGGACCACAACCCGGTGCTCTGCCAACTGAGCTACAGCCACCATGCCGCCGTCGCCCGGTCGATCGCCCCGGGCGGGGTGCGGACCAATAATAGCCGCACCGCAGCCGGCCCCGTCCAGCGGGTATCCGGGGCCGCCCGCGCGTGGGTCAGAGTTCGGCGGCGATCGCCTTGGCGGTCTCGACGTCCGGGCCCGGCAGCGGGACGAAGAGCGTCCGCCGGTAGTACTCCAACTCCCGGATGCTCTCCCGGACGTCGGCCAGCGCCCGGTGCGCGAGGCCCTTCTGCGGCTGGCCGAAGTACACGCGCGGGTACCAGCGCCGACACAGCTCCTTGATCGACGAGACGTCGATCATCCGGTAGTGCAGGTGGGCGTCGAGGCGGGGCATGTCGCGGGCGATGAAGCCCCGGTCGGTGGCGATCGAGTTGCCGCACAACGGAGCCGTCCGCGGATCTTTGACGAAGGTGCGGACGTAGTCCAGGACCAGGTCCTCCGCCTCGGTGAGGGTGACCGCCGAACGGCGGACCTCCTCGGTGAGACCGGACTTGGCGTGCATCGTCTGGACGATCTCCGGCATCCCCTCCAGCGCCACCTCGTCGGCGTGGATCACCACGTCGACCCCGTCACCCAGCACGTTGAGATCGGGATCGGTGACCAGTGCCGCAACCTCGATCAGTTTGTCCCTGCCAAGGTCCAGCCCGGTCATCTCACAGTCGATCCAGACAAGGAGATCAGCCACCGGCACAGCCTACGCGCAGCCCACGCCCCGCGGCTGCGCGCTCTCGGCGGACCAGACCGCTAGGGTTTCGGGGTGCCAGCCGATCCCGTAGCACCGCCCGCCGTCACGGACGACGATCCCGGCGGCCGTACGGTCCGTCGCCTGGTCACGGTGGTGGCCCTCATCGCCGTGCTGCCAGCGCTCTACCTGCCGGGCCTGAACCACAAATTCCTCGACCTCAAGATCTACATGTCGGCGGTCGACTGGTGGCGTGTCGGCCACCCGCTCTACGACTACGTCCAACCCGACCGGGTGCAGGGCGAGTTGTACTTCACCTACCCACCCTTCAGCGCGTTGCTGCTGTGGCCGTTCGGCCTGTTGCGGCTCGGTGCCACCGTGGCGATCTTCACGGTGCTCACCGTGCTGGCCGTGGTGTTGACCACCCGCTGGCTGATGATGCCGGTCATCGCCCGGCACGACCTGCCCCGGGCGTTCACGCTGACCGTGGCCGTGCTGCTGGTGCTGGCCGTGGAGAGCACCCGCGAGACGATCACCTTCGGGCAGATCAACATGCTGCTGGTCGTGCTGATCCTGGCCGACCTGCTGTTCGCCGTACCGCAGGCACGGCGTTGGGCCGGGGTCGGCGTGGGGCTGGCGACGGCGCTCAAGCTCTTTCCCGGCATCTTCATCGTGTACCTGCTGGCCACCCGACGGTGGCGGGCCGCCGCGGTGGCGAGCGCTACCGCCGCGGCGGCGACCCTGCTCGCGGCGGCGATCGCTCCGGGTGACTCGTGGCGGTTCTGGACCCAGGAGCTGTGGGACAACGACCGGGTGGGACGCACCGACTACGTCGGCAACCAGTCGCTGTTCGGCCTGCTCAGCCGGTTCACCGCACCGGAGAAGCCGGACCGGCTGCTCTGGCTGCTGGTGGTCGCCGTGGTCGCCGCCTACGGCCTGTGGCGGGCCGCCCGCGCGGCGCGCGCCGGTGACCTGGTGACGGGCCTGACGTTGACCGGGTTGGTGGGTTCGCTGGTCAGCCCGATCACCTGGACCCACCACATCTACTGGTTCGTGCCGGCGGTGGTGCTGCTCGCGGACGCGGCGTTGAGTGCCGACCGCCCGGACGAGGCACGCAGGCGTCGGTGGTTGGCGGGGTTCGCGCTGGTCACCACCGCCGTGATCGTCTACGGCGTGGTGACGTTCCAGGAATGGGGCGCGGGAGCGGTCCGTACGCACGACCCGGCGGATTTCGTGTTGCAGAACACCTATGTGCTGCTCAGCCTGCTGTTGCTGGCGACCCTGCCGGTGCGCCTGCGCCGCGTCCGACCCGCCGACCAACCGCAACCCCAGGAAAAATCGCACCAACTGGACAGATCTACCTAGTAGCCGCCACTAGCGCTAATCTGGGCTCATCTACCTCAAGCGCCGCTCGGGTAGCACCGATCCCCCGGTGAGGGTGGCCCTCCGCGTCGGCAGCGCGGAGGGCCACCCGCCGTTTCGTCGACCGCCACCGGCCGGGTCGTGGCCTTCGCACCCGAACCGACCATGGTGAGCTGCCGCACGGCCGGAAACGGCGCGGCCGGCGCGGGATCCCGGGCACCGAGCCCACTCAGCGAGGTGACCCCGAGCCGGCCGGCGAGCACCGGAACCTGATCCGGCTCCACCACGAAGATGACCTCGCGTGGGCGCAACGGTCGCAGCAGGAGCAGCAGGGCGCACGCCACCAGCAGGACGCCGGCGGCCAGCAGACTCCAGGTGGCCGGGCCGGTCCACCCCGCCCGCACCTCGACGCGCAGGTCCAGTGCCAGGTCGGCGGCACCGTCGGGGCGCATCAGCACCAGACTCATGGGCTCTTCGGCCAGGTCGTCCGCGCTCCACTCCAGCGAGCCGACGCCCTGGCGTACCCAGGACGGCCGATCCGGCGGGCCGACCGGTACGACGGCGGCCGGATCGACCGGACCGCCCGCAGCGGGACCGGCCGGGTCCAGCCGAACCGGCAGCGGACCCTGGGCCAGCGCCACCCGACGGACCACGGCGTGCGGCACCGGCGCCAGCCAGCCACGCACCTCGGCGGTGGGGGCGAGCCCCACGAAGGTCGGGCCGCCCGAGGTGTTGGCGTCCAGGCGCAGCCGGGTCTCCCCGGTACGCGCGAACGGCGCCTCCTGGCGCAGCAGGCGGTCGAGGTCGGTGACCACGACCGCGTGACCGGGCGTGCGGAGCGTCTCGAAGCGGGCGGCGAAGGACCCGTCGGGGTCGGCGTGTCGCGTCACCAACCACAACGCGCCACCGGCGAACAGCGCCGGAATCCCCATGGCCACCAGCAGCACACCGACGATTGCCCGCACGACACGCATTCGCACCGTCTCCCTCCGTAGCCAGATACCCGGCCGACCTTACCGACGCGGGCGCGGTGATCAGGGAATATCCACTGCACCGCACGGTCCGACCGCGGAAAGCGCGCTGGCCCGCCGGAGGGTTCCGGCGGGCCAGCGGGTGGGACGGGGGTCAGGACTTGGCGACCGGCTCCCGACGGCTCCGGGAGAACGCCAGCCCGCCCAGCACCAGACCGGCCAGCCCGGCGACGAGACCGGCCACACCGAGGCCGACCGCGAGCCCGTTGCCGTCGTCGTCATCGTCGTCGTCGGGCGACGACGCGGCGGCGGCGCTCGGCGTGGGCGCACCCGCGGGTGCCGCGGCGGCGGCCAGGGTGAGCACCGGCGCCGGGTGCTCCGGCTCCTCGGCACCCGGCGCCGGCGGGTCGATCCAGCGCGAGATCTCGCCGTCCGAGTAGGTCTGGAGGACCTTGAAGACCATCGAGTCGACCTTCGGCAGCGGCCCCATCGAGACGGGGAACTCCTGGAACTGGCCGGGCTTCACCGCCGCGTCGCCGGTGGCCGTCCAAGTGATCTTGGAAATCGCCTCGGTGAGCTGGCTGCCGTGCACCTCGATCGGCGGGTCCACCTTGCGCTTCTCCGTCGCGACCGTCCAGCCGGGCACCGGCATGGTCGACACCGAGCCGACCGGAGCGTTCTCCGGCAGGGTCACCTCGATCTTGTTGGTCGAGGCGGTGTCGCTCTCGTTGGGCACCCGGAACGCCACCCGGGCGTACCCGCCCTGGACCGCCTCCTTCGGGTTGACCGTGACGTGCGCGGACGCCGGTCCGGCGACGCCGAGCACAGCGGTGGCGGCGGCGGTGAACGCCAGGGCGGCAGCGGCGGTTGCGGTACGCCGGAATCGGGTCATGGGTTTCGCGGACCTCTCTAACGGATCGGCACGGTGGCGGTCACCGTGGCCTGGTCGATGTCTGTCGTTCGGGCAGTGATCTTGATTTGCCAGTCACCGGAAGCCGGCAGGCTGATGTCGCCGTAGGCGTGGTTGTCCGTCAACGGCAGCAGCGGGACGTCGATCGGTTCGATCCCGGCCGAGGGCAGCGCGGCGGTCGCCTTCCACTCCACCACCGGCAGCGGCTGGTTGTTCTTGTCGTAGGCGTACAGGTGCACCGAGTTGTTTCCCCGCTGGGCCGGGCTCACCTCGATCTGCATGTCGTAGAGCGAGCTGGACAGCTTGGTGCTGAAGAGGCCGGCCTCCGTGCTGGACGGCCCGGCCACGGCGGTGCGGGCGGGCGTGGTCTGCACGAGCGTGGCGGACAGGCTCAGCACCACCACGGTGACGGCCAACTCCACCCAGACCGCACGGCGGACCGGCGCCGGGCGCTGCGCGGCGATGCGCCGACGCACCAACTGCCGGGAGTACGCGGCCACGGCGATCACCACCGCGAACAGCGCGATCTTGGTGAGCAGCAGCTGCCCGTACGTGGTGTCGAACAGCGCCTGCAGGGTGGCCACCTCGATCAGCGCCTGAACGGTGCCGGCGAGCAGCAGCGCCGAGACGGCGAGCGCCGCCCACCGCGACCAGATGGGCAGGATCGCGCCCAGCTCCCGCTCGTCGGCCTGGCGCAGCAGGAACGCGGCGAGCATCAGCAGACCACCCAGCCAGACCGCCATGCTGCCCAGGTGGACCGCGTCGACGACCACGGAGACGGCCGGCGCCGGGGAGGCCGCCGGGTGCCCGGCCAGCGGCCAGGTCAGCAGGGCGGCGCCGCCGAGCACGGCCAGGATGATCGCGTCGGCGCGGCCGACCGGCCGGGTCAGCAGCGGCCGGAGCAGGAAGACGGAGGCCGCCAGCAGGCCGAGTCGGACCAGGTGGGCGGTGCCGAAGGTGCTGCCGAACACACTGCCGAACCCCTCGCCGGTCACGTCGAAGAGGCCACCGCCGGCCGTGTAGGGCACCTGCAACCACAGGTCGGCGAGGGTGGCGACGGCCACCAGGCCGAGGCCGGTCCAGGCCAGCCGCGCCGGCCCCCGCCGGGAGAGCCGTCGCGGCCACAGCGCGGCGAGCACCAGCGCCGGCCCGACCAGCAGCACCAGACCGGTGTAGCCGAGGAAACGAGCCACCTTCACCGCCGTACCCACGACCGGGTTGGCGCGGCTGTCCGTGCCGGAGTCGACGGGTGGTGTCGAGGGCGCGCCGACCGAGTAGGTGAACGCCCCGGACACCGGGTGACTGTCGGCGGAGATCACCCGGAAGCTGAGCAGGTAGGTGCCGCGCCCGCCGGCCGGGTCCACCGGGATGCGCACCTCGCCGCCGTCGAAGGACGGCTCACCCCGGTCGGCGCGGGACCCGTCCGGCGCGATGACCCTGATCTTGCCGGGAACCTTGCGGACCGACTCACTGAACCGGAGGACCACCTCGGACGGCGCGCTCGGCACGACCGAGGAGGCGGCCGGGCTGGTGCTCTCCAGCACCGCGTGGGCGCTGGCCGGGGTGGCTGGCGCGATCAACAGGGCGACGACGGTGACCAGCAGGCCGGCGGCGGCAGCCAGCCGGGTGATCCAGCGGCGGGGGGCGACAGTCATGCCAGCCATGGTCGCCGACCGGTGTGGATCTCGGCGAGCCGAGTCGGGCAAAGGGCTCAACTCTGCTCAGCCGCCCGTGCCGCGCGGGAGGGATCGCGTGTCATGCGGAGGTAGTCGGCTCCGGTGGGGGAAAAGTTCCCGACGTGGTGCAGACCATCCAGGAACCGAAGGACCGTGACGCCGCCTCGGGCGCCGCGTAACCTGGTTTGTCGTGATCCCCGTCCCGCGTGACACCGGTGCCGCCGGTCCGGCAGAGCCGGCCGGTGCCGTCGCCCGGGACCCGGCGACCGAGTGGGCGCTCAGCGCGCGCGACGGTGACCCGAGCGCCCAGGCGGCGTTCGTCCGGCTGACCCAGACCGAGGTCTGGCGGTTCGCCGCCGCCCTGGTCGACCCGGACAGCGCCGACGACCTGACTCAGGAGACCTACCTGCGGGCGTTTCGGGCGCTGCCCGCGTTCGAGGGCCGTTCCAGCGTCCGCACCTGGCTGCTCGGCATCGCCCGTCGGGCCTGCGCCGACCACCTGCGCACGGTGATCCGCCGCCGCCGACTCGACGAGCGGCTGGCCGCGAACGCGTACACCGACCGCCCGCACCCGGACCCGGCCGGCCAGTTCGGCGCGGCGGACCTGGTCCGCCGGCTCAGCGCCGAGCGGCGCGCCGCGTTCGTGCTCACCCAGTTGCTCGGCCTGTCGTACGCCGAGGCGGCCGCCGTCGAAGGGGTGCCGGTGGGCACCATCCGATCCCGGGTCGCCCGGGCCCGCGACGAACTGGTCGAGGCGGTCGGCGACGCCCTGACCGGCTGAGCGGGGAACTTCCGGCGCAGACGGGACGACACAATGAGCGTGACTGCACCCTCCCCCCCGGTCGGCCGTTGGCCGGTCGTCCGGCCCTGGCTCGCCACGGCGGCACGGCTCGGCCTCGCCGCCGTCTGGCTCGTCGCCGGCGCGTCGAAGGTCGGTGACCTCGCCGCCTCCGGGCGAGCCGTCAACGCGTACCAGGTGCTGCCGTACGACCTGGCGACCGTGGTCGGCGCGGCCCTGCCCTTCGTCGAGTTGGCGCTGGGCGTGCTGTTGCTGCTCGGGCTGGCCACCCGGCTCGTCGCCGGGGTGTCGGCCGCGCTGCTGGTGGTCTTCATCGCGGGGATCGCCTCGGCCTGGGCACGTGGGCTGGCCATCGACTGCGGCTGCTTCGGCAGCGGCGGGCAGTTGGGCGAGGGGCAGGCACCCAGTTACCTCCCGGAGATCCTGCGGGACCTGGGATTCTTGGTACTGGCCGGATTTCTGCTGGTCTGGCCGCGTACGCCGGTATCGGTGGACGGGTGGTTGTCCGGCGAACCCGCTGTGGAGGACGAGGATGAGTAGTCGCAAGGGAAAGCGGGACGCCGCCCGGGTGGTCCGCGAGCAACTCGCCCGCGAGCGACGGCGTCGCCGCACGGTCTGGGTGTCCGCCGCGGCGGTCGTCGTCCTGGTCATCGCCGGTGTCGTCGGCTGGACCGTCTGGACCAACCAGCGTTCCGACTCCTTCACCACCCCACCCGGCGCGAACGCGGCCGGCACCGGCATCGTCACCGGTGGCGGACCGGTCACCGTCGACGTCTACGAGGACTTCCTCTGCCCGGTCTGCAAGCAGTTCGAGCAGGCCACCGGGGCGACGCTCGAGCAGTTGGTGGCCGACAACAAGGCGAAGGTGGTCTACCACCCGGTGGCGTTCCTCAATCGCTTCTCCACCACCGACTACTCCACCCGGTCCTCGGCCGCCTCCGGCTGCGCCGCGGCGGGAGGCAAGTTCCGGGAGTACGCCAAGGCGCTCTTCGACAGGCAGCCGCCGGAGGGCAGCGCCGGCCTCCCCGACGACCAGCTCATCGACATCGGCACCGGCGTGGGCCTCGATCGGGGCTCGTTCGGCGGCTGCGTCAAGGACAAGACGTACAAGACGTGGACCGACCACGTCACCGACGAGGCCAGCCGGAGCGACGTCACCGGCACGCCGACGGTCATGGTCAACGGTCAGCCGCTCACCAACCCCACCCCGGACAGCCTCACCGCGGCCGTGGCGGCGGCCGGCAAGTGATCCGTACCCTGCTGGCTCGCGTCGGCCTGGTCGCCACCGCCGCCGGCGTGGCGACCCTGCTCACCGCGGCGCCCGCCGCCGCGCACGGCGCGGACGCCCCCGACGGCACCGACTACCGCACCCGGACCACCGGGGTCACACCGCAGCGGCCAGGGCTGGAGGTACGCGTCGTCGAGGCGGGCGCCCGACTGGAGTTGACCAACGACACCGGCCGGGCCGTCGAGGTCGTCGGCTACTCCGGTGAGCCGTACCTGCGGATCACCCCGGACGGGGTCTTCGAGAACAGCCGCTCCCCCGCCACCTACCTGAACCGCACCATCGCCGGGGACACCGCGCTCCCGGCCGACGCCGACCCGGCCGCCCCGCCGACCTGGCGGCGGGTCGCCGACGGGACCACCGTGCGCTGGCACGACCAACGCGCACTGTGGCAGGAGTCGGCACCACCGGCGGCGGTACGCGCGGCACCGGACCGCGAGCACCGGGTCCGGGACTGGACGATCCCCCTGCGGGACGGCGCTGACCAGGTGACGATCGGCGGGACGGTGGACTGGGTGCCGCCACCGGACGCGTACACCTGGTGGGCGGTGACGATCGTCGGCCTGCTCGCGGTGGGCGCGCTCGGCCTGCTCGCCGCCGCCTCGCCCGCCGGTGCCCGCGCGTTGTCCGCGGTGGGCACGTTGCTGGTCGTGGGCGGCGTGGTGGCCGTCGTGTACCCGGTGGGGCGGGAACTGGACGCGGGCGCCCAGGGTGTGGGCGGGGTGACGCTCGGGCTGCTGTCCGGGCAGATCTGGTCGCTGCTCACCGGCCTCGGCGCGATCGCCGCCGGCTGCTACGCGCTGGCCCGCCGCCCGGCCGCCGACTTCGCGGTGGCGCTGGCCGGGGCCTGCCTGGCGCTCTTCGCCGGCGCGGCGAACGCCGCCGTGTTCGCCCGATCCATCGCCCCGGTGCCCTGGCCACCCGAGATCGCCCGGGTCATGGTCGCGCTGGTGTTGATCACCGGCACCGGGGCGACAGCCGCAGGCGTCCTCCGCCTCCACGCGGCCGCCAAAACCCCAACCCCAGCCCACACCTGACCCACCGCCCCCGCCCGCCGGCCCGCCGGCCCGCCAGCCCGCCGGCCCGTGTTGATCATGGGGCGGGGTGGGGGTTACCGGGGTGGGGCGAAGCCGTAGGGAAGTTCGAGGCGGTGGCGGGCCAGCAGGGCCGAGTCGGCCAGCAGGTCCAGGGTGGGGGCGTCGGCGACGATCCGGCCACCGTCCAGGATCACTGAGCGGTCGCACAACTCCGCCGCGTACGGCAGGTCGTGCGTGACCATCAGCAGGGTCACCGGCAGGTCGCGCAGGATCTCGGCCAGCTCACGGCGGGCCGCCGGGTCCAGGTTCGACGACGGCTCGTCGAGCACCAGGATCTCCGGGTGCATGGCGAGCACGGTCGCCACCGCCACCCGGCGGCGCTGCCCGAAGGAAAGATGCTGCGGGGACCGGTCGCGATGCGCGCCCATCCCCACCGCGGCGAGCGCCTCGTCCACCCGGGCGGCCAACTCCGCCCCGCGCAGACCCAGGTTCGCCGGCCCGAACGCCACGTCCTCGGCCACCGTGGGCAGGAACAACTGGTCGTCCGGGTCCTGGAAGACGATGCCCACCCGGCGACGCACCTCGGCCAGGGTGGCCCGGTCCGGCGTGACCGTCAGCCCACCGACGCTCACGCTGCCCTCGGTCGGGACGAGGATCCCGTTGAGATGCAGCACCAGCGTGGTCTTGCCGGCGCCGTTGGGCCCGAGCAGCGCCACCCGGTCGCCGCGCGGGACGCTCAGGTCCACGCCGTGCAGGGCGACGTGCCCATCCGGGTACGCGTACCGAACGCCACGAACGTCAAGCGAGACAGCGGTCTGCACGACACCGATCATGACAGCACGACGGCGGTGGCGGCGATGGAGGCGGCCAACACCGGCACTGTCGACGCGACGAGCCACTGACCGATGCTCGCGGCACCGTCGCCCTGCCACACGGCGGGCATCCGCCCGGTGTAACCACGCGACAGCATCGCCAGATAGACCCGCTCGCCGCGCTCGAAGGCGCGCAGGAACAACGCCCCGATCCCGGCGGCGAAGCCGCGCAGCTGCCACAGGAAACGCGGGTCGTCGCCCCGGGAGATCCGGGCCACCCGCATCCGCCGCGCCTCGCCGACCAGCACGTCGAGGTAGCGCAGCATGAACGTGGCGATCTGGGTGAGCACCTGCGGGCAACGCAGCCGGTCCAACCCCACGATCAGGTCCCGGGTGGTGGTGGTCGCGGCGAGCAGCAGCGAGGCGAGCACGCCCAGGGTGCCCTTGGCCAGGATGTTCCACGCGCCGTGCAGTCCGTCCTCGGACAGCCGCAGGCCCAGCACCTCGACCCGTTCGCCGGTGCCGAGGAACGGCAGCGCCACGGCGAACAGCACGAACGGCAGCTCGATCAGCGCCCGGCTGAGCAGCCACCGCGGCCCCACCCGGGCCAGCGCCGCGACCGCGACCACCAGCAGGGCGTACGCGCCGAAGGCCCAGAACGCCGTGCGTGGGGTGGCCACCACGGCGATCGTGAAGACCACCATCGCCACGATCTTTACTTCGGGCGGGAGCCGGTGCACCGGCGAGTCCGACTCGCGGTACAGCACATGCCCGTGACCGGCACCCATCCTGCGTACTCCTGCTCAGTTCGCCGCGTCGGCGCGGCGCCGGACGGGTGTCGTCGTGTCGGCGCCGTCGGTCGGCGTCGTGCCGTCGGCCGGTGTCGTGCCGTCGGTCGGCGTCGTGCCCCGACGGCGCAGCAGCCAGAAACCGCCAGCGCCGATCGCGAACGTGACGAGTACCCCGAGCACCCCGGAGAGCCCGGTGGAGACGAAGCTGTTCGACACGCCGCGCACCCCGTAGTCGGCGAGCGGGCTGTCCGCGAACTCGTGGTCCCGGGCCTGCTGAGCTGGGCAACTGCCGCCGACGATGTTGTCGTCGGCGTCGACCGTGCAGCCCTTGAGCAGGGACGAGTCCAGCCCGTCCGGGTGGGACGAGGCGTAGTTGCTCACCACCCCGGCGAGCAGGAGCGCGACCAGCAGGCCACCGGCCAGGAACACCCACGAGCGATTCTTCATCGAACACCTCCGACGACCGGGACAGCGGGGGCGGCGGGCGCGCGCAGCGAGCGCAGCGCGTACACCAGGTCGGGTCGCACCTTCGCGACGGTGAGCACGGTGGTCGCGGTGATCAGGCCCTCGCCGATGCCGATCAGCAGGTGCACGCCGGCCATCGTGCCGGCCAGACCGGTCAGGTTGCTTCCCAGGTCGGTGGTGCCGCCCAGCCAGTACTGCAGGACGAAGCCCTGCGACGCGACCACCACGCTGAGCGTGGCGGCGACGAACGCGGTCACGGCCAGGCCGGCCCGCGTACGGGGCAGCACCCGCAGCAGCACCGCGATCAGCACGTACGCCGCCGCGGTGCCGAGCAGCGCCATGTTCGTGATGTTGAGGCCGAGCATCGCCACTCCGCCGTCACCGAAGACCAGCGCCTGCACCACCAGGACCACGGACACGCAGAGCGCGCCGACCCACGGGCCGACAAGCATGGCGGCGAGCGCGCCGCCGAGCAGGTGGCCGCTCACGCCGGCCGTGAAGATCGGGAAGTTGAGCATCTGGACGGCGAAGATGAACGCGGCCACCAGGCCCGCCATCGGGGCCAGCCGGTCGTCCAGGTCGCGCCGGCCGCGCAGGACACAGACGGTGAGCGCGGCAAGAGCGAGCGCGGCGAAGATCGCTGCGACCGGACCGTCGATGATCCCGTTCGAGATGTGCATCGCCAGTGTTTCCACGCGACCTCCCAGACGTTCAGCGGACCCGACCGGGCCAGCGAGCGTCAGCCTATTTCCCATCACTCGTTGTTGCCAGACTCTGGCAACAACGCGAGGTGTTGATCACCTTGCGATCGCCCGAACTCGGCGGCGGTCGCGCGGGTGATCGACTCGCCTTCCCTGATGTCGGGGCATCCCCGAACCGCGGATGCCCCGGTTTCCTGAACGACGAGTTGACCTACAGCCAGCGGCGCCGACCGGGGCGCGTCGCCGGCGACGGCACCCGCCCGGTCGGCGGTATCGTCGGGCCATGACCACGCCCGACCGTCTCTCCCCCGGTGATCCCGCGCCCGAGTTCACCCTCGCCACCGACACCGGTGACCAGCTCTCCCTCGCCGACCTGCGCGGTCGCAAGGTGGTCCTGTACGCCTACCCGGCCGCGATGACCCCCGGCTGCACCAAGCAGGCGTGCGACTTCCGCGACTCGCTCGCCTCGCTCCAGGCCGCCGGCTACGAGGTCGTCGGCATCTCCCCGGACAAGCCGGAGAAGCTGGCGAAGTTCCGCGAGCGCGACGCGATCACCTTCCCACTGGTGTCCGACCCGGACCGGACGGTGCTGATCGCCTACGGCGCGTACGGCGAGAAGCAGCTGTACGGCAAGACCGTCACCGGAGTGATCCGCTCGACGTTCGTGATCGACGCCGACGGCAAGATCGAGCGAGCGCTCTACAACGTCAAGGCCACCGGACACGTCGCCAAGCTCCGCCGCGACCTCGGCCTGGACTGAGTCGGTGAGCCCTGGACCGAGTCGGTGAGCCACCACCCGGCCTCGGCCATCCGCAGACAAGGCCGGGCTCGACACCGTCGAAGCCGGACGCTCTAGACTCAGCGGGTTGGCGGGAGTGGCGTAACGGCAGCCGCGATAGGTTTAGGTCCTATTGTCCGAAAGGGCGTAGGGGTTCGAATCCCCTCTCCCGCACAAACGAGCACCACGCACCCCTCGGGATTGTCGGGCGTGTCACTGTCGAGGGTCACGGGCCTGGTCGGCGGGTCAGGATGGCCGGCGTGAGTCTGCGCTTCGTCCTCGACCCCGACCTGACCCCACGCCTGCGCGCCGACATCGTCGCGCTCTGGACGGACGTCAGCAACGCCGGTGGCGCGGTCGGCTTCGTTCCGCCGGTGACCGCCGCCGACGTGCACGTGCTCGCCGACCCGACCTTCGCCGGCATCGCCGACGGACCGGACCGCCTGCTTGTCGGATACTCCGGCGATCGGCTGGCGGGCCTGCTGGTCTTCTCCGACAACCGCTTCCCGCTCAAGGCGCACTGGTGCGTGTTGAAGCGGGTGATGGTCCACCCGGACGCCCAGGGCACCGGTTACGGCTCGGCGCTGATGGCCGAGGCCGCCCGTATCGGCAGGCGACTCGGCCACGAGGCGCTGCACGTGACGGTCCGCGACGGGTTGGGGTTGGACAGGTTCTACGGCCGCCTCGGCTACCGGGAGATCGGCCGGTTGCCGGCCGCGTTGCGGGTGGCGCCCGAGGATGACCGGGACGAGATCCTGATGTGGCTCGACCTGCCGCCGACTGACTGAGCGGTCAGCCCGCGCACCAGCGGGCGTTCGTCTCGGCCGGCTGGGTGCTCGGCGTGCTGGTGGCCGGCGCGCTCGCCTTCGCCACCTCGACCGGGCGGCTGGTCGGCGTCGGCGTACCTGCGATGGGTCGCTTGCCGGGTGGCCGGGCCGACGCGGACGGGCGGGGAGTGGCCGCGACGCCGCCGCGCCCGTACATCCGGACCGCGCTGTTCTGCACCTGGCCGGGTGCCATCCGGATGCCGCTGACGGTGGCACGGTTGCCGTACACGTCGCTGACCCGGATGGTGAACGGGCCGGCTCCGGCGCCGGAGGCGATCAGCCAGTAGTTGTAGTCCTGCCGGGCGGCTGGGCGCCACGGGCCGCTGGCACCCTGGCGGACCTCGACGGATCGCAGCGGGTTGCCGTGGTTGCCGACCCGGACGGCGAACCAGAACTGCGACGCGCCCTCCTTGATCCGGAAGGTGAGCGGGCCGGGCAGCGGTGGGTTGACCACCGCGCGGTAGGTGACCGGGACGAGGCCCTGGACCGGCTCGGCGATCCGGGCGAACGCCTCGCGGGACAGGTCGAGATGCCCGGGTGCGCACTCCGGGCACTGGTCCATGATCAGCACTCGGACGGTGCCCTTCGGGCCGGTCACGTCGAGGAAACCTCCGCAGGCGGCGCCCGCGGAGTATTCGGTCGGGCCGAGTGCGACGTAGAGCTTGTTGGCCGGGGCGGCGGGGTTCGAGCAGTTGCCGCCGGCGCCGTTCGAGTCGTAGAAGGTGGCCTTGCCACTGTGCGTGGTGGTGCCGGTGGGCGGCGCTGCGGCGAGGGTCCGGCCGGCGGCGCAGGCCGGGGCGGAGCCGGACCGCAGGGTCAGGGTGAGCCCCATTGCCGCTGCGACGACTGTGACGCCGGCGGCGACCAGCCAGGGCGTCGAGCGGGACGCCGACGCGGGACGCTGCTGGGGGGCATGGTCCAGGTCGATGTCGACAACGCTTACGTCCGTCACGACGGCGATGCTGCCGGAACGGGACGTGGGCGGACAAGCCGGCTAAGCCAAAGCTAAGACAGCGGTGACGGACGGTGACCGGCGCGTACCGCGTACCGCGTGCCGGGACGGTCGACCCTGGTCAGGGGACGATGACGAGCGGTGCACCCACCGCCAGGTGACCGGTGTCGAGCGGCACCAGGTGCAGTCCGAAAAGGACCTTCTGCCTGATGGTGCGGTGTCGTGCGAGGGTACGCAGCGGTTCCTTCGTGCGTACCCCGGCCTCCTGGTCGGTCGTGGTCACCACGCAGCGCTCGCACGGCCCGGCGGCGCGGAACCGCAGGTCACCGATGCGCAGCGACCGGCCGACCCAGTCGTCCTCGGTCCAGGCCGACGCCCCGTCGAGCACCAGGTTGGGCCGGAACCGGTTCATCGGCACCGGTTCCTCCCCCACCTCGGCCAGCCAGCCGTTGAGGGCGTCGAGGGAGGCGGTGTTCGCCAGCAGCAGCGGGTAGGCGTCGGCGAAGCTGACCTGGTCACCGGTGTCGTGTTCGCGGTCCCCGGCGGCCAGGTGGCGGGTCGGCTGACCCAGCCAGACCAGCCGGACCGGTCGGCCGAGCAGCGCGCCGAGCCAGTCGTCAGCCGCTCGACCGGCCGACAGGGCCGGGACGGGGAGCTTGCGGTTGCGGAAGGTCCGCACCGCGACCGGTCCGCCGCCGGCGGGCTCGGGCACGTCGAGGTCGGGCTGCCCGTCGGCGCGCAGCGACAGGCCCCCGGGGCGCACGGTGGCGCGCAGGCCGACCAGCCGGGTGGTCTCGCGCTGGGTGACGCCGACGCCGTCGGCGTCCACGACCATCCAGCGCCGGTCGCCGGCCAGGCCCCACGGCTGCACGAACGCGCCGTCGTGGTCGAGCCGGTGACAACCCTTGACGGGGTACGTGTGGATCGATGTCAACCGCACCCGGCCACCATGCCATGCCGATTCCGTCGCTGGATACCGATGGTTGACGGGCTCTCCCGGGCTCACCGCGACGATCGTCGGAAACGATTCGGTCGGGACGTGGAGCCCGACGACCCGGACGGGGGTACATCCCTGTAACCGGGAATCAGTAGCATCGCGGCATGCAGTATCGCCAAGAGTACGCGGAGCCCGAGACCCAGTTCATCGCGGCGCAGCAACCACCGGAGCCGACCAAGAAGGCGCGGTCGAGGCGTCCCCGGTGGCAGAAGGTCGCTTTGATCACGTTCGTGGTCCTGGCCTTGCTCGGCGGTGGCGGGATGATCGCCGGCGGTTTGTACTTCCGTTCGATCAACTCCGGCATCGAGCGCGTCGACGCCTTCGAGGGTGTGCCGGAGGCCGATCGCCCGCAGGTGGGTGAGAACGCCAAGGGCGCCATGAACATCATGATCCTCGGCAGCGACTCCCGCGACCCGAACAGCGAGTCCGGCTCCCGCACCGACACGATCATCGTGGCCCACCTTCCAAAGGACCGGTCCAGCGCCCAGCTCATCTCGATCCCCCGGGACACCTGGGTAAGCGTGCCGAAGTCCTCGAGCGGCCGGGGCGGCCGGGACGCGAAGATCAATGCGTCGTTCGCGTGGGGTGGCGTGCCGCTGCTGGTGCAGACGGTGGAGAAGTTCACGGGCGTGCGGATCGACCACGTGACGATCGTCGACTTCAGCGGCTTCAAGGAGATCGTGGACGCGCTCGGCGGCATCAACGTGGACGTGGAGAAGGGCTTCACCACGCTGTACGCGCTCAACGGCAGCCGGACGTTCAACGCCGGGCGGCAGAAGATGGACGGGGCGGCCGCGCTGGACTACGCGCGCGAACGGCACGCGTTCGCCGACGGCGACTTCGCCCGAATCCGGCACCAGCAGCAGGTGATCAAGGCGATCCTGGACAAGGCGGCGTCCGGCGGCACTCTCGCCAACCCGGCCAAGCTCAACTCCTTCATCAAGGCGACGGCGGACGCGGTCGCCGTGGACAAGAAGTTGAACCTGGTCGACCTCGGGTCCGAGATGCGCGATCTGCGCAGCGGCAACCTGACGTTCCTCACCTGCCCGGTGAAGGGCACCGGCATGATGGGCACCGAGAGCGTGGTGCTCGCCGACAAGGAAAAGGCCGCGAAGGTCTTCGATGCGGTCCGTAACGACAACGTTCCGGGAATCCTCGCCGCCGCAAAGTAGGAGGCGGAACTGACTTGGCGGCTATGGTGGCACGACCGGGTCGATCGTAGAGTTCGGTCGCCCTTCTGGTCGGGATGCATGACCGAGGGCTTTCACGGGGAGGTCCACAAGTGTCAGGCCATCCGGCGACCAGCCATTCGTCCACGCCGTCAGTCGGCGGGGACGACCTCGACATGCCGGGCGACGGGGCTCGCCTCTACGGAGGCGCCCCACCCGTGCCCCAGGCGAGGGAGGCCCAGGCCCCGGCCAGGGTCGAGGTGCCCGGCCTGGGGACCACCGCCGTCCTGCCGTACGCGAGGTCCCGCACCTCGTCGCGCACCCGGTGGCTGCGGGCATGGATGATGAACGCGCCCGTCGACGCGGTCGCGCTCATCGCCCCGCTGCTGCTGACGCAGAGCTACTGGCGCGGGACGATGGCCAACGCCGCCCTGACCATCACCCTGTTCGCGGCCGGCGGCCTCTACCGGCCGCGCCGTCACGTGAGCATCCTCGACGAGTTGCCGAGCCTCTGCGGGCGGCTGCTGGCCGCCGCCTCGGTGGTGGCCATCATCGCGGCCGAGCGCCACGCCTCGGTGACGTACGTCGGCGGGTTCATGCGCGGCGTCGCGGTGTCGGCGTTGCTGGTGATCCTCGGACGTGCGGCCAGCAGGTCGTTCACGGTCCTGTCCCGCAAGCGTCGGTGGGCGGAGCACAACGCGCTCGTCGTCGGCGGCGGGCCGATCGGCCTGGAGATCGCCCGGTTGCTGCGCCGCTACCCGCAGTACGGCCTGCGGTTCGTCGGCTGCGTCGACGCTCCGTCCCGCCAGGACAACGCGGCGCTTCCGTTGAGCGGGACGATGGCGGACCTCGAGCACCTCGTCCGGCTGACGGAGTGCGAGGTCCTGATCATCGCAGACCCGGACTGCGACGAGACGACGCTCATGGAAACCCTGCTGCGGCCCCGCAGCTCGCGCTGTGATCTCTGGGCCGTGCCGCGCCTGTGGGGCTCGCGCTCCCACAGCGGCTACCCCGACCACATCGGCGCGTTCCCGATCGTCAAGATCGGCGACATCACGCTGAGCGGCCCGCGGTGGGCCATCAAGCGGGCCTCCGACATCCTGGTCGCCGGCATCGCGCTCCTGCTGTTGAGCCCGGTGCTGCTGCTCTGCGCCCTCGCCACACTCATCGATGGTGGCCCCGGGATCTTCTTCTACCAGGAGCGGATCGGCCGGTACGGCAAGCCGTTCAACGTCATCAAGTTCCGGTCGATGCGTCCCGTGAACGAGCAGGAGTCCCAGACCAACTGGTCCATCGCGCACGACAACCGGGTCAGCCCGATCGGCCGGTTCATGCGCCGGACCTCGCTGGACGAGCTGCCCCAGCTGTGGAACATCCTGCGCGGCGACATGAGCGTCGTCGGGCCGCGGCCGGAGCGGCCGTACTTCGTGGAGAAGTTCTCGGCCGAATACCCGAACTACGCGGCACGTCACCGCGCACCCGTCGGACTCACCGGGCTTGCCCAGGTCAGCGGCCTGCGGGGCGACACCCCGATCTCCGACCGGGCCCGGTTCGACAACTACTACATCGAGAACTGGTCGCTGTGGTTGGACGTCAAGGTGGTCCTCCGTACCGTCTCGGAGGTCTTCCGCGCCGGCGGTCGGTGACCTGACGCACAACGACGCCGCGGGTGGTGGCGCCGACGAGGTTCGCATCGTCGGCTGCCACCACCCGCGGCATTTGTCCGCTCAGGCGGTGGGTGTGGTCTTGAGGGGTTCCCACCAGGTGCGGTTGTCGCGGTACCAGGTGACGGTGTCGGCGAGGCCCTGGTCGAGGGTGATGCTGGG
>NZ_JBFBJW010000013.1:0-200579 GCF_040686315.1 Micromonospora sp. NPDC085948 | reverse complement strand
TGGGTGCCCAGGACGTTGGTGGTGACGAACGGGGCGGCGCCGGCGATGGAGCGGTCGACGTGTGATTCGGCGGCGAAGTGCACGATCACGTCGTGGTCGGCGACGACCTCGTCGACGATGGCGGGGTCGCAGATGTCGCCCTGGACGAACCGTAGCCGCGGGTCGTCGCGGACGGGGTCGAGGTTGGCCAGGTTGCCCGAGTAGGTCAGTTTGTCGAGCACGGTCACGACCGCCGGCTCGAGTGGCGGCACGCCGTCGGCACTGCCGAGGGGCTTGCCCAGCAGCAGGCGAACGTACTCCGACCCGATGAATCCGGCTCCGCCGGTGACGAGGATCCTCACGGGTCCGAGAGTCTACGCCGGCCGACTGGCGGCGACGGCAGGTGTTTCGGCATTATCGGTTCGGGCCGCCCGGGCGATTGCAGGTGTAGCGGGGTTCGGGTAGAAAGTGCCAGCGAAGTACGACTCGTCGTGCCCGCACGTATTACATCTATGGGGGGCGAGTGAACGGCGTGTCGCTGGTCAAGACTGCTCGGCAATCGCCGAGTCCCGGCACGAAACCATCGCCCGGCCGCCGCGTACTGGGTCTGTTGCGGCAGCTCGTCGCACCCGAGCGTCTCTACATCGGCGCTCTCGGCCTGACCGGGCTGGCAGCGGTCCTGTCGGTGGCCCTGCCGCCGGCGGAGCGCGGTGAGCTGTCCGCGAACATGGTGAGCGCGACGCTCGGTGCGGCCGTCGGTGGTCTGTCCCTGGACACCTTCCTGCTGTCCCGTCCGGGCGGCTGGGTCTTTTCCCGGGGACGCCCCTGGGTCCTCGCCATGTTGGGGGCCTCGGTCCTCCTCTCCGTCGTCGCCGCCGCGGTGCTCACCACGGTGGCCGGACTCGGCAGCTACCTGGTCGGCATGGGGTCCGCGGCAGGTCTGACGATCTTCAACACGGTCTCGTCGATCGCGCTGCGCCAGAAGAGCTTCCTGGTCGTCTACGCTATGCGCGCGGCGAGCGGAGCCGTCCTGGTCGGTGGCTACGTGGCGCTGTACTTCGCCGGCTACCTGGACGGCGGCCTGTGGAGCATGGTGTGGCTGGTCGTCCAGTGGGTCAGCGCGCTGTCCGTGTGCGCCCTGGTGCTGGGGATGCTCCGGCGGATCGGGCCCGCACCACGGCCGGAGGCGACCGCGGTGGACTACCGCGCCGACATGGCAGCCGTCGGCAACCTGCACCTGGGGATCTTCGCCCAGATGATGACGCTGCGGTTCAACCAGATCCTGGTGGCCAGGTTCGTCGGCGCCGGCCCGCTCGGCGTGTACGCGCTGGCGGTTGCCGCGCTGGAGTTCGCCCAGGCGGGTGCCGTCGTACGGGCGCAGCGGATCCTGGCCAGCCGGGACGGCGACGGCGGCCCCGACCCCACCCGGGCCGTGGTCACCGCGGCTCTGCCGGTCGCCCTGGCCGCCATCCTCGGGCTCGGTGTGCTGGGCTACCTCCAGCCCGAGTACCGGTACGCCTGGATCCTCGGCCTTGTCCTGCTGCCCGGTTCACTGGCCACCGCGGCCGGCAAGAGCTGGAGCGCCCTGCTGCTGAAGAGGCGGGGCGAGCGGGCGACGACGGTGGTCGCACTGATCACCCTCGGGTTCGCGATTCCCGCATACTTTGCGATCATCCCGTGGGCTGGTGTGGTCGGGGCGGCGATCGCCTCGACGCTCGCCTACGCCGTACACGCCTTCGCCTCCAGAGCAAGCCTGCGACGAGCGCAGTCGCCGAATCATGGGACGGTTTGACATGGATGTCTCGATTGTTGTCCTCGCCTGGGAGGACTTTGAGCGCACGCGCGCCTGCGTCCTGTCGCTGCCGGCGGAGGCGGAGATCGTAGTCGTCGACAACGGCAGCTCGATGCACATTCAGGAGTCGTTGAGCGCGTTCTGCGCCGAGCAGGGTGTCCGGTACGTCCAGTCCGGCTCCAACCTGGGGTACGCGCGGGGGATGAACCTCGGCGTGCGCCACACCAGCCGGGCGAACGTGATCCTCTCCAACAACGACATCATCGTGCACGAGGACGCCGTCAGCCGCCTGCTGACCGCCCTGGAGGACCCGCAGGTGGGCGCGGCCTTCCCGGGCGTGGTCACCCCGTCGGGTGTGTCGCAGACCGAGGGTGGGCGGTTCCTGGGCCTGGGCGTGGGCTTCGCCCACGCCACCGGGCTGAGCATGGTGCTGCCGAACCTGCGGATCGTCGCGCCACCGGAGAAGGCGGACTGGCTGACCGGCCCCTTCGTCGCCATGCGCCGCGACACCTTCGACGCCATCGGCGGCGTCGACGAGACCTCGTTCTTCTACTCCGAGGACATGCGGCTCTGCTGGGCCGTCCGTCAGCAGGGTCTGCGGCTGGCGTATGTGCCGGAGGCCGTGATCATGCACGAGGACGACGCGACCGCGAAGCGGCGCTGGTCCGAGGAGGAGATCTCCGAGCGTCGGACCAGGGAGTTCATCCGGGCGAGCCGGAGCATGGGTGGCACGCGCGGCCGCATCGCCACGACGGCGTACGTGGGCGGGGTGCTGCTGCGCGCCGCGGTGGGTGGAAACCCGGTTCGCCGCGCCATCGCGAAGGGCGCCGTCGAGGGGCTGCGTACCTCGTGAAGGTGTTGTTCGTCTGCACCACGGGTGGTTCCGGGCGGCGGCAGCTCGGTGGCGCCGAGCGCATCCTGACCGAGATCATTCCGGCGCACGCCCGAACGGGCCTGGACGTCATCGCCGCCACGTCGGACGACGAGGTGGGTCACGCGCTGCGCGAGGCCGGGGTGCCGTGGGTCGGGCTCAGCGCGACCAGCCGGATCGACCTCGCGTACGCGCGGGAGATCCGCCGCCTGGTCGACGAGGTGCAGCCGGACGTGGTCTGCGCCCACCTGCTGTCCGCCGCCATGCACTCCCGGGCGGCGCTGAGCATGGGACGCCGGCGGATCCCGCTCGTCGTCACCCTGCACAACAGCCTCTGGCAGTACCGGGACACCGCCGGATCGTTCCAGCAGAAGGCGCTCATCCAGTCCAACATCACGCTGGACCTGGCCATGCGTCGGGCCCGTCCACACGCGACGGTGGCGGTGTCCGAGTTCGAGGCCTCCGAGCTACGCGACCGCGGTGGCGTCAAGAACATCCACCTGATCCCGAACCCGCTGCCGGTCACCTGGCCGAGCCCGAAGCCCGCGCACCTGCCGGAGCCGGGTCGACGGCCGGTGGTCGGCTATCTCGGCCGGCTGGAGAAGGAGAAGGGCGCCGATCTCCTGCCCGAGATCGCCTCCCTCCTTCCGGAGGTGGACTTCAAGGTCGCCGGGGCGGGTTCCATGGCGATCGACCCCAGGCCCAACCTCGACCTCGTCGGTCGGGTCACGGCCGCAGACTTTCTTCAGGAGATCGACTGCCTGGTGGTGCCGTCCCGGGTCGAGTCGTTCGGGCTCAGCGCCCTGGAGGCGCTGTCCCTCGGCGTACCTGTGGTGCACACCGGGGCCGGCGGTCTGGCCGAGGTCACCCGCCACGCCACGGGCACCCTGGCGTTCCAGGCGGACCTCGCGCCCGCCGCGCTCGCCGCCGCCATCCGGGACGCCGTCGGCCACCGCGCCATCGACGAGGGTCAGCGGGTGGCCGAGTGGTACGCCCAGGAGTACGCCTTCGATCGGTGTGTCGAGCGGTGGCAGAGCCTGTACAGGTCTCTTCTGTGACCACAACAACCAGGGCCAGCAGCCCCACCCTCTACCGGACCCTGGTGCCCTGGGTGGTGGCGGTCGTCATCGTCCTGGCGGTCCTCCTCTGGGACACCGAGTTCGGCGTCGCCGCCGCCTTCCTCGCCATGGCGGCCCTGATCTTCCGTGCTCACACGTGGCTCGCCATCTGCACGGCCGCCTGGGGCTTTGTCTTCCTCGCCGTCCTCACCATTCCGGGGCCGTACGACTCTCCGGCCGGACGCGCCGCGGTGCCGATCTTGGGGATCTACGCGGCCTGGTTCCTCGCCGCCTGGTATTTCGGTCGTCGACTGGCAGCCAACAAGCCTCGCCCGGAACAGTCGACGGCGACCGAGGACACCGTCGTCATGCCGGCCGTGCGGACGGAGTCCGCGGTCACCGTCGTCATGCCGGCCGTGACGACGCGTCCGCCGATGGACCGAGCGGGCGTCGAGTCGGCTCGAGCCGAACTGCGCTGGCCCGCCGAAAGTCGGCTCCGGCCCTTCGTACTCTTCCTCCTTCTGCTCGCTCTCATCGGTGCGGCGATGAAGTTCCGCGGTGAGGTACCGCCGCTGTTTGCCGACAACCCGGACGCCGCACGCGAGGCGGTACGACTGCGCTCCAACCTCCTCACCGGGCTGTTCTCGGAGTTCTGGGGGATCGGATTGGCGATCTCGCTGCTTCGCGCGCTCACCGGGAAGGCGGAGGGACGGTGGAGCTACGTCGCCTTCGTCGTCATCTTCGCGTTCGGCGCGGCGCTGGGCGCGAGTAAGAACTCCGTTCTGCTGGGGATCGTGCCGCCGCTGGTCGCCGCACTCTCGGTACGCCGATCGGCGACCATCAGCCGGAAGAACCGGCTGCGGGTGTCGCTCGTGGTGCTGGTGATCGGAGCTCTCGCAATGGGTGCGGCAGTCTTCCTCGGCGGCCAACGGACGCTGGCCGGCACCGGGCAGTTCGAGGACCAGTTCCGAGCGCAATACGGCGCCAGCCCGTTGTACGCCAGTGTCGGGTCGCTGGACCTGTCGCTGAGCAGTTCCGTCGAGACCTTCGGTCGGTTGTGGCAGGTGCGCGAGCAGCACCCGCCGACCTGGGGTCGATACACCCTGACCTTCACGGGTTCGTTGGGCGATCGCCTGCTCGGTTCGGCCGACATCTACAAGATCACCGCGGGCCTGAGCAAACCGTTCTACATGAACACCGCGACGTTCGTGGCCATACCTCTGCTCGACTATGGGCCGGTCGGCGCGGTGCTCTTTCTCTCGCTGTTGGGCTTCTGCGTCGGGGTCATCGATCGGCGGCTGACGTACACGTCAAGCCCTGCCCACCAACTGACCCGGGCGTTCGTGATCTATTTCGCGACTTTTGGTGTCTACGAGTTCTATCCCGTGGTGCAACCCTTCTGGCTGGCGCTCGCCCCTGGCCTCGTTGCCCTTTACCTGCTCAGCAAACCGATGAGGTGGATCCCGGAGTGGATGAAGCGCTGACAATCGTCACCGTTCTCTACCGTTCGAGCGACATGTTGACCCAGACGCTGCCTACCTGGGTGCGCAGCGCCGAGGGACTTCCGGTGCGGTTCATCTTCGCCGACAACTGGCCCGAGGACGGCTGCGAGAAGGTCGTTGCCGGTTGGCTCGACGAAGAGCGGTACGAGTACCTCCCCGACTCCTCGAATCCGGGGTTCGCGGCGGGCTGCAACCGCGCGGTCGCGGCCGCGAGGACGAACCACGTGCTGCTGCTCAACCCCGACGTGTGGCTGCCCGACGACGCGCTTGCGCGCATGTGCGCCGCCATCGCCGAGGACCCCGGCACACCGATCGCGGTTGGTCTGGCCATGCACGGTGGGGAGTACATCGGCATCGACGTCAATCCGGTCTCGCTCTTCATCGACAGGACCGCCACCGCGGCGCGGGGACCACTGGGTCCGTCGGGGGGCGCCGCCGTCTTCCCGACCGAACTGTTCCACCAGTTCGGGGGGTTCTACGAGCACCTGTTCGCCTGGGGCGAGGACGCTGACCTGGCTTACCGTCTCTACGCATCGGGATACCGGACCCGCGCGCTCGATCTCGTGCTCCCCCACGCGGGTGGGCACAGCGTCGAGGGCGACAACAAGCTCCAAGGCTTTCGTGCCTTCCTGCTGGCCCGAAACCGACTTCTGGTCGCGGCCCGGGTCTTCACCTGGCCGCTGATGCTCCTCGCCATGCCGGTACTGGCCCTTGCGCACCTCGCGCTCGCCGCCCGACGTGTCCGTCAAGGCCTGCTGTGGCCGTTCCTCCGTGGCGTCGGACGTGGCCTGGCGGAGAGCCCGGCCGCCCGACGGCAGTGGAACGGCAAGCGGTTCGGCTTCGCGTCCCTCTACAGCTACCTGACAGTTCGGAGAGCATGATGGCAGGACACCAGTGGAGTGTCGTGACGGTCACCTACAACTCGGCGGAGACGCTCCGCAGGTGCTGGCGGGGAGCCAAGCCCTACGAGTGGATCGTCGTCGACAATGCCTCCTCCGACGACTCGGTCGCGGTGGCGGAGGAGTTGGGTGCCCGGGTCATTCGCCTGCCGGAGAACGTCGGCTTCTCCAAGGCCAACAACGTCGGCGTGCGCCAGGCGGCGAGCGAATACGTGGTATTCGCCAACCCCGATCTTGAGATCGACCCGGACGGTCTCGACGTGCTCAAGCGGCACCTCGACGTCCACGGCGGTCTGGTAGCTCCTCAGCTGCTCGCGACGGACGGCACTCCCCAGCCCAACGGGCGCGGTTTCCCCTACGCCACCGCCAAACTGGGCAACCGGAAGATCTGGCCGCTGTCCCGGATGCACGCGACCTACCGGGTGGTGGCGAACCCCGGTGAAGCGGTCTACGTCGCCTGGGCCATGGGTGCCGCAATCGCCGCCCGCACCGCCGACTTCATCGCCATGGGCGGATGGAACGAACAGTTCTTCCTCTACTACGAGGACCACGAGCTCGGTCTGCGGGCGTGGCGCCACGACATGCCCGTGGTGCTGCTCGGCGACGTGCGGTGGACCCACCACTGGGCCCGTGCGACGAACTCGTTCCAGTGGTCGCGCGCGCACACTCTGGAACTGCAGAGCGCCAAGACCTTCTTCAGTCTGTTCCCTGAGTTCGTCATCGGGTTGCCGTCGGCCTCCCGGCGCAACCCGCAGGCGGCACGCCTGATCGGCGCCCCGGTGCCCATGCAACGACGCACGGGTGAGTCGCTGCCCACGCCGGGCCGCCAAGCAGGGGGCAGCTGACGGCGCCCTGCTCCACCTCGGCGCCACGACGGGCTCGGTCGACACCGCAATTCGCTCTCATCGACGATGTCGTCGGAATGAAGCATGGTCGTTTCGCACTCTGGATGGGAATTGGCGTGGTTGGACAACTCGTACTCGAGAACGTGAGCCCGTCGGACGCCCCAGCGGCACCGACAACCAGGCGCCGCCCCACCTCCGCGGACTGGGTCGCCATTGCCGTATTGCTGGCCCTCGTCCCGGTGGTCCACGACGTCAAGACGATGCTCACGGCGGGGTACTGGCTCGACGAGGCGTGGGTGGCGCTCTCGGTCCGGCTCCCGCTCGGCGACCTGCCGGTGACGACCGCGTCCACCCCGATCGGGTGGACCCTCCTGCTGCGGCTGGTGCCGGACGCCGACTACCTCCGTGTGGTGCCGCTTGCCTTCCTCTGCCTGGGTGTCGTCGCCGCGTACGGGCTCGGGCGGTTGCTGCGGTGGCCGACTCGGTGGCTCGGAGTTGTCGCAGGCTTCGTCTGTGCCATGGCGGTCCTGCTCCTGCCGGCGCAGCAGATCCGTCACGACCTCAAGCAGTACACCGCTGATGCCGCCGTCACGGTGGTCCTGCTCGCTCTGGGCGCTTGGACCGAGCAGACCTGGTCGCGGAGACGGCTTGGCGTGGTCGCGGCCGTGGCCGCCACAGGCATATTCGTCAGCCACGTCACTGCCATCGCCACCCCCGCCGTGTTCGGCGGGTTGTTGCTGGTCACCGCGCTGCAACGCCAGTGGGCGCGACTCCGGGACGTCGTCGTGGCGGGGCTCGGCGCAATGACTGTCATCGTCGCCGTCTACTTCGGTATCTCTGCGCGGGGCAACAATGACTCGATGCGGGAATTCTGGGTCGGTAGTTTCCCGACCCTGACCGAGTTGCCCGGCTACCTCAGCGGGCACATCGGCGACCTGGTCCCGATGCTCGGCGCGTCCGCTCTGGTCGTCGGCGGGCTGTTCATCGCAGGTGCCGTCACCCTCGCCCGGCAGGGCCGCCCCGCGTCGGCGATCGCGGTGCTTCTGCTGCCGGTGGCGGTGACAACGCTGGGGGTCGGCAAGTTCTATCCGCTACTGGAGCTGCGTACCTCGCACTTCCTGCTCGTCACGACGGCTGCGGTCGCCGGCCTCGGTGTCGCCGGACTGGCCCACGGGGTGGCCGCGCTCATTGCCCGCAGGGTTCCTCGCGTGCCGTCGACGGTCCTGACCGCGGCGATCTGCGCCGTCCTGCTCACGATCTTCGGCATCAACAACGGCCGCTGGTACCGGTTCGACGGCAACGACCCGGGGTTCTACTTCACCGCCATCGGCGCGACGGACATCCGTTCGGCGACCGAATACGTGAACACCCATCGGTCGGCCAACGATGCCATCGTCATGAACGGTCTGGCGTGGTACGGCTTTGCGTACTACTCGCGGTCCGACAAGGTCAAGCTTGTCGCACCAGCCGACAACACCGTCGGCTGGCAGGTCGAAATGCCCACCCGGTCCGACCTCATCGTGATTCCCCACCACGACATCGCACTCATCCATGCCAAGATCGATGAGGCGCTGGCATTGGCAGCGCAGCGCGGCGGCGGGCGCGTATGGCTGATCCGCACCCACGTGATGTGGGAGACGGAGGACTGGCAGAAGGTGTTCACCGACTACCGGGTCGAGCAGGCTACCGGTGGTGTGGAACCGGTCCTGCTGATCAGCAAGAAGTGACCACCCCGGCACCGAAGAGTCACCGCACGCCCGGGCTTGGCTAAAGGCTTCCGGTCAAGCCGAGGTGGAGACCAGCGGCGGTTCGGCAAGGCGGAGATTCGTCCAGAGATCGATGGTGCATCCGGGCGAATCTCCGCCTCCGGGCGGGCCTAACGGATCTTGTAGATGAGGAATGTGGCAGCCGGATAGCGGACTGTCTCGCGAAGTTCCAGACACGGCTCGTCGAGCGCCGTCGCTGTCACCAGGTACCGGACCTGATGCTGCTGGAGGAAGCTGCCGCACGGTTCGGTGGCGACCTCGAAATGGTCGGGCGTCGGCAGGTCGAAGGTCGTCGGTGAGTCGCGGGCGGGGTCCCGGTCGAACACGAACCAGACGTGGGCGTAACGGTTGTAGACCGCGTCCTGCTCGCCCTGCTCGTCTGCGGTCCGCCAGAGATCCAGCTGGGGGTAGGCGTAGACGCCGGACAACGAGCGGGCGCCGCTCATGGAGGCGAAGCTCTGAATGCTTCCCACATCGGTCACCCAGGCGGCGCCGGGGTCTTCGGCATTGATGGTGCGGATCGACTCCGCCAGCGGCGTGCGGGTCAGTGCTGCGGTGCCGCGGTAGAGCGGGTGGATGAACACCGTCATGGCAACGGAGAAGGCCAGCAGGACGGATACGGCCCAGGTGAAACGCTGACGAAGCAGCAGATACACGACCAGCGGAACCGGGATGATCGACAAGAGGAAGCCGCGCGACTGCATGAAGCCGGGAAATGCCCGCTGCACGTGCAGGCTGAGCAGCACCTGAACGAGCAGGACGACGAGGGCGTATCCGACGACGACCTTGAAACCCGGCTTGGCCGATCGCTCGTCCTGCAGCCGCCGGACGACCAGCACCACCCCGATGACACTGAGCAGACCGATGCCGACGAGCAACCGCGTGTGCGGCACCAGGCTGAGGAACAGGATCTTGCCGACAAGGTCGAGATGGGGGACGGACAGCCAGACCAATGCCCCTAGAAGCGTGAGATTGGCGAGCAGCAGTGGCCAGTCGATGGCCCGCTGGGCGCGGTACAACAGGTACAGCAGGATCATGCTGGGCACTACCAGGTACGGGAATACGAGCAGGAAGTTGGAGTTCTCGCTCTGATTGTCCATGACCTGGTAGAGCTCGGCCTTCTCGGCGAACTGCAACCCGAAGCTGGTGTGCCCGGAGAACAGGTGCAGCAGATCGAACCCGCCGCTCTCCACGACGCGCTCACCCGGATAGACCGTGCTCTGCATGGTCTCGATGACGGTCAGCCGGGAGGCGATGAACGCACCGATCACGGCACCCGCAACCGCAAGCGATGCGGCGACGATGCTCAGCTGCCGCAGCAGCAGTCGGCGCTGTAGTACACGGCCCTGCTCGATCAGGTAGCCGATGGCGAACGGCGTCACCGCCAGGACGCAGGCGATCTGGAACGGTGGGTAGAGCACGAGCGCGAAGCAGGTGAGCAGGTAGGCCAGGAGCGCCCCCCAGGCAACTGTGACGAGCAGCCGTTTCGAACGCACCAGAAGAATCAGCACCGTAGCCGCGAACAGGGCGTAGTACATCGACGACAACGTCACGTACTGGTACCACCACTGCACGAACGGACTGAAGAACAGCGCCAGGGAGAGCCCGGCGGCAAACCACCGTTGCCTGGGCATCAGAGCCAGCACGAAGAAATAACAACTCAGGATGAGCAGGTAGCCCATCAGCCACCATTTGAAGGCGAAGGCAAAGTCGAACGGCAGCACCAGAAAAGCCAGGTTGTGCGGCTTGAAGGCGACCGACCACTCCTTGTACGGGACGTCCCTGACCAGGGAGACATCCTCGCCTTCCTCCCCCACGTTCGGGTTGATCAGGGGGTAACCGGCCGCGTCCTGGGCGACGGTCATTTGAGTGTTGACGTTCCACTCGTCTGACCGGATCCCCTGCGGGCTGTTGAACAGGAGGTCCGGGTCCTGCTGCGCGCCATACAGCGTCTTGTGGACCATTCCCATTGAGGACCCGTTGATTTGCAGAGCCGTCAGCCCCAGCAACGCGACAGTCAACAGAGCCGGGAAGAGCCAGATGCTACGGACGAATCTCCCGCCGGCGCGGGTGGCCCGGCCACGGAGACCAGTGATGTCGTTCATCAGTACCATTCTGTTCAAGGAGTGAGGGCATTGCGCGGTCAGCCGCAGGAAGACGTGCTGCCTCCTCGGCGCAAGACCCCGTAGTCAGCGCGGCGGCGCGCCTGGGCCGTTCGCAACGCCCAGGCCGGCCAGGTAGTAGTTGTGCCAGAGCCTCAGCTGTGGCGACGCCACATGTCGCGCAGAGCGTCCCAGTTGCCCGCGATGCCGGCCATGCAGGGAGTTTCGAGAACCATGACGGCGTTGGAGTCGTCCCGGTCCCACCAGACACCGCAGTATGCCTGGCCCTCGAACAGGAAGCCGTACTCGACGTAGCTACCGGGCACACCTGTCACGCCGCCCGTCGTGCGGGTCGGCTCCCTGACTCCAGGGGCGAACGCGTTGGCAGTGCGGCCGAGTTCTTCACGCTGCGCGCGCCCCGCGATCTTCAGGGCTCCTTCCCGGAACAGCGAGAAGTGCACCTGCAGTGCGCCGTCGGGGCAGAAGACGTGGGCCTCCTCGTTCTCTGCCAGTGCGGGGCCGCCGCGACCGTAGACCACGCAGCCGCTGACGTCGGCCAACCAGAGTTCGCCCATCTGCGCCAGCTCGCCGGTGAACTTCGACTTGTTGATGGAGAGCTGGGTCGCCTGATAGGGCGAGAGGGAGGCGGTTACGGGCGGCGGCTCGTCCGAGTCGCCGCGTCCACCGAGGGCGTACCCCGCGACACCGGCGACGAGGGTGAGCGCCAACCCGCCGACGACGACCCAGATCCAGTTCACGCCTCTCCGGACGACCTGGACCGGTGCGATCCGCCGGCCGGGCGCTGCGAACTGTTGGTCGAAAGGGGCCGGCGCGGCGGACGAGGGCGCCGCCGAGATCGGTTGGGACGACTGTGCGGACCACGGCGCTTGCGAATACAGGGCAACCTGCTGCGTCGGCTCCGCCGGCGCGCCGGTGACGTCGTCACCCGCCAGGTCTCCACTCGGGCCCGCCGACACGGGGATGCCGCTGACCGGAGCGGCTGGACCACTCACCGGCGCAGCGGGGTCTTCGGACCGGTAGTCGAGCTGCAGGAGCCGGAAGAGCTGCCCCGGAACATCAGGCTGCTCGCCCTCGTACGCCACCCATGGGTTCGTCGCGGACAGGTCGGCCTCGGCGTAGTGCTGGTTGCCAGGCGCCTGCATCAACATCCTGACGGCGTGAGCGAAGGCGTCTCGCCAGCGCGGGTCCGCCGCCGCCGGCCCTTCCAGCAGGATGACCGTCCTGGGTCGCCCCCGCTCGTCGACGGCGGCCCATGCCTTTCCCACCAGCGACCCGCCGAGTGCACGGGTGAACCTGTAGGGACTGTCCGGCTGCATGCGCGCTCCTCCGTCGTACCGCCGTGCGGATAGTACAGATCACCACCGACCGGGGGCTGCCCCGTAAACGTGTGCTTGAGGCCACTGTCCGGACGGCAGCGGCGCACTTGCGGCTGTTCTACCGGAAAGAAGCGGCCGGCGCATCCCGCCGGTGGGTGCTGTCGCCCGCCGGAGGCCTGCTGACCTGCGCTACCTCGCCTTGGTCAGGTACTCGCAGGTGAGAGGCACGAACCAGGCTGGATTGATGTCGACGCGGACCTCCGTCGCACCGGCGGCACACTGCTGCTCGGCAACCGCGAGACTCTGCTGCCACGTGGGGCCGTCGAGTCGCACCAGGCCAGTCGTGGACTGCCACTGGTAACCGATGCCGACGAGAATTATCGCTGCGACGCCGACGCGCACGACGGTCAGCAGGTGCCGCAACTGAGGTCGGGGAGCCCGTGCCAGGCTCACGAGCACGGCGGTGAACAGGAACAGACAGGGTGCCGCGCTGTAGCGCTGCATGGGAATGACGACGTTCGGCGCGTCGAGGCGAAGCAGGAAGGACCAGTTCATGTAGAGCTCCGCGGAGATGAACGCTGCGGAGAGGAGCAGGCTCGTGATCACCAGGATCCGCCGGCCCGAGGTCCCGTTGCGCAGGCCATACCCGACGATGGCCAGAACGATGACCGCGGCGAGCGCCGCCGGCCAGGCGTAGAAGTCCGAATAGAACGCGAGCGCATGGGGGTAGAGCTCCGCAGTCCACTCCGGCCCGAAGAACAGCACCAGGGGCCCGCGGGCCGCGGCCGCGGACACTCCCTGCAGCAGGTCGAACGGTTCACCGCCCCGCTCCGAGGTCGACCCCAGCAGCGGCACGATCTGCATCGCCGAGCCGATGATGAAGGCGAACGCCGGAACCCGGTCACGTCGTCGGGGCAGCGCGAGTCGTGCGGCGGCCAACGGAACGAGCAGCATTCCCAACGGGCTCGTCAACGCGGCGAGCAGGAGCGCAACGGCACTGAGCCCGTTCTGCCAGCGGGTGGTCGGCCGCCAGAGGAGTGCCCAGAAGGCGCCGAAGATGACGAACCAGTGCAGGTTGGCAAGGTTGTTCAGGGCCTCGCTGTTTCCCGCCGGGAGCAGGACGACCGCAGCGGCCAACACCGCTCGCAGCCTGCGGGACGGCAGATGACCGGAGGCCGCGGTGAAGACCAGCAACGCGACCGCGGCACGCACCACCGCCGCGGCGATCGCCACCACCGCGGCCCACCAGCCGATCGGCAGGTGGGTGGCCAACTCGGTGGAGAGTCGTGGCAGCACGTGCAGATAGCCGCCGTACGGCTCGACGAGCACCAGCGGGAAGCTCTTGGCCACCGCCCCGTCGAAGAAGATCCGACCGTCCTCCGCCCACATGTGCGTCAGGTGGGTTCGGCCCTGCGGGATCACCAACTGGTAGGTCACCGCGAGCAGGAAGGCCGCGACGTAGCCGAGGACGGTCCTGCGGTCGGTCGCCGGCGGTGTGAGCGTGCGGGGGAAGAGGTTGTCCGCCAACCACCGTTGCCAGGCCAGCCCACTCAGCCAGCCTCTCGGCGTGGGCCGGTGGGTGGAGTCGACCGCCGAAGGCGATTCCGGGGGTGGTGTGTCGTCGTGGATGGTCGCGATGTGCTGGCCCTGTTCCACGCTTGTCACGACACTACCTCCGCTGATCCCCCGCGCCGGATCGGCAGTATTGCATAGGCCGGACCTACCGATTCGACAGCGCAGACCTTGCCGTTGAAATTTTTCATGCATAAAGTCGCGCCATGAATGACGGCGGTGCGGGGTCGACCGACCACCTGCTCGACCTCTTCCACGGCGTACGACTCACGCCCACCCAGCGCCGCATCGCGCACTGCCTGGTGCAGCACGCCGGAGCGGCGGCCTACCTGTCCGCGGCGGAAGTCGCCGAGATGGCCGGGGTCAGCCAGCCGTCGGTGACCCGGTTTGCGATGGCGCTCGGATACGACGGCTACCCCGCCCTCCGCCGTCGGCTGCGGAAGGCGGGCCCCACCGAGGGCACCGAACCGGACGACGCCGGCAACGAGCTTCAGCAGGCGGTACGCGCGGAGATGGAGAACCTGGACCGGCTGGCCGTTCAGCTCGCCGACCGGGACCGGATCGCCGAGACCGGGCGGTTGCTCGCCCGGAGCCGCCCACTGCCGGTGCTCGGCCTGCGCGCCGCCGCGCCGCTGGCCGCGTACTTCGCCTACTTCGCGGCGAAGGTGCACCCGGACGTTCGGGTGCTCGACGACGGCGGCAGCCTGCTCACCGACCGCCTGGAGCAGGCGGCCGCGGCCGGGGCGTCGGCGCTGCTCGCCTTCGTCCTGCCCCGCTACCCCAGGGAGACCCTGGACGCGCTCCGCGACGCCCGCGACGCCGGGCTCACCGTGGTGGCGATCACCGACTCACCGGTCAGCCCCGCCACCGAGCACTCCGACGTGGTGCTGCCCGCGGCGGTCGGCGCGCAGCTCGTCTTTGACCTGCACACCGCCCCGATGACCCTGGCCATGGTGTTGTTACAGGCGATCTGCGACGCCGCACCGGCCGACACCCAACGCCGACTGGAGGCGTTCGAGGCCTCCGCGGCCCGCCGTCAGTTGTTCCGCGGATGACCGGAGGAGACCCGAGATGACCCAGCCCGTCCGTGCCGCACGGGGCAACCAGCTCACCGCCCGCGGGTGGCAGCAGGAGGCCGCCCTGCGGATGTTGATGAACAACCTCGACCCGGAGGTCGCCGAGCGCCCCGACGACCTGGTCGTCTACGGCGGCACCGGCAAGGCGGCCCGGGACTGGCCGTCGTACCACGCGTTGGTCCGCACGCTTACCGACCTGCGCGAGGACGAGACGATGCTCGTGCAATCCGGCCGACCGGTGGGCGTGCTGCGTACCCACGAGTGGGCGCCCCGGGTGCTGTTGGCCAACTCCAACCTGGTCGGCGACTGGGCGACCTGGCCGGAGTTTCGCCGGTTGGAGCAGCTCGGCCTGACCATGTACGGGCAGATGACCGCCGGTTCGTGGATCTACATCGGCACCCAGGGCATCCTCCAGGGCACCTACGAGACGTTCGCGGCGGTGGCCGCGAAGAGGTTCGGGGGCGACCTCGCCGGCACGCTGACGCTGACCGCCGGCTGCGGTGGGATGGGCGGCGCGCAGCCACTCGCGGTCACCATGAACGGCGGCGTCTGCCTGATCGTCGACGTGGACCGCACCCGGCTCGACCGGCGGGTGCACGACCGCTACCTGGACGAGGTCGCCGACTCGCTGGACGACGCGGTACGACGGGTGCTCGCCGCGAAGCGGGACCGGCGCGCGCTCTCCGTGGGCGTGGTCGGCAACGCCGCCGAGGTCTTCCCCGAGTTGCTCAGGCGCGGTGTCGGGGTCGACGTCGTGACCGACCAGACCAGCGCCCACGACCCGCTGTCGTACCTGCCGGTGGGGGTGGAGCTGGCCGACGCCCGGGACTACGCGCAGGCGAAGCCGGCCGAGTTCACCGACCGGGCCCGCGCGTCGATGGCGACGCACGTCGAGGCCATGGTCGGCTTCCTGGACGCCGGCGCCGAGGTCTTCGACTACGGCAACTCGATCCGCGGCGAGGCACAGCTCGCCGGATACCAGCGCGCCTTCGACTTCCCCGGTTTCGTGCCCGCGTACATCCGGCCGCTGTTCTCCGAGGGCAGGGGGCCGTTCCGGTGGGCGGCGCTCTCCGGCGATCCGGCCGACATCGCGGCCACCGACCGGGCGATCCTGGAGTTGTTCCCGGAGAACGAGCCGCTGGCCAGGTGGATCAGGCTGGCCGGCGAGCGGGTCGCCTTCCAGGGCCTGCCGGCCCGGATCTGCTGGCTCGGCTACGGCGAGCGGGACCGGGCGGGCGTGCGGTTCAACGAGATGGTCGCCTCGGGCGAACTCTCCGCCCCGGTCGTCATCGGGCGGGACCACCTGGACGCCGGCAGTGTGGCCAGCCCGTACCGGGAGACCGAGGCGATGGCCGACGGCTCCGACGCCATCGCCGACTGGCCGCTGCTCAACGCCCTGGTCAACACGGCCAGCGGGGCCTCCTGGGTGTCCCTCCACCACGGCGGCGGGGTGGGCATCGGCCGGTCGATCCACGCCGGGCAGGTGTGCGTCGCCGACGGCACCGCCCTCGCCGGGCAGAAGATCGAGCGGGTGCTCACCAACGACCCGGCGATGGGCGTGATCCGGCACGTCGACGCCGGCTACGACATCGCCCGCGACGTCGCGGACCGCACCGGCCTCCGCACGCCCATGGCCGAGGGACCCGCGTGAGCGCGAGGAGTGCAGCGCAGCGGAGCCCCGCAGTCGCGAACAACGGGAGTAGAGCGTGAGCGCGGACCTGTCCGGCCGGTTCCGGGCGCTGTGGGACGAGATCGCGCCGGTCGGGCGGGACGCCGACAGCGGCGGCTATCTGCGGTACGCGTTGACCGAGCCGGAGCGGGAGCTGCGCGCCTGGTTCCGAGCCCAGGCCGAGCAGCGCGGAATGCCCGTCACCGAGGACGGCAACGGCAACCTCTTCGCCCACTGGGGTGACCCGCAGGCGTCCGACGCGGTGCTCACCGGCAGCCACTTCGATTCGGTGCCGCACGGCGGGGCGTACGACGGGCCGCTCGGCATCGTCAGCGCGTTCCTCGCCGTGGACGAGCTTCGCGCCGCCGGCGTCACCCCGGATCGGCCGCTGGTGCTGGCCGCGTTCGTGGAGGAGGAGGGTGCGCGCTTCGGCGTACCGTGCCTGGGGTCTCGGCTGCTCACCGGTGCGCTGTCCGCCGACCGCGCGGCCGGCCTGCGCGACGCGGCCGGGGTGAGCTTCGCCGAGGCGCTGGGTGACCGGCCGGCGGGCGCCCGCCCGGAGTTGCTGGGCCGGTTCGGCGCCTACGTGGAGTTGCACGTCGAGCAGGGCCGCGCGCTCGTCGACACGGACGCGCCCGTCGCGGTGGCGAGCGCGATCTGGCCGCACGGCCGGTGGCGCTTCGACGTCGTCGGCGAGGGCAACCACGCGGGTACGACCCGGATGGCCGACCGGCGCGACCCGATGCTCACCTACGCGTTCACGGTGCTGGCGGCCAACAAGGAGGCCCGGCTGCGCGACGCGCACGCCACCGTGGGCCGGGTCGCCGTCGAGCCGAACGCCACGAACGCGATCCCGTCGAAGGTGACCGGGTGGCTGGATGCCCGCGCCGCCGACCCGCAGACGCTGTCCGGGCTGGTCGAGGCGGTGTGGGGCAAGCTCACCGAGCGCGCCCGCCGCGACGGTACGGTGGTGACGGTCACCGAGGAGTCGGCGACGCCGCTCGTCGCGTTCGACGGCGGTCTGGCCGGACGGCTGGCCACGCTGCTGGACGCGCCGGTGCTGCCCACCGGTGCGGGCCACGACGCCGGGGTGCTCGCCGCGCACCTGCCCACCGCGATGTTGTTCGTCCGCAACCCGACCGGGGTGTCGCACTCCCCCGCCGAGGCGGCGACCGACGACGACTGCGCCGCCGGGGTCCGCGCGCTGGCCCGGGTGCTGGAGGAGCTGACATGCCGATGACACCGAGCCGCTGGCTCGCCGAGTACGCCTGGCTGCCCGAGCACGCCGAACCCACACCCGACGTGCTGATCGAGGTCGAGGACGGCCGGATCACGGCGGTGACGCCGCTGACCCCCGGCAGCAGGCCGACGGCCGGGGTCGACGTGTACGCCGACGCGGTGCCGCTGCCCGGTCTGACCCTGCCCGGCCTGGCCAACGTGCACTCGCACGCCTTCCACCGGGCGCTACGCGGACGTACCCACGGCGGCCGGGGCGACTTCTGGACCTGGCGGGACCGGATGTACGCCGTCGCGGACCGGCTGGACCCGGACACCTACCTGGCCCTGGCGCGTGCCGTCTACGCCGAGATGGCGCTCGCCGGGATCACCGGCGTGGGCGAGTTCCACTACCTGCACCACCGGCCCGACGGCGGCGCCTACGACGACCCGAACGCGATGGGTGCCGCGCTGGTGGAGGCCGCCGCGCACGCCGGGATCCGGCTCACCCTGCTGGACGCCTGCTACCTGACCTCCAGCGTGGACGGTCAGGCCCTCGCCGGGCCGCAGCGCCGCTTCGGTGACGGCGACGCGACCCGCTGGGCGGAGCGGGCGGCGGCGTTCCAGCCGGCGGACTCGCACGTGCGGGTCGGCGCGGCCGTGCACTCGGTGCGGGCGGTTCCGGCGGACCAGCTCCGCACGGTCGCCGACTGGGCCCGGGATCGGCGGGCGCCGCTGCACGTGCACCTCTCCGAGCAGCCCGCCGAGAACGACGAGTGCCGGGCGGTGCACGGGCGTACGCCCACCGCGTTGCTCGCCGCGCACGGTGTTCTCGGGCCGGACACCACCGCCGTGCACGCCACCCACCCGACCAGCGCCGACCTGACCCTGCTCGGCGACAGCCGGACCGGGGTGTGCCTCTGCCCGACCACCGAACGGGACCTCGCCGACGGGATCGGCCCGGCCCGGCGGATGGCCGACGCGGGAATCCGGTTGAGCCTGGGCAGCGACAGCCACGCCGTCATCGACCTGTTCGAGGAGGCCCGCGCGGTGGAGCTGGACGAGCGGCTGCGCACCCGCCGCCGGGGCCACTTCACGCCTGTCGACCTGCTGACGGCGGCCAGCGTCACCGGGCACGCCGCCCTGGGCTGGGCCGACGCCGGCCGGATCGCCGTCGGCGCCCGCGCCGACCTGGTGACGGTACGGCTGGACAGCCCCCGCACCGCCGGCGTGCCACCGGTCGGGGCGTTCTTCGCGGCCACCGCGGGAGACGTCGAGCAGGTGCTGGTGGACGGCCGGGTGGTGGTGGCCGAGGGCCAGCACCTGAGCGTGGACGTGCCGGCCGAGTTGGCCGCCGCCATCGAGGCGGTGACCCCCACATGAGCAGTCTGCTTGTCGACACCATCGGGGAGCTGGTCACCAACGGCCCCGGTACGCGCCCACTCGGCATCCTCCGCGACGCGGCCGTGCTGATCGAGGAGGGCCGGGTGGCCTGGGTGGGGTCGTCCGCGACCGCGCCGGCCGCCGACCGGCGACTCGACGTCGGTGGGGCCGCCGTCCTGCCCGGCTTCGTGGACAGCCACGCCCACCTGGTCTTCGCCGGGGACCGGGCGGACGAGTTCGCCGCCCGGATGGCCGGTCAGCCCTACACCGGCGGCGGCATCCGCACCACGGTCCGCGCGACCCGGGCCGCGACCGATGACGAGTTGCGAGCCACCGTGCGCCGGCTGCGGGGGGAGGCGCTGCGCCAGGGCACCACGACCATGGAGATCAAGAGTGGGTACGGGCTGACCGTCGCCGACGAGGCCCGCTCACTGCGGATCGCCGCCGAGTTCACCGAGGACACCACCTATCTCGGCGCGCACGTGGTCCCCGCCGAGTACGCCGACCGCCCGGACGACTACGTGGGGCTGGTCTGCGGGCCGATGCTGACCGCCGCCGCGCCGCACGCCAAGTGGATCGACGTGTTCTGCGAGCGGGGTGCCTTCGACGTGGACCACGCCCGGGCCATCCTGGCCTGCGGGCAGGCCGTCGGGCTCGGTGTGCGGGTGCACGCCAACCAGCTCGGCCCCGGAGCGGGCGTGCAGCTCGGCGTGGAGCTGGGCGCGGCCAGCGTGGACCACTGCACCTACCTGTCCGACGCCGACGTCGACGCACTCGCGTCCTCCCTGGTCGACTGCATGTGCCACGAGGGCCCGCACAGCACCACCGTCGCGACCCTGCTTCCCGGCGCGGAGTTCTCCACCCGCTCGCCCTACCCGGACGCCCGCCGGCTGCTCGACGCCGGTGTGACAGTGGCGCTGGCGACGGACTGCAACCCCGGCTCGTCGTACACCTCGTCGATGGCGTTCTGCGTGGCCCTCGCGGTCCGCGAGATGCGGATGACCCCGGCGGAGGCGGTCTGGGCCGCCACCGCCGGTGGTGCCCGGGCGCTGCGCCGCGACGACATCGGTGTCCTCACCCCCGGCGCGCGGGCCGACCTCGTGGTCCTGGACGCGCCGTCGTACCTGCACCTGGCCTACCGGCCCGGTGTCCCCCTGATCCGCCAGGTAATTCGCAACGGAGTTCCGCTATGACGAACGTGACCATCCAGCCCACCGGGATCACCGCCGACGACGTGCTCGCGGTGGCCCGCGGCACCGCCACGGTCGTCCTCGCCCCGGCCACCGTCGAGGCCATGGCGACCAGTCGGGCCATCGTGGACGGCATCGAGTCGTCCGGCCGGCCCGTCTACGGGGTCTCCACCGGGTTCGGGGCGCTGGCCAACACCTTCATCGCTCCGGAGCGGCGGGCCGAACTGCAACACGCGCTGATCCGCTCGCACGCCGCCGGGGTGGGCGCCCCCATGCCGCGCGAGGTGGTCCGGGCCATGATGCTGCTGCGGGTCCGGTCCCTCGCGCTGGGCCGCTCCGGGGTCCGGCCGCTGGTCGCCGAGGCACTGGTCGACCTGCTCAACCACGACATCACCCCCTGGGTGCCGGAGCACGGCTCGCTGGGCGCCTCCGGCGACCTGGCGCCGCTGGCGCACTGCGCGCTGGTGCTGCTCGGTGAGGGCTGGGTCCTCGGCCCGGCCGGCGAGCGGCAGGACGCGGCCGACGCGCTGAGCGCCGCCGGGCTCACGCCGATCGAGCTGGCCGCCAAGGAGGGGCTGGCGCTGATCAACGGCACCGACGGCATGCTCGGCATGCTGTTGCTGGCCATCCACGACGCGGCGCACCTGTTCGCCATGGCCGACGTGACGGCCGCGCTGGCCATCGAGGCGATGCTCGGCTCGGAGCGGCCGTTCCTGCCGGAGCTGCACGCGATCCGGCCGCACCCCGGTCAGGCGGCGTCGGCGGCGAACATCCACCGGCTGTTGCAGGACTCCCGGGTGATGGACTCGCACCGCGACGACCTGGCCCATGCCGTGCAGGACGCGTACTCGATGCGTTGCGCCCCGCAGGTCGCCGGCGCGGCCCGCGACACCCTGGACTTCGTCCGTACGGTCGCGGGCCGGGAGTTGGTGTCCGTGGTGGACAACCCGGTGGTGCTGCCGGACGGGCGGGTCGAGTCGACAGGCAACTTCCACGGCGCGCCGCTCGGCTTCGCCGCGGACTTCCTCGCCATCGCCGCCGCCGAGGTGGGCGCGATCGCCGAGCGGCGGGTGGACCGGCTGCTCGACGTCACCCGCTCCCGGGAACTGCCGGCGTTCCTCTCCCCCGACGCCGGGGTCAACTCCGGGCTGATGATCGCCCAGTACACGGCGGCGGGGATCGTCGCCGAGAACCGTCGGCTGGCCGCCCCCGCCTCGGTGGACTCGCTGCCCACCAGCGGGATGCAGGAGGACCACGTGTCGATGGGCTGGGCGGCGGCCAAGAAGCTGCGCACCGTGCTGGACAACCTGACCAGCCTGCTCGCGGTGGAGCTGCTGGCCGGCGTACGCGGTCTGCAACTGCGCGCCCCGCTGGAGCCGTCCCCGGCCGGCCGGGCGGCCGTCGCCGCGCTCGGCCCGGCGGCCGGCGAGCCCGGCCCGGACGTGTTCCTCGCCCCGGTGATGGAGGCGGCCCGAGCGGTCGTCGGCGGGCCGGAGTTGCGCGCCGCCATCGAACGGGAGGTCGGCCCGCTGGGCTGACCTCCGTCGGTCGCTGTCGTCCGCCGCGGGTCAGGCGGCGGGCGGCAGGGTCCGGTCCCACCCTCGCCCGGCCTGTCGGCCGGTACTGCTAGGTTCGCCGCCGTGGACATCGAGGAGCCTGAGCTCACCGAGCAGATCCGGGACGTCGTCCGTCGTCAGGTGGCGCTGGCCGAGTTGCCGGCCGCCGCGATCGTCGCCGGGACGATGGAATATCTTGCCGACGAGGCAGACCCTGCGGAGATCCAGGCCCGAGCCTGGCCGATGGTCACCGAAGAGTTGAGCGCTCACCTCGCCGCCCAGGCCCAGTGGCCAGAGATCACCGACAACGATCGGCTCACCGCGGCCTTCCGGACGCTCTCGGCCGCCGGGGTGGTGGCTCGGGAAAACTTCAGCTGCTGCCAGACCTGCGGCACCGCCGAGATCGGCGGCGAGATTCCGAGGGGGCGCACCGCCCGGGGGTACGCCTTCTACCACCAGCAGGACGCCGAGAACGGCGTCGACGACTCGGGGGTGCACGTCGCGTACGGCCTGTTCGGGCAGCCGACGACGGCCGACCTCGGTGCGGAGGTGGTGGCGGCGCTGCGCGCCGAGGGGTTGAGCGTGCACTGGGACGGCAGCACCGGCACCCGGATCCGGGTCGCGTTGACCTGGCAGCGGCGCCGGGTCGGTCGGTTGGCCGCGCTGCCCGCCACTGTCGACGACGACGTCGACATCGACGTGGAGCTGCTGGACCAGTGGACGGGGGTGTACGCCCCGACCGACGGGCCCTCGTCGGCCGCCCGGCTCGCCGGTCTGCACCTGCCGTGGTTGCCGTCCGGCGTGCGGGTCCGGCTGGCCCGCGAGGGCGCCGCCGTCATCGTCCGGCGGGAGGGGGACGCCCTGGTGGGGACATCCCCGGACCAGGCTGGGCGGGAGCTGACCGTCGGCCGGTTCGACGGCCTGGAGCTGATCGGCCGGTTTACCGATGGGTCGGTGCGGGCGGTCGCCACGCCGGCCCCGCCAGATTTCCTCGAGGCGACCTACCAGTACCGCGACGACGTCCAGAAGGAGGTGCCCCTGGACGCGGCCGAGGCCCGCCTCCTGCTCCGTGCGATGCGACCGCTGAGCAGGGACTTCCTGACCGCCTCCGGCCGTTCCGGCGGCTGCGTGCAGGCCACCTGGGAGCGCGACGGGCTGTGGTTGGAGGAGCTGGACACCGCGCGGGCCACCTCGACCGGCCGGATCGCCACCGTGGCCGAAGCCGAACGACTGCTCACCGTGCTCGCGACGGAGGACCGCGTCGGGATCGACGAGCTGGGCGGCGACCTCGTGACGAAGAGCTGGTGACAGCCGTCGGAGGTCACCGACCGCGCCGGCGCGTCCCGGTGCTGCTCAGGCGGCGGGCGGCAGCACCTTGGCGATCAGCTTCGCCAGCTCGCGCAGTGCCTTGCCGCGGTGGCTGATCGCGTCCTTCTCCGCCGGGGTCAGCTCGGCGTTGGTCCGGTCCTGTCCGTCGCCCAGGAAGATCGGGTCGTAGCCGAATCCGCCGTCACCGCGCGGAGCCCGCAGCACCCGACCGGACTGCCGACCGTCGACGAGGTGCTCCTTGCCGCCGGGCAGCACCAACGCCACCGTGCAGACGAACGAGGCGGCCCGCTGCTCGTCGGGCACGTCGGCGATCTGGTCCAGCACCAGCTGAAGGTTGGCGCGGTCGTCGCCGTGGCGGCCGGACCAGCGGGCGCTGAAGACCCCCGGCATCCCGTTGAGCGCGTCCACCGCGAGCCCGGAATCGTCGGCGATGGTCGGCAGCCCGCTCTGCCGGAACCCCTCCCGCGCCTTGATCAGCGCGTTCTCGCCGAAGGTCAGGCCGGTCTCCGGCAGCTCCTCGTACTGCTCGACGTCGTCCAGCCCGAGCAGGGCGATCCGCTGCGCGCCGAGCGCACCGTCCAGGATGCGCTGGAGTTCCACAAGCTTCTTACGGTTACGGGTGGCGAGCAGGACCTTGTTCACGCTGAAACACCTCTGTTCGCGACTGCGGGGCTCGCAAGCTCACTCCTCGCGCTCACGCGAGTGCCTTCCGCTGGGCTTCGGCCAGATCCGCGCAACCCGCGACGGCCAGGTCGAGCAGGGCGTCGAGCTGGTCACGGGCGAACACGCCCGCCTCGCCGGTGCCCTGCACCTCGACGAAGTCACCCGTGCCGGTGCACACCACGTTCATGTCCACCTCGGCGGCGACGTCCTCCTCGTAGCAGAGGTCCAGTCGTGCCTCGCCGGCGATGATCCCCACGCTGACCGCGGCCACCGAGCGGTGCATCACCTTCTCCGGCTTACCGGCCAACGCCTTGCGGGCGGCGAGCCAGGTCACCGCGTCGTGCAACGCGACGTACGCGCCGGTGATCGCGGCCGTCCGGGTGCCACCGTCGGCCTGGAGCACGTCGCAGTCGAGCACGATCGAGTTCTCGCCGAGCGCCTTCAGGTCGATGCTGGCCCGCAGGCTCCGGCCGACCAGCCGGGAAATCTCGTGGGTACGACCGCCGACCCGGCCCTTGACGCTCTCCCGGTCGGAGCGGGTGTTGGTGGCCCGGGGCAGCATCGCGTACTCGGCGGTCACCCAGCCGAGCCCGGAGCCCTTGCGCCAGCGGGGCACCCCCTCGGTGACGCTCGCCGTGCAGAGCACCCGGGTGCCGCCGAACTCGACGAGCACCGAGCCCTCCGGATGGGTGCTCCAGCCTCGGGTCAGGGTCACCGGTCGGAGTTGATTGGGCCCTCGCCCGTCAGGTCGCGCCATCCCTGCACCCTATGCGGTGCGCTGATCCACCTCAGCCGGGGTGCCCCCGGTCAGCCCCACCGGGTCAGACGTCGTAGCTGGCGCCGGGTCGGACCACGTCGATCGGACCGGCGTACGCGCCGGCGGCCGAGTCCAGGGTGTGTGCCTCACTTCCCCAGGCGGGCACCAGGTGGGTCAGCAGGAGCCGGCCCACCGCGGCCTTGGTCGCCGCCTCGCCGGCCTCCCGGCCGGTCAGGTGCAGATCCGGCGGATTGTCCATGCCATCGAGGTAGCTGGCCTCGCAGAGGAAGACGTCGACGTCCTGGGCCAGCCGCAGCAGGGCCGCGCAGGGCGCGGTGTCCGACGAGTAGCACAGTGACCGGCCGTCGTGCTCCAGCCGCACGCCGTACGTCTCGACGGGGTGGTTGACCCGGTCCACGGTGACGGTGAACGGGCCGATCGGGAACGTGCCCGGCTGCAGGGCGTAGAACTGGTAGACGTCCTCCACCGAACCGTCGTCGCCGTACGCGGCGCTGAGCCGGTCCGGTGCGCCGGAGGGGGCGTACACCGGCAGCGGTGGATAGGGGCCGTCCGGTGCGTACCGGCGCACGACGACGTACAGGACAGCGTCGAACATGTGGTCGCAGTGCAGGTGGGTCAGCAGGATCGCGTCCGGGGCGTGCAGCCCCGCGTACCGCTGGAGGCTGGACATCGACCCGGAACCGAAGTCGACAAGGAGACGGAAGCCGTCGGCTTCGACGAGATAGGCCGAGCAGGGCGACTCGGGACCGGGAAAGCTACCGGCGCTGCCAAGGACAGTCAGTCGCATCAAGTTGTCTCGCTGTCACTGTCAGTAGCATCCGTGTGGGCAATCGCCTCAGCCATGATCTCTACCGACGCGTACGTCACGCTGCGCAGCCTACGCTGGGGTACCCGGCGGTAAGAATCATCCGGCGGAAGTTGTCACGAACGTGACACCTGCTCACGGTGCGCCGGACCGCGTACGGGCCGTCGACCCACGTCGACGGCCCGTACCGGGAAGACCGGTCCGGTCAGGCCCAGAGCTGCCCCTCCAGGGCGTCCTCGGCATCGGCGAGCGTGCCGCCGTACGCGCCGGTGGACAGGTATTTCCACCCACCGTCGCAGACCACGAAGGCCACGTCGGCACGTCGACCGTCGCGAACCGCCTCGTGCGCCACCGCGAGCGCGGCATGCAGGATGGCACCCGTGGAGAAGCCGGCGAAGATGCCCTCCACCTCCACGAGTTGGCGGGTACGCAGCACCGCGTCCCGGGTGCCGACCGAGAAGCGCCGGGAGAGCACCGAGGCGTCGTAGAGCTCCGGCACGTACCCCTCGTCGATGTTGCGCAGGCCGTAGACCAGCTCGCCGTAGCGCGGCTCGGCCGCCACGACCTGGATGCCGTCGACCTTCTCCCGCAGGTAGCGGCCGGTGCCCATCAGCGTGCCCGTGGTGCCGAGCCCGGCCACGAAGTGCGTGATGCTGGGCAGGTCGTGCAGCAGCTCCGGCCCGGTCGTCTCGTAGTGCGCCCGCGCGTTGGCCTCGTTGCCGTACTGGTAGAGCATCACCCAGTCCGGGTGTTCGGCGGCGATCAGCTTGGCGGTGGCGACCGCCTGGTTGGAACCACCCGCCGCCGGCGAGAAGATGATCTCGGCCCCGTACATCCGGAGCAACTGGACCCGCTCGGTGGAGACGTTCTCCGGCATCACGCAGACCAACCGGTAGCCACGCAACTTGGCCACCATCGCCAACGAGATACCGGTGTTGCCACTCGTCGGTTCGAGGATGGTGTCACCCGGCCGGAGCCGCCCGGCCTCCTCCGCCGCCCGGACCATGAACAGCGCCGCGCGGTCCTTGATGCTGCCGGTGGGGTTCCGGTCCTCCAGCTTGGCCCAGAGCCGCACCGGTGGCGCCCCGTCGGACACCGTCGGGGAGAGCCGGGGCAGGCCGACCAACGGCGTACCCCCGCACGCGTCGAGCAGGCTGTCGTACCGCGCCATGGCGGCCGACCTCAGCCAGCCGCGACGGCGCCGCGGACCGCCGCCGCGGCGCTGTGCGAGCTGATCGCCGCCGCCGCGGCGCTGTGCGAGCTGATCGCCGCGGCCGCGGCGCTGTGCGAGCTGATCGCCGCGGCCGCGGCGAAGCCGAACGCGCCGCCGGCCACCGCGGGCAGGATGGTGACGCTGTCACCGTCGGAGAGCTTGGCGTCCAGCGCGCCGAGGAAACGGACGTCCTCGTCGTTCACGTAGACGTTGACGAAGCGGTGCAGCGTGCCAGCCTCGGTGATCAGCCGGCCACGCAGGCCGCTGTGCCGGGAATCCAGGTCGGTGAGCAGGTCGGCGATGGTGTCGCCGGTGCCGTCGACGACCTTGGCGCCGCCGGTGTAGCTGCGCAGGATGGTGGGGATGCGAACCTCAATGGCCATGATGTCGAACTCCTCGATCGGGTGTGCCTACGGTGACGGGACGGGACGAGTGCGAACGCTGACGGATCAGCGGCCGGAACACTCGTAGTCGACCGTCGCCGGGCTCTGCCCGAACATGTAGGACTGGACGGCATGCGGGTCGACCCCGGCCTCCACGACCCGGACCGGCTCCTCGGCGATCACGCCGTCGACGATCCGGAACGAGCGGATCTCCTCGGAGTCGGGATCGCGGGTCGAGACGAGCAGGTAGTGCGCGCCCGGCTCACCGGCGAAGGAGACATCCGTCCGCGACGGGTACGCCTCGGTGGCGGTGTGCGAGTGGTAGATGACCACCGGTTCCTCGTCGCGGTCGTCCATCTCGCGCCACACGCGCAGGTGCTCCATCGAGTCGAACTCGTAGAAGGTCATCGACCGCGCGGCGTTGTCCATCGGGATGTGCCGGGTCGGGGTGTCGCTGCCGACGGGACCGGCGACGACGCCGCACGCCTCGTCGGGGTGATCCCGGCGCGCGTGGGCGACGATCGCGTCGATGATCGACCGGTCGATGCTCAGCACGAGGACCAGCCTAACGCCTGACGAGCGCGGGCCGAAGTGGTGCCGGTCACGCCTAGTCGATCAAGGCGTTGAGCAGCGACTCCTGCAAATACCCGAGATAGGCGTAGACCGAGAGTTGGAACACCCGGCTGGATCCCGGGTCCTCGGCGACCGCGTCGTCCAACTCCTCGCCCAGGTCCGTGCCGTCCTTGATCTCCAGGCGGACACCCATCGCGAGACGGGCGTCGTTCAACGCCCGCAACCACGCCTCGGCCGCCTCGGCGTCGAGTCGTACCTCACCACCGGTGTCGTCGGGCAGCGCGGCCAGGATCGCCCCCGCCTGATCGATCTTCGCGGTCTTCAGGTCGCCCTCGGTGTACCGCCGGAACTCGGCCGTCCCCGGCGCGTCCTGCGGGTAGACCGCCGGGAAGAGCCGACCCACGACCGGGTCGGTGTGGTCGAAGCCATCGGTGAGCAGGCCGACCACCTCGGAGGCGACCTTGCGCAGCACCCGCACCTCGTCGACCGCGAAGGTGGCGACGTAGCGGCCGGCCTGGCGATGGAACATGCTCACGACCGATCCACCGTCGCCCACAGCCCATACGCGTGCAGCTGCGACGCGTCGTGCTCCATCCGCTCCCGGACACCCGTGGAGACCACGGCCCGGCCCTTGTGGTGCACATCCAGCATCAGCTGCTCGGCCCTCTCCCGGCTGTAGCCGAAAAGCTTCTGGAAGACCCAGGTCACGTACGTCATCAGATTGACCGGGTCGTCCCACACGATCGTCACCCATTGCCGGTCAGCCGCCGGCACCTCGTCAGTGTCCGACGTCTCGACCGGTGCAACCTGTGGAGCCGCCATGCCCCCCATCGTGCCACCGGTTTCCCGGAACCGAGGAACCGGAACGCCGGCCCGGCGCGGATCGCCCACCCGGGACACCTCTGATCCGCCCCGGGCGCCCTCGGACCCGTGGTGCGGCGCGGACCCGGACTCGGGGGCGGCCACACCGTCAGGCGAGCAGGATGCCGTGATCGACTGCATCGGAGAGCACCGCGCCCAGCGAGAGGCGGATCACCTCGAACCGTCGGGATATCTCCCGGGACAACCCCAGCTCGACCTCCCGCACCGCGCGCTGGGACCAGGCCCGCGCCGCGTTGTGGTCGTCGCTGCCGGGCGTACGCCACTGTTGCCAGCACCCGCCGGAGAGCGCCACCGCGATCGGCGGGAGCACCTCGTCGCGGCACACCGCCGGATAGTTGGCGAGGGCATCGATCGCCTCCGGACCGGTCAACCCGGCCACCCCGGCTGTGCTGGTGATCAGGAGCACCTTGTCCAGCTCATGGCCGGGCCGGTCGTCCAGGCCGTACTGCACGGCGGTGGTGATCCGCCGCCGTACTCCTTCGACGGGCGGCGCGCCGAGCACCCGGACCGCGGCGTCGGTGACGATGCCGCGCACCGCCTGGTCGCACTGCGCGGTGGCCAACAGCGACAGCGCCGCCATCTCCCGATCCAGGAGGTCCGGTAGGCCCGCGCAGCCGACCCCGAACACGATCTCCTGGACTGCCCGCAGGTGGATGTTCGCCAGTTCCAGTGCGAGATGCTGACGGATCCGCTGCGCGCACGTGCGGGTCTGCCGGTCCAGTTGCTCCGACCAGTCGCCCGGATCGGCGACCACGGCCACCCGGTCGTGTTGCCCCGGCAGTACCGGCGGTTCGACGCTGGCCCGTCGCAACCCCTCCTTCGACGACCAGCCGACCAAGGCCCGTCGCAGGTCGGCGGCGGAGTCGGTGCAGTGGGCGTCGACCGGGAACCACCGCGCGTCGGCGAGCGCCGGTACCGCGGCCAGCAGCGCCGCGCGGTGCGCCGCCACGGTCACCGCGGCCGCGTCCATCTCGGTCGCCTGACCCCCGACCGGCGAGACGGACGCCCCCGCGTCCTCCGTCGTCGCCACGCCGTCGACCGGCGGGGCCCACCCTGCCGCGCCGGGGGTCACCGCGAAGACGACCTCCACCGAGGTCGGGGCGACCTCGGCGAGCAGGTTCAGCTCGGCGGCCGTGAACGCCTGGTCGGCGGCGATCACGAAGAGCAGCGCGCCGGCCCGGCCCACCGCGTCGAGCAGCACCTGCCGGCCGGACACGCCGAGCGTCGCGGTGTCCGGTACGTCGATGAGCGTGAAGTGCCGCAGCACCGGCTCGGGCACACTCAACTCGACCCGCCGGGGTGGACGGGCCAACGCCGGGCCGGCGGCGTTCCGGTCGGCCCCGTACGAGTGGGGCTGGCGGTAACCGGGCACGTACGCCGCCCGGGTGGGCACCTTGGCGTTGCGCACCAGCAGCCAACTGCCCGACGGCACGGTGAGCATGACCGGGTCCAGCCCGAGCAGCGTGGCGAGCACCGCGCGTCGCTCGGCGCCGGCCGGACCGACCGCGACCACGCCGAGCGGCTCCTCCGGGCCAGGGTTGGTCACGCCGACCTGGGAGGGCAGCGGGCCGCAGCTGGGCAGATCGGACGGGCCGACCACGTCATCCGAGGAGTCGACCGAGGGGAGAGGGCCCTGCTTCATCAGGTGGCCTCCCGGGGGCAGGTGGCCGGACGCCCCGGCCAGGTGGGAAATCCGGTCGAAAAACCCGGATGTCGGAAGACTACGGGCGGGCCGGCAACCAGGTGGAACACCTCGGATACTCAGCGGTAATTGTGCGGCTACTCAACTTCGTTGAGTGACGGTGCGGGCGCGGACGGATTCCGGTCGATATGCTGCGCGAATGAGTCGATGGAAGTTCGTCGGCCGGACCGATGAGCTCAACCGCCTGCTGGCGGCGGTGACCGGCGAGGCTGGTCGCGGGCTCTTCTTCAGCGGCAGCGCCGGGATCGGCAAGAGTCGGCTGCTGCGCGAAGGCGTGAGCACGTTGCCCACCGAACGCTTCGCGATCTGGTCCATCGCGGCCAGCGCCACCACCGCCGCACTACCGTTCGGCGGGCTGGTGCAGGTCCTTCCCACCGAGCAGCCCCAGGGCCTCTCCCCCGCCGGCATCCTGCGCTGGGCGCTCAACGTGCTGCAACAGCAGGCTGCTGGTCGACGGATCGTGCTCGCCATCGACGACGCCCACCTGCTCGATCCGCCCTCGGCCGCACTCGTGCACCTGGTCGCGCGCTCGGAGAACGCCACAGTGGTCGGCACCCTGCGCGACGGCGAGCAGATCCCGCTGCCGATCCGCGCACTCTGGACCGACGACCTGGTCGAGCACGTCGAGCTGACCCCGATGCCGCACGCGGAGACCGCCGGCCTGCTGGCGGCGATCCTGGGCGGCCCGGTCGACGCCAACTCCGCCGACCGGCTGGGCCGGCTGTCGGCCGGAAACCCGCTGCTGCTGCGGGAGCTGGTGCACGCCGCCAACGGCAGTTCGGAGTTGAAACAGACCTACGGGATCTGGAAGTGGACCGGCCGACTGGAGCTGGCGCCCAACCTGACCGACCTGATCGACACCCGGGTCGGCAAACTCACCGACGGCGTCCGCGCGGTCGTCGAGCTTGTCGCGTTCGGCGAACCACTCGGCCTGCACCTGCTCAGGCAGGCCGCCGACCAGGTGGACGTGGAGACCGCCGAGGAGCGCGGGCTGATCAGCGTGGTCCAGAACGACCGACGGACGAACGTCCGGCTGGCCCATCCGCTGTACGGCGAGGTGATGCGCCGCCGCTGCCCGGTCAGTCGCACCCGCCGGCTTCAGGCACACCTCGCGGAGCTGCTCGAACAGGTCGGCAAGCGCCGCCGCGACGACCTGCTGCGGGTCGCGGTGTGGCGCCTCGACTCGGGCACCGCACAGGATCCGGCCCTGCTGGTGGACGCGGCGGTCCAGGCGTTCACCCGGTACGACGTGCCGCTGGCGACCCGCCTGGCGCGGGCCGCGTTGCACGCCGGCGGCGGTTCCGATGCGGCGGAGCTGCTGGCCACCATCCTGATGTTCGCCGACCGGCCGGAGGAGGCCATCGAGGTCCTCGACGCGGTGACCCCCGAGCCCGGCGACGAGCGGCGATACTGCCGCTGGCTGACCGTCCGCGGAATGGTCAGCTACTGGGGGCTGAGCCAACAGTCCACGGTGGAGGAGATCGCGAGCCGCGTCGAGCAGCTCAGCGACTCGGCGGACCGGTCCCGGGTGCACGCCTTCGAGGCGATCATGCGCCTGCACCGGATGGACACGACCATCGCGGTGCGGCTCAGCCAACAGGTGCTGGACCGGCCGGCGGCAGGCGTCGCCGCCCGCGAGTTGGCCCGCTGCACCATCGCGTACGTCCAGGCCGCGCAGGGCCAGCTGACCCGCAGCGGTACGGCGATCGCCCAGGTGCACTCGGCCGTCGCCAACTGGCGCACCGACATGCCGTACCTGCAACTGGCTCTGGAGTTGGCCCGGGGCACCCGGCTCATGCTGACCGGTGACCTGGCCGGGATCGACGCGATAGTGGCCGACGAGTTCGCCGACCTCGCCGATGCCGGCGACTTCCGGCTCGGCACCGGCTACCTGGCCATCCTCCAGGCGTACGCGGCCCGCTTGCGTGGGCAGAGCGACGCCGCCACCCGCGCCTCGCTGGGTGCCTGCGCGGTGCTGGCCACCAGCCGGGTCTACGCCGGTCTGGCCCAGGCCGAGCGAGCCCAGTCGGCCGCGCTGCGCGGTGACGCCGTCCAGGCAGCCGCGGCGATGGCCGAGGCAGACCGCACCCACGCGCCGGGCATGGCGGTGCTCTACCCGTGGCTGGAGCAGGCCCGGGGTGCGACGCTCGCCGCGTCGGGTGACCTGCCGGGTGCGGTCAAGCACCTCGCCGACCTGGTGGATCGGCTGCGCTCGGACGGGTTCGCCGGCCACGAGGTGCACGTCCTGCACGATCTCGTCCGGCTGGACCAGGCCGGCATGGCGGTCGGGCCCACCTGCTCCGATGGTGGTCGACGCACGGTGGCGCAGCGCCTGGCCGAACTCTCCGAGCGGGTCGACGGGGTGCTGCCGCCGCTACTGGCCCGGCACGCCCGCGCGGCGGTCACCGACTCCGCCGACGATCTGCTCGCGGTCGCCGACGACTACGCCGCGCTGGAGCTGACCGTGTACGCCGCCGAGGCCGCCTCCCAGGCCGTGCAGCGGCTGCGCCGGCAGCACTCGACGGCGGCCAACGGCGCCCGGGAACGTCTGGCCGGGTTGCTCGGGCGCTGTGGCCTGATCCGCACGCCAGCGCTGCACGCGGGGGCGCCGGTGTTGACCGAGCGGGAGTGGCAGGTCGCCCGCCTCGCCGCGCACGGCGCGTCCAGCAGGGCCATCGCGGAACGGCTCTACCTCTCGGCGCGCACCGTCGAAAACCACCTCCAGCGGATCTACAGCAAGCTCGGCGTGACCGGACGGGCCGAGCTGTGGGCCGCGCTACGGTCGATCCCGGGCCACGACGACGGCGACGCGGACTGAACCTTAGGCTGGGGCGGTGAGCATCAACCGTCCCGCGCTGCTGACCGACCACTACGAGCTGACCATGGTCAGCGCGGCACTGAAGGACGGCACCGCCGACCGCCGGTGCGTCTTCGAGGTGTTCAGCCGCCGGCTGCCCAGCGGCCGCCGCTACGGCGTGGTCGCCGGCACGGCCCGCCTGATCGAACTGATCCGCGACTTCAGGTTCGACCCCACCGAGGTCGACTTCCTGCGACGGACCGGCGTGGTCGACGACGCGGCCGCGGCCTGGCTCACCGACTACCGCTTCACCGGCGACATCGACGGGTACGCCGAGGGTGAGCTGTTCTTTCCCGGTTCGCCGATCCTCACCGTCTCCGGCGGTTTCGCCGAGTGCGTGGTGCTGGAGACGCTGGCACTCTCCGTGCTCAACCACGACAGCGCGGTGGCCGCGGCGGCGGCGCGGATGGTGACCGCGGCGCGGGGTCGAGCGCTTATCGAGATGGGGTCGCGTCGGGCCCACGAGGAGGCGGCGGTGGCCGCGGCGCGGGCCTCGTACCTGGCCGGGTTCCGGTTCACCTCCAACCTCGCCGCCGGTGCGCGCTACGGCATCCCGACGGCGGGCACGGCGGCGCACGCGTTCACCCTCTTGCACGACGACGAGCGGGCGGCGTTCGCCTCGCAGGTCGCCACGCTGGGCAAGGACACGACGCTGCTGGTCGACACGTACGACATCAGCCAGGGCATCCGCAACGCGATAGCGGTGGCCGGGCCGGAACTGCGGGCGGTACGGATCGACTCGGGCGACCTGGCGGTCATCGCCCAGCAGTCCCGGGAGCTGCTCGACTCGCTGGGCGCCACCGAAACTAAGATCATCGTTTCCGGTGACCTCGACGAGTACTCGATCGCCGCGCTCGCCGCCGAACCAGTGGACATGTACGGCGCCGGCACGGCCGTGGTCACCGGCTCCGGGGCGCCGACCGCCGGGCTGGTCTACAAGCTCGTCGAGGTCGAGGGACGCCCGGTGGTGAAGCGCTCCGAGCACAAGGCGACCATCGGTGGCCGGAAGGTTGCGGTCCGCCGGCACAAGCCGACCGGCACCGCCACCGAGGAGATCATCGTGCCGCAGGGCGTACCGGACCGGCAGCCCAACGACCGCATGCTCCAGCACTCGTACGTGGTCGCCGGTGAGCCGGTGTGGCTGCCCACCCTCGACGAGTCGCGGGAGCACCTGCGCGAATGCCTGATCTCCATCCCGTGGGAGGGGCTGAAGCTCTCGGCCGGCGACCCGGCGGTCCCGGTCTCCGTCGTACCCGCCGACTGAGCTCATCGCGCACCGCCGCCGCAGACAGCCCGTGAGGAGAGGAACTCCAATGGCCAACGCTCTGATCATCGTGGACGTGCAGAACGACTTCTGCGAGGGTGGCTCGCTGGCCGTCGAGGGCGGCGCGGGGGTGGCCGCCGGCATCTCCCGGCTGCTCGCCGCCGAGCCGGACCGCTGGTCGCACGTGGTCGCCACCAAGGACTACCACGTCGACCCGGGTGCACACTTCGGCGATCCGCCGGATTTCGTGGAGTCCTGGCCGAGGCACTGCGTGGTCGGCACCAGCGGCTCGGAGTTCCACCCCGAGCTGAACACCGATCGAGTCGAGGCGATCTTCCACAAGGGCGAGCACGCGGCGGCGTACTCCGGGTTCGAGGGGCACGCCGACGACGGCGAGTGCCTGGCCGACTGGCTGCGCCGGCACGACGTGGATCGGGTGGATGTGGTCGGCATCGCCACCGACCACTGCGTCCGGGCGACCGCGTTGGACGCCGCCCGGGAGGGGTTCGCCACCACCGTGTTGCTCGAACTGACCGCCGCCGTCGCTCCGGCGACCACCGACGTGGCACTGCGCGCCATGGACGGCGCCGGGGTCACCCTGCAGGGCCAGCCTGTGATCAGGGCCGCATAAGACCCTAATTGGCTGGCCATCGGGGCGCCGCCGGTCGACGATGTCGCCGGAGGTACGGACCCACGTGAACATGAAGCCTTACCGGCAGGCGCTCGCCCTGCCCGGCCTGCGGTCGCTCCTGGTGGTCGCCGTCCTTGCCCGCATACCGCTCACCGCGACCGGGGTGACGCTGACCTTCCACGTGGTGCTCGACCTCGATCGGGGCTACGGGGCCGCTGGCCTGGTGGGCGCGGCCGTCACCGTGGGTGCGGCGATCGGCGGACCGCTTCTCGGCCGACTGGTGGACCGGCGTGGACTGCGCCCGGTCCTCGTGCTCACCGGCATCACGGAGGCGATCTTCTGGTCCACCGCGCCCGGACTGCCGTACCCCCTGCTGCTGCCGGCCGCCTTCGTGGCCGGCTCCCTGGCCCTGCCCATCTTCTCGGTGGTCCGTCAGTCGATCGCGGCGCTGGTTCCGGAGGACCGACGACGCCCCGCGTACGCACTGGACTCGATGTCGGTGGAACTGTCCTTCATGATCGGCCCGGCGCTGGCGGTGGCCCTGTGCACCGCGATCTCCGCACAGACCACCATGTACCTGGTCGGCGGCGGCATCGTCGCCGCCGGGATCGCCCTGTGGCTGGTCAACCCACCGATGCGCGACGCCGCCGAGGCCACCGCTCCGCAGCGCCGGACGCCTCGCCGGGAGTGGCTGACACCTCGACTGCTCGCCGTGCTGGCGCTCAGCGGCGCCGCGACCCTGGTGCTCGGTGGCACCGACGTGGCGGTGGTCGCCGTCCTGCGGGCCAGCGGCGAGGTCGGCTGGACCGGCGCGGTGCTGGCCATCTGGGCGGTCGCCTCGCTGATCGGTGGCTTCGCCTACGGAGCCGTCCACCGCTCGTTCTCCCCGCTGATCCTGACCGCCGCCCTCGCCCTGTGCACCATCCCGGTCGGGCTGGGCGGAGCGCACTGGTGGCTGCTCTGCCTGGCACTGATTCCGGCCGGCGCGCTCTGCGCGCCGACCATCGCGGCCGGCTCCGACGCGGTCAGCCGCCTGGTTCCAGCCGAGGTACGCGGTGAGGCGATGGGCCTGCACGGCTCCGCGGTCACCGTCGGCATCGCGATCGGCGCGCCACTCGCCGGCGCGGTGATCGACGCCACCTCGCCGCCCTGGGGCTTCGCGGTCACCGGCGCCCTCGGCGCACTGGTCACCCTGGTGGTACTCACGATCGAGCTCCGCCGCCGCCGCACCGCCGACGCGGCCACCCCGCCGCCGGTCGAAGCCGACCTCACCCCCGCCGCCCGCTGACGACTGCCGCCCCGACCGCTCTCCCGCCGACGCGGTGAAGGTCGGAGGCGCAGCGACCTCGGCCGGTCAGTCCCGGGCGTGCCGCGCGGCGTCGACCAGTCCGGCGTCCGCCGGGCACCCGGCGCGCATGCGTGGTGCAGAGCGTGATGCCTGTGAGTCATCTTGATGACTCACAGGCATCAGGCGCTTCAGGCACCCAGCCCCAACGCCGTTGCGTTGGCGCTGTGGCCGACGGGTCGACCCGCTGGTGACCAACGGGGCTTGTAGGGCCCGGCCGGGTAAGCAGTTGTCCGGGAAGTTGTTCGGATCTGGACGCGGGCGCGGGGCGCCGGGGGGCGCACATGGCGACGGGCGCCGCTCCCGGTGGTCCGGGGGCGGCGCCCGTCGTACTGCTGGGCTTGAGCGTCAGTGCCGGTCGATGTCGCTCGCGGTGTCTTCGCGGTAGCTGGCGCCGCCGTCCGACTCGCTCGTGAGCGGCTTCGAGCCGCCCTCCGGCGGGCCGGCCAGGGTCTGACCGGCGGCCAGCTCCGGGAACTTCGCGTCGAACGCCGGCCGCTCGGAGCGGATGCGGGGCATCCGGTCGAAGTTGCGCAGCGGCGGCGGGCTGCTGGTCGCCCACTCCAGCGAGTTGCCGTGGCCCCAGGGGTCGTTGACCTCGACCACCGGGCCGGTCTTGTACGACTTCCAGCAGTTGTAGATGAACGGCAGCGTGGAGATACCGGTGACGAAGGCGCCGATCGTGGAGATCGTGTTCAGCGTGGTGAAGCCGTCACTGGGCAGGTAGTCGGCGTACCGACGGGGCATGCCCTCGTTGCCGAGCCAGTGCTGCACCAGGAACGTGGTGTGGAAACCGATCATGGTGAGCCAGAAGTGCACCTTGCCCAGGCGCTCGTCGAGCATCCGGCCGAACATCTTCGGGAACCAGAAGTAGATGCCGGCGAAGACCGCGAACACGATGGTGCCGAAGAGTACGTAGTGGAAGTGCGCCACCACGAAGTACGAGTCCGACACGTGGAAGTCGATCGGCGGGCTGGCCAGCAGCACGCCGGTGAGACCACCGAAGAGGAACGTGACCAGGAAGCCGATCGCCCAGAGCATGGGCGTCTCGAAGCTGACCTGACCCCGCCACATGGTGCCGATCCAGTTGAAGAACTTCATACCGGTCGGCACGGCGATCAGGTAGCTCAGGAAGCTGAAGAACGGCAGCAGCACCTGGCCGGTGGCGAACATGTGGTGCGCCCAGACGCTCATGGAGAGCGCGGCGATCGCGACGGTCGCGGCGACCAGACCCTTGTAACCGAAGATCGGCTTGCGGGAGAAGACCGGGATGACCTCGCTGATGATGCCGAAGAACGGCAGCGCGACGATGTAGACCTCGGGGTGCCCGAAGAACCAGAACAGGTGCTGCCAGAGCATCGGCCCACCGGTTGCGGGGTCGTACACGTGGGCGCCGAGGATGCGGTCCGCGGCGAGCGCGAAGAGCGCGGCGGCCAGCAGCGGGAAGACCAGGATCACCAGGAGGCTGGTGACCAGGATGTTCCACGTGAAGATCGGCATCCGGAACATGGTCATGCCGGGCGCACGCAGGGTGAGCACCGTGGTGATCATGTTCACCGCGCCGAGGATGGTGCCCAGACCGGAGATGGCCAGACCCATGATCCACATGTTGGCGCCGACGCCGGGCGAGTGCTCGACGCTGCTCAGCGGCGCGTACGCGAACCAGCCGAAGTCGGCGGCGCCACCCGGGGTGAGGAAACCGGCGGTCGCCATCGTGCCGCCGAACAGGTACAGCCAGTAGGCGAAGCTGTTCAGGCGGGGGAAGGAAACGTCGGGCGCGCCGATCTGGATCGGCACGATGTAGTTCGCGAAGGCGAACACGATCGGCGTCGCGAAGAACAGCAACATGATCGTGCCGTGCATCGTGAAGAGCTGGTTGTACTGCTCCGGCGACAGGAACTGCAGCCCGGGTCGGGCCAGCTCAGCACGCATGATCAGGGCCATCAGGCCACCGATCATGAAGAACGCGAACGCGGTGACCATGTACATGATCCCGATTTGCTTCGCGTCCGTGGTTCGCAGCAGCCGCGCGATGGCCGACCCCTTGACCGGCTCCCGGACCGGCCAGGGCCGGGTCACGACCGGCTTGGGTGCGACGGTGGTCACGAGTGGCCTCCGGTTCTCGGTTGTCCCGCTCGGCACACGCTGTTTATCGGCGGGCCGTCATCCGCAAGGAGGATAGTCCCCGGCAGGTCGCAGCGCCGCGTGGGGTGGCGTGACACGATCTACTACGGGCCTACAGAGGGCCGAGCAGCAGCCGGTAGTGCTCCCCGAAGATCCGGCCGCCGCGCCCGCGCAGCAGCGGGTCGCGCAGCGCCGGCGGCACGTCCCTGGTCCGGTTGCGGTCCCGGGTCCGGTCCCGCACCCACCGGGTACGCGGTCGACGACGACTCTCGTACGCCACCAGGGCCGCTTCCACGCTGCCGGCGGCGCGCAACGATTCCGCGAGCACCACCGCGTCCTCGAGTGCCATCGCCGCGCCCTGGGAGAGCGTGGGCGCGGTGGCGTGCGCGGCGTCGCCGACCAGGAGCACCCGTCCCCGGTACCAGCGACCCAACTCCACCTCGTCGGTGATCCCGACGTGCACCTTGTCGAGTGCCGCCAGCACCTCCGGCACCGGGCCGCGGTAGTCGGCGAAGAGCTCGCGCAGCCGGCCCAGCGGGTCGGCGGGCGCCTCCGTGCCGGCCTCGTCGGCGTAGAGGTGCAGCCGCCCGGCGCCCATCGGCACCATCAGGAACCCGGAGCGCTGGCCGAGCAGGGCGGTCCACTCGGTGACGGGTGGGCCGTCGCGCAGCACGGCGCGGTAGACCACCTGACCGACCGGGCGGGGCGGCCCACCGAGCGCGGCCAGCGCGCGGACCGAGGAGCGTGGCCCGTCGGCGCCGATGACCAGTTCGTACTCGGTGGTGGTGCCGTCGGTGAAGGTGACCCCGACCGCGCCGGGCAGCAGCTCCAGGGTGCGGACCTCGGCACCGTGCCGGACGGCGCCGCCGGCGCCGCTGAGCAGCACCCGGTGCAGGTCGGCCCGGGGCAACGCCCGACATTCGCCGACGCCGGCCCAGAGGGTGTCGAGGTCGACCTCGCAGAGTCGCGCGCCGGTGGCGTCGAAGAACCGCTGCCGGTGGATCACCTGCCCGAGCGGGCGGACCGGGTGGTGCAGATCGAGCCGGTGCAGCGCGCGGGCGGCGTTGCCGGGCAGGTAGAGGCCGGCTTCGGTGGACTCCCCCGGTGGCAGTTTGTCGGTGACGTCGGGCCGGAAGCCCGCGAGGCGCAGGGCCCGAGCCGCGGCCAGGCCGGCGATGCCCGCGCCGACGACGAGGATGCGCAGGGGGGAGCCACCCATGGTGGTGTACGCCTCCGGAGGGGGAGCGGAACGCGTTGGAGGCAACACGCTACTCGGAGCGATCGGCGCACGCCAGGCCCGATCGGCCGTCCGGTTCCACTCGTCGGTGTGCCCGTGCCGCTTGGCTGGTCGCCCGTCGACAGCCGTCCGGTGGGGGCACGGCAATCCGCCCGATTCATCAGTTTGCCGCGTACGGTTGCGCAGCAGTTTCAGGCATGTAAATGTGTCGTTGAGCGTGGGAGCGCTCCCGCACCACCCCACCACACGCGGCGCCCGGCATGCGCCGAGTCAAGGAGCGTCATGAAACGTCAACTTCGGGCCCTGGCCGCCGCCAGCGTGCTGCTCGCCGGCTCGCTGGTAGCGGTGGCCTTCGGCGGCACCGCCTCCGCCGACACCCAGATCTGCGAACAGTACGGCTCGACGGTCATCCAGGGCCGCTACGTGGTGCAGAACAACCGCTGGGGCACCACCGCCCAGCAGTGCATCAACGCCACCAACAACGGCTTCGAGATCACCACCCTGAACGGCAGCAGCCCCACCAACGGGGCGCCCACGGCGTACCCCTCGATCTTCTTCGGTTGTCACTACACCAACTGCTCCCCCGGCACGAACCTGCCGATCCAGGTGAGCCAGATCAGCAGCGCCACCAGCAGCATCTCCTACCGCTACGTCAGCGGGGCGACCTACAACGCGTCGTACGACATCTGGCTGGACCCGTCGCCCAAGCGGGACGGGGTGAACCAGATGGAGATCATGATCTGGCTCAACCGGCAGGGCCCGATCCAGCCCATCGGCTCGGTCGTCGGCACGACGAACCTGGCCGGCCGCACCTGGGAGGTCTGGCGGGGCAGCAACGGCTCCAACAACGTCATCTCCTACGTCGCGTCGTCGGCGATCTCCAGCCTGAACTTCAGCGTGCTGGACTTCATCAACGACACCCGCAACCGGGGCGCGATCACCAACTCCTGGTACCTGACCAGCATCCAGGCCGGCTTCGAGCCCTGGCAGGGTGGCGTCGGCCTCGCGGTGACCTCGTTCTCGGCAAACGTCAACGGTGGCGGCCAGCCGCCGACGACCCCGCCGCCGGGCGGTGGCGCGAGCTGCGCGGTGAAGTACACGGCGAACTCGTGGAACAACGGCTTCACGGCCGACGTGCAGATCAGCAACACCGGGTCCAGCGCGATCAACGGTTGGACGCTCACCTACAACCTGCCCGGCGGGCAGCGGGTCACCAACGCCTGGAACGCCACGGTGAGCCAGAGCGGGTCGACGGTGACCGCCCGCAACGTCGGCCACAACGGGTCGGTCGCACCCGGTGGCACGGCCAGCTTCGGCTACCAGGGCACGCTGAGCGGGTCGTACTCGTCCCCGACCAGCTTCTCGCTCAACGGGGCAACCTGCTCCCGGAGCTGAGGCTCTCGACGGGCTGCGGGGGCGTGACCTCATCGGTCACGCCCCCGCGGCGTCTGTCGGTGCCGGACGCTCAGGCGGCCGGCGGGATGGTCCGCGTCCGGGTCAGCTGGCCGAAGTTGGTCGCCGACGCGTCGTACGTGGTGCCGAAACCGCTGCCCGAGACGGTCGTCCACGCGGACGTGCTGATGTGCACGCTGCCGTCCTCGCCCGTCCACCGCTCGCGCCGGAGCGGCTCGTCGAGAGCCACCCAGGTGACCTTGAGGGTGGTGGTGCCCGCGCTCTCCCGCCGCTCGCCGCAGATCTCGTCACCGTCGACGAAGTCGCAGTGCTGCTGAGACTCCTGGTACGGCACAGTCGCGGTGAGCTTCGCACCCGTCAACGAGAACGAGAAACGGGTGACCGGCACGTCGTACGCGCGGCGGGAGACGCTGTCGCAGCCGCGCACTCCGTCGGTGACGACACACACGCTCTTCTGCCACTCGACGTCGACAACTGTGTCGCCGACCGCCGGCCGGGTCACGTCGACGGACATGCTGCCATCGCCGTCGAATTGGGCGTGCGCGGACCGGTTGACGGTGTCGGCCTGCGCCGGGCCGGCGACCAGCGTGATCGTGGCGGCGGCAGTGATGCCGGCGGCCAGGACTGTGGAAAAGCGGATCACTGTGCTCCCTTGCTGAGGTGGAGCGATGACCTTAAATCAATCCATCGACATCCGGCACCCGGTTTGATCCACCCGGGTTACCTGAAGTCGGGGCATCATCGCGCCTGGGACGCCCCGACTTTCAGAAAGTCGAGTCGGTCAAGCGCGGACGGCCGAGATCAAGCGCCGGAAGGCCGCTGTCAGACGCGGGTGAGGCGTACCGCGTCGGCGATGACCAGGCCGCTGGTGTTGCTCCACCGGCTCACGCCCACCCGGTTGGCGTCGCCCGCCGGGAGTGCGAACGTGCCGAGGACGCGCCACTGCCCGCCGGTGGCCCGTTGGTCGACCCGCACCGTCTGGTTGCCGGTGCTGGTGGCGACGATGTACGGGGTGGCGCTGTTGTAGCCGGAGTTCGCCGGCCACCAGGCCTCGACCCGGTAGCTGGCGGTGGCCGGCACGTTGAACCGGTACCACGCGACGTCGCTGGCCGCGACCGGGTCCGCGTACCGGTAGTCGGCGCCGTAGCGCTGCCCGGAGTACGACGACACGCCCCAGTTGGCGCTGGCGGTGAACCGGCCGCTGGTGGTGTTGTCCACCGTGGACGACCAGGTCGTGCCGCCGCCGGCCATTCTCGCCGCCACGTCGGCCCGCATCACGTTCAGGTCGATGAACGACGGGTCGATCTTGCCGGTGGTGCTGGTCTCCCGGTGCCCCCGGGCATAGCTGCTGTCCCGGCCCAGGCGGGTGAGCACGGCAGCGGTGGCGGCGAGCGACGCGCTGTACTGCGCGGCGGTCATCTCCTGACTGACGCCGTTGTAGTCGATCTCCCACCCGATCATGAGGGTGTTGCCGTCGCCCGCCGGGATCGGCCCGCTGCCGCCGCTGACCCCGGCGTGGTTGCACCGGCCGGCCGAGATGACGTGGAAGACACCGTTGTAGTCGACGAGCGCCTGGCAGAGCGGGCCGGGCAGGTCGGACCGGCCGTTGATGCAGATGCCGAGGGCCGGGTGCGGGTTGCTGGCGCTGGAGGTCGAGGCGGTGTGGTGCCAGAGCACCCCGATCGGGTCGAAGGAGCCGGGCCGCATCCGGTTGAGCCAGTCCCCCTCGACGACGACCTGGACCCCGGCGGCGCGTAGGACGTCCACCAGCCAGGGGATCGTCGCCATCAGGCGTCCTGGAGCAGGTCGGCGAGGCACTCGGCCTTCGGCGCGGCGCTCGCCGGAGTGGGCCGGGCGACGACGGTCAGCGCGGCGGCCACCAGGGCCGGGATGCCGAGCAGCCCGCGGCGGCGCAGGCGGATGGACGGGGGTCGGGACATGGCGATCCTCCAGCGACGGCGGGTTTCGAACGGATCGACGAACGTGATGACCGGCACGTTATACCGTCACGAACGTCGATGTCGATACCCTTCATCTTCATGTTGCTTACTGAAGGAAATCGCCGCTTCAGACCTCGCCGAGCGCGTCGATGTCGCGCATCTCCTCCGCCGTCACGCTGCGCGGCTACCTGTGCAGCCGCACACCCCGCGGTATAGCAGACGCTATACTTCACGGATGGCTACGGACGAGTGGGAGATCTACCTCGTCAGCGAAGTGCAGGAGTGGATCGACAGCCTCGATCCACTCACCCACGCCCGCGTCGTGCAAGCCATCGACCTGCTCGCCGAAGCTGGTCCAGGGCTCGGCCGGCCGCTGGTCGACACGATCCACGGCTCGTCGGTCGCCAACCTCAAAGAGCTGCGCCCCGGCACCGTACGCATACTCTTCGCCTTCGACCCGTGGCGTTCCAGCATCCTGCTCGTCGCCGGAGACAAGGCCGGACGATGGCAGCAGTGGTACGCGGAAGCGATCCCCCTGGCCGAGCAACGCTACGAGATCTACCTGAAGGAACGCGCCGAGGAGGAGGGCCGACAGCCATGAGCAGCTACCCACGCTGGAGCGACATCCGCGCCGCTCACGTCGAGCGCGCCGGCGGCGAACAGGCCGTCGAGACGGGCAAGCAGGAACTACTCGCCACCGTGGTCGGACACCGCCTTGCCGAGGTACGCCGCGCCCGTGGCCTAACCCAACAGCAGGTCGCCGACCGCATGAGCGTCACGAAAGGCCGAGTCTCCCAAATCGAACAGGGCAAGATCTCCGGCCAAGACATCGTCGCCCGCTACGCCGCCGCCCTCGGCGGACGCCTCCACCAAGCCATCTACTTCGACGACGGCGACATCGCCGCCATCGCATAACCACCCCACCTGGCCAAAACCAGCCATCGACCGAATCGCGAACGGTGCCACGCCCGAGCAGCCCCTGCTCGGGCACGGCACCGGCCTGATGTGAACGAAGCCGCTTCAGACCTCGCCGAGCGCGTCGATGTCGCGCATCTCCTCCGCCGTGAGCGAGAAGTGGAAGACGTCGAAGTTGGCGGTGATCCGCTCCGGGGTGACCGACTTCGGGATCGCCACGATCTCGTGGTCGATGTGCCACCGCAGCACCACCTGCGCCGGCGAGACCCCGTGCGCGGCAGCGATCCTGGTCAGCACCGGGTCGCTGAGGTCGCTGGTCTTGAACGGGCTGTAACCCTCCAGCACCACGCCCCGGTCCCGGTGCTCGGCGTGCCGCTGCCGGTCGTACAGCGCCGGACTCCACTCGATCTGGTTGACCGCCGGGTTCTCCTCGGTCGACTGGATCAGTTCATCGATCTGCCCGGTGCTGTAGTTGCTGACACCCACCGCCCGGACGAGGTTCTCGTCCCGGGCCGCCAGCAGCTCACGCCAGAGCGGGATGCTGTCCGACGGTGACGACGGCGGCCAGTGGATCAACCAGAGGTCCACCTGGTCGACGCCGAGCGCCTCCAGGCTGGCCTCCAACGTCGCCCGCTCCTGGCCCACCCGGTTCGGCGGCAGCTTGGTGGTGATGAAGACGTCCTCCCGGCGCAGCCCGCTCTCCTGCACGGCCCGGCCGACCTCGCGCTCGTTGCCGTACACGGTGGCGGTGTCGACGTGCCGGTAGCCGGTGTCGAGCGCGGCCAGCACCGCGTCGTAACCGGCCTGGCCGGTGGCCTGCCAGGTGCCGAAGCCGAGCAGGGGCATCCGGACGTCGCCCGGGAGCAGGACGGTGGGCTGGTCGGTGAGGTCCATGAGGTCCGTTCTACCCCGCCGAGCGCCCGCCCGCCGAGCGAACCGGACACTCCGGCATCCAGCGCACCGATCCGGTGTGCCGCAGAATGCCTGTGTGACCGACCGGCTGGAGGAGTACCGGCGACGACGGGACGCGGCCCGTACGCCGGAGCCGGTGCCGGCGCGGACCCCCGCGACACCCGGGGCCGACGGCGACACCGCGCGCTTCGTCATCCAGCAGCACCACGCCCGGAGCCTGCACTGGGACCTGCGCCTGGAGCACCAGGGGGTGCTGGCGTCCTGGGCGGTGCCGCGCGGCCTGCCCCGCGATCCGGGTCGCAACCACCTCGCCGTGCACACCGAGGATCACCCGATGGAATACCTCGACTTCGCCGGCGAGATTCCCTCGGGTGAGTACGGCGGCGGCCGGATGCTGATCCACGACCGGGGCACCTACCGGTGTGAGAAGTGGCGCGACGACGAGGTGATCGTGACCCTCTCCGGTGATCGGACCGCCGGCCGGTACGTCCTCTTCGCCACTTCAGGACGGGACTGGATGGTCCGACGGACCGACCCCGCGCCGCCGGGTTGGACGCCGATACCCGACCTGATCCGCCCGATGCACACCACGGCCGCCGCCGGGCTCCCCCGCGACCGTGCCGCCTGGGGGTACGAGCTGCGCTGGGACGGCGTCCGGGCGATGGCGTACGTCTCCGGTGGGCGGCTGCGGTTGCTCTCCGAGACCGACGAGGAGATCACCGGCGGTCACCCGTGGTTGCGGGCGATGGCCGAGGCGCTCGCACCCACCGAGGCGGTGCTCGACGGTGTGCTGGTGCGCATCGACGGCGCCGGTCGGGTCCGCCCGGTCCGCCCGGCCAGCGGCAGTCGGGTGCCCGCCGGCGCCCAGTACCTGATCGTCGACCTGCTCTGGCTGGAGGGTGTGAGCAGCGTCGACGTGCCGTACGCGCAACGCCGGGAGCTGCTCGAAGGGCTGGCCTTGGCCGGTGTGCACTGGCAGACTCCGCCATGGTTCCCGGGCGCGGGCGACGAGGCCCTGCGCACCGGGCGGGAGCAGGGCCTACCGGGCGTGGTCGCCAAGCGGCTCGACTCGGTGTACGAGCCGGGGCGGCGCAGCCGGCGCTGGTTGAGCATCGACGCGGTCTGAAACGGCGAGGAGCGATGTGTACCTGACCCACCTGGACTGCCCGCGCTGCGGCAGGGAGCACTCCGCCGACGAGCTGCGCAACCTCTGCGCGTGCGGCTCCCCGCTGCTGGCCCGCTACGACCTGCCGGCGGTGGCGAAGGCGGTCACCCCGGAACGGTTCGGGTTGCGCCCGGCCGACCTGTGGCGCTACCGGGAGGTGCTGCCGGTCGGCGACCCACGGCACGTCACGACGCTCGGCGAGGGTTGGACGCCGCTGCTGCGCACCCCGGCGTACGGCGCCGAGATCGGCATCGCGGAGCTGATGGTTAAGGACGAGGGGTTGATCCCGACCGGCTCGTTCAAGGCGCGCGGCGCGGCGGTCGGCGTGAGCCGGGCCCGTGAGCTGGGGGTCGAGCGGATCGCGATGCCCACCAACGGCAACGCCGGGTCGGCCTGGGCGACGTACGCCGCGCGCGCCGGGATGGGCGCGACAATCGTCATGCCGCTGGAGGCCCCGAGCATCTGCCGGCGCGAGTGCGTCGCCGCGGGGGCCGACCTGCGCCTGATCGACGGGCTGATCAGCGACGCCGGCCGGCGGGTCGCCGAGCTGATCGCGGAGTCGAACGGGGCGATCTTCGACGCCGGCACACTGCGCGAGCCCTACCGGCTGGAGGGCAAGAAGACGATGGGGTACGAGATCGTCGAGCAGCTCGGTTGGCAGGCGCCCGACGTGATCATCTACCCGACCGGCGGTGGGGTCGGGTTGATCGGCATCCACAAGGCGCTGCACGAGCTGCGCGAGCTGGGCTGGATCGGCGACAAGCTGCCCCGGCTGGTGGCGGTGCAGTCGACCGGCTGCGCACCCATCGTGCGGGCGTTCGCCGCCGGTGAGGACCGGGCGCGGCCCTGGGCGGACGCGCACACGGTGGCGTTCGGCATCACCGTGCCCGCCCCGCTGGGCGACGAGCTGATCCTGGCGGCGCTGCGGGAGTCCTCCGGCACCGCTGTCGCGGTCGACGACGCGGACATCCTGGCCGACCTTCGGGACTTCGCCGGCCGGGAGGGGTTGCTGCTCTGCCCGGAGGGGGCGGCCTGCCTGACCGCGGCGCGGCAACTGCGCGCCGGCGGGTGGATCCGGGCCGGTGAGCGGGTGGTGGTGCTCAACACCGGCGCCGGGCTGAAGTATCCGGACACGGTCGACGTGTCCGGCGTACCGGTGCTGGTCTGACTCAGTAGCTGCCCGGCGCGGTCAACCGCCAGGCCGCGTTGATCAGCCCGACGTGGGAGAGCGCCTGCGGGGTGTTGCCGAGTTGCTCCCCACTGGTCAGGTCGATCTGCTCGCTGAACAACCCCACGTCGTTGGCGTACCCCACCACCCGCTCGAACAGCGCCTCGGCCCGCTCCGGCTCGCCCGCCATGACCAGGCATTCCACCAGCCAGAACGAACACAGCAGAAACCCGCCCGGGTCTGTCGACCATCGTCGGACCAGCCCGCCGTCCGTGCCCAGTTCCCGCTCCACCATCTCCATCGTCGAGCGCATCCGCGGGTCGGTCGCGGGCAGGAAGTGCGCCACGGGCAGGGTCAGCGCGGAGGCGTCCAGCTCCGCCGACCCGAAGGCACCGGTGAACGCCCCGATCCGGTCGTTCCACCCCTCGCGCAGCACGGTCTCGCGGATCTCGTCGCGCACCCGCGCCCAGCGCTGCGGGTCCGCCCGCTCGCCGAGCCGGTCAGCGAGGCCCACCGCCCGGTCCAGCGTCAGCCAGCAGATCACCTTGGACGACAGGTAGTGGCGCTCCTCGTCGCGGGTCTCCCACATGCCCCGGTCCGGCAGGTGCCACGTCGCCGCCACCTGCTCGGTCAACCCGAGCACCATCTCCCGCAACTCGCCCTCGAACGGCGCACCGAGATAGTCGCGCAGCCGCCACACGGCCGAGATCACCTCACCCGGCACGTCGAGTTGCCGCTGCCGCCAGGCGTCGTTGCCGATCCGGACCGGCCCGCTGCCGCGGTATCCGCGCAGGTGCTGACAGGGGTGCTCGGAGAGGTCACGCTCGCCCTCCAGCCCGAAGAGCACCGGCACCGGTTCGTCGCCGATCCGGCCGATCGAGCGCGACGCCCAGGCGAACAGCCGGGACGCCTCGTCCGGGCAGGCCGCCACCCACAGCGCGCGCATGGTCAGCGAGAAGTCCCGCAGCCAGGAGTAGCGGTAGTCGTAGTTGCGGTCGCCGCCGATCCGCTCCGGCAACGACGTGGTCAGCGCCGCGGCGACCGCACCGCTGCGGGCGTACGTGAGGCCGGTCAGGACCGTCGCGCTATGCCGGACGAGATCGGGGTACCGGCCGGAGTACTCGTGCACGTCCCGGTACGCGTCCCAGGCCTGCGTCGTCTCGGCGAGCGCGGTTACCGGATCCAGCCGGGCCGGAGGGTCGCCGTACGCGGCACCGAACGCCACGTCCACCCCGACCACCTGACCGGTGGACACCTCGAACTCGTGCGTCACCCGGTCGCGGCCCGCCCGCAGGCGCAGGCCCGGCGCGCGCAGCACCAGCACCACCGGGCCGGCGCCGGCCAGCACCCCGCCGTCCGGCTGCTCGTGCAGGTACGGCGTGAGCAGGCCGTACTCCGGTCGGGGCGCGAAATCCAGCTCCATCCGGACTCGCCCGGACAGCCCCTCGACCACCCGGAGCAGCACGGCGGGCGAGTTCATCCCCAGCTCGTGGGCGCGGGCGCCGATCTCGGCGGCGAGCGCGTCGGTGACCGCCACGCTGCCGTGCGGCGTGTGGTGCACCGTGCGCAGCACCAACGTGCCCGGCCGGTACGCGCGCTCCACCCGGTGCCCCGGGCCACCGGCGCCAACCGGTGCGAGCCGGAAGTGCCCGGCGGTCGGGTCGAGCAGCCGCCCGAACACGGAGGCCCCGTCGAACCGGTGCGGACACCACCAGTCGACCGAGCCGTCCTTGCCGACCAGGGCACCCGAACGGGAGTCCGAGAGGAATCCGTAGTCGGAGATCGCCGGCTGCTGCTCCACCCGCCGCGGGTACCCGCATCGGCCCGGATCAGACCGTTGCCCAACCGCTCAGTCGGTCGGCGGCTCGTCCTTGCCGGCCTCCTCGGCCGCGTCGGCCTCCTCCTTGGTCCGGTGGACTGCCTTGTCGGCGTGCTCGGCGGGGCCGTAGACCGTGTACAGCACCAGCGGGTTGGGGCCGGTGTTGACGAAGTTGTGCTTGGTGCCGGCCGGCACGACCACCAGGTCGCCGGAGACGACCTTCCGCTTCGAGCCGGCGACCCGGGCCTCACCGACGCCACTGACGAAGGTCAGGATCTGGTCGACGTCCTCGTGCACCTCTTCGCCGATCTCCCCGCCCTCGGGGATGGTCATGATGACCAACTGGCTGTGCTCGCCGGTCCACAGCACCCGCCGGAAATCCGGACTCTTCTCGGCAACGGTCGCGATAGTGAAATGTTCCATGCCCACGCTCATACCCCGTTCATCGGCGCGCCACGCAGGGGAGTTGCGGGGCGGCAACTGGCCCTGCACGCTGCCGGGACTGGCGAATTGTGGAATTCCCCACGGTCGGAGGGTTTGGATCCCACCGGCCCGGGGATCGAGACACCGGACCGGCACGAACAGCCGGTCGAGCCAGGTCCCCGCCGGCGTACCGCCGAACGGCTGCGGTGGTGGGAGACGGCCAGAGCGCGGCGACGTTCCGACCCTGTCGAGGACGGCGCCGCGCGCTCGTGTGCGCCTAGCGGTGCAGCCAGCGCAGCAGGTCGGGCGGGGCCAGCGCCGCCGCCCGCTCCTGATATCGAGCCTGCCCGGCCGAGTCCAGCAGGTTGCGGCCCTGGCCCGAGGTGCCCTGGCGGAAGAACTGCTGCCGGTCGCGCAGCACGCCGAGCGTGTCCGGGGCGAGCCGGTCCGCCCGCGCCCGCATCCGCCCGAAGGTGGCCGCCTCGACCAGCTCGGACCAGCGTTCCGGTGGGACCGCGATGCCCCACCGTTGGGCGAGCCGACGCATCTCACCGCCCAGGTCGGCAAGCAGGTCGTCGTAGTGCACCAGCTCGATGTTCGGCTCGTGCCGGCGGGCCCAGGCGTCGCTCAGGTGCAGCATCACCCCGGGCAGCGAGTCCAGGTCGGCGCGCGGATCCACCTCCCGGTCGACCCAGCTCGGCAGCCACTGCTCCAACGGCAGCGCTGTCCGGGGCGGCCCGGTCGGGGCGGGCGCGCCGGTCAGCTCGGCGAGGCGCACCGGGTCCAGGTTGCCCGCCTGGTGATAGAGGGACACCGCCAGGTCCAGGGGGTGCCGGGCCACCACCACGTAGTGCACCCGAGGATCGAGCGGCACGCCGTCCAGCGGGGTGTGCGTCTTGATGAACCGTCGGTGCGGTTGCGCGGCCAGCCGGTCGAACACGTCGTCGCGTGGTTCGACCAACCAGTCCAGCCACGGTGACAGCACGGTCAGCGGCGCCGGCAGCTCCGGAGTGCCCAGCACCAGGAGCGCGCAGATCATCTGCATCCAGGTCGTACCGCTCTTGGACCGGGTGCTGATCACGATGTCGCCGTCGCGGAACGGGAATCCCGTCCAGCGGGCGCTGTCCTCGTCGGTGGACCGGTACCGGTGGGCTGGCGGGGGCACCGCGGCAGCGTAGTCGCCGGGCCGACGCCCGAGCAGCCGAATTCCGACCCGGCGGGCCGCTCCTACTGCCGCTCGGTGAAGCCGAACTGGATGACGCCCTCGTCGTCGACGGTGGCGTCCACCGAGGCGTCCCCGAGCAACTCGGCGGCATCCTCGTCCAGGAAGATCCGGGCGCCCTGGTTGTCGACCACACGATCGCCCTGCACCGGCTCGGGCACCAACTCGACGGTCAGGGAGCCCGCCTCGGTGTCGGCGGCGATGCGTACGCCGCCGTCCTGGGCGACGTCCTGCTGGTTGGCGAGGTCACGGATGACGAGCACGGCGTTGTCGGTCATGGTGAGCATTTTCGGAACTCCTCGTGGATTCTCGGCTCGCGGTCGCAATGATGCGCAGACCGGACGGTCGGCTCGCGTACGAGCGCACGTGGGAGGCGACAGGAGGGCGAACGGTCGTCGCCGTCGCATGGAATCGGGGCAGCTGACGGCCCCTTCACCACCACCGTGCCCGCTGGCGGAGCATCCGTCAAATAGAGCCAGGTCAGTCGAGAGCGGGGGCCGGGGGCCACCTCGGTGACGATCACACCGCTGGTCCGGCGCGCGCCGGACCAGCGGGGCCGGCCATTCCGGTAACAGCCATCTGGCCTGCGCTTACGCTGAGTTCATGAGCGACTTTCGTCGGTACGCGGCCGAGTTCCTCGGGACCCTGCTGCTGGTCTTCTTCGGGGTCGGCAGTGCCGTCGCCGCGCGGGTCCAGGGTGGCGTGGTGGTGGTCGCTCTGGCCTTCGGCTTCGTGATGGTCGCCCTCGTCTACACGATCGGCCCCCTGTCCGGGAGCCACGTCAATCCGGCGGTGACGCTCGGTGTGCTGCTCTCCGGGAAGATCTCGGCGATCGGTGCCGTGGCGTACTGGATCGCGCAGTTCGTCGGCGCGACAGTGGCGGCCTTCGTGCTCTGGGCGTTGACCCGCTGGGGCGACGTCGCGGACCAGACCGGGGCGTTGGGCACGAACGGTTACGGCGCGCACATCAACCGGGGAGGCGCAGCCGTGCTGGAGGTCATCCTGACCTTCCTTTTCGTGCTTGTCGTCCTGGTGGTGACCAGTCGTAGCGAGAATCCGGGCACCGCGGGTCTGGCCATCGGGTTGGCTCTCGCCGCGACCCAACTGGTGGGCGTGACGCTGACCGGCGCCGCGGTCAACCCGGCTCGCGCGTTCGGCCCGGCGGTCTTCGAGGGTGGTGTGGCGTTGCGGCAGCTCTGGGTGTTCATCGTCTTCCCGCTGCTCGGCGGGGCGCTCGCCGCGCTTGTCGCACCGTTGGTGATGGGTGCGCAGCGGCACTACTGGGGTGGTCACGACAAGTCGGTCGGCCGGCCGACGTAGTCCGGGTCGGCGAGGACCCGCCCCGAGGCCCTTCTCCGGCGAATACACCTCATGACAGCATCGGCGCATGCATCGCCGTCACTTTCCTCGGGCCCTCGCGCTGCTCACGCTCGTCGCCGTCGCGGCCACCGCCGGAGCGCCCGGCGCCACGGCCGAGTCGCCCACGCCCGCGACGACCCGACTGAACGCCACAATCGACACGATCCTCGCCGACGCCCGGCTTGCCGGGGCGCAGACATCGGTGGTCGTGGTCGACACCAGCACCGGCCAGACGCTCTACGACCGCAACGGTGACCGTCGACTGATCCCGGCCTCGAACACCAAGCTGCTGACCTCGACGGCGGCCCTCGAGCTGCTCGGCCCGGGACACCGCTTCAGCACCGACGTACGCGCCACCGGCAAGCGCCGCGCGGGCCTGCTCTCCGGCAACCTCTACCTTCGCGGCGGAGGTGATCCGACGATGCTCGCCACGGACTACGACGCGCTCGCCGCGCAGGTCGCCGCCGACGGCGTGCGGGTGGTCGCCGGCAACCTGGTCGCCGACGACACCCGCTACGACCGCACCCGGCTCGGCCCCGACTGGACCTGGGACGACGAGCCCTACTACTACGCCGCCCAGGTGTCCGCGCTGACCGTCGCGCCGAGCACCGACTACGACGCGGGCACCGTGATCGTGCACGCCGCCCCGGCAGCCCGAGCCGGCGCCGCACCGGAGATCAGCACCACCCCGCCCACCGCGTACCTGCGCATCGACAACCGGGCCCGCACGGTCGCCGAGGGCACGACCTCGATCTCGATCGAGCGCGAGCACGGCGACAACACAGTCGTGGTGACCGGCCAGATCGCCGTCGGGGGCAGTCCCGCCAGCGACTGGGTGACCGTCGAGGAGCCCGCCGGGTACGCGGCCGACGTGTTCCGGGCGGCGCTGCACCGGCACGGCGTCCGGGTGCTCGGCCGGACCGTGCTCGGCCAGTCCACCCCGGAGACGGCCGACCCGGTGGCGCGGCACGAGTCGATGAGTCTGGGTGAGCTGATGACGCCGTTCCTCAAACTCTCCAACAACGGCCACGCCGAGGTGTTGACCAAGGAGATCGGACGGGTCCGGTCCGGGTCGGGCACCTGGACGGCCGGACTGACCGCGATCAGCGAGTACGTGGCCGACTCCGGTGTGGACACCGGGAAACTGCGCCAGCGCGACGGGTCCGGGCTGTCCCGGCGCAACCTGGTCCCCGCGACGGAGTTCGTCGACCTGCTGAGCGCCGTCCGCACCGAACCGTGGTTCGCCACCTGGTATTCGGCACTGCCGATCGCCGGGCAACCCGATCGGTTCGTCGGCGGCACCCTGCGCAGCCGGATGGCAAACACGCCCGCGGCGGGCAACGTGCATGCCAAGACCGGCAGTCTGACAGGTGTCTCCGGCCTTTCCGGCTACGTCACGAGCGCCGACGGCCGACTGTTGGCGTTCTCCATCCTGCTGAACAACTACCTGACGGCGTCGGTCAAGCCGTTGGAGGACCAGATCGCCGTGGCGTTGGCGGGATACCGCGAGGACGTGGCGGCCACCACGGCGCGGATGGCACCGCCTGCGGTGCCGGAGACGCCCGGGAACCCGGAGGGCGTCGAGTGCTCCTGGGTCAAGCCGATCACCTGCTGAGCGGGCGCCGGGAGGCGCATCCACGCCTCCCGGCCCGTCGCACGGTCAGGCCGGGCGGTCCGGTGGAGGGACCACCGCCGCCGGGTCGCCGCGCTCGATCAGCGCGTCGATGTCGGCGGCCCGCAGCCCGCGCAGGGCGAGCACCCGGGTGCCCCAACGGTGCAGGCGGCACGGGTGCGGGCTGGCGTCGTTGCGGCAGACCACTCCTCCGGACCACCGCTGCGGGGCGTGCACCACCACCGCCCGCACCGCGAACTGGGTGTCCTCGCCGGTCACGTACGGCGGCAGGGGAATGTCGCGGAGCACCTCCCCGGGCGCTTCATCGGCACCGGACGTAACGGCGCGACGGACGCGGTGGGCGGTGCTGCTGCTCATCTCCGCTGCCTCCACACTGGATAGTTGGATGGGGACAGCAGAAAGTTACGGCCTCCTCGACGGTGCGCGACGGACAAACTGTCCCGGGGTGCGATCGACCGGTCAGCGCACCGCCACGGCCTGGAGGCCGACGTTGCCGCAGTGCGGGGTGAAGACCTTGTCAACGGTCCAGGTCAGCAGCAGTCGGGCGTTCTTCGGCGCGGCGAACCGGACGGTGAACTGGGCGCTCCGACTGGTGTACGGGTCCTCCAGCACGGCGGTGCGGGCGGTCCCACCGGTGGACAGGCGTGCTTCCAGCCGACCCCGAGCCATCCAGGTGCCGCCGTAGACCTGCACCGTGCGCGGTTCACCGCTGCCGGCGACGGCGAGGGTGAACCCGTTGCCGGCACCACAGGTGTAGACGCCGTTGGAGGTGCCGTTCGTCGACCGCTGCGACGAGCCGTCGGACCAGCGGACGTACTCCTGGTTGCCGTCCCAGCCGACCCGCGTGCCGACACCACCCGCGTCGATGATCTCCCCGGAGCCGGAGTTCTTGCGGACCGTCGAGTTGCCCCCGCGCGGCCCCCAGTGCATCCAGTCCCGGGTGCCCACGGCGGTGAGGTCGACCTCGGCAGGCATCTCCCCCTGGGTCATCGACAGCACCGGGGACCCGGGTGACGCGGGAGGCGCGGGAGATGCGGGAGGTGCGACGGGCGCGCTCGTCGCGGGTGTCGGATCGGGCGAGGGTGGGCGCTGACGCGGACGCAGGCCCGGCATCGCCGGCCCCGCTTCGCCGGTGCGCCCGTCGGTGGCCGGGTGAGCGGCGGAACGGGCGGCGCCGGCAGGCACCTCTCCCGCGCGGCCCGCCTGGTCGTCGCCGGACTCCGGGTCGGACCGGCTGGCGAGGTACGAGACCAACAGCACCAGGCAGACGAGTACGGCAACCCCCTCCACCGCCCAACGCCGCCGCTGCCGGGCACGGGCGACCCGGCGCAGCCCGGTGCGGGTCTGCGTCCTCGTGTGGTCGTCGTCCGTCACCGACCCTCCACCTCCACCGCCCGGCTGCCATCGACCGTCGCGCGCCGCGCCGTCCACTGTGGGTCGTTTCACGTTTGCACCGGTGTGGACGACACGCTAGATCCGGACCGGCGGACGTGTCCAGCCCCGCAGCCGGACGCTGCCGGACGCCCCGCCTTGCGCGCACGGCGTACCGGCTGGACCGTCGGCGCCCCTCGCGTCAGCCGATCCGGAACCCGAGCACCTGCGCGATGACGATGGCCTGCTCGGCGTCGACGATGGCGCCGTCCCGCTCGACGACCGTCGGGTCGAGCGCGGTGAGGTCGCTGCCGCGCAGGTCGGCGCCGCCGAGCCGGACGTTGAGCAGCAGCGCGCCGGAAAGATCGACGCCGGTGACGGTGGCGCCGGTGAGATTGGCCCTGGTCAGGTCGGCCTCGCGCATCCGCACCCCGGTCAGCCGGACGCCGCGCAGGTCGGCACCGGGCAGCGCGACGAAGGACCAGTCACCGCCGTCCACCGTCATCGGACGCAGGTCGCACTCGACGAAGGTGCTGCCGATCAGCTTGCAGCCGGTGAACTCGGCCTCGAAGAAGTTGCACCGCCGGAAGACGCAGCGGGTGAAGGCCGAGTCGACGTGCCGGGACGCGTTGAACTGCACGTTGCCGAACGTGCAGCCGGTGAAGACCGCGCCGCGGCTCACCGCCTCCGTCAGGTCCACGTCGAAGAACTCGCAACCCACGAAGTGCCTGTCGACGAGCTCCTCGCCGTACCAGTCCTCGTTGCGGAAGGTCGCGTTCTCGGTCAGCTCCGGCATCCGGCCAGGCTAGTGCCCACCACCGACAGCCGACGGGCCGGCGTCGCTGGTGGCGGCCCCCTTCCGGTGCCGGCGTACCGGCTAGTAGGTTCGGCGACGTGAGTGTGGCTCAGAGCACGGACCCGGATCAGATCGGTTTCGACCCGACGCGGTTGGCGCGGATCGACGAGCACTTCGGCAGGTACGTCGACGACGGCCGGCTGGCCGGCTGGCAGGTGGTGGTCACCCGTCGGGGCGAGGTGGCGCACTCCTCGACGTACGGGCTGGCCGACCGGGAGTCGGGCGCACCTGTCGAGGCCGACACGCTCTGGCGGATCTACTCGATGACCAAGCCGGTCACCTCGGTCGCGGCGATGATGCTGTGGGAGGAGGGCCGGTTCGAGCTGACCGACGAGATCAGCCGCTGGTTGCCGGAGTTCGCCGACCTGCGGGTCTACTCGAAGGGGTCGGCGCTCAAGCCGTTCACCGTGCCGGCGATCGAGCCGATCCGGGTCTGGCACCTGCTCACCCACACCGCCGGTCTGACGTACGGCTTCCTGCAGACGTCGGTGGTCGACGGGCTCTACCGGGCCGCCGGGTTCGACCTGCACCCACCGGAGGACGTCGACCTCGCCAGCGCCTGCGCGGCCTTCGGCGAGCTGCCGCTGCTGTTCCAGCCCGGCTCCGCCTGGGGCTACTCGGTCGCCACCGACGTGCTCGGCCGGCTCGTCGAGGTGATCTCCGGGCAGAGCCTCGACGCGTTCTTCGCCGACCGGATCTTCGGCCCGCTGGGCATGACCGACACCCGCTGGTGGATGGACGGCGACGACGCCGGGCGGCTGGCCGCGCTCTACGTACCGGACCCGCGCAGCGGCCGGGCCGTTCGGCACGACAGCCTCGGGGCGCACGCGTACCGCAAGCCGGCCCTGCTCTCCGGCGGTGGTGGTCTGATCTCCAGCGCCGCCGACTACCACCGCTTCACCCAACTGCTGCTGCGCGGTGGGGAACTGGACGGGGTTCGGCTGCTCGGGCCGCGCACGGTGCGGTTCATGACCCGCAACCACCTGCCGGGTGGCCAGGACCTGGGCACGCTGTCCACCGGCGGCTTCGCCGAGACGACCCTGGACGGGATCGGCTTCGGCCTCGGCTTCGCGGTGGTCGAGGACCCGATCCCCAGCCGGGTGCCGAGCAGCGTCGGCGAGTTCTACTGGGGTGGGGTGGCCAGCACCGCATTCTGGGTGGACCCGGCCGAGGAGGTCACCGCACTGCTGTTCGCCCAGCTGATGCCGTCGAGCACCTACCCGCTGCGCTCCCAGTTGCGCCAACTCGTCTACTCCGCCCTGGTCGACTGACCTGGGCGGCGGGGCGCGGTCAGTCGGCGAGGCGGGCGGGGAAGCCCCCGGTGGCGATCGGGCCCCAGGCGTCGATCGTGACGCGGATCAGTGACTTGCCCTGGCGCACCATCGCCGCCCGGTAGTCGTCCCAGTCCGGGTGCTCGCCGGAGATGCTGCGGAAGTACTCGACGAGCGGCTCCACCGCCTCGGGCAGGTCGAGCACCTCGGCGGTGCCGTCGATCTGCACCCAGGGGCCGTCCCAGTCGTCGCTGAGCACGCACGCCGACACCCGGGGGTCGCGGCGGATGTTCGTCACCTTGGCCCGCTCGGGGTAGGTGGAGACCACCAGCCGCCCCTGTCCGTCGATCCCCGCGGAGACCGGGGAGGACTGCGGTCGGCCGTCGGCCCGGGTGGTCATCAGCACGACGCGGTGTCGCGGCCGGAGGAAGTCGAGCAGGCCGTCCCGGTCGACCCGGGTGTTCTGTGCGATGCTGCGCGCCATTCCCCGTTCCTACCAGGGCGGCGGCGACGGCGGGTCAGCGGGGCGCGGAGCGGTGCGCCGCCTGGGTGGGCACCCGGGGGCGGCTGGAGGGGCGCCAGGCCCGACCGTTGGCGTAGATCACCCGGAAGCCGAGGTACGAGGCGAGCGGCGCCCAGTGGGCGGAGCCCATCCGCAGCTCGGCGGCATTGTGCCGCTGACCGTTGGCGAGCACGTCGAGCAGGACGGTTTCGAACGCCGCCGATTCGACCCAGTCGACTTCTCGGCTGAAACCGCAGATCAGCGCGGCACCGGTGACCTCCAGGAACTCGCGCAACACCGCGTCCGAGGCGCGCAGCACCGAGCAGCTGCCGAAATAGAGTCGCCGCCCCTCGGCGCGGCCGGCCATCAGGTCGGCGACCTCGTTCAGCTCCACGGACTGCCAGTCGGTGAGGCAGAGGCGGCTCGGCTCGCCGTGCATGGCGAAGAAGCCCACCCGGTGGTCGGCGTACTGCTTGAGCAACCAGCGGTCCAGGAAGTAGAACAGTTCGTCGCGCGTGGCCGCGTCCTTGTGGATGAAGCGGATCTTGCCCAGTCGCTCCAGCAGCTCAAGGGTGGGCAACACGGAACCCCGCTCGTTGAGGTCCCGGTGCCACTGACCCTCGACACAGAAGACGCCACCGCGTGCCACGTGCACCTCCGCCAGTCCGCCCGCCCGGGCTGACGTTACCGCCAGCCACCGACAGCGGAACATCACCCTCGGTGTGATTGATTGCGACGTTCGGTGTGCTTGTCGTGATTGGTTGGAGCAGGGGTGATCGGTGACGAATGGCTGTTTCGTAAATCAGCACAATTCCCAGGCAATACCCAGGGATGGCGGTTTGTGAGGACGATTCTCGTTAACGACCGCCAACCGGCCCGATGAGTGTCAGGGTGGAAATCGCGGGACTTCTCGGTCGATGTCCTGGAGCCACCCCATTCGCTCTCCTATCGGGAGGACTTCTGTGCGCGTAAACACCTTGAAGCGAGTCGCCGTCGCATTCGCCCTGGCGCTGCCCGGGGCAGCAATCGCCACGGTGGTCGCCGCGCCGGCGGCACACGCGGACGGCTGTTACACCTGGAACCGCAACCTGTACCAGGGACGCTCGGGCGACGATGTCCGCCAGTTGCAGATCCGGATCGCCGGCTGGGCCGGCTACCGGGACATCGTGGAGAACGACGGCCAGTACGGACCGAAGACCGCCGCCGCGGTCAAGCGGTTCCAGCAGGCGTACGGGCTGCGTGCCGACGGCGTCGCCGGCCCGCAGACCTACACCAAGCTGTACCAGCTACAGGACAACGACTGCACGCCCGCGCACTTCAGCTTCACCGAGATGGACGACGGGTGCGGCGGGTCCGGTTACAGCGGTGGACCGCTCTCGGCGGCCCAGACCCGGCAGAACGCGCTCCGCACCATGTGGAAGCTGGAGGCGATGCGCAAGAGTCTCGGCGACAAACCACTCGACGTGTCCAGCGGCTTCCGCAGCCGGGCCTGCAACAACCAGGTCGGCGGCGCGTCCGACAGCCAGCACCTGTACGGCAACGCGGCCGACGTCACCGCGCGGTCGTCCTCGCTGTGCCAGGTCGCCCGCAGTGCCCGCAACAACGGCTTCAGTGGGATCTACGGGCCGGGCTATCCCGACCACGACGACCACGTGCACGTCGACTCGCGGCGAGAGAACAACAGCGACTCCAGCTCGAACACGACGAGTTGGTCGGCGCCGGACTGCGGGGTCGGCAACTGAGCCGTCCGCCCAGCGTGACGTCGGCCCGACGCGGAGGGGATCTCCGCGTCGGGCCGGCGTCCTGTCGTCCCGGGTCGGGCGGGCGCTCAGCTCGCCCGGGGCCAGCGCGGCGCGGTGACGGGGGGTGCCACCGGCCGGCCAGCGACGGTGGACCGTGCCCCCGGCGGCACGACCCGCGCGGTCTGCTGCCGCGACGGCCCGGTCGCCGTGAAGGGGAAGGGCACGTGCACGAACGGGTTGCCGTGCCGGATCACCGCCTCGATCTGCCGCTCATTGAGCCCGTGTGTCTCCAACACCCGTCGTCCCCAGCGGTGCAGGCGGCACGGGTAGGAGGCGCCGTCGTTGCGGCACAGCGGCCCGGTGGGCCACTCCTCGGCGGTGTGCACGACCACCGCCCGGACCGCGAGCCGAACGTCCTCCGGGGTCAGAGGTGCCGGCATTGGCACCTCCCCCAGTACCTGATCGATGGGATCCGTCGACTGCTCACCAACTCGCACGGCAGGCCTCCCGCAGCTCGGCAGCGGTACGGCGGACTCACCGCACCGACATCCTCGGCAATGGGTACGGCCGGCACCCGACGAAAGTTCAATCCCGATACGCGCGAAGCAGATCCTCCGGCGACAGAACGTGTAGCCCGTCGACGGCGGTGCCGCTGCGCGCCACGGCAAGGGTGGGTACCGACTCGTCGACACCGGGCAGCTGGGACCGGTGCAGGAGCAGCCGGCCGAGGTCGTGCGCGTCGAACGGCCGGTTCTCCTGCCATTTGATCGACCCGACGAAGGTGATGCGCCGCGCGACGGGCTCCCGGTCAGCACCGACTATGTCTATTTCCGGATCGTTTGTCCGGGTCCAATAGCCACCGACCGTCGCTGCCTCCGCCGGCAGGTGCTCGCTGGGTAGACGGCGCAGCGCCTCGCGAACGACAGGTTCGATGGCCCGCCCCCGCCAGGACGTCCAGGACCGAAGGATCCGGGCCAGGGTCAGATCACCCCGCCCCCGCTCGATCTCGGAGAGGTGCGGCCCCAGGAACGACAGCCAGAAGCGCAGGTACGGATCAGCCACCGTGTACCGGGTTTCCCGCGACGGCCTGGTGGACAGCGGAACGGCGACCTCCACGACCCGCTTCTGCGTCAGCAGGCGCAGGGCGCGGTTGAGGGACGCCTGCGGAAGATTCCCCGCCGCGCGGGAGATCAGCGAGAAGGTCCGCTCACCGGAGCCGATGGCCCGCAGCACCAGGCCCGCCTGGGACTGGGGCGGGAACTCCGCAGCCAGCGCCCGTTCGCCGCTGACCAACAGGGCCGAGGTCGGATCCCGTACGGCGTCGGCCAGATAGTCATGCACCGACACGCCGGTCGGCCACTCGTCGAGGATCAGCGGCAAACCACCGGACACCAGGTAGGCGTCGAACGCGTCGGCGGCGGACAGGTCCAACATGTCGCGAACGTCGGCCGGGCTCAACGGCGGGATGACCATCTCGGTTGCCCGCTGGTGGAACGGCCGGCCGTAGTCGTTCAGGGCCTCCATGATCGCCAGGTCCGATCCGACACAGATCAGCAGGACCGGCCGTCGGGAAAGCTCACGATCGAAGATCTTCTGCAGTGTCCCCTCGAAGCCCGGGTCACCCGCGATGAGGTACGGCATCTCGTCGAGGACCACGACGCTCGGCCGGTCGGCCGGCAGCGCGGCGGCGAGCAGGCTCAGGGCGGCATCCCACGTCTGTGGTTGCTGCTCGCGAAGTAGCTGTGCGTCCGGCAGCGTCGAGGCTGCCGCCTCCTCCACGAAGAGAGCGAGGTCGGCGGCGACGCTGGGCTGCGCGGAGGCGGTGAAGAACAGGTACGGCACCTCGGCCCGCTCCACGAACTCCTCGACCAGTCGGGACTTGCCTACCCGTCGGCGACCGCGCATGAGGAGTGCGCGACCTGGTCGGCCAGCTCTGCCGCCCCGTTGCACCCGAGCGAGCATGCCGCTCAGGAGCTGAAGCTCACGGTCCCGTCCGACGAAGCCGTCCATGACCCACCCCTGACACAACCAAAAATGAAACAACCAAGAATGAGTGTAACCTCATCCGTGTTGTCGCGATCGACAGATGGTGTCGAGGCATCCCCGCCGCGTGGCTCAGGCCAGGCCGGCGTCGTGCACGAGCAGGGCCACCTGGACCCGGTTGTTGAGGTTGAGCCGGGTCAGCAGCCGCGAGACGTACGCCTTCACCGTCGCCACACTCATGAACAGCTCCCCCGCGATCTCCGCGTTGGTCTGGCCTCGCCCGAGGGCGACCGCCACCTGCCGCTCCCGTTCACTGAGCCCACTGAGCAACCGCAGCGCCCGCTCCCGGCGCGGGTCCGGACCGACCGGGACGGGCGTGGCGGCGGTCACATGGGCGATCAGCTTCCGGGTCACCGTCGGGGAGAGCGTCGCCTCGCCGGCTGCCACCCGTCGTACGGCGTGCACGATCTCCGCCGGTGGGGTGTCCTTGAGCAGGAATCCGGCCGCCCCGGCGCGCAGCGCCCGCAGCACCTGCTCGTCGGCGTCGAAGGTGGTCAACACCAGCACCTCCGGCGGGTGCGGCTGGGCGCGCAGCGCCTCGGTGGCGGTCAGCCCGTCCACCCGCGGCATCCGGATGTCCATCAGCACCACGTCCGGGGCGTACGCGGCGACGGCGGCCGGGACCTCGCTGCCATCGGCAGCCTCACCGACCACGGTCAGGTCCGGCAGGCCGCCGAGGATCATCGAGAGGCCGGCCCGGACCAGGGCGTCGTCATCCACGATCAACACGCGCACCGACGGCACGGCCGACTCCGGCCCGGCCGCGCCCGACGGCCCGGCGGCACCAGCGGACCCCGGCGCACCGGCAGGCCCCGGCGCGTCGGCGGGCACGGTCACGCCGGCCACGGCAGCCAGGCGGCCAGCCGGAAGTCGCCCGCGTCGTCCCGGCCGTAGGCCAGCCGGCCGCCGGCCAGCGTGACGCGCTCGCTGATGCCCACCAGGCCGGTGCCGGCACCGGGCAGCGTGCCGCCGGGCGGCGCGCCGACCGGCCACCGGTTGCCGATCGCCACGGTCAGACCAGCGCCCGGCCCGCCGGCCACGTCCACGGTGACGGCCGCGCCGGCCGCGTGCTTGCGGGCGTTGGTCAGCCCCTCCTGCACGATCCGATACGCGGCCCGGCCCAGCGCCGACGGCACCTCCCCCACCCGGTCCACGGTGTCGCTGACGTTGACCCGAACGCCGGCGGACCGCGACTCGGCGATCAGGGCGGGCAGGTCGGCGAGAGTGGGCTGCGGCGGCTCGGGGGCGTCGCCGTCGGTGCTGCCCGCGGCCCGCAGCACCCCGATCACCTCTCGCAGGTCCTGGAGGGCGGCGTGCGCGCTGCCCCGGATCACCCCGGCGGCGCGGGCCACCTCGTCCGGCGGCGCGTCCGGGCGAAACTCCAGCGCGCCCGCGTGCAGGCTGAGCAGCGAGATCCGATGCGCCAGCACGTCATGCATCTCCCGGGCGATCCGGGTGCGTTCGAGGTGGCGGGCCTGGCTGACGCGGAGCTGCTGCTCGGCCTCGGCCCGCTCGGCCCGCTCGCGCAGCGACACGACCAACTGCCGGCGGGCCCGCACGAACATCCCCCAGGCCAGCACGGCGAAGCTGAACACCACGCCCCACGACGCCGTCGCCCAGTACGGCCAGGCCGGGTCCGGGCGCAGCCAACTGAAGACCAGGTTGGTGACCAGACCGGCGGCGGTCACCGCCATCGCGATGGCGGTCCGGCGATGCACCACCACCGTGAAGAACAGGATCAACAGTGGGATCGCGGCGGCCAGCGAGAACATGGTCAGCGGTGTGGTGGCCACCAGCAGCCTGAGCGGCCACCGCCGGCGCACCCAGAGCAGCCCGCAGCAGACCAGCCCGATCAGGGCGTCGGCGACGGTCATCCATTCGTGCGGGAGCGGGATCGCGATCGCCGGATCCGGCGACAGGGCGTCCGCGGTGACGAACAGCACCCAGAGCAGGGAACCCAGGAACGCGACCGTGTCCACGATCCAGTCGCGGGTGGTGCGGCGCGGGTGGGTGCGCCCCCGGTCGGCCGGCACGGCCAGCTCCCCTGGCAGCAGCCAGGGGTGCTCCGGGACGGCGAGGCTGGTCACGGCCCCAATGCTAGGCACCGACGGGCACCACGACCAGCTACCAAAGTCGAGACCCGAACGTCGACCAAGGGCGACACGGCACCGACCGGTGGCCGCAGCGGATGGCCGGGCGGCGCGGGCAGGCTCAACCGCATGATCACGGTAGAGAACCTCACCAAGCGATATGGGCCACATCCGGCCGTGGACGACGTCTCGTTCCAGTGCGAGCCGGGCACCGTCACCGGCTTCCTCGGCCCCAACGGAGCCGGCAAGTCCACCACCATGCGGATGATCTGCGGCCTCACCGCGCCGACCGCCGGCCGGGCCACCGTCTCCGGGCACCCGTACCGGGAGCTGCCCAACCCCGGCCGGGAGGTCGGGGTTTTGCTGGACGCCTCCGCCCAACACGCCGGGCGCACCGGGCGTGAGGCGTTGACGCTGTCCGCGTACACCATGGGTCTGGACCGGCGCGAGGTCGCCGCGAAGCTCGACCTGGTCGGGTTGAACGCGGTGGCGGCGAAGCGTCGGGTACGGGCGTACTCGTTGGGCATGCGCCAGCGGCTCGGCCTGGCGCAGGCGCTGCTCGGCGACCCTCGGGTGCTGATCCTCGACGAGCCGGCCAACGGCCTGGACCCGGAGGGGATCTTCTGGATGCGCGGCCTGCTGCGCGACTTCGCCGACCGGGGCGGCACCGTGCTGCTCTCCTCCCACCTGCTGCGCGAGGTGGAGGCGGTCGCGGACCGGCTGGTGGTGATCGGGGGTGGCCGGATCGTGGCCCAGGGCGACAAGAACGAGCTGCTGGCCGGTGGCGGCACCGTGGTCCGGGCGCGCGACGACGCGGCGCTGCGCCGGGCGCTGGACGCGGCAAACCTGCCCACCGCCGACAGCTCGGAGGGGCTGCTCGTGCAGGCCGACGCCGAGGCGGTCGGCCAGGCCGCCGCCGATGCCGGCGTCGCGCTGGCCGAGCTGCGCCCGGCCAGCGGCGGCGGCCTCGAACAGCTCTTCCTCACCCTGACCGCCGGCGAATCGACCAAGGAGGCCGTCCGATGACCACCACCACCGCGCCCGCCGCCGGCGCCGTCGCGCCCCGGCACCACACTCCGGTACGCCGTCCGTCGCTGCTCCGGCTCTCCGCCGTGGAGGTGCGCAAGCTCGTCGACACCCGGGCCGGCCGTTGGCTGCTGATCACCATCGGCCTGGCCACCGCCGTGATCGTGACCCTGCAACTGATCTACGCGAAGGACGCCGACCAGACCCTCCTCAACTTCTTCGTCCCCTCGCTGCTGCCGGTGTCGGTGCTGCTACCGGTGCTGGGCATCCTGTCGATCACCAGCGAGTGGTCGCAGCGGACCGCCCTCACCACGTACGCCCTGGTGCCCCGCCGGGAACGGGTGGTCGTCGCTAAACTGATCGCCGTGTCGCTGACCGCGCTCGCCTCGGTGCTGACCAGTCTCGCCGTCGCCGCCATCGGCACGCTCGTGGCGTCCGCCACCGGCGGGGCGGGCACCTGGGAGTTCGACTGGTCGCTGGTCCTGAACGCGGTGGTCATCCAGGTCACAAGCGTTCTGATGGGCGCCGCCTTCGGCCTGCTGCTGCTCAACCCGCCGCTGGCGATCGTCGGCTATCTCCTGCTGCCCACCCTCTGGGGGGTGCTCGGCGAGATGGTCAAGCCTCTGCGCGGCCCGTCCGAGTGGCTGGACACCAGCAAGACCATGGAACCGTTGTTCAGCAGCGACGCCGTCACCGGCGGGCAGTGGGGGCGGATAGTGGTGTCCCTGCTGGTCTGGATGGTCCTTCCGCTGGCCGCCGGTCTCTTCCGGACGCTGCGCCGCGAGGTGTCCTGACCATGGACCTGGCCGGCAATCGACCACGCACCGTCGTCAGCGGCGGCGCGACCGAGCTGGCCGTCATGTGGGGCGGCTTCCCGCTTGTCGGCGCGGGCCTCGGATGGCTCCTCGTGGCGACGACCGGTTGGCTCGCCCGGTTGCCCTGGGTGCCGTTCGGTGACCTGGTCGAGTGGCTGGACCGGCTGCCCGAGCCGCAGGCCACCTTCGGCGCGGTCGCGGTGGGCGTCCTGGCCGGCCTGGTCGTCGCCGGGATCGGTACCGCCGAACGGCTGATCGTCACCGTCGACGCGGCGCAGGTCCGCCTGCGCCGCTCCGACCAGGACCGCGCCGTCGCACGGGTCGACACCCGGATGGTCTTCCTCGCCGACAAGCACCTGGTGCTGCTCGACGGCGACGGCGCGGAACTGGCCCGCGAGTCGACGGACCTGCCGGCCGCCCAACTGGCGGAGGCGTTCCGCACGCACGGCTGGAGCTGGGCGGACGACGATCCGCACCGGTCGGCGTACCGGCTGTGGGTGTCCGACCTGCCCGGACTGCCCGCGGGCGCGGACGCGCTGCTACGCGCCCGCGAACGGGCGATCGAGCGGGACCGCCGCGACGACGCCCGTGAGTTGCGCCGGGAGCTGGGCCGGCTCGGGGTGGTGCTGCGCGACGAGGGCAAGCGGCAGTACTGGCGGTTGACCACACGGGCCGTCGCCCCGGGGCCGGAGCAGCCGACTTCGGCCGAGCGGAAGCCGGACGGGCGGTAGCGTCTGTCCCAGGAGATCCTGGGAGCCGCGCGATGACCGAACAGCAGCCGTACCGGGTGGTGTCCCGCCACCCCGGCTTCGAACTGCGTCGGTACCCGGCCCACCTGGTGGCGGAGATGCAGATCCAGGCGTCGTTCACCCGGGCGCCCATCGAGGCGTTCCGGCCGTTGGCCGCGTACCTCGGCGGCGCCAACCGGACCCGGCAACCGATCGGGACGGCCGCGCCGGCGAGGCCCGCCGCCAGCGGTTCGGAGAAGATCGCGATGACCGTCCCGGTGGTCCAGGTGGAGGGTGAGCGGCCGGGCGCGTACCTGATCCAGTTCGTGATGCCTGTCGTCTTCACCGCCGCCACCCTGCCCGAACCGGTCGACCCGAGGGTGCGGACCCGCGAGGTGCCGGGGCAACTGGCGGCGGCGATGCGGTTTTCCGGCCGGTGGACGGAGCAAGCGTTCAGCCAACGCGCCACCATGCTCGGCCGCTCGGTCACCGCGGCCGGGCTGCAACCCAGAGGCGCGATCCGGTACGTACGCTTCGACCTGCCGTGGAAGCCGTGGTTCCTGCGCCGCAACGAGGTCGTGCTGCCGGTCGTCGAGTGATGCGCCGACGGCCGTCCGGCTACCGGCGGTCGTCGGGCGAGCTACCGGCGGTTGTCGGCGGTCGGCCAGGCCAGCAGCAGGGACATCCCGAGCCCGGCGAGCAGCCCGCACAGCGAGACCAGCAGGTCGGAGTCGGCCGCGTTGATCGGGCTGTTGCCGGCCAGCGCGGTGAACGTCGGCCCGATCGGCAGCAGGATCAGCATGGGGATGGCCGTGACCAGCAGGAAGGCAAACGGTCCCACGAAGGCGGCGAGGGCGGCCAGAGCGTGGTGCCGCCAGATCGGCCGACCGCCCGGCCAGTCCCAGGCCAGCAGAGTGACCCCGGTGAGCAGCACGGCCCCGAGGGCCATCTCCGGCAGGAGTCGCGTCCCGGGCGCAACGGCACGGACCAGCCCGACGCCGAGCAGCGATGCCACGGCTAGGCCGGCCGCCAGCCCGACGCGGGACCGGGGCCGCGCCGGGGCCGCCGCCAGCGCGGCAGCGACGGACAGGACGACGAGCAGCGCCGCGGTGGCCAGGGCGCCCTGGTTCAGTTCCGGCTCCCGGTCCGTCGGTGACTCGATACCGGCCGCCACGATCGTCAAGACGCCGGCCACACACGCCGCACCGGTCAGGACCTTCCGATCGGCGGCTGGAGGCAGCCCGCGTTCCCAGCCCATCAGGGCCACCGCCAGCACGCCGAGTACCGCGCAACCGCCGACGGCAAGCAGCACCGTCGCCCGGACACCGATCGGATCGGTCCGGTCGATCGCGAGGTCGGCGGCGACCCAGCAACCGCCGAGCACCACTGCCGTTCGGCTCCAGGACCGAAGACCCCGGCCGGCCAGCACCAGCCCGACCGCCACCGCCATGATCGCCAGGAACCGAAGGTCGCGCGCCCAGTAGGTGTTGTTGCCCGGCAGGCGCTCCGACCACGGGCCGATCGGCTCGGTCAGCGGTTGCAGCACGGTCACGCCGAACGCCCAGAGCACGACGGCGACGGCGGAGAGCAGCAGCCCGACCGGCCGCGCGAATCGCATCCGTGGACCGTAGCCGTCCGGCCGCTCCCCCGGGGGGCGGGGCCGCGCTCATCCGGCGACCCCGACCGGTGACCGCGCGGGGCGGTAACGCAGCATCCGCCACGTCGGCAGCACGCTCGCCAGCGCCGCGAGCAGCAGGCACAACCCCACCACACCGACGATCACCGACCACGGCACCACCAGGTCGACAGGGGCACCGACCTGCTCGGCGAGGCCGGCGCGGATGCTGAGCAGACCGACGAACGCGACCACCCCGCCGAGCAGCGCGCCGATCAGCACCACCAGGGCGGACTCGGCCGTCACCAACCAGATCACCTGCCGCCGGGTCGCCCCGGCCATCCGGATCAGCCGCAGGTCGGCGGCCCGTCCGGCGGCGGCCAGCAGCAGCGTGTTCGCCACCGCGATGGCCCCGTAGCCGGCCGACACACCGATCAGCAGCAGGGTGAAGAGCCAGACGAGGCGGTCCTCCGCGGCGTCCGCCTCGGCCGCCCAGGTGGCGACGTCGACGACCCGCGCGCCGACCGGAGGCTCGATCCGGTCCCGGACGAACACCGTGGACGTCAGCGCCGACGGGTCGTGCGTACGCACCACCGCCCGGGGCACGAGCAGGTCGCCGGGGAGCGAGTCGTCGGTGACCACGGCGACGACCCGCAGCGACACCAGTTCCCCGTCCGCGAAGACCACCGCGTACGGCTCGGACGGCCGCAGGTTCGCCGCGGCGGTCACCACCACCGTGTCGTCGCCACGCAGGTCGTCGAGCGAGCCGGCGACGACGGTGAGCGCCCGGTTCGCGGCGGCGAAACCGGCCGGGTCCACCCCGAGCGCGGTCAGTGGCCGGTCCGCCGGCGGCGTCGCGGGATCGGTACGGAAGACCGTGGTCGGCAGGAGGGCGGTGCCGCCGGTCGCGGCGACGGCCTGGTCCGACAGACCGGGTGCCCGGTCGGGCAGCACGATCCAGCCGGCGTTCACGTTGTCGGCCCGACCCGCGGCGTAGGCGGCGGTGGTGGTCCGCACCATCCCGGACACCAGCACCGCGAAGGCGACGGTGAGCAGCACCGGGGCGGCCGTCGACGCGGTCCGCCGGGTCGCGGTCAACGCCCCGCCCCGGACCAGCATCCCGATCGCGCCACCGCGCCGCCGGACCGGAGACCGCAGCAGTCGCACCGCCGGCCCGACCACCGCCGGGGAGAGCACCGTGGCACCGGCCACCAGCGCCATCACCGCGTACAGGGCGTACTGCGCCCCGACGCGGGCCTCGTCGGCGGTCGCCGTCCCGACGCTGAGCGCGACCCCCGCCGCGACGAGCAGCGCGCCGGTGGCGACCCGCAGTCGCCCGATCGGTCGCTGCTCCACCGCCGCCTCCCGCAACGCCTCCAGCGGTCGGACCCGGGCGGCCCGGCGCGACGCCGACCAGACGGCCAGCAGCGCGATCACCGGCCCGGCGACGAGCGAGAGCGCGATCGGCCACGGGGTGTAGCGCACCCGGAAGGTCGATGGTTCGAAGCCGACCTCGACGAGCAGCCGGCCCAGGATCGGGGCGAGCACCGCACCCACCAACAGGCCGACGAGCCCCGCCGCGACGCCGACGACGAGCGCCTCGACGTACACCATGCGGCGGACCTGGCGTCCGGTGGCGCCGACGGCGCGGAGCAGGCCCAGCTCACGGCGGCGCTGCGCGATGGTGAACGCGAAGGTGGAGGCGACCACGAAGATCGTGACGAAGCCGGCGAGGGCCGCCGTGGCGGTGAGCACCTGCATGCCGATCCAGCGGGTGCGGGCGTCGTTGCGCGGCTCCAACGCGCCACGCGCGTCGCCGGTGAGCACCCGTCCGTCCGGGCCGACGACACCGCGTGCCGCCGCGGCGACCCGCTCGGGATCGGTCCCCGGCGCGAGCACCAGCCCGATGGCCCGGACGCCGGGCGCGAGCGCGGCGGCCACCTCGTCCGCGACCTGGACGCCGGGCGCGTCGACCAGACCGGTGACGGTGTACGGCTCCGGCCCCGCCGCGGTGAGCAGGGTGAGCGGCGCACCGGTACGCAGCCCGAGCGCGCGGTCGACGACCACTTCGCCGGGCCGGCGGGGCGGCTCGCCGGCCGTCAGGCGCAGTCCGCCCAGTTGGGCGCTGGACCAGCCGTGCCCCTGGTGGGCGTCCTCCCGTCCGGTGTCGGCGCCCGAGGGTCGGCCGTCGACGAGCGGCTGGGCGTAGAAGGTCCGATCCGGCACCGCCGCCACGACTCCGGGCAGGGCGGCCAACCGGTCGACGAGTCCCGCAGTCGCGGTGGCCGACCAGGGCCGGGTCGGCAGGAACGACTCGGCCGACGCGCCCGCCTCGGGGCTGTGCACCACGACCGCGGCCCGCGCGAGCCGGTCCGGCGCCTGTGGACGGCCGGAGGCGAGCAGCAGGGTGGCCGCCGCGACAAGCGTGACCCCGATGGCGACGGCCACGAACGCGCTTGCCGACCGCCGGATGCTCAGCACGACCGCTCCGCAGGCGTCGTCGCGAACGTCTCCCGCTCGGCGATCCGGGCGGCGACGACCGCGGCGGTGATCCCGCCGTTCAACTCGTCGACGACGCGGCCGTCGGCGAGCAGCAGGACCCGGTCGGCGTACGCGGCGGCGGCCGGATCGTGGGTCACCATCACCACGGTCTGCCCGTGGTCGTCGACGAGTGCGCGTAGCAGCCGGAGCACCTGACGGGACGCGGCACTGTCCAGTGCGCCGGTCGGCTCGTCGGCGAAGACCACCGCCGGCCGGGTGATCACCGCGCGGGCCACGGCGACGCGTTGCTGTTCGCCGCCGGACAACTCACTCGGCCGGTGCCCGGCCCGGTCGGCCAGGCCCACGGCGTCGAGCGCCGCGGTCACGTCCCGCGCCGGTGGGCGGCGACCGGCCAGGCGCAGCGGCAACTCGACGTTCTGCGCGGCGGTCAGCGTGGACACCAGGTTGAACGCCTGGAACACGAAGCCGATCCGGTCGCGCCGCAACCGGGTCAGCTCGTCCTCGCCGAGGTCGTTCAGGCGCGTGCCGTCAATCGTGACGACCCCCTCGGTCGGGCTGTCCAGTCCCGCCGCGCAGTGCAGCAGAGTGGACTTTCCCGAGCCCGATGGGCCCATCACCGCCGTGAACGTGCCGCTCGCGAAGCTGGTGCTCACGCCGTCGAGCGCCGTCACCCGCCGGGTTGCGGTGCCGTACACCGCCCGTAGCCCCGTCAGGGTCACCGTGTGTGTGGTCATGGCCAACACGGTGCCGGTTGCCCGGGGTGTCGCGCGTCGTGCCCCAGCGGGCACTTTGTTGCCCTCCCCCGGGTGGAGGTGGCGGCCCGGAAACACCGGCCGGTCGTCCTCGGTGATGACCACCCACGGGTGGACGCGGCCGACCCGGTCGGCCGATACCGTCTGGCAGGTGACCGCTCTTCTGCTGACCCGGCGGCTGCGGCCGGTGGACCTGTACCTGGTGGACGCCGTGCTCGCCCTGTCCGTCGGTGGTCTGCTCTGCCCGTACGCGGCGTTGGCGTCGCCGTTGCACGGTGGCGTGCGCGAGCCGCTCTGGGTGTCCGTGCTCGTCGGGCTCGCCCTCGGACTACCGTTGGCCGCCCGACGCCGGTGGCCGATGACCGTCGCCGTGGTGATCAGCGCCGGCACCACCGTGTCGCTTGTCACCGGGGTGATCCCGAACTTCGCCGCCGCCGCACCGGCGTTCGCCATCGGCCTGTCCTTCTACACGGTGGCCGTGTCGACGGCCACGCGTCGGTCGGTGCTCTGCGCGGCCGGTTGTCTCGCCCTGGTCAGCGTCGGCCTGGTGTTGACCGCGGGTGACCTGTGGTCACGGACCGGGGGCGTCGCCTACGCGGCCGTCATGATCACGCCCGCCTGGTTGATCGGCTGGTTGCTTCGCGAGCGGCGCGCCCTCGCCGCCCGGCAGAGTGACCAGCGGGTTCATCAGGCCGCAACGGAGGAACGACTGCGGGTGGCGCGCGAGCTGCACGACGTTGTCGCGCACACGCTGAGCCTCATCGTGGTGAAGGCGGCCGTCGCCAACCACGTTGCCGAGGCCGACCCCCGGGAGGCGGGGGCCGCCCTGCGGGTGATCGAGGAGACCGGCCGCAACGCGCTGACCGACGTCCGCCGGGTGCTCGGTCTCCTGCGTGAGGACACCCCGTACGCGCCGACGTTCGGCCTGGACGAGCTGCCCGCGCTCGCCCGGCAGGCGGCGATCGGCGGCGTCGACGTCCGGCTCGACGTCCGACGCGACGAACCGGACGGTACGGTGCCCGAGTCGGTGGGCCTCGCGGTGTACCGGATCGTGCAGGAGGCGGTGACGAATGTGGTGAAGCACGCGGCACCTGCCGCCTGTCGGGCACTGGTGACCGTCACCCCCGACGAGGTACGGGTGGAGGTGACCGACGACGGCCGCCGGCCGGTCCTGCTCGGCGGCGAGGGTCACGGATTGATCGGCATGCGGGAGCGGGTGGCGTTGCACGGTGGGGAGTTCCGGGCCGGTCCACGCTCCGAGGGCGGTTTCGCGGTGACGGCCAGCCTGCCCTACCGGGTGGCCGCGTGATCCGGGTGCTGATCGCCGACGACCAGGCGCTGCTGCGCGGCAGTTTCCGGCTGCTCGTCGACCTCGCCGGGGACTGCACGACGGTGGGCGAGGCGGGCACCGGCGTGGAGGCGGTCGCGCTGACCGGCCAGCATCGTCCGGACGTGGTGCTGATGGATGTCCGGATGCCGGAGATGGACGGCATCGAGGCGACGCGGCGGATCTGCGCCGACCCGGCGACGGCCGGCACCCGGGTCATCATCCTGACCACGTTCGACCTGGACGAGTACGTCTACGGCGCGCTGCGCGCCGGCGCCAGCGGGTTCCTGCTGAAGGACACCCCACCGGCGGATCTGCTGGCCGGGATCCGGGTGGTCGCCGCCGGTGAGGGGCTGCTCGCGCCGACGGTGACCCGCCGGCTGATCGACGAGTTCGCCCGGCGGGCGGAGCCGACCCGGCCGTTGCCGCGCCAGCTGGACGGGGTGACCGAGCGGGAACGGGAGGTGCTCACGTTGATCGCCCGTGGTCTGTCCAACGCGGAGTTGGCCACGCGGCTCAACCTCAGCCCGGCCACGGTCAAGACGCACGTCGGGCGGTTGTTGACCAAGCTGGGGGTGCGCGACCGGGCGCAACTGGTCATCGTGGCCTACGAAACGGGTCTGGTGGGGCCGAGCGGCCTACGCTGAGCCAGTCGACCCGCACCCGAGGAGGAGAGCCATGACCCGGTACGTCGCCCTGTTGCGCGGGGTCAACGTCGGCACCACCCGGTTGGCGATGGCCGACCTGCGCCGGATCGTCACCGACCTCGGCCACGAGGACGTCAAGACGTACCTGCAGAGCGGCAATGTGGCCTTCGGCAGCGCCGTACGTGACGCGGGGAAGCTGGCCGCCGGAATCGAGCGGGCGCTCACCGACGAGCTGGCGTTGACCGTGCCGGTGCTGGTACGCAGCGGCCGGGAGTTGGCAGCGGTGGTCGCCGGCAACCCGTACGCCGATCGGGAGGACGACCCGACCCGGCTGCTGGTGGCCTTCCTCGCGACCGCCCCGGCGACGTCCACGGTGGACGCTCTGGTCGTGCCCGGTGGGGAGAACGTGTCGTTCACGGTGGCCGGCCGCGAGGTCTTCCTGCACTTCGTCGACGGCGGTTACGGGCGGTCGAAGTTCACCAACGCGTACCTGGAGAAGAAGCTCGGCGTGGTGGCCACCACCCGGAACTGGAAGTCGGTGCGCGCCCTGGCGGAGCTGGCCGCCGGCTGACCGGGCGGGCGCGGGCGCCCGCCCGGACCCGGTCAGAAGTGGTACGCGGTCTCGTACTCGGGCACCAGCACCCGGCTGCGCGGCGAGATCCGGCGCACCGCCGCGATCATGTCGGTCAACCGGGCGCGGTCGGTGTCGGCGACCGTCGGCGGGTTCTCCAACGGCGTCTCGAAGTTGTCGTAGTGCACCGGCACGATGACCTTCGGGTAGTCGAGGCCGGCCAGCAGCCGGGGCAGGTAGTCGCCGGTGGTGGTGGCGCTCTGCATGGCCACCATCGCCACGTCGGGCGACAGGCCGGTGAGGTTGCGCTCGGCGACGTCGCTGGCCCCGGTGAAGTAGACCGACGGGCCGCCGTCGACCCGCAGCAGGTAGCCGAGCGTGTCGCCCTCCGGCAGGTCCGCGATGGTCGCCGGCTGCGGCGGCTGGGTCACCCGCACCCCGGGAAAGGCCACCGAGTACGACGGGTTGCGGCTGTGCAGCGAGCCGACCACCTCGACGCTGTGGTCCCCGAAGTCCAGCACCTCCCCACCCTTCACGGCGCTGAGCTGCGTCGCCGGCAACCCGTAGGCCAACCCCAGGTGGTACGCGGTGAGCGTGCCGAACACCCGTGCGCCGGTGCGCTTGGCGATGTGGGGCACGTCCATGAAGTGGTCCCAGTGCGTGTGCGTGACAAGCACCGTCATGGCCCTGTCGACGCGCGGATCGATCACGTCGGCGCGCACGGTCAACGGGGTGGCCGTCTGGAACGCGCCGGTGAACAGCCCGGTGTCGATCCGGCTGAGGAACGGGTCGACGAGGACCGTGCGGTCGGCGATGTCGACGCGCCAGCCGGCCGTACCCCACCAGCGGAAGCTGACCGCGCCCTTGCGGCGGGCAGCCGGGGTGGGTGCGGCGACCGGGGTGGCGGCCTGCGCCGGGGTGGCGGAGCCGGCGGCTAGGCCCCCGGCGGAGACGAGTGCGGTGGTGGCGGCGGCGTCGCGCAGGAAGCGACGGCGGTCGAGACTGGGCATGCGAATCTGCTCCCCGTGGTCGGGCTGTTTGTCGACCACGAGCCAACCAGCGCCACCGGGTCCCGGTCCAAGATCGAAGGCGGTCGGCTCCCATACGCCTCCGCATATCGGGCCAGCTCAGGGGCGGACCACCGAGGCTGCGGCGGGTGCGAAATCAGTCGCCGCGCAGCGCCTCGACGGCCGCACGGGCGGCCTCCCCCATCGCCAGGTCCACGTCGATGCGGCGCGAGGCCAACCGGTCCGCGCGGGCGAAGACGGCAATCGCGTACCGGCCGCCGTCGGGGTATTCGGCGACGCCGGCCTCCAGGTGCAGGCCGGGCAGGGTGCCGGTCTTGCCGGAGACCCGGACGCCGGGCGGAAACCCGGCAGCCAGCCGGGTCCAGAAGATCTGCCGGGCCATCCAGGCGCGGACCATCGCGCACGCCGCCGCCGGGCCGGCCTCGTCGCGCCAGATCAACGTGAGCAACCGGGTGATCTCCCGGGCCGTGCTGGAGGTGGTGTGGGCGGGGTCGAAGACCCGCATGGCCCGGACCCGGTCCGCCGGCAACGTGGGGAAGATCCGGGCGAACTCCGCCTCGGTCCGCGCGCCCACGTCGGTGAGCATCGTCTCGACCAGGTCCCGGGGACCGCCGAGGACACGGGTGCGGGTCAACCCCAGCTCGGCGGCGAGCATCGGCAGCAGATCCGGGCCGACCCGGCGCAGCAGCAGGTCGGCGGCCGTGTTGTCGGTGACCGACATGGCGAAGTACGCGAGGTCGCGCAGCGACACCTCGGCGTCGTCGGCGCAACCGGCCAGGCCCCACCCGCCGAGCCGGTCGGCGGCGGTGACCAGGACCCGTTCGGTGGGGTCCAGTTGACCGGCCTCGACCTGCCGGGCGAACTCCAGGACCAGCAGGATCTTGAAGATCGAGGCGATCACCACCTGCTCGTCGGCCCGCACCCCGACCTCCGGACCGCCACCGACGGCAACGCCGCCACGGCCGACACCGTCGACGTCGACGGTCAGGTCCGCGGCGTCCAGGTCGACGGCGTGCAGGCTGGCCGTCACCCCCACGGCGGCGAAGATGGCCTCGATGCGCTCGCTGACGTCCACGCCAGCACGGTATCCAGCGGCAGCGGGCCGGCGCTGGCGTAGGGTCCGGCCGTGGATCTGCTCCGGCACCTGCGGCACTTCGTGGTGGTGGCCCACGAGTTGCACTTCGGGCGGGCCGCCGAGCTGCTCGGGATGGCCCAGCCGCCGCTCAGCCAGTCGATCCAGCGCCTGGAACGGGAGCTGACCGTCGAGTTGTTCGACAGGTCCCGCCGCCAGGTACGCCTCACGACGGCCGGTGAGCTGCTCCTCGGCGAGGCGGAGGAGTTGCTCGCGGGTGCGGGTCGGCTGCGCAGCCTGATGGGGCAGGTCCGCGCGGGTGAGCTGGGCGTACTCCGGGCCGGGGTGCCGCCGGAGACGCCCGCGGTGACGCTGCGCTCGCTGCTGGACGGGCTCACCACCCGGGCGCCCGGCCTGGACGTGGAGCTGCACGAGCTGACCACCGCCGAGCAGGCTCGGATGCTCACCGAGCGGACTCTGGACGTGGGCCTGGTGCACCACCCGGTGACGGCGGACGGGCTGCGTTTCGGCACTCCGGTGGACGTACCCCTCGGGGTGTTGCTGCCACGCGCGTCGCCGCTGGCCCGCGACCGCGCGGTGGCGCTGGCGTCGCTGGCCGATCTGGATCTGGTGACCGCGCCCCGGGCGACCGCGCCCGGGTGGCACGACCACCTGTTGACGGTGTGCCGGCAGCACGGTTGGCGACCAGCCCGGGTCCGGCCGGCCCGCAACCCGGAGTTCCTCTTCGGGCTGGTGCTCGCCGGCGGCGCGGTGGCCGTGGAACCGGCGACGGTGGCGCGTCGGGAACCCCGGATCGCCTGGCGGCCGATCACCGGCGCGTCGCTGGTCCGGCGCACCTCGGCGGCGTGGCCGGACCGGTCGGCGCACCCGGCGGCGCCGATGTTCGGGCAGCTCGCCGCCGAGGTGCTGGCCGACGCCGAGCCCGTCGCGCCCGCGCCGGCGTCGGTGCCGGCGGCCCGGCCCTGGCCGGTGATCTTCGACACGACCGGGTGAACAGATCGTGCGTTGCACTCGTCACGCCGGATTGGCCGGTGAATCATCTTTCGCTCGGGTATGGATGACAGGCAACGAAGACGACGCGAAGGAGCCGCAATGGCCAACACCATTCCCGACATCAGCCTGAACGACGGCACCACCATTCCGCAGCTCGGCTTCGGCGTGTTCCAGATCGAGCCGAAGGACACCGTCGCGGCGGTGACGACGGCCCTGGAGACGGGCTACCGGCACATCGACACCGCCGAGATGTACGGCAACGAGGCCGAGGTCGGCGAGGCGGTCCGCGTGTCCGGCCTCGACCGGGGTTCGGTCTACGTGACGAGCAAGCTGAACAACGCCTTCCACCGCCCTGACGACGCCCGTCGGGCGTTCGACTCGACGCTCGCGGCGCTGAAGATGGACTACATCGACCTGTTCCTGATCCACTGGCCGCTGCCGACCCTGTACGACGGTGACTACGTCTCGACCTGGAAGGTGCTGGAGGAGTTCCAGCGCGACGGCCGCGCCCGTTCGATCGGCGTGTCGAACTTCCAGGTGGCGCACCTGGAGCGACTGGCCGCCGAGGCCAGTGTGGTGCCGGCCGTGAACCAGATCGAGGCGCACCCGTACTTCACCAATGACGAGGTCCGCGCCTACGGCCGCGAGCACAACATCCTCACCGAGGCGTGGTCGCCGATCGCGCAGGGCAAGGTGCTCGACGACCCGACGGTGGTCGACATCGCCGGGCAGCTCGGCCGCACTCCGGCGCAGGTGGTGCTCCGCTGGCACGTGCAGCGCGGCGACATCATCTTCCCGAAGTCGACCACCCCGAAGCGGATCGAGGAGAACACCCGGATCTTCGACTTCGAGCTGGACGACGCGACGATGGAGCGGATCACCAACCTGGACAAGGGCGAGGCCGGGCGGACCGGCCCGAACCCGGACACCTTCGCCTACCTGCCCAACTGACGCTCGAATGATGGTGATGCCGCTCAGTCATCAAGATGACCGAGCGGCATCACGCTCGCCCGTGGGGTTTCAGGAGCCGACGCGCTCGGCGATCCGGCGGAACACCGCGTGGGTCGGCGATCCGGGCTCGGCAACATAGACGATCATCCGCTGGTCGGTCTCCGGCACCAGCAGGACACGGCACTCGAACTCCAACGGCCCCAGGTCGGGGTGCGGCACCCGCTTGACGACCGGGCGGCGTTCCGCGACGTCGTGCTCGGCCCAGAGCCGGGCGAATCGGGGCGAGGTGCCGAGCAGCTCGGTGACCAGCTCGCGGATCGCCGGATCGGCCGGGTAGCGCCCGTAGGCGGCCCGCAGGTCAGCCACCGTGCTGCGCACGAAGCGGAGCACCTCGGCATCGGCCCAGTGCGCGCCGGTCGCCGGCTGCCGGAACGTCCACCGGATCATGTTGCGGTCCGCGTCGGGCACGGCCGCGAGATCCCCCACGAAGTACGTGGCAAGCCGGTTCCAGACCAGCACGTGGTACGCGGCGTCGACGAGGTACGCCGGGGTTTCGGTCATCGCGTCGAGCAGGTGCCGCATCCCGGGCGGAACCTCCCGGCTCGGCCCGCCGACCGGTGGCGGATTTTCCCCGGCGATCCGGAACAGGTACTCCCGTTCGTCCCGGCTCAGCAGCAGCGCCCGGGCCATCGCGGCGAGCACCTGCCGGGACGGGTGCGGCCCCCGGCCCTGCTCCAGCCGGATGTAGTAGTCGATCGACATCCCGGCGAGCTGGGCCACCTCCTGTCGGCGCAGGCCGGGGGTGCGTCTCCGTACCCCGTCGGGAAGGCCGACCTCGGCGGGGCGCAGCCGGGCGCGGCGGGTGCGCAGGAACGCCGCCAGTTCGTCCCGCCGCAGACCGCCGCTCGTCATGCCTCCAGCATGCCCCGGGCCGGGCTCGCGAGGGTGGTACCGCCGGTCCCAGGCTCGGCCCGTCTCTCCCCCGGGGCCGCCGGCGCAGACAGGCTCGACGGCATGACGAACATGATCGCCCTGATCACCGGGGCCAACAAGGGGATCGGCTTCGCCACCGCCCGGCAGCTCGGCGCCCTCGGGATGACCGTGCTGGTCGGTGCCCGCGACGCCGAGCGCGGCCGGACAGCGGAACGGAAGCTGCGCGACGGCGGCGCGGACGCGCGGTTCGTGCCGCTGGACGTCACCGACGCCGAGTCGGTGGCGGCAGCCGCGAAGCTGGTGGAGACGGAGTACGGCCGGCTGGACGTGCTCGTCAACAACGCCGGCATCATCCTCGTCGACGGAGAGCGAGGGCTGCCCACCGAGACGACGGTGGCGACGCTGCGCGGGGTGTACGAGACGAACGTGTTCGGGGTGGCGACGGTGACCAATGCGCTGCTGCCACTGCTGCGCCGGGCAACCGCGGCCCGCATCGTCAACGTCTCCAGCGATGTCGGCTCGATCGCGGCGATGACCGACCCGGCGAGCGCGCTGTTCGCGTTGACCTCCCTGCCGTACCCGTCGTCGAAGGCGGCGCTGAACATGCTCACCGCCATGTACGCCAAGGAGCTGCGGGACACCCCGATCAAGGTGAACGCGGCCAACCCGGGCTACTGCGCCACCGACCTGAACGGCAACAACGGCTTCCGCAGTGCCGAACAGGGCGCCGAGGTGAGCGTGCACCTGGCGACGCTGCCGGCCGACGGCCCGAGCGGGCTGTTCTGGGGCTTCCAGATGGACACCGGCGGTGGCTACGGCGTACTGCCCTGGTGACCGAGCGCTTGACCTGGAGCGCACTCCAGCCGTCAGGGTGATCCGCAGGCGCCCACCGGCAGGGCGCACGGAAGGAGATCCCCATGCGGTACCGCACGATCGGCACCGACCCGGCGACCCGGCGCGAGGTCAGCGTGCTCAGCCTCGGGGCCATGCTGTTCGGCAGCGCCACCGACGAGGTCACCTCGTACGCGATCCTCGACCGGTACGTCGAGGCCGGCGGCACGTTCATCGACACGTCGGACAACTACGCGTTCTGGGTGGACGGCGGGCAGGGCGGGCAGAGTGAGGCGCTGCTCGGCCGGTGGCGGCGCAGCCGGGGCGTCGGCGCCGAGATCGTCATCGCCACCAAGCTGGGTGCCCGACCGCTGGCCCCGGGGACCAGCTATCTGGACAACGCCGAGGGCCTGTCGGCGAAGGTGATCCGCGAGTCGGCGGAGCGCAGCCGGGAACGGCTCGGGGTGGAGCGGCTGGACCTGCTCTACGCGCACATCGAGGACCGGACCGTGCCGCTCCAGGAAACTGTGGAGGGCTTCGCCGAGCTGGTCGCCGAGGGCACGGTGGGTCTGCTGGGCGCCAGCAACCACCGGGCCTGGCGGGTGGAGCGGGCCCGCGCGTTGGCCGCCGCCGCCGGCCTGCCCGGGTACGAGGTGCTCCAGTACCACCGCAGCTACCTGCCGACCCGCACCGACCTGATCAGCGAACTGGACCCGGACGGCGAGCCGGGCGGCGTCGGCGGTGACCTGCTCAGCTACCTGCGTGCCGAGCCCGAGCTGACCCTGGTGGCATACTCGCCGCTGCTCAAGGGGGCGTTCACCCGGGCCGACAAGCCGCTCGGCTCGGCGTACGACCTGCCGAGTACGCCCCGGCGGCTGGCCGCGCTGCGGGACGTGGCCGGGCAGAGCGGCGCGACCGTCAACCAGGTGGTGCTCGCCTGGTTGCTGGGCGGCGACCTGCCGTCCATCCCGCTGGTGGGCGCCTCCTCGGTGGCCCAACTGGAGGAGAGCCTGGCGGCGGTCGACCTGGAGCTGACCGCCGAGCAACGACACCGCCTCGACACCACCTGGTGACCTGCCACCGACCGCCCCGCCGACCTCAACTCCCGGTCGGTGGGGCGGTCAGGTCGAGCTGCCAGTCGTTGGCACGCATCAGGTGCCCCGGCGGGTATTCGAAGCCGGTCTCACCGAGCAGCGTGAACCCGGCCTTGCGGCAGACCGCGTTCGAGGCCGCGTTGTCGACCGACGGGTAGGCGTGGGCGTGGCGGTGGGTCCGCCGGGCGCGGGCCACGTCGACCACCGCGCGCACCGCGGCGGTGGCCAGCCCCTGCCCCCGGTACGCGGGCAGCACCGCCCAGCCCATCTCGTAGACCTGCTGCTCCCGCCACTGCCGGGACCAGTAGGCGACGCTGCCCACCCGCGCGCCGTCTGGCAGGACCATGACGAACATGCAACCCTGGCCGTCGTCGGCGAAGTGCACGTATCGCTCGTGCCGGGCGAGCACCTGCTCGTCGGTCTCCGGGCCGCCGGTGTGCTTGCGCGTCTCCGGGGTGTTGAGCTGCCGCAGCAGGTCGAGGTCCTCCTCGCGCCACGGGTCGATGCGTACCTGAGCCATCCCATTCCCCTGTCCGTCGACCCCAGTCAAGCCGATCCGCGCCGACATTCCACCCCGAAACGCCGCCCGCTAGATCTGATCTAGCGGGCGGCCGACCTCCGTCTCGCGCCTTACGGGTGGCAGGCCAACCCGTACACCTCGAAAGGTACGAATCATGAGTAGACGCACCACCGGCCTGGCCATCGAGGCCGAGGGACTGACCCGCTCGTTCGGGGACACCAAGGCCCTGGCCGGCATGGACCTTCAGGTGCCCGCCGGCACCGTCTACGGCCTGCTCGGTCCGAACGGGGCGGGCAAGACCACAGCAGTCCGGGTGCTCGCGACGTTGCTGCGCCCGGACGGGGGCTCGGCCCGGGTGTTCGGGCACGACGTGGTCACCGAGGCCGACAAGGTCCGGTCCCGGGTCAGCCTCACCGGCCAGTACGCCTCCGTCGACGAGGACCTGACCGGTACGGAGAACCTGGTGCTCCTCGCCCGCCTGCTCGGCCTGCGCAAGCCGGCCGCCCGGGAGCGCGCGGCGGCACTGCTCGCCGCGTTCGGTCTGACCGAGGCGAGTGACCGCCAGGTGAAGAAGTACTCGGGTGGGATGCGGCGGCGCATCGACATCGCCGCCAGCATCCTCAACACCCCCGATCTGCTGTTCCTCGACGAGCCGACGACGGGCCTCGACCCGCGCAGTCGCAACCAGGTGTGGGAGATCGTCCGGGCGGTGGTGTCGCACGGCACGACGGTGCTGCTGACCACCCAGTACCTCGACGAGGCCGACCAGCTCGCCGGGCGGATCGCGGTCGTCGACCACGGCCGGGTGATCGCCGAGGGCACACCGGGTGAGCTGAAGTCGTCGGTCGGCTCCGGCACCGTCCACCTGCGACTGCGCGATCCCGGCCAGCGGCCCGAGGCGGAGAGGGTGCTCCGGGAGGCGCTCGGCGTGCCGGTGCAGCTCGCCGCCGACCCGGTGGCGTTGACCGCCCGCGTCGGTGAGGCCGGCACCGACCTCGACGCCAGCGCCCAGGCCTCGCGAGCGCTCGGCGAGCTGGCCCGTGCCGGCATCGTCGTGGACAACTTCTCCCTCGGCCAGCCGAGCCTGGACGAGGTCTTCCTGGCCCTGACCGATCACCCCGCCGTGCCGGCCGACGAGCCCGACAACGAGCTGGAGGCAGCCCGATGAGCGACACCACGACCACCACGACCGAACGGGCGCCGACGGTCTACGTCCCCTCCGCCGAGGCGCTGGCGACGGTGCTCGCGCCCGGTGCCCGACCGCCTCGACCGAGCGCGCTCGGCGCGTCGCTCACCTTCGGCTGGCGGGCCATGCTGAAGATCAAGCACGTGCCGGAGCAGCTCTTCGACGTGACCGCGTTCCCGATCATCATGGTGCTGATGTTCACGTACCTGTTCGGCGGTGCCCTCGCCGGCAGCCCGCGCGAGTACCTGCAGTTCTTCCTGCCCGGCATCATGGTGACAAGCGTCGTGATGATCACCATGTACACCGGGATCGGCCTCAACACCGACATCGAGAAGGGCATCTTCGACAGGTTCCGGACGCTGCCCGTCTGGCGTCCCGCCGCCCTGGTCGGCATGATCTTCGGCGACGTGCTGCGCTACATCCTCGCCGCCCTGGTGATCCTGGGCCTGGGGCTGGTGCTCGGCTTCCGGCCCGCCGGCGGGGTGGTCGGCGCGGCCGTCGGCATCGGGCTGCTGGTGGTGTTCTCGTTCGCGTTCTCCTGGGTGTGGACGTTCTTCGGGCTGATCCTGCGCAGCGAGAAGTCGGTGATGGGGGTCAGCATGATGGTGCTGTTCCCGCTGACGTTCCTGAGCAACGTCTTCGTCGATCCGAGCACCATGCCCGGCTGGCTCCAGGCGTTCGTGAAGGTCAACCCGGTGACGCAACTGGTGGCCGCGATCCGCGGGGCGATGAGCGGCGAGTCGGACCCGTCGGCCACCATGTGGCTGCTGGCCTGGAGCGCCGGCTTCCTGGTCGTCTTCGGCACCCTGACCATGTACCGGTACAACCGCCGCTGACCCTGTCCCCACCCCACCCTTGCCGTCCTGGGGTGGGGCGGGGACATCTCAGAGCCGCCAGGGCAGTGGCTCGGGGGGCAGGTAGCGGCACGCGTTGCCGGTGGAGACGGATTCGCGCAGGTGACTGGCGAGCGCCGGGTGGCGGTCGTCGAGCTTGCGCAGCGTGTCCCGGATCCGCGCGGTCACCGTCTTGCGAGCCCGCTCGGCCTCGTCGCCCAGCCGGCGGCTCCGGCCGGCCAGCCCCGCTGCCACCCGCAGCTCGTCGAGCAACGCACCCCGTTCGTTGTCCAGCGCGGCCACCTTGCGGTCGTCGTCGCGTGCGGCGGCCCGGTCGATCTCCTCGTCGAGACGTGCCAGGTGTTGCCGGTAACGGGCCTTCGCCTCGTCGTCGAGGACGGGATCGGCACCCATCCGGCGGGCGGCGATCAACTCCGGACCGGCGGCCGGGTCGAGCAACTCCACCGCCGGCACGTCGGTGCCCGGCCGGCTCAGCAGCAGGTGCAGGTCGCGCAGGCCCTTGGCGTCGGGCAGGTGCACCACCGACCCGGCGTACCCGAGTTGCCAGACCGGACCGTCGCGCCGAAACTCGTACCCCCCGCCGGCTGGCTCGTCCGCCGCGGCCTGACCGGACGCGGAAGCCTGGCCTGGCCCGGCATTGGCCGGCCCGCCGCTCTGACCCGGCGCGGCAAGTTGGCCGAGCCCGTTGAGTTGGCCTGGCCCGGAGAGCTGACCTGGCCCGGCGGCCATGGTCGGGCCGACAGCCGGTCCCGGCGTGACGGCCTGGCGTGCGGTGGCGGTGGTGGGTGCGGCCGGATCGACGGTCGCGCCGAGCCGGTCGAGCACCTGCGTCATGCCGAGAGCGGTTGCCTCCCGGGCGGTGGTGGCCCGTAGTGCGGCAAGTGTCGCGGCGTCGGCCGGGTGTCCCCGCGCGGCGAGGGCGTTCACGAGGCCGGCGCGGGCGATGAGCGACCAGGGGCGGGAGCCCAACCGGTCGGCGGAGTCACACGCGGCCGTGAAGCCGGCGATGGCGTCGTCCCAGCGCTGTTGGGCGGCGTCGACGAGCGCCAGCCAGTGGTCGACGGGGCCGCTGATGTCGCAGCCGAACAGCCCCACGGTCCACTCGCCGCGGTGCGGGGCGAGCGCGGCCCGCGCGGCCTCGCAGCGCCGCGGGTCGCCGGACGCCGCGGCGGCCTGCGCCTGCAACCGCAGCCAGAGCGGCGACACGGGGCGCGGGTACCGGATGGTGGTGGCCTCGATGCCGGCGGTCAGCCGGACCGTCGTCTCGTCGTCGCCACGCTCCGCCGCGGTGATCGCCCGCAGCAACTCGCGGTAGGGGTAGTCGAGCGGGGCCAAGCCGTCCAGCAGGGTGTCGGCCTCGGCGTGCCGGCCCTGCAACAACAGCCGGGACCAGCGCAGGTGATGGCCCATGAAGCCGAACTCGGCGTGGCTCAGGTCGGTGATGTCGGCGAAGCTCTTGTCGGCCTCGGCGAAGTCTCCTCGGAAAGCCGCGATGATCGCGCTGTCGACGGTTGCCGCCATGTCGTGCCGAGCGAGGTCGCCCCGCCGGTCGGCGCTGATGAAGGTGGTGAACTCGTCGTTGAAGCGGGGGTCGCCCAACTCCAGCAGCGCCACCCAGCGCAGCGAGGTGGCCCACAGCTCGGTCTCGCGGTCTCCCGTCCGGCGGGCCACGTCGCGGATCTCGGCGGTCAGCACGGCACGGGCCGCCGCGGTGCCCAGCCCCCAGGTGGAGTCGTGGCGGGCCCAGAGGCTGAAGGTGAGGGCCTCGTCGTCGCGCCCTCGACGGGCGATCGACTCGGTGGCGGTGATCAGGTCGGCGATCAGCGCGCCGACCGGCGCGTCCGGATCCGGTTCGCCGATCAGCCGCCGGTACGCCTCGCGGACCAACTCCGCCGCCTCGACGGAGTCGGCGGTCACCACCTGGCGGGCGCGGTTGACGATGAGCGCGACCCGGGCCAGCAGGGCCGGGTCGTCGAGGGTGCGGGCCAGTGTCCCGGCCTCGGAGAGCAGGCGCTCGGCCTCTTCCCGGTCGGCGTGGTGATATTGCGCCTCACCGAACTCGACGAGGATCCGCACCCGTTGGCTACGGTCCTCGACGATCTCCAGCGCTCGGCGGTAGTGCACCGCTGCCTCGTCGGTGGCGAGCCGGGCGAACGCGTCCCGGCCGGCGGCGACCAGCAGCGTGGCCACCCGGGCGCGGTCGAGCGCCGGGCCGGCGAGGTAGGCGTGCCGGGCGAGGTCGGCCGGGATCAGCAGGTCGGTGAGCTCCCGCAGGTCGTCGACCGCCCGGACCACCGTGCCGTGGCGGGCCTGCCGATCGTCGTCGGTCAGACCGTCGTAGAGCGTCTCGCGGACCAGGTCGTGGGCGAAGGCGAACCGGCCGCCGCCCCGGGAGACCGCCAACCGGGCCGTCAGCGCACGGTCGAGCAGCCTGTCGACCTGCGCCACGGGGGCGGTCACGCACGCCGCGAGGACCTGGCGGTGGAACTCGCGGCCCAGCACGGCGGCGACGGTGAGCGCCTCGACCACGGCCGGGGGCAGTTGGGCCAGGCGACGCCGCACCGCCTCCCGTACGCCGGGCGCGATCGTGTCCGCCGCCTCGTCGGCATGCCACAGTCGAGCCGTCTGCTCGATGAAGAAAGGGTTGCCGCCGGTCCGCCGGTGCACCTCGTCGACGAGGCCGGCGGCCGGTTTCCGCCCGGCGGTGCGGGTCATCAACGCGGCCACCTCGTCCCGGGAGAGGCCGGTGAGGGTGATGGTGGTGGCCTTCGCGACGAGCGGCATCAGCAGCGGGCGAAGCGGGTGCTCACCCGACTCGACCTCGGCGTCGCGGTAGGTGCCGATCAGCAGCAGGCGCTCGAACCAGGTGTGCTGGGCGGCGAAGCTCAGCAGCCGCAGGGAGGCCGGGTCGGCCCAGTGCAGGTCGTCGAGGATGACCACGACCGGCCGGTGCTGGGAGACCGCGACGAGTGCGGCGGTCACCCCGTCGTACAGGGCGAACGCCTCCTGGTCACCGACGTCCGGGACGCTGTCGACGCCGGCCCAACTGGTCAGGCGGTCGGCCGGCTCCTTGCTGGTGCCGGACTCACCGAGCAGGGCCGCGAGGGCAGGCTCGGCGGCCTGCCGTGCCACCGCCCAGTCGTCGGCGGAGCGCCGCAGACCGCGCAGCACCTGCACCCACGGCCAGTAGCCGGGGGCACTGTCGGAATCCCAGCAGGCGGCACCGAGGACCAGCGCGCCGCGCTGCCGGGCCTCCCAGGCCACCGACGTGACGAGTGTCGTCTTGCCGATGCCCGGCTCGCCGGTGACCAGGGCGAGGCCGCCGTGGCTGGTGGCGGCCCGGTCCAACTCGGCGCGCAGCAGAGCCGCGGGGTGATCCCGCCCGATGATGGCGTCGCCGCGCCGCACGTCCATGGTTCCCAGACGGTACTGGACCCCTCCGACGATGGACGTCGAGATCTGACAACGGCCGGCCGCCGGCCGATGACAGTGGGGAGCCGCGGCCCGGTGGAGCTGATGTCATGAGCGAATCAGGCCGCATGCTTCCGCAAACTTCCCTATGCGGCTAGGTTAGGGAACAATGAAGGAAGAAATATTTTCGGTGGAGCAGGTCGCCGACCGACTCGGGCTGCACGTACGAACGGTGCGCGGCTACATCCGCTCGGGCCGGCTGCACGCGGTGCGGATCGGCAAGCAGTATCGGATCGCCGCCAGCGATCTCGACGCCCTCACCGGGCAGGCACCGGCCGTCGTGACCGGGCCGGCGGAGGTGTCGAGCATCGTGCAGATCGACGGTGTCGACCGGGCCGCCGCCGACCGGCTCGGCACGCTCGTGCTCACCAGCGCCAACACCGCCCACGACCAGGCCAACCCGCTGCGGGTGCAGACGGTGTACGACGAACGACGCCACCGGATGAAGGTCATCATCTTGGGCGCCCCGGCCGACACCGCCGAACTGCTGCACCTGCTCGACGCCGTCCTCAACGCCGACAACGGCCTACTCGACCGGGAGGTCCACGATGCCTGACGAGATCCAGGAACGCGCCGGAGTGCAGGTGATGGTGTGCGACCCGGCCGGCCCGACCGTCACCACCGAGCAGGATGCGCTGGACCTGATCGGCGCGGCCTTCCTCGGCGCCCAGGTGGTCGCCGTGCCGGCCGACCGACTCGACGAACGCTTCTTCTCGTTGGGCACCCGCTTCGCGGGCGACGTGATGCAGAAGTTCGTCAACTACCGGCTGCGGTTGGCCATCGTCGGCGACATCTCGGCGCAGCTCGCGGAAAGTGCCGCGCTGCGCGCCCTGGTGCACGAGTCGAACCAGGGCGGGCACATCTGGTTCGTCGCCGACCTCGACGCGCTCGACGCCCGCCTGCGCGCGGCGCGATAGTCGCCTCACCCGCCGCCGACAACCGCCATCTCGACCTCGTCCGCCTCGATCGCCCACACCCGGGCCTGCTCGGCCGCCCACCGCAGGTAGGCCAGCCACTCCTCGGACGACCAGCCGTTGCGCCGACCGACGCCCGCCTCGGCGGGGAGGAGGCTGGCCACGACACGGTCGAGGATCAGGGGCTGCACGCCGCCCTCCCCGCGCCGGTAGCCGACGAAGTAGAGGACCTTCGTGAACAGGCCCGGCCCCAGCCAGGGCAGGCGAGCGTGGTCGGGGCTGCCGAAGCGGCGGTACGCCGTGCGCAACGCGGCCTCGTCGGGTGCCGGCACGGACATCTCTTCCAGCGCGTACGCCAGGCGTTCGCCGTTCGGGTCGGCGTCGAGCGACCTGGTGGCGCGCCACGGGCCGTACCCGATGGGTCCGTAGGCCCAGACCAGCACGGCGGTCAACAGGTGGCGTGCGCTCGAGGAGCCGGCCCGGTACGCGTCGGCCACCGCGAAGACGTCCCGTCGCCAGACCTCGCCGGTCGCCGGCAGCACGTCGGGCCACGCGTCCGGCGGCAGCCCGGCCCGCCAGCGGCTTATGTCCACAGTGACTGGTGCCCGCTCACCCGGTAACACCAACACGTCGGCCATGGCGGCCTCCCTCAGATCGCGCGCTCGCGGAAGTTCGTGGTTCGGACGCTATGGACGGGCGCTCCCATCCGCCGCCCGCCGACGGAAAGTCGCGGTATCGATTGCCGGGGCGCCTGCCTTCTGACCCGCGACAGCGCTCATCGGCGGGGACGGTGGGTGTCGCACGGTTGATCTACGGTGTTCGCGTGCTTCCCCGAAACGAGAAGATTCTCGACCAGGTCCGCGCCGAGGCGCTGCGCCGCGACATCCCCGCCGCCGAGGTGGAGCGCTGGCTGGGGCTCGCCCGCCCGTCCGCGCTCCTGAAACAGCAGGGTGACGGGCCGGTCGTGGGCGCCATCCGTGGGCCGGTGCTGCTTCCCGCCGACGCCAAGGACCCCACGTTCCCCCTGATCGCCACCATCGACTGTGCCGCCCTTCCGGCAGACGTGACCGACCTTCCGCTACCGGCCGACGGCCACCTGCTGCTGTTCGGTTGGCCCGAGGAGGACGGCTACGGCCAGGTGATGTACGTGCCGGCGGGCGTGCCCGTCGAGGAGCGAGAGCAGTATCCGCCGGGCTTCTCTCCGGAAGACGAGGAGTGCGCCGAGGTCTACGCGGAGATCCCGGAGGGCGACCTGCACCTCACGGTCGACATCTCCCTGCCCTACGTCAAGACGATTCCCGGGCCGCCGTGGTCTCCGCCGTTGCCGGGCGATCCTCCGTTCGAGGAGCTGACCAAGGTGTGGCAGGACGTCCTGGGCGACGTGCCCGACGGCGCCTTCTCCTACGAGGGCCATACGACGCCGCTGCTGCTGGGTGGCTACGGCACTGACTGCAACGGTTTCAACCCCGCCTGGTTGGGCGCCCACCGCTCGGGCAACTCCGGCGAGGACGGGCCACCCGACCATGGTGACTGGGTTCTGCTGGCCGAGTTTCACGGCGGCAGACAGGGCGGCGCGACCATCTACTGGGTGATACGGCGTGCCGACCTGAAGGAGCGACGCTTCGACCAGGCCAGCGTCCTCGTCTACTGGAATCCGTGAGGCCGGTCGCTCCAGCGAGCGTCGACCGGGCCGATCGCCGCCAGCTCAGGACTAGCCGCACGGTGACCGGGTACGCGCGATCCATGGGTAGCCACAAGCAGAACAAACACGACAACGGTGGCGAGTCGGCGCGAGGTCGGCGGCATCCGGGCAGCGGCGCTCCGGGCCGCCAGGGTTCGACGGTGGAGCACTCGCCTGACCAACGTCACCGCCGTACCGCGACCGGCTCCGCTGGCACCGAGCGCGACCTGGGTCGAGCCAAGGTCTCGGGCGATGGGCGGATCCAACGCCAGGGCGGCGCGTGAGCTGACCGGGTGTTGCCGCCCCGTGTTCGCGGGGAGGCAACACCGGATGGTTGGTTACGCCGTGGCGCAGATGGCGTACGACGTCTCGGACCAGTTGCCGGCGAAGGCGTCCTCCTCGTACGCACCCGAGTCGACTGTCGTCGGCGCGGTGGCGACGCCGCCGTTGGGCCGGAAGTCGTCCACGATGCCCTCACCGGTGACACCGTTCAGCTCGTAGCCGGCGCCGGTCATCACCTTGCCGGCCGGGCAGCCCGCGACGACACTGCGGAAGTCGAGTGAGTTGTTGGCGCCCACGGCCGACGCGCGGACCAGACCGGGCAGCGGGTTGGCGCAGATCGCGTACGCGGTAACCGACCAGTTCAGTGCGGTGGCGTCAGCTTCGTACGCGCCGGCGGTGACGGACGTCGGCGCGGTGGCGACGCCGCCGTTGGGGCGGAAGTCGTCGACGACGCCCTCACCGGTGACACCGTTCAGCTCGTATCCCGTACCGGTGAGCACCTTGGTGCCCGGGCAGGCGGCCGTGGCGGAGTGGAAGTCGGCCGAGTCGCTGACGCTGACCGCGGAGACCCGCACCAGGCCGGGCAGCGGGTTGGCGCAGATCGCGTACGCCGTCACCGACCAGTTGCCGGCGAACGCCTCCGTCTCGTAGGCGCCCACGGTGACGGACGTCGGCGCGGTGGCGACGCCGCCGTTGGGGCGCAGGTCGTCGACGACGCCCTCACCGGTGACACCGTTCAGCTCGTATCCGGTGCCGGTGAGCACCTTGGTGCCCGGGCAGGTGGCCGTGGCGGAGTGGAAGTCGGCCGAGCTGCTGACGCTTGTCGCGGCGATCCGGACCAGGCCGGGGACCGCGGCGGCCGCGGGGCTCGCCGGAACGAGCACCGCCCCGGCCGCGGCGAGACCGAGCACGAGTACGAACGCTCGGGCTTGTGTGGTGGTACGCATGGTGTTTCTCCCGTCTGAGGCCGGACGGCGGCGTGACGACGCCGACGCCAAGCCGTTCGTGATGACGAATTCACGGTAGGTAACCATCTGGCCAGGCGTTATCTGCAAACCGACTACGTCGCGTAACGGACCACGCCCAGATATCCGCAGCCATGGATGTCACCGATCGCTATGTGACTAAAGCGTAAGGTGACCATTTATTACTTTTAGGTAGGTGCGGGGGGAAGCTGCGAATAAATACCGCGTTCGCCCGAAAGTTGCGGTAGCTTGACTTCCGCGTCTACCGCGCATCCCTCACTCGGACGTGCCACCCCTGCCGTCCGCGTCCACTTTCACCACTTCGTGGAAGGTCCAACGGCGGACATGGGCGACGGTCCCGTTGACGAGTTCGAACGGTACATACAGGATGCGACGGTTTCGGTCGCGTTGCGGGAGTGGGCGGCCGGGCGTGATGCCACCGTCCGCCCTCCGTGCCATGCCACCCGACGTCGTGGGCGCAGCGGTGCGGAGCTGATCCCGATCATCGTGCAGCGACGGGACGGCCGGGACGCCGAGCAGCTGTACGTCAAGGTGCTTCCGGCCGGGCAGGCGATCGAGGAAGCGGCCCGGCACGCGGCGGCCGTCGCCGTCGACGCCGGCTTCGCCGAGCGCCACCTGGTCCGCCAGCCGTACCCGCGATACCCGGTCGGTGACGGCCGGTACCTGATGTTCCAGGACATCGCGCACGGCGCGGAGCTGGTCGTCCCGCTCGCCGGGGTCAGCGACAACCAACTCAAGGACGCCTACCGCACGCTGCTCGACGCGGTGTGGAACGGGTGGCACCGCGCGGGCCGGCGGAGCAGCCGGACCAGCGTCGTGGAGTTCGCGCGCCGGGAGCTGACCGACGCCGGAGCCATCTCCGAGGTGTACACGGCGGCGGACGCGCTCGGTCTGCACGACCTGGACGTCGACTGGCTGCTCGACCCCGCCACCAACACCGTGGTCCCCAACCCCCTCCGGTTCGGCGACGGCAACTCGCTCTTTGACGGCGATCCGCTCGACCAGCTCTGCGGGGTGTCCCACGGGGATCTGCACAGGGGCAACGCTCTCTTCCCGTCCTCCGGTACGTGGTCGGTGCATGTGAAGAAGTTCTGCCTGGTGGACACCGACCGGTTCGCGGTCGACGCCCCGCTCACCCGGGACCTGGTCAGCCTGCTGTTGGACGCCGTCCTCGCCGAGTTGACGGCCGGCACCCGCAGCGTGCAGGCCGACGCCCTGCGTACCCTGCTGATCGACCCGCGTGAACGCCCGTCGGACCGGCTGCCCGCGCTGCCCGCCAAGGTGATCAAGGCCAGCTACGCGGTCGGGTTGGCGGTCGCCAAGGACGGCAACTGGGGTGTGAACTGGCGGGCGCAGTACCTGCTCTCCCTGCTGAGCCAGGCACTGATCTGCTGCACCTACGAGGACGCCGGCCGCGCCGGTCGGGCCTGGTACTTCCGGTTGGCCGCCCACGCGGCGCTCGCCTACCAGCGGGAGTTCCGCCCCGATGTCGTCCCACCTGCCGCGGCCGGCCTGCCCACCGTGCCGCTCGTCGGCGCAGACCCGCAGCCCGCGTTCCCGGGCAACGACCGGCCGGCCCGGTTCGACGCGGTGGGCGCGCAGCCGAGCCAGCAGAACCGGGGTGCCCCACTGGACCGGGAGCACCTCGACCAGCCGCGACGTCCGTCGATCCCGGAGGCACCAAGGTGGCGGTGGGGAACGGTGGCGATTCCGCCACGCCAGGTGCCCGGCGGCTGGCACGGGAACGCGGCCGTCGGCGGCCGGCCGGGATCGGCGACCGAGACGGCGACCAGCGCCAGCGCGCCGGGGCGGCCCCTGAACCGGGACGGAAACCGACGCGCCAACCGGTCGGCACCCCGGCACGTCGTCGCCACCCGGACGAACGCCATCCCGCGGCCCCGCCGCCCCTCGGCCGCGAAGCCTCCGGTGCCGCCGACGGCCTCCGGCCGGACCAGCGGGCTGCCACCCAAACTGCGGGCCGTCCTGGTGATCCTGCTCGGCGGCGGGGTGACGCTGACGTCACTGGTGGCGGTCGGTGCCTCCAACATCAGGGGGCGCGGGGAGGCCCCGGTCACGCCGACGACCGAGGCACCGCCGGGCGCCGTACCGCCGCCGGAAACCCCGGGGTACGCCGGCAGAGCGCAGCGCCTCGCCGACCTCGCGCTGGCCGTCGCCGGGATCGCCCCGCGCCCCACCGACGGGACGTACACCCTGTCCTGCCTGCGGGTCTGGGCTCCGGCGGACCTGGCGCCGGGGGTCGACCGGGGCAGCTACCGGGACGAGCGCCTGTGGTGGAGTACCGCGCTGTCCGGTCGCCGGGTCGTCACGACGACCACCAGGGGTCGGGGCCCCGGCGCGCCCGCGTCGTTCCGGTACGGCCAGGGCGACCTGTCCGAGGTGCCGCCGGTGCCCTCCGTGGACCCGTCGGAGCTGCGCCGTCAGCTCGCCGCCCAACTCAGCGAGTTACCGCCGGAACTGCGCACCGCCGCCGGGATGGTCAACGTGGTCAGTCGGCTCTTCCGCTACCACCTGCTGAGCCCGGGGCAGATCTCGGCGCTGCTGTTCGAGTTGGCGGCCACGCCGGGCATCCAGGAGCGGGGCGCGTACCCGGACTGGGACGACCGACCCGGGTTGGCCTTCAGCGCCGACATCGAGGACCGGCGGGAGACCGTGCAGTTCGACCCGAACACCGGCGAGCTGCTCAGTCACGAGACCACCACGGTTACCGACAACCAGACCCTCGACTATGTGCTGTTCCTGCACAAGGAACGGACCAACCGGACCACCGCGCCCGGCTGCGACTGACGTCACCCGCAGCGACGCTGCACGTAGTTCGGCCAGTTGCGGTAGGGGGACGCGTCGCTGCGGACCCGGTTTCCGGCACCGACGTCGAAGAGCCGGGTGTCGTAGTAGTAGAACGCGACGGATCCGCTCGTGAGGTTGTAGTGCGCCGACTCGACGCGGAACTGCCAGTACCAGGTGGCGAGGCTCTGCCGTCCGCAGTCGGACAGCCGACCCCGGGGATAGCCGTAGTTGGGCCACTCGTAGAAGCAGTACCAGCCCGAGGGGCAGTCGGCCGCGGCGAGCGTCCCGATCGGCCGCCGCAGGGTCACGACGAAATCCCCACCGTCGTAACTGATCTCGTTGTCGTTGATCGCCTTACCGCCCGGGTGGGCAGCCAGATAATCGGCCGTTTCCGGACTGCCGGCCGGAGCGGCGCCGGCCGGACCAGGCGTCGGAAAAACGATCAAAAACCAGCTGAGTACGGCCGCGAGCACGGCGACAACGGGACGGGGAATGACCATTCGACACCTCGCGATGGATGGGCCGCCCGATCAGCGTATTGAGGACACTTGATTGATCGCCAGCTCGAATACGTGCAGAATCCTGACAATGCGCTATTGGGGCACCGCCCCGCACCCCCGCCAACAGGTGAGACATCACATTGATCGATGTTTATTGCCGCTACCATTCGGTCATGCCTGCCCGTCGCGTGACCGCCGCCGTCGCCCTCGCCGCGCTGGCGAGCCTGCTCGCCGTCGACGCCGCCCGTGCCGACGGCCCGGCGATCAGCACCCCCGGCAGTCCCACGGTGGTGGTCAACCAACCACACCAGCTCACCCTCAGTTGGGCGCCATCCACCTGGATCGGCGATCCGGCCGCCGAGCAGCCGATCAACTACGAGGTGCAGGTGCCGCTGGGTCCGCACACGTACCGCTGGCTCGGCACGTCGATCGACAGCACGATCACGCTGACCGACCTCGCGCCCGGCACGACGTACCGGATCGCGGTTGCCGCCCGCGCGCTCGGCGGCTTCTCCGACACCTCGCCCGTCACCACCGTGCGGACCGCCAACGGTCGCGCGACGGTCAGCTACCTCAATCTCGACTGGTCTCCGACCAACAACCAGATCCAGCACGCCCTGAAGGTCACCAACACCGGCTCCGGGCCACTCGACCTGAGCGCCGTGCGGGTGCGCTACTACCTGCGCTTCGAGGGCGCCAACACCTCGCTGGCGCCCAACTGCGACTGGGCCGCGCTGGGCTGCGACCGGATCCGGCAGACCGTGCAGTTCTTCATCCCACCGCCGGCTCCGCCCGCGTCGAGCACACCCACGCCACCGGGCTACCCGATCCCGGGTACGCCGATCTTCGGCTGGGTCGAGCTGACCTTCACCGACGGCATGCTGGAGCCGGGCGAGTCGACCGGGCCGATCCAGCTACGGCACCACCGGCACAGTTGGAGTGACATCGACGAGCGCGACGACCCGAGCTGGCTCGCCGCCACCGGCCAGTGGACCGAGAACGCCCGGATCACGCTGGACGTCGACGGCGTACGCGAATTCGGCGACGTCTCCTCCTGACCTCGTGCCCGCAGCCGAGTGGCATGAGGCGTGTCCGGCCGGCCTTGCCCTGGTGAGCGTGATGCCTGTGAGTCATCAAGATGACTCACAGGCATCAGCCCTCCTGGCGACACGTGCCGCAACCCGCGTACCTCATGGGCCAGGCGGTGAAAGACGTTGCCGGTGGGCATCGCGGCCCTGACGGCGACGGCGGCCGGCGATGAAGGCCGCAGCTCCCAACACAACTCCGACCGCGAGCACCGCGGCACGACCCTTTCCGGCCTCTCGCCGAGACTTCGACTCGGGGCCTGCGTTCGGCACAGCCGTAGCAGGCTCGTTCACCGCCGGTCCTGCCGCGACTGCCAAGAGATACCGGCGATCAACGATCGCTGTGAACCGCCGCGCGCGCCGGGACGTCTCAGCCTTCCGTCGCGGCCCACGCGCCTCCGCCCAGAATCGCCGCCCCACCTGACCCTTGAAGAACTGATCGGCGAGTACCTCCAGGTGCGGCGCGCTGAGAACGTCCACCTCCCACATCGACTGCCAGTGGGTCACGATCAGGTTCGCATAGACGTGCTTGCGGAACCATTCGAGGTCGGTGGCGTCCTCGATCGGCCCCCAGCATTCGAGAAGGGCCGGATCGTCGATCGCCATCTTGAGCAGGTCGGTGTGCAGGGCGCGTACTGCCTGTTCCCGGGCCGCCTTCGCCTCCCGGGACTGCAGCACCAGCGACGACGCAACACCGATGAGCGCCAGGGCCGCGAGGATCGCCGACGCGGCACCGTACGTCTGACCGACGTTGCCCAACAGCGGCCAGTCGTACCCGGGCCGCTTGCCGATCCAGAGCAGAACAGCGGGCGAAAGGAGAACGGCCGCCAGCATGGCCAGGACGGCAAGGAGCAGAATCGTTGGCGTGGCGGATCGACGGGCCAGATCGGAGACCATCCGGAGTCGGGGCACGCTGCCTCCACGCTCGCTGGTGGAGGCAGGCTACTACAGCTGCGGCTGTCTCGGCCTCGTCCCGTCAACCTCTCGACGGAAGAAGGATTCGAAGGGCTCGGCCTGCTCAAGCAGCGACAGCACGCGACTTCGGCAGCCCGCCACCACGGCCGGTTCAACTGTCTTCTCCGCACCGACAGGGGTGCCGGAATCGTCGTAGATGACCTCGTAGACGGCTTGACGGCCGACCACCATCAGCTCCGGAACCAAGCCGGCCGCGGCCTCCCAGTCGCTCACCGAGCCCGCGTCCAACACGCGAATCTGCTCCCCGGCTTCCGCCCGGTAGCGAAGGAAATGCAGCTCCCAGACCAGGTACGGCGTCAACGGAAGTTCGACGATCCGCAGGCGCCGAAGGCCGGAACCGAGCTGGTCAAGGTGCGCGAAGAACGCCACCAACTCCGGGTTCGGCTCCGCCGCGATCCGAAGAGCATCCTCCCATCGGCCATCGGCGTACGCCTCCCAACTGGGGCTGCCCGGCTCACGGAAGGTCTGCATCCGCTCGGTCTTGAGGATCGGGCCGTCGGTCGACTCGACTGTCGCGTAGAAGTCGGCGTCGTACTCGGCGAGGCTCAGCCGCTGCCGGCCGACCGCATCCAACAGATCACGCATCCGGGATGTCCGGCTTGGCGGCAACGAGCATGCTTCGCGGGATGACGACGACCCGTTCGTCCGCACCGACGCTCACACCGTGGGGTAGCCGGGTGGTAAGGACGTCGGTCAGATCACGCCCGATGACCGCGACATCGCCGTTCGACAGCTCCCAGACGTCGGGACACGTCGTCGTTCCCCCACTCTCGCCCAGCTCCGCGGCCGACTTGCCGAGTCTGCGCGAGAAGCTCGCAGTGCGGTCTGCTTCCCAATGTCCCGTCATGTTCATCTCCCACGATTGTGGATTGGCGGTCAGGCTAACAAGACGAGGGTCAAGGCATCGCCTGAATTGTTCGTGTTTTCGGATAGGAGAAAGTGAATCTATCTACCTCGCAGGGACCCGGCAGGTTGTGTCGACTGCGGCATCCGGCTGTCAGCGGGTGAAGGTTGCGGGGGTGTGGATGTGGGTGGCGGGGATGCCGAGGGCCAGGAGCCGGGATCGGGCGCCGGCCATCATCGCAGGCGGACCGCACAGGTAGATGTCCTGGCCGGGCTGGTGGTGGTCGAGGGCGATGGTCAGGGCGTCGCCCTGCTCGGCCGGCTCGGCGCAGGGATCGGCCGAGAACGCCGGCACGACGGTGAGCCAGTCGTGGGCGCATTGCAGCTTGTCGAGGGTGATCGCGTCGTACAGGTCGGTAAAGCTGCGCGCGCCGACGACGAGCGTCACCCGCCGGCCATCCGGTGCGGCGGCGACCTGCTCGACCAGGGCGCGCAGCGGCGCCAGACCGGTGCCACCGGCGACGAGCAGCAGATCGTTCGTGCGCGACCGGTCGAGGGTCAGCCCGGTGCCGCCGGGTGGACCGAGCCAAAGTTGCTCGCCGGGGCGTACCTCGTGGACCAGGCGGTGGGAGACGATGCCGGCGGGTACGGCGCGGACGTGCAGCTCGACGGTGCCGTCGGCGCGCGGGGCATTGGCCGGCGAAAGCCAGCGCCAGCGGCCCGGCAGGCGCGGCGTGCACACCGGGACCACCTGGCCTGGCTGGAAGGGCAGTCGCCGCCAGGGACGTACCGTCAGGATGGCGATGTCGGGCGACGGCCGCTCGTGGCCGATCACCTGGACGTGCCACCAGGCCCGGCCGTCGCCGACGCGAGCGGCGGCCTGGCGGATGGCGTGCGTGGCGCGGCACAGGGCGCGCTCCGCGGCGAGCGCGAGTCGTGGTGTCCACAGTGGGCGCGCGTGCCGGGCCACGGTGGCGAGCAGCGCGTCGCCGATGGTGGTGGAGTGCGGGAGCAGGGCAAAGTGACGGTACGCGCGGCCGAGCACCAGGAGCAGCGCGGACCGGCCCGCAGGGTCGTCGCCGACCATGAGGCGGCCCAGCGCGGTGAAGAACAGCGGCGCGTCGCGGTGTGGGAGTAGGCCGGACCGGCGGTCTTCGAGGGTGCACCAGAAGTCGCCGGCTGCCCGCACATCGACCGACGCCCAGGCTGCGGCCAGGCTCGCGTGAGACGGATGGTCGTCGTCGATCAGGGTGGGCATGCCGGCTCCGAGAGGTTGGCGGATCGAGCGGCACCGGGGCGGGCGGGATGGAGCTGCGCCGTTGAGGGCCGGCGCAACCCGAAGCCAGCACCCGCCCCGGGCCATGCGTCGACTCTCGCGTCTGACCAGGCGAAACAGCATGCCACGGTGATCATCGGCAGCATGCGCGACCCGTATGCGGTCGACTACGCGTCATCCTGGTCGGGCAGACTGCGGGCATGACGGAACGTCCGGTGCTGTATCTGGTCGTCTGCGCCGCGGGTCCGGCGGAACACGTCGACGAGCTGGTCGATCTGCTGATCGCCGACGGCTGGCGGGTGTGCATGATCGTCAGCCCGACCGCCGCGCGGTGGCTCGACCGGGAGGCGTTGCAGAACAAGACCGGCTATCTCGTACGCGTGGAGTGGCGGATGCCCGGCGACCCCGAGCCGCACCCGCCGGCTGATGTGGTGGTGGCCGCGCCGGTCACGTTCAACACGGTGACGAAGTGGGCGTTGGGCATCAACGACACGCTGGCGCTCGGCGTCCTCAACGAGTCGTTGGGGGCGGGGCTGCCGATCCTTGCGTTTCCACACGTGAAGGCGGAGTTGGCTGCCCATCCGGCGTATGCGGGTCACGTGGCGGTGCTGCGCGGGGCCGGTGTAGTCGTCGCCAAGGGGAAGGTGCTCAACCCGGTGGGCGAGAAGGATCGTTGGGCGATGGTGGTCGAGGCGCTGCGGTTGCTTCGTCCGGCCTGAGCATCTGCTCCCTTGTTGGGCGGTCCTTGAGATATGCGTCGCGCGTATACCAGCGCTGCACGCAGCGTGTTCAATGGATAGGCTCGATCAGGCGAGACGGACGGAGCCGCCGGTGACCCACGCGAACTGCCCTCGGTGCGGCGGACGGCTGGCCCGGGACAACGACAGCGGCCGGTGTACGCCGTGCCAGGCCGCCGAACGGGACCGGTTGAGCAGGCCACCGGTGGTGCCGGCGAGCTTCTGGGAACACGAGCCGGTGCGACAGGCCCTCGCCGAGCGGCATCTGGGGCGGGTGATCCGGGCGTACCGCTGCCATCCGTACCACGGGCGGGTCGCGTTGCCGCAGAGCGTGGTGTCCGGGTGGCTGGGGATCACACAGGCGCAACTCAGCCGGGTGGAAAACGGGCCGCCGCTGGTGCACCTGGATCGGCTGGCGCATTGGGCACAGCTTCTTCGGGTGCCGCCGGGAAGTCTCTGGTTCCGCCTTCCCGATGAGCATTGCTGGACGGTGCCGAGGTCCGTGGGCGTCAAGACAAATAGCGCCCATGGCGACGATCAGGTGGTCGAGCGAGGCGAACGGGCAGCCAAGGCGGTTAACGTGGAGCAGGCACCAAGCCAAGGGGGTGGCGCTACGGACCGTCGACGCTTCAACGTACTGGCCGCACTCGCGGGACTCGCCGCAGGCGGTCACACGTACCTGCTCCCCGGGCCGCCTGCTGAGGTGCCGGGAAACATCGGCATGGAACAGGTACGGCTCGCCAGCTCCCTGGTTGACGATCTCCGGCGGGCCGACGCGGCCGTCGGGGCCGACCTGCTTTGCGACGTCGCCATGCAAGCGCACACCAGGCTGTCGGCCTGGGCAGCGCGGGCGAGCTACAGCCGAGAGGTCGGTGACGCGCTCCAGAGCGCCCTGGCTGATCTGTCCATCGAGGCCGCCTGGCTCGCCATCGACGCAGATCGCCGACCCGAGGCAAGGCCGTACCTGCATGAGGCGATCACTCGTTCCCGAATCGCGGATGACCCACAGGTGGAAGTCCGTGCGCTCACACACCTGTCGCTGTTGATCCGCGAAGATCAGCCTGGCGAGTCGCTGCACTGCGCAGAGGCAGCCCTACGGATCTCTGCCGGGTGGACCACGCCTCGACTCAGCACGTTGCTGCACCTACGGAGGGCCCATGCCTACGCAGTGTTCAGGGACGCCAGTGGATTCAGCCGCGAAATGACCAAGGCCCGCCGAGAGCTGGACCGCGGCGCCCATGAAGATGACCAGAGCTTCGTTCACTTCGTGAACGAGCAAGAGCTGAACGGGATCGAAGGGCTCTCCTACCTCGCCCTCGACAGGCCCGAGCGCGCTGTGCAGTCGTTGCGCGCGATCACTGCCAACCCCTCGCCTAGTCATCGACGGAACCAGGTCTACTACGCGGTGCGGCTCTCGGAGGCGGCGTACCAGCAGGGCGACGTCAACGAAGCGGCGCGTATCGCTCTGGACGTGCTGCCCGCCGTACGCCAGATCAACTCGAAGCGAGTGAGTCAGCATCTCGCACAGGTGCGTGGGCATTTGGCGGCACCACGGCAAGCAACCACGACAACCCGCCAGTTCGTTGACGCCTACGATCAGGCGGTGAGTGCGTGATCGAGGGTTTGCAACTGCGCCATTACAGTGCCTTCGAAGCTAAGGAAATCCTAGATCAGCTTGTGAAGCTCTACCTAGAGGTCTACGCGGATGGCGGCGAGTTCTACAGCGAGGACCGCTACCGGCGGCAGCTTGACCTCCACATGCAGCGAGTTGGGTGGGAGTTGATCAGCGCAACAGTCAACGGGGTCCTCCTCGGCTACATCTACGGTTTTCCGCTACCTCCGGATACCCGGTGGTGGGAAGGAATCCACGAGCCAGTGCCGCCCGGGTTTACCGAGGAAGACGGTAGGCGAACCTTTGCCCTCAGTGAACTGCTGATACGTCCTGCCTGGCGCCGTCGGGGCATTGCTAGGGCGCTACACGATGAACTGGTCGCACGGCGGACTGAGCTGCGGACCACGCTCCTGGTTCGCCCTGATAATGCCGCTGCTCAGATCGCGTACAAATCCTGGGGGTGGATAAAAGTAACAAAACTGCGGCCAAGCTGGGGCAGGGCGCCAACCTTTGACGTGTTGGTTCGCAGCGACGAGTTCCGCCCGCGTCTGGACCGCTAGCTGCAATTCCACAAATTCTTCTACGGCTTGAGGGAAGACTCGGGGAGCTTCCTCAGCGGCGGCTCTATCCGTCGGACTGTCGTGGCGGCATCGCCGCGTACGTCGATGTCGGTCCCAGCTGGTACTAAGAGTTACCACGAGGGAGGCACGCCCATGATCATAACCGCGCACGGAGACCTGCTGACCGCTGATGTCGAGGCTTTAGTCAACGCGGTCAACACCGTGGGTGTGATGGGCAAAGGGATCGCCCTGCAGTTCAAGCGTGCCTACCCGGCCAACTACGCCGCCTACCGGGCAGCGTGTGCGGCCCAAGTGATCAAACTAGGCCAGGTGCATTTTTTCGATTCGGCTCGCCCAGGACCAGGCCGCTACGTGATCAACTTTCCGACAAAGGGCCACTGGCGTACCAGCTCGAAGGTGACAGATGTCCAGAACGGACTGTGTGACCTCGTCCGCGTTGTTCGCGAGCACGGGATCTCCTCGATAGCAGTGCCGGCGCTGGGCTGCGGTAACGGCGGTCTCGACTGGAACGAGATCAATCCGTTGATTGAACGGGCCTTCGCTGCCCTGCCGGACGTTCGGGTCCTGATGTTCCCACCGGAGAGTGCAAGCGACAGCCCGGCGTCAAATTCCCCGGCGCGGCGAACGGCAGCGCAGCCACAGAGAGATACCGTGCCGTAATGACGGATCTTGAGCGGGGCGTCTACGAGCACCTGATCACCCGTGAGCTGGCCGACCGCCTCCAGCATGTCGATCCCGCTCTGGTCCAACACCACAAGCTCGACCCCGCCGACGCGCACCACACTCTCGCCCGCCACATAGCGACCCTGGCCGCCCGCGCCCTGCAAGCCGTCCCGAGCGGCGACGACAAGCTCCACCACCAGGTCGCGATGGCGAACCAGATCGCCGAGGCCATCGCCGCCCTCAGCCCAAAAGCGGCAACACACCAGGACCAGGTGACGGACGCCAAGCACCTGCTCCACGCCATCGCCGCCCCACCAACCCCACCGGCCCTGCCAGCCTTCCCGCAGCGCCCCACCACTCCCCTCTCCACCGGCGCGCTGCTGGTCAACGGCCGCCACCAGCCCCGCATCGGCCACGAGGTCAACCACGAGATGGCGTCGGCCGAGAGCGTCGATCTGCTCTGCGCGTTCATCAAGTGGTACGGCCTGCGCATCGTCGAGCCAGCCATCCGCGAGCTGATCGCTAGAGGTGGCAAGGTCCGCGTCATCACCACCACCTACCTCGGCGCGACGGATCAGAGAGCACTCGACCGGCTCACCGAACTCGGCGCCGAGGTCAAGGTGTCGTACGAGACGCGGACCACTCGCCTACACGCCAAGGCGTGGCTGTTCCGCCGCAACAACGGCACCACCACCGCGTACGTCGGCTCGTCGAACCTGTCGAAGACCGCGCTCGTGGACGGCGTGGAGTGGAACGTCCGCATCTCGAACATCGAGCAGCCGCACGTCATCGACACGTTCACGGCGACGTTCGAGGACTACTGGAACGACCCGGCGTTCGAGACGTACGACGCGGCCAGGGACGCCGAGCGCCTACGGCACGCGTTGAGCGGGGAGCGCCGCGACCAGGCGCCCACCGAGATCTCGAACCTGGACGTACGCCCGTACCCGTATCAGGCCGAGATCCTGGCCGACCTGGACGCCGAGCGGCTGGTGCACGGGCGCTGGCGCAACCTGGTCGTGATGGCGACCGGCACCGGCAAGACCGTGGTCGCCGCCCTCGACTACCGCCGGCTGCACAAGGCGGGCAGGGTGGACTCGCTGCTCTTCGTCGCCCATCAGGAGCAGATCCTGCGGCAGAGCCTGTCGACGTTCCGGCAGGTCATGGGGGACGGCAGCTTCGGTGAAACGCTCGTCGCGGGCGAGAGGCCGAACGGCTGGAAGCACGTCTTCGCCTCCATCCAGTCACTGCACCGCCGGGAGGTCGACCCCGAGGCGTACGACATGGTGATCGTGGACGAGTTCCACCACGCGGAGGCGCCGACGTACGCGCGGCTGTTGGAGCGGCTACGTCCCCGCGTACTCCTCGGGTTGACGGCGACGCCCGACCGGGCCGACGGCGGCGACGTGCGCCGGTGGTTCGACGGGCGCGCGGCCGTTGAGCTGCACCTGTGGGAGGCGTTGGAGCGGCAGTTGTTGGCGCCGTTCCAGTATTTCGGGTTGCACGACGACGTTGACCTGTCGCAGGTCACCTGGAAGCGCGGGCAGGGTTACGACCTGGCGGAACTCAACGTCCTCTACACCGGCAACCACGCTCGGGCACGGTCGGTGCTGCGTGCGGTCGGCGACAAGGTGGACGTCGGGCGGATGCGGGCGCTCGGGTTCTGCGTGAGCATCGGGCACGCGGAATTCATGGCCGACTGGTTCCGGCAACACGGCGTCGAGGCGGCGGCGGTGACGTCGGGAGTGGACCGCGCGACGCAGAAGGGGCTACTGCGGGACTTCAAGGCCGGCAAGCTGCGGGTGCTCTTCACCGTGGACCTGTTCAACGAGGGCGTCGACCTGCCGATGGTCGACACGATCCTGATGCTGCGGCCCACCGAGAGCGCCACGATCTTCCTGCAACAGCTCGGCCGTGGCCTGCGCCTCGACGACGACAAGCCCTGCCTCACGGTGCTCGACTTCATCGGTGGGCAGCACGCGAACTTCCGCTTCGACAGGCGGTGGCGTGCCCTGACCGGGGTGAGCCGACGGGCGATCACCGAGGCGGTCCGCGACGACTTCCCCAGCCTGCCGAGCGGCTGCCACGTCGAGCTGGACCGGGTGGCCAAGGAGGTGGTGCTCGCCAATCTGAAGAACGCGCTGCCCACCTCGAAGGCCGGTCTGGTGTCTGAGCTGCGGCAACTCGGCGACGTCAGCCTGACGACGTTCCTTCGCGAGACCGGCCTGGAGATCGAGGACGTGTACCGCTCGGCCAGCATCGGCGGCTGGACCGGGCTGCGGCGACTCGCCGGCATCGAGACGTCCGCGCCCGGCCCGGACGACCGCGAGCTGGGCCGCGCCATCGGCCGCATGCTGCACACCGACGACGTCGACCGGCTGGAGCTGCTGACCCGGGTCGCGGCCGGACCGCCCGCGCCAGGCCAGCAGGTGTACGACGGGAACGGCCGACTGTTGGACATGCTGCACTTCAGCCTCTGGGGGCCGAACGCGCCCCTGACCGGGCGCGACGAGCGGTTGACCGGACTGTGGAAGGACCCGGCGCGCTGCACCGAGTTGCGGCAGGTAGCCGAGGTGCTACGGGACCGCATCCATCGGGTCACGCCGACTGTCGCTCCGGGTGGGGTGCCGTTGCGGGTGCACGCCCGCTACAGCCGCAACGAGGCCTGCGCCGCCTTCGGGATGACCAACCCGGGATCGCTGCGTGAGGGAGTGAAGTGGCTGCCCGACGCCGGCGCTGACCTGTTCTTCGTCACGCTGGTCAAGTCGGAGGCGCACTACTCCCCCACCACCATGTACGCCGACCGGGCCATCACCGACACCCTGTTTCAGTGGGAGTCGCAGAGCACCACCTCGGCAGCATCGGCAACCGGGCAGCGCTACGTCTCGAGTGGCTCGACGGTGCACCTCTTCGTTCGGGAGACCCGGATCGCCGACCGCGATCTGGGCGCGCCGCCGTATCTCTACGCCGGCACCATGACGTACGAGTCGCACACTGGCGACCGGCCGATGCGGGTTCTCTGGCGGCTTCACCACGCCCTACCCGCCGACGTCTACGCCACCGCCCGCACGATCGCCGCCTAGTGCTGCTCCTGGAGTGGGTCAGGGGCAGTGGTGTCGAATTGACTCGCCTCCTGCTGGCCCAGTGCGACTAGCTCGGTTGGTCGACGGCGCGGGCGTGTCGCCCGCCGGCCGGCCGCTCGTCCCCGTGGCCCGGCCACCACGCCTTGTGCCCGATCAGCGCGGTCAGCGCCGGGACGAAGAACATCGACATGACGAACGCCGACAGCACGATGCCGATCGCCACCGCGAAGCCCATCTGCTGAAGGAAGGAGATCGGCGCGAGCAGCAGCACCGCGAACGTGCCGGCCAGGATCAGTCCGGCTGCCGCGACGGTTGGGCCGGCGTGTTGCACACCGATGGCGGCGGCCTCGTGTGGTGCGTTGCCCTCCCGCGCTTCCTCGCGTAGTCGGGCGATCATCAGGATGTTGTAGTCGGTCCCGATCGCCACCACGAAGAGGTAGAGGATGATCGGCAACTGGAAGGTGACACCGGGCTCGCCCTGAAGCCCTTGGAAGAGGTAGACGGTCGCGCCCAGTGTGGCGGCGAAGTTGAGCAGCACCACGATCACCAGATAGATCGGCGCGACCAGGCTGCGCAGCAGCAGCGCGAGGATGAGCGCGATCAGGCCGGCTGCGACCGGCAGGATCACCGACAGGTCGCGGTTGTTCGCCGAGTTGATGTCCGCGAAGATCGCGGTGGTCCCGCCCACCAGCGCCCGGGTGCCGGGCGGCGCCGACGCGTGCACGGCATCGCGCAGGTCCTCGCGGACGAGGGTGATCGCCTCGTTGGAGACCGGGTTCTCGTTCAGCAGCAGGTTGACCCGGGCCACACTCGGGTCGGTGCTGCGTTCCGGGGGCTGTGCCTGGCCCACACCCGGGGCTTTCGCTATGGCCGCGGCGAACTCGTTGACCTGCTGCTCGGTCAGTTGTGACCCGTTACTGGTGGTCAGGTAGACCTCGGTGGGGGCGAGCGCACCGGCGGCGAACCCGCGCTGGAGGTCCTGCGCGGCCTTCGCCGACTCGGTGTCCTGCGGGAAGCCGGCGCTGAAGTCGTAGTCGGCCTTGTAGCTCAGCACGCCTGCGGCGAGCGCGACCAGGATGATGCCGGAGAGCGCCGCGACGAGTGCCGGCCGGCGCCCGACGATGCTGCCGAGCCGGTGCGAGATGGTGGCCTTGGGCGTACGCTGCCAGGCCTTCGACGGCCAGAAGACGTACCGGCCGAGCAGCGAGACGACCGCCGGGACGAGGGTGAGCGAGGTGACGAGCATGACGCCGACCGCGATCGCGAGCGCCGGGCCGAGCGAGCCGAAGAAGCCCAGGGAGGCGAGGAGCAGCACGAGGAACGCGACGATTACCGCTCCGGCGGCCGAGGTGATGACCTCGCCGACCCGCTGGACGGTGACGATCATCGCGGTGCGCTTGTCGTCGCCTGCGCGCAGCCGTTCCCGGTAGCGAAAGAGCAGGAACAGGATGTAGTCGGTGCCGATGCCGAACAGCACGATCAACAGGATCGTCTGGAGGTCCTGACTGACACTGAGGTCGAATGCCTTGCCGGCGGCGGCGACGAGACCCGTCGTGATGCTCAGGACGACGCCGACGACCACCACGGGCAGCAGCGCGGCGATGGGGCTGCGGAAGATGATCAGGATCAGTCCGATGATCAGGATGATCGTCGCGATGCCGACCACGGCGAAGGCGTTGTTGAAGGTGTCCTCGTTGTCGACGAAGCTCGCCACGTCGCCGGCCACGCCCGCGGTCAGTCCACTGTTCGCCAACTCCGGGCCGATGTCCGCTCGCAGATCGCGGACGGCGTCGAGCAGCGTCGGGTCGTCGGGGGTGGGGGCGTCGAGCCCGACGTTGACGATCTGCACCGACCTGTCCGGTGCCACTGCTGGCGGGCCGGTTTGGTAGCCGGACGTGTGCGGGATGTTCTTGGCCTTGAGCGCCTGGGCGAGCTTGCCCACCGTCGACTCGTCCGCCGGCGTCAGCTTCTGCCCGTCGGCGCGCTTGACCACGATGACCGCGGTCGCGGTGGCCTGCTGTGGAAACGCCTTCTGCCCGAGTTCGGTAGCCTGCACGGACTCGTACGAGCGGGGCAGGAAGCTTTCCTGATCCGCTGAGGTGATGTCGCTGAGCGATGGTGTGGTGAGGATGATGGCTGCCGCCGCCACCACCCACCCGGCAATCACCCACCACGCTCTGCGCACAACGAATTTGCCCAGCCGCTCGAACATGGTTCCCCCCGTGCGTTCGACACCACAGTCGTCTGGCCTGGAGCGCCCAGGGCGCGCACCCCATCACTCTTCCGGGTGGCCTTCGCTACCCGTTGTGCAGACTACAGTCGCCCGCCAAGCCTTTTCGGATGCTTGGCCGTCGAGGGTGGCGGGAGTTTCAGGTGTCGGGGTGCGCGAGCACCGCGGGCACCCGCGATGAACTTGCTCCGCGACACGTACCCCTGCTGGCCGGCCTGAAGAGTGCAGGTCTGCGACAGCAGGGCGTAGCCGCGAGGGAATTCCGGGGCCGGAGTTGCCCTACTGGCCAGGGCCGGCGGCCGAGCTGGCCCGCGCTGTCGCCGGCGCGCTCATCGTTGCAGCGTCGCGGTCGCGTAGCCGTCCGGGTAGAACTGGTAGTAGTCGCGGTACCGGACCGTGAAGACGGTGGTGCCGCGCGGCAGCGAGTAGGTGAGGGTGTATCTGCCGGTGGCGTCCAGCTTGCCGCGCCAGAACTCCCGCTCGGCCCCGCCGTTGGTCGACGCGGTGATCCACCAGTAGTTGTCGTCACCGATGGGCGAACTCCACGTCACGGTGAGCTGCGCGGTCTGCTTGTCCTTGCCGCCCCCGAACTGGGCGGTGACGGCCAGGTCGGTGACCGGCGGCGTCGGCGGGTGCGCCGGCCCGAAGGAGTGCAGCAGCTGAGTTTCCTGGTAGGGATCGGTCGAGGTGACCGCCCAGGCCCGGGTGCCGTCCCGGTTCACCAGCAGCGTTCCCTCCCAGAGGCTGTCGCCGCTGCGGAAGTCGACGGCGTACGTCGGGACCGTGCTGCCCTTGGCGTAGAGGTAGACATCGGCGGCACCGGAGGCGGTCGAGGCGCGGCCGATGGCGACGGTCGAGCCGTCCCCGGACCAGGCGGCGTCCTGCGGATAGACGCCGCTCGGATAGACGTTGGCGTCGGCGAGATCCGGCAGCCGGTACGAGTGGTGCTCGTACGGGCTGCCCACCGTCTCCACCACTTCGGTGCCGTCCGGGCTCACGGCGTAGCCGATGAGGTTGCTGCCGGTGTAGTCCCGCTGTGCGACGATCGTCGGGCTGTCACCGGAGACATCGATGACGTACGTGGTGACGGGCGAGTACCCGGTGTCGCCGGCGACGAGGAGACCGGGCGCGCCGGGGCTGGCGTCGATGATCGGATGGTAGTTGGGACCCGCGGTGTAGACCACCGGCGAGGTTCCGGGCGCGGACCAGACCAGCAGACCGCCGGAGCCGATACCGGCGTCGATGAACCCGCCGACGACCTTCTCGCCAGTCGGTTCGACCGTGTACAGGTGGGCGCCGACGGGTGCGGGATAGCTGGCGATGACGGTGAGCGTGGCGGCATCCAACGCGATGATCCGGTTGAAGCCCTGGGCCGCGTACAGGAAGCGTCCGTCGGCACTGAGGACGAGGTCGGAAATGTCAGCGACCGCGGTGACCCGGGACAGCAGGCGGCCGTCGAGATCCGTCACCACCAGCGGCAGTGCGCCACCAACCCCCTGTGCGATGTATAGGCGGCCGCGCGCTTCGTCGAGCTCGATCGCCCGCAGGTCGTCCACCGGCAGCTGGACGCCGACGCTCTTCAGCAAGGCCGGTTCGGCGGCGGCCGGGGCAGCTCTCAACAGCTCCCCAGCACTGAGCCCCATCGCCGCGAACACCCCGGACGCCAGCAGTTGGCGACGCCGCATGACACCTCCCCGTGTCGGCCAGCCGCATGCTGACGGCAAGGCGAGATTTTAGTACCGGGCTCCCTGCTGGCGCTGTCCCGCACCGCTCGGCCCGCCCTACCGCAGCCGTCCACGGTGGGCCGAAGGGCGCACGAGCCGCCGCGCCCTCGACGCTGGCGTCGCATGACGCTGGCCGGGGGCGCGGCGATCGACAGGTGGGCTCCGATCGGAGCCGCACGACTCGCGGTTACGTCCTGCGGTTGGTCAGGGGCTGGTGCAGGTCGGTGAGGTGGTGGCTGGCGTACCCGAGGCGAGGAAGCCGAAGCTCGTCGTGGCACCGGAGTCGAGCGAGCCGTTGTAGGAGACGTTGCGGACCGTTGCGGTGGAGCCGCTGGTGCTCAGGGTGCCGCTCCAGACCTGGCTGATGCTCTGGCCGTTGTTCAGTTCCCACCTGACGGTCCAGCCGTTGATGTGGGCGGTGCCTGCGGTCACGGTGACTTCGCCCTGGAAGCCGCCGGACCACGAGTTGACTGTGCGGTAGGTCGCGGTACAGGGGGCGCCGGATGGTGGCGGCGTGGTCGGCGTACCCGTGGTGGGCGGGGTGGACGTGGGCGGCGCGGACGTGGGCGGTGCCGGCGGGCCGTCCGGCGGCACCAGGGGGCAGGTGGCGTTGTACCGCGAAACGCCGCTGCTGTTCGCCAGTGGGCAGAGGAACTGGGTGTAGCGGGTGTCGTTGTCCAGGAACGTCTTGAGCCAGGGGATCAGGAGTCGCATCTCGGTGGGGTTCGGCCTGGTGAACGAGAGGTGGTCGTTGCCGGCCAGCTCCGCCCAGGCGTGTTCCACGCCGGCGGGCAGCGTGTTGTAGATGCCCTGCACGTACGACGGCGTGACAGTGCCGTCGTTCTGTCCCGACAGGAGCATGGTGGGGACCTGGGTGGTGGACATGTTCAGGTTGTTGCCGGGCGTACCTGGCGCGAGGCCGACCGCCGCCTTCAGGGTCGGCCGCCGGAGGGCGGCGAGGAGGGTGCCGGCGCCGCCCGCCGAGTGGCCCATGACGCCGAGCCGGTTGGCGTCGACCCGGTCGCGGATCGGGCTGGTGCGGGTGAGGTAGTCCAGTGCGGCGAGCAACTGGGTGGCACGGGCGTCGGCGCCGTCGGTGCGGCTGTTGGTCTCGATGCCGATCACCACGAACCCGAAGGACGCCAGCCAGGGACCCATCCAGGCTTCCTCGTTGGCGAACAGGGCGGAGTAGCCGGGCACGATCGCGACCGCACCCCAGGTGCCCTGGCTGGTGTCGGTCGGGTAGTAGACGTACCCGCCGTTGAAGCCGTGGCCCGCGGGCACGGTCGCCTGCGTGGTGGCGAACGGGCCGCGGGTGGCGGTGACGCTGGCCGCGGTCGGATCCGGACCCCGTTGGTAGGGGCTGTCGGCGGCGGCCGCGTCCCGGGTGGTTGTCGCCAGCGCCAGGCCGAGGACCGCCGCGAGCGCGGTCGTCAGCCACCGTGTCGGCTGTTTCATCGGCGACTGAACTGCTGGTTGGCCTGGCCGGTGCAGGTCCAGAGGACGAGCTTCGTGCCGTTGGCGGTGCCCTGGTTGTACGGGTCCAGGCAGAGGCCGGACTGCACGCCGGTGATCGTGCCGTTCGCGTTGACGTTCCACTGCTGGTTCGTGCCGCCGTGGCAGTCGTAGATGGTGACCTGGGTGCCCGGGGCGGTGCTGTTGCCGGCGGCGTCGAGGCACTTGTTGCCGTAGACGGTGAGCGCCTTGCTGGACGTGTAGGTCCACTGCTGGTTCGTGCCGCCGTGGCAGTCCCACAGGTTCAGCTGGGTGCTGTTGGTGGTGGAGTAGCCGGGGACGTCGACGCACCTGCCGGACCGGGTGCCCACGATCGTGGTGGTCTGTCCGCCGCCGCTGCCCGGGTTGCCGATGCTGCCGGGCACCGACTGCAAGGCGCTGTACCAGCGGGCGGCCATCTTGTCGTAGCCGCCGGCGGTGGGGTGGACGCCGTCGATCAGGTCGGCGGTGGTGAGGGCGCTGTGCATGTCGACCAGGTGCACCCGCTTGCCGGCGTTGACCTTGCTCTGGACGATGCCGGGGATCGCCGCGTTGAAGGTGCGGTTGGCCGCCTCCTGGCCGCTGTTGGAGAGCGGGATGAGCTGCGCCACGAACACCTCGGCGGTGGGCGCGGTGTTGGTGATCTTGTCGATCAGGTTGGAGAGCCGGTTCGGCGCGGTGCTCACGTTGTAGTTCTGCAGGATGTCGTTGGTGCCGATGTGCAGCAGGACGGTCTGCGGTCGTTGGGTGTTCAGCCAGCCGACGATGTTCGCGTCGATCTGGTCGATGCGCCAGCCGGGATGCCCCTGGTGGTCGTGGTCACCCAGGCTGGCCGGCCCGTTGAACTGCGATCCGACGAAGTCCACCGTGTACCTGTTGGTGGCGAGACGCTGCCAGAGCCCGATGCGGTACCCGCCCGGCACCTGGGTGCCCTCGGTGATGGAGTCGCCGAGCGGCATCACCCGTACCCCGCCGTTGGATTCCGCGCTGGCCGGACCGGTGGGTGCCACCACGCCGGCGATGACCACACCGAGCGCGGCGAGCGTCGCGAGCCATCGTGCCCTCGTTCGCATAGCTGTCTCCCCTGGATTGGTCGAGCTGGCCGAGGGCATGGGCCGGCCGGTGGGGCCGCCACGGGCAGCCGGCATCCGTCTGGGATCGGGGCCGGCCGGACCGAGCAGCCGCCGGCTGCCGGGTGTTCACCCGGCGGGCGCCGATCGTCACATCGGCATGGCGTCACTGCCTCAGCACTGGGACGAGTGTGAGCGTTAACAGAGAAGAGTGTAGATTCCTCGGATTGCTCTGGTCTACCTTGCCGCGCCCCCGGGCGCTGGCGCGTTAGGTTACGAGGATGGAGCAGCGGATCAGTCTGATCACCCTCGGCGTCTCGGACCTGGCGCGCGCCAAAGCCTTCTACGAACACCTCGGCTGGCAGGGCCAGGAGGTCGAGGAGACGGTCTTCCTCCAGGCGGGCGGCCTGGCCCTGGTGCTGTGGAGCCGAGACAAGCTGGCCGCCGACGCGGGAGTCCCCAACCCGGACACCGGCGGCTTCGGCGGCATGACCCTGGCCCAGAACGTCCGCTCCCGGGCGGAGGTCGACGAGGTGATGGCGACCGCGGGCAAGGCCGGCGCCGAGGTGACCCAGCCGGCGCGGGAGACGTTCTACGGCGGCTACGCCGGCTACTTCGCCGACCCGGACGGTCACGTCTGGGAGATCGCCTGGAACCCCGGCTTCACCCTCGGCCCGGACGGCTCCCTCACCCTCCCCGACTTCGGCGCCACGAGCTGACCCGACCGCAACGGCCCTGGATCACGGCCCGGTCGGCGGGCAGAGCAGCCGGTCCACAAGCGGCAGCAGAGAATCCAGGCACGCCATCACCAGCGCGGGGTCGGGCGTCGCGGTCGGCGACGGTGAGCCCGGCCAGGCCGCGGTGGGCGGGTCGGTCGGCGTCGGAGCTGGCGTCGGCGTCGCGCTGGCCGACGGGGCGGGAGCACTGGACGGAGTGGGCGCGATGGTCGGTGCCGGCTCGGTGAGCGGCACCGGAACGGTGGTTGGCACCGGCTCGGTGAGCGGCACCGGAACGGTGGTGGGGACCGGCGCAGCCAGCACAGCGGCGGACGGGACCGGCGCGGCGGGCTGCTGCGGACCGGCCGCCAGAGGCCGTACCGGACGCACCGGCGTGCTCGGGCTCGCCACCCCCAGGACGGAAGGTGTACGCGTCGCGGTGTTCCGCACGATCGGCTCACCCGTCGCGATGATCGCCGCTTCCGCTCGTCGCAGAGTGCCGGCCTGCTGTGGTCCCACGGTGCCGGGGGCCAGCGTCGCGAACACCACGGTCGCGACGGCGGCGACGGCGAGGGTCCGGCGGTCCAGGCGGACCGCTGTCGAGGGCGCGTCGTCGGGTGCCGCCGACACCGGAGGCGCGGGCCGGGCGTGTCGGTGGGCGGTCAGCAGGGCGTCGACCTGCGCGCTGACGGCGGCGCGATCGGCGGTGGCCGCGAGGGTGAGATAGAAGCGGAAGTTCACCACGGCGCTGGCCGGAACCAGCAGCCCGGAGAGTCGGTGCCGGGGTCGCGCCGACTCGGCAGATCCGCGACCGTCAACGGGCAGCAGGGTGACCGGCACGTCGGGGTGGTGGGCGGGGCCGAGCAGGTCCGCGTACCGCCACTCGCGCCGATGCTCGCGGCCAGCGAAGGCCACGCGGCGGCTGGTCACGACGGCCATCCCGGTGTCGAGCACCCGCAGGCCCGCTGGCAGCGCCGCGTGCACGGTGTCGGCGAAGTCGCAGGGACCCGGGCTGGGCAGGCCGGGGACGTGCCGCGCCTCGGCCTCGACGAGCGTGGCGACGGGAAGGACGCGGAAGACGAGTTCGTCGTGGTCGAGGTCCACCGGTAGGCCGATGCGGGGCTGCGTACACCCGAGGAAGCCGGCGGCCTCGATGCGGAGCCGGGTCAGGTGGTCGTCGCGGCGCAGCCAGGCGTCGGTGGCGTCGCGGTACGCGCGCTGCCGGCGCTCGTTCTCGCGCTCGGCCCAGGCGATCCGCCAGGGGGCGCAGGCCACAGAGGTCACGGTCACGCGCGGTACAACCGCTCATGTACGTGACAGGGAACGCAACCACGATCGATGCATCCCGTTGCGCCCGAAAGGAGAGAATTGACGGACAGGTCAGGCAGGTGCCGGCGCGAAGAGTTCGACGGGGTTGCCGGCCGGGTCGTCCAGGACGATCTGCCGGCCGCCCGGACCTGCGATGACGTCGCTGCGGAAGGCAACTCCGGCAGCGCGCAGCCGGGCAACCTCCGTGTCGACGTCGGCGACGATCAGGTGGATGCGGTTCCAGCCGCCAGGGTGCGGACGGCGTCCGTCCGGCATGGACCGCCCTGCGGAACTGTCCGGGCCGGACAGCAGTAGCCGCAGGTTGCCGCGTCGGACGTCGGCGAAAGCGGGCAGGAATGCGTGGGCCGACGTGAAGCCGAGGTGGGTGGTGTAGAAGTCGATCGCGGCGGCGACGTCATCGACGAGGTAGCGCACGCTCACGGTGTTGTCATTGATGGGGCTGGTCATGATGCCTTCTCTCGTGGGCGGCGAGCGCGTGCAGCAGGAAACTGACGCGTTGGGCGAGGTCGTCGGCGACCCGCTGGAAAGCGGGCAACCCGTCGGGATCGGCGGCCGGGTCCGGGATGCTCCAGTGCACGAGCCGTGACTGTCCGAGGAACTCGGGGCAGACCTCCTTGACCCGGTCGCACAGGGTGATCACGACGTCAAATCGCTGACCGGCGAACTCGTCCACGTGTTTGGGCAGCGCCTTGGTCAGGTCGATGCCGCGTGCCGCCATGGCGCTTGTCGCGTGCGGATGGACCGGCTTGGGTTGGCTTCCGGCGCTGTAGGCCGCCACGGTGCCGGAGGTGCGTTCCCGCAGCAGCGCCTCGGCCATCTGCGACCGTGAACTGTTGCCCGTGCACAGGAACAGCACTCGTCCGGTCACCGCGGTGGCCGGCGTGGGCGGAGTGAGCCGCAGCCCGGGGTGCAGGGCAGCGCCGGTGCCGGACAGCAGGTCGCCGCAGTGGGCCAGGGCGAGCGAATAGTAGGTGTCGCGGCCGTCGGCGCTGCTACGCCGCGCGGTCACCAACTCGGCCCTGCGCAGTTTGCCGAGGTGATAGGAGACGAGGTTCTGCGGTTGGCCGAGCAGCGCCGTCAGCTCGTGCACAGCAAGGTCACTGTGGGCCAGCTCGCTGATCAAACGCCACCGCACCGGGTGCCCGACGGCGGTCACGAACCCGGGCGGTGCGCTGGTGCCGGCTGTCTCTGACATCACAGCCGCACATTACATCAAACTTATTTGATGTAATAGGCCCCTTGGCGGGCACGACCGAGGCCAGGCGGCGGAGCCGGCCGTCTTGAGCGCGGCTCCGCCGTCGGACATCACCCGTGCAGCGAGGTGAAGAAACGCCTCAGCTCGTCGGCCAACAGGTCCGGCTCCTCCAACGGCAGGAAGTGCCCGCCCCGGCCCGGCTCGCTCCAGTGCCGGATGTCGGTGCAGGCCCGCTCCGCGATCTCGCGCGGGAAGTTGGCCTGCGAGGGCTCGGTGCTCACCGTGAACGCCGCCGGCACTTCGATCATGGGTCGTGGGGTGTTGTGGTCGAAGTCGGCGTACTGCCGGAACGACGAGCCGATCGAGCCGGTCACCCAGTAGAGGGTGATGATGGTGAGCAGGGTGTCCCGGTCGACGCTGTTCGCCAGGTCGCCGTGGTTGTCGGTCCAGTCCCGGTACTTGTCCACGAGCCAGGCGGCCAGCCCGGCCGGTGAGTCGGCGAGCGCCGCCGCGAGGGTGTCCGGGCGGGTGCCCATGATGGCGCTGTAGCCGCCGTCGGTCTCGTCGTACGCGGCCTCGGCGTCCAGGTACGCCTGCTCGGCCGCCGACAGTGGACGGGCGTCGAAGCTGGCCGGGAACGGTGGGTGGATCAGGTGGATGCCGACGACCTGCTCCGGGTACAGGGCGCCGAGCCAGCCGGTCACCACACCCCCGACGTCGCCGCCGAAAGCACCGTACCGCTCGTAGCCGAGTACCTCGGTCATCAGCTCGTGCAGGGTCCGGGCGAGGAGCGCCCGGGTCACCGGCTCGTCCGGGACCTCCGAGAAGCCGAAGCCCGGCAGCGAGGGCACCACCACGTCGAACGCGCCGCCGGGCCGATCGGGGTCGGTCAGGCGGTCGACAAGCGGCAGCATCTCGACGAAGCTGCTGGGCCAGCCGTGGCTCAGCAGCAACGGCAACGGCGTGGGCGCACCGGCCGGGCGCGCCGCCCGGACGTGCAGGTAGTGCAGCTTCCGGCCGCCGACGACTGCCAGGTGGTGGGGGTACGCGTTCAGCTCGGTTTCGCGCGCTCGCCAGTCGAACCCGTCGTGCCAGTAGGACACCAGGTCCCGCAGGTAGTCGGGATCGACGCCACCCTGCCACGGCCGGTGGCCGCTGCGGTCGGTGAAGCGGGTACGGGCCAGTCGGGTCCGCAGGTCGTCGAGGACCGCATCGGGTACGTCGATGCGGAACGGGGAGATGGACATGTGTCCTCCGAGAAAGGAGGGCGCACTCCCCGACGCGAGTGGTCAGCTGAGGGGGACGGCCGAGAAGAGCGCCCAGGATTGACGTCGGGTGGTCACCGGGCTCACCTCCTTCTCGTGGCTGACGACGATCACCCTACCCATACCCCCGGCCGGCAGTGGACGTCGAACCGCCGCCCGGGTGACCCGGGCGGCGGCGCGACGAGGTCAGCCGTGCTGGCCGGCCTCGGGAGCCTCGTAGACCCGACGGATGTCCACCTCCACCTCGCCGATCGTCTCGGCGAAGACGTCGGCGAACCGCCGTCCCCACTGCACGGCCTCCTCGTGGGAGCGCACGTCGACGAGCGCGAACCCGGCGATCAGTTCCTTGGTCTCGGTGAACGGCCCGTCGGTGACGGTGGTCGTGCCGCCACTCACGGTGATCCGGGTGGCGTCGGTGACGGTCGGGCAGAGCCCCTCGGCGGCGACCAGGATCCCGGCCTGCGCGACCTCCTTCATGAAACCTTCCATCCGGGCCATGAACTCCGGGCTCGGGTTGAACGCTCCGGGCAGGTTCTCGTCGAGCTTGTGCATCATCATGTAGCGCATCGGTGTGGTCCTCTCGTGATCGTTGGGTGCGGGTCAGCGGGTCAGCGGGTCAGCGGGTGAACGGTCGAGCGCAGAGCGCGGTGAGCCAGCCGAAGGTGACGAGACAGGCGAGCGCCATCCGGATGCTGAGGGTGTCCTGGTCGGGCCAGGCCAGGATCGCGACAATGGCCGTCGCGCTGCCCAGCGAGTAGGCGGCCCAACCGCGCTGCCCGGCCCGCCACCAGGTGCGGGCGAAGACCAGGCAGGCGATGGGCAGCGAACCGAAGGCCAGCCCCGCGCCGACACCGTGACCGATGGCGTGCCAGCTCACCGTGTCGGGCGTGCCCTCCGGCGCGCCGGCCGGCCAGCCCATGCTCGGGTCCGAGACCAGCACCCCGCCGATGACCAGGCCGAGGCCGTGCACGGCGATCAACGCCGGACCCCACGTCCCGCCCGGCTCACCCCGCAGCGTCCGGCGCAGCCCCACCGCGCCGGCCAGGGCCAGCAGCCCGGTCAGCACGAAGTTGGCGATCTGGATCCAACCCAGGTCGCCCAGGGCCAGCAGGCTGAGCGGCTGCCGGCTCAGGTCGAACCCGTCGCGGGTGAGCACCTGGGCGGCGGCCACCACCACGAACAGCGGGCCGGCGGCGGCTCCGCCGGCCAACAGCGCCCTGGTCGTCGTACGCCGGGAGTCGACGCCCGCCACCGCGGACCCCGCGCTCGTCGCCTTCGCTGTCGTCGTCATGTCGCTCTCCTTGTCCGTGCCGGCCGGTCGCCGGTCCCCCTTGCCGGTGCGAGCCGGCTTTCGCTGACGCGTCGAGCGGTCGGGGCGGGATACGACATGACTGTCGAAGAATTCTTCACCGGGTTGGCGTGACCCCGCGGGCGCAGTCGGCCGCACGGGCGCGCAGCAGCGCGCGTTCGCGTTCGTTGCCGGTCAGCTCGGCGGCCCGTTCGAACTCGGCGCGCGCCTCGTCGTGGCGGCCCAGCTTGGCCAGCAGGTCACCGAGCACGCTGGGCAGCAGGTGGTAGCCGGCCAGCGCCGGCTCGTCGGCCAGCGCCCGGGCCAGTTCCAGACCGGCGGCCGGGCCGTCGGCGAAGGAGACCGCGACGGCCCGGTTCAGCTCCACGACCGGGGACGGTACGACCCGGGCCAGCTCCGCGTAGCCGGCGGCGATGCGCGCCCAGTCGGTCTCCCGCGGGGTAGCCGCGCGCGCGTGGCAGGCCGCGATCTCCGCCTGGAGGGTGTACGGGCCGGGCGGGCCGTTCGCCGCTCTGGCCCGGCCGAGCGCGGTGAGGCCACGACGGATCAGCAGCCGGTCCCAGCGTCCCCGGTCCTGCTCCAGCAGCAGGATCGGCTCGCCGTCGGCGTCGACCCGGGCGGCGGTCCGCGACGCCTGGATCTCCAGCAGCGCGGCCAGCCCGTGCACCTCCGGCTCCTCGGGCATCAGCTCCTGCACGAGGCGGGCCAGCCGCAGCGCGTCCGCGCAGAGCGCCGGGCGCATCCAGTCGTCGCCGGCCGTCGCGGAGTAGCCCTCGTTGAAGATCAGGTAGATGACCTCCAGCACGGAGGCGAGCCGTTCGCCGCGCTCGGCCACGCCGGGCACCTCGAACGGCACCTTCGCCTCGGCGAGCGTCTTCTTGGCCCGGGTGATGCGCTGCGCGACGGTCGTCTCCGCCACCAGGAATGCCCGGGCGATCTCCTCGGTCTTCAGCCCGCCCAACACCCGCAGGGTCAGTGCCGCGCGCGCCTGTGGTGACAGCAGCGGGTGGCAGGCCGTGAACACCAGCCGCAGGAGGTCGTCGTCGATGCGTTCCTCGAACGCGGCGTCGAAGTCGGGGGTGAACCGCTCGTCGTCGAGGTCGCGCCCGAGGTCGGCCACCCGGCGTTCCAGCAGGCTCCGCCGGCGCAGCGCGTCGATCGCCCGCCGTTTGCCGACGGTGGTCAGCCACGCGCCCGGGTTGGCCGGTACGCCGTCGCGCGGCCACTGCTCCAGCGCGGCGACCAGGGCGTCCTGGGCCAACTCCTCGGCCCAGCCAATGTCGCGGACCAGCCCGGCCAGGGCGGCGACGACCCGTCCGGATTCGATTCGCCACACCGCTTCCACCGTGCGGTGGACCTGCTCAGCACCCATGACCGCACATCAGAGCAGGGCGTTACCGGCTCCACAAGGACAACGCGTGGTGAGCCGTTCAGCCCGCGCGGCGCGGATGGTGCACCGACCCGGGGTTCTCGGTGGGGAACCTCGACCGGATCCGCGGCGGGTACGCCGCGCAGTGCTCGGCCCACTGCTCGGCGGCCGCCGCGAGGGCGTCCGCCGAGACGGTGAGCAGCAACGGGTAGATCGCGCCGGACGGGCGGCGCATCCACGGCGGTAGCGACTCGGCGGAGAACTCCACGATCAGCTCCAGCCGGCGGCGGCGGAGCACCCGGGAGCGGAGGGCCAGGTTGGGTTCGGTGAAACTGACCATCGCCGGTGGCGCGTTCGATTCGAGCGCCGAGGTGGCCTGCCCGCGCAGCCAGCCGCCGAACGCGCGGGCTTCCTCGACCATCAGGCTCGGGTAGTGGTGCGACCAGGTCTGGCCGTCGGCGGTACGGGCGTCCACCTCGATGAGCAGCCAGTCGTGCCAGCCGGGCGCGGCCCGGTCGGGGTCGTCGGGCGGGTCGATGCCAGGCTGGTAGCCGACGGGGCGTATCCGCACCCGCGCGCCATCGTCAGACCTGATCTCCACTCGGCAATTGTGACCGACCGAAGCAGACTTTAACTCCCAAATCGGTCACTTCGTGATGGTTCGCCGCACCCCACGGTGCTCGCCGCACGCTTTCGCTCCGCCACCGGCCAGGCTGACCGAACCGTCGCGACACTGCACGAGGTAACCCCGCCCGGCCCAGAACTGCGGCACGCAGTCGAACCAGTCGCACACCTCCGGGGCGGGCCGACGGATCCGGGTACCGCCGCAGAAGCCGTACCCCAGGGGGTTCTCCGGCGCCCCGCAACGCGGGTCGGCGGTCGTGCGGGGCGCCGAGCGTGGCGACGTCGTCGGCTTCGGCGGTGGGGTGACGCGGGTGAGCGCCGGGGCTGCCGGGCGGATCAGCAGGGGCTCCGCGCTGGGGGTTGCGGCGGCGGCGACCTCCGGGCCGCCGGTCGGGTCGGACGGATTCGACTCGATGAGCGCCGCCGGCACCAGCAACGCCAGCGCGGCCGCCACCGCGATGGTCCGGCGACCACCGGGTACGAACGACGTGAGCCGGGCCTGCGCCGGGGTGGCCACGGCCGGCCGGAACGGCTTGAGCTGGGCGTGCTCGGCGATCATCTCGTCGAGTTGGTCGAGCACCGCGGCGCGCTGTTCGATCGCGTCGGCGAAGGCCAGGGTCAGCTTGAACCGGAAGTCCGGCGCCGCGTCGATGGGCAGCAGCAACCCGGCGGTCGTCCGCCGGTCCAGCACCTGGATCAACGTGACCGGCGACGCGGGGTCGTGGGCCAGGCCGGTCATCCGGCCGTACGCCCAGTCGCGCCGGCCGCGTCCGCCGAGCAGCACCAGGCGACGGCTGGTGATCACGGCCATGCCGGTGTCGGTGACGCGTACGCCGTCCGGGCGGCGCGGGCGTAGTGGTCCGGTCGGCGGGGCGACCGTGAGGTCCGGGGCGGGCAGCACCGGGGTGTGCCGTACCTCGACCAGTTGCGCGGCGGGCAGCACCCACAGCACCGCCTCGTCGGCGGTCAACTCCAGGGGCAGGCCGTCGCCGGCCGCGGCGGAGCCCTGGAAGTCGGCGGCGAGAGCGCGCAGTCGCCGCAGCTCGTCGGCACGTCGCCGCCAGGCCGTCTCGGCGCCCCGGAACGTGCTGACCCGCCGCACGTTCTGCCGGTGCGCCCACCGGTACCGCCAGGTGGAACCCGTTGAATCAGTCTTTGCCACGCCGACTCCTTCGCCGCGTAGGCCACCAATCTGGGTGTCTCCCCGTTCAACAGACGCGGCGTGGCACCCGGACACGCCGGAAGGGGCAAAATACCCGATCGGCGGATAAAGCCACACGATAGGCCGATACTGTCGCGTCGACGGATGTCCTGTGCGCGTGTCCTGCGGGGGCCGTCGCCGTCTCGGTAACGTCAACCGCAGCCGGGTGGCATCGCCGCCGCACCGCCGCGCGAAAGGGGGTGAGCGCGTGCCACAGGACACCCGGCCCGGAGTGGTCGTCGGCGTCGACATCGGCACCACCAGCACCAAGGCCGTCGCGTACGACACCGACGGGCGACAGCTCGGCAGCCACTCGGTCGGCTACCCGCTGAACGACCCGCAACCCGGCTACGCCGAGCAGGACCCGCACCTCATCCTCGACGCGGTGCTCAAGTCGGTGAGCGTGGTCGTGGCCGAGCTGGTCCAGCCGGTGGCCGGGTTGGCGTTCTGCTCCGCCATGCACAGCCTGATCGGGCTGGACCCGGACGGCAACCCGCTCACGCCGTCGGTGACCTGGGCCGACTCACGCGCGATCCGGCAGGCCGAGCGGCTCCGGGCGGTGCCGTCCGGGCTGGCGCTGCACCGGCGTACCGGCACGCCGATGCATCCGATGTCGCCGCTGCCCAAGCTGGTCTGGTTCGCCGAGCAGGAGCCGAAACTCTTCGAGCGCGTCGCGCACTGGGTGGGCATCAAGGACTGGGTGCTACTGCGGCTCTGCGACGCGCTGGTCACCGACCACTCGATCGCCTCGGCCAGCGGCCTGCTGGACATCCACCGGCTGGAATGGGACAGCGAGGCGCTGACCATCGCCGGCATCACCGAGGAGCAACTGCCCCAACTGGTCGCCACCACCGCCGTGCTGCCCGGCCTCACCCCGCAGGCCGCGGCCACCACCGGCCTGCCGGAGCGCACCCCGGTGGTGGTCGGTGCGGGCGACGGCCCGCTCGCGAACCTGGGCCTGGGCGCGGTGCACCCCGGCATGGTGGCCTGCTCGATCGGCACCAGCGGCGCGATGCGGGTGATGGTCGAGCGGCCCGGGGTGGACCCACTCGGCGGCGTGTTCTGCTACGCGCTGACCGAGCACCGCTGGGCGGTCGGCGGTGCGATCAACAACGGCGGCATCGTCCTCAAGTGGGCTGGCGAGGCGCTCGCGCCGGATCTGGGTGAGCACTCCGAAGAGGACCTGGTCGCCCTGGCGGCCCGCGCGCCGGCCGGCTCGGGCGGGCTCATCATGCTGCCGTACCTGCACAGCGAACGGGCACCACACTGGAGCGCCCTGCCGCGCGGGGCGTACGTGGGGTTGACCCACAGCCACCGCCGCGAGCACCTGATCCGTGCCGCGTTGGAGGGGGTCTGCCAGCAACTCGCCCTGGTGCTCAGCTCGGTACGGGCGGCCGGCAACGAGGTCCGCGAGATCCGTGCCGGTGGCGGCTTCGCCCGCAGCGGCCTGTGGCGGCAGATGCTCGCCGACGTGCTCGGCGTGCCGGTGAGTTTTCCGGCCGCACACGAGGGGTCCAGCTTCGGCGCGGCACTGCTCGGCATGCAGGCGCTCGGGCTGATCCCCAGCATCGACGTCGCCGCCGACCTCGTCCGGATCGAGGAGACGATCCGCCCCGACCCGGCCGCCGCCGCCACGTACGCGGCGCTGCTGCCACTGTTCGCCGAGCTGTACGAAGCGCTGACGCCCGCCTTCGCCTCGATCCGCCGGCTGGCGCCCGGCCTGCCCGCGGAACCCGAGCCCGCATCGGGACCGCCGATGTGAACCTCCGGCCGTGGGTGACCCGGGTCAGGGTGCCTCGACGCCGGAGATCAGGTAGCGCTGCACATCGGCGTCGAGGATCTCCGCTTCCTGCGTGTCACTCGGCCCCGAGCCACGGAATGCGGCCAACTGCTCCGCGGACTCCCAGCGTTCGTAGACGTGGATCCGTCCCGGCTCCAACGGGTCGGCCGCAAGCAGGAAGTCGAGGCAGCCGGCGCTGGCGCGCGCCTGCGCGATGACCTTTTCGCAGTCGGACAGGTACGCCTCGCGTGCGGAGGGTTCAACCCGCAGGCTGCCTGCGATGATCAACATGGGGACCTCCGGGGGTCGGTGCCTCTGATGAGGTTGATGCCGGTGAGTCATCTTTATACCTGTGAGTCATCACGCTCATGGGGACATCGCCGCCCGGACGGGTGACGCCGACCTCGCTTGTCGCACCGCTCCGCAGCGCTTCATATCGTACAAACGTGAGAAAAAGCGACAACAGGTCCTCATCTTCACCGCCGCCAGCCCCTGTCCGCGTACCTCGGAAGGGGCTGGCGGCGGCGGTCGCGCTCGCCGTGCTGGCCGCGACCGGGCCGGCCACCGCGGACGGCCCCGGACCCGGCGCGGACCCGGCGCGGCCGGCCGAGCCGGGGCACGCGGTCGAGCCGGGCGGCGGGCAGGGCCACGAGCCCGGTGTCGAGCCGACGCCGGAGCGGGCGCCGACAAGCGAGGTGTCCTGGCTGTCGTTTCCCGGTGGGGTGTTCGCGGTGGACTCGCTCGGGCACACCGTGCGCTACCGGGCCTGTGACGGTGACACCGGACGGGTCGCCGACCCGGGCATGCTCGTCGCCGCCGGGGTGGCCAGCGGCGCGGTCGTCGTCGGGGGCACGGCCTACCGCTACCGGGTGCCGTTGACCGGCCGCAGCGAGGGCACGCTCGAGGTGATCCCCCAGCACCGCCCGCCGGTCGAGCTGACCGGCGTGGTGGTCACCAGCCCGCAGCCGCCCACCGACCCGGTCGCGGGAGCCCGGCTGTTCCCGCTCAGCGGACAGCTCGCCCGGGTGGTCGCCGACGCGAGTCTCAACCCGGCCGGAGTCACCGTCCGCGACCTGTCCGGCCGGTACGGCGACCAGCAGATCGCCGTCAACGGCGCGCTGCGCCCCAAGGCCGCCAGCGTGATCAAACTGTGGATCCTCGTCGAGCTGCTTCGCCGGGTCGACTGTGGACAGGTTTCACTCGACGACGGCGTACTGGTCACCCCGCAGGACGTGGTCGGTGGCACCGGTCAGCTCCAGTTCGAGACGTTCCCGCAGGTGGTCACCCTGCATCGGCTCGCCCAGTATCTGATCAAGTACAGCGACAACGTCGCCGCGAACGTGCTGATCACCTACCTCGGCGGGTTCGCCCCGGTCAACGCGCTGATCGACTCGATGAACCAACGATCGACCATCTTGGCCCGCCGGATGCTCGACAGCGCGGCGGCGCAACGCGGCGAGGAGAACTACACGAGCCCCGACGACGTGGTGTCCCTGCTCGGGGCGGTCTGGGACGGCGAGATCCTCACCTCCGCCTCCCGTGACCTCATGGTCGGGTTCATGCGGGAGCAGACCCTGAACACCAAGATCCCGGCGGCGCTGCCACCCGGGGTGCCGGTGGCCCACAAGACCGGTGACCTGCCGGACGCCTCCCATGACGTCGGCTACTACCTGATCCCCGGCACCGAGACCGCCGTCGCGTTCCTCACCGCCGGCCCGATGGCCAGCGGCGACGAGACGGTCCGCCGGATGGCCCGCACCGTCTACGACTTCCTGGTCACCCCCAGCGCCGGCGCGGTCGAGGAGTGACCGACGGTCAGGCGCCCGGGATGTTCGCCGGCGGATTCTCGCCGACCAGGTCGGCCGCCGGCGGATCCGCCGACACCGACAACCCGAAGTCCGAGTACGTCAGTTCGAGCTGGGCGGTCTCCGACTGCTCCCTGGCCAACTCGATGCGGTAGCGAACCAACCGGCCCTGGTCGTCGACGGCCGCCGTGAACGGCACCGCCCCGGCCCGGTCGCCGAGCCTTCCGCCGACCCCGGTGCCGAGCACCGCGCTGCTCTCCCGCAGGTCCAGCGTGCCGGCGTACTCCCGTACCCCGGTCTGCCGGACGGCCGCCGCCGTGCTGAGCGTGCCGGCGAGCTTGGTGTTGTCCAAGCCCTGTTGGGCGGGCGGCGAACCCGGCGACCCGACGTGCCACCAGGTCTTGCCGTCCCACACCGGGACGCGGCGGTCCGGGGCGCTGATCCGCACGTAGACGTCCGGCCCGGTGGTGAGCCGTTCGATCTTCACCTCACCGGTGGGCACCTTGAGCGAGGTGGTCTCCAGGCCACGCTTCGTCGTCGGGTCCCAGAGCACCACCGTGCCGTCGCCGCCCGCTGTCCCGCCGGTGCCCAACGTCAGCTTGTAGGTCCGCTCGTCGACCTTCGCGGCGGCGGCCGTCAGCACACCCACCGGGTCGGTCGGTGCCGCTGACGCCGGCGCGCGACCCGCGTCGGGTTCGTCGCCGGTGGCCACGAGTGCCCACACCCCAGCGGCGACCGCCACCGCGAGGATGGCACCGGCGGCGATCAGCTTCGGCTTCTGCACGGTCGTCTCCCCGGGGGCGGTGGCGGTCCGGCCAGAGTAGCCGGACCGCACCCCGCCGCCGTCCCGGGCCGATCAGGCGCGGCTGATCGCGTTGGCGTGGATGGCCTCGTTCAGGTACACGGCCAACCCCGGCGCGATCTTCTCGTAGTACGCGGTGAACCGCTCGTCGGCCAGGTACATGTCGGCCAACGCGGTCTGCATCTCGTACGAACACTCGTAGAACCAGCGGTTGATGAGCTGCCGGTGCTCCTCGGCCAGGTCCATCGCCTCCGGGCTGTCCGCCGGCGCGCCCGAGGCCATCAGCGCGACGATCCGCCGCCCCCAGTCCTCGTTCTCCGTCTTGTTCCGCAGCCAGTCTTCCTTGGTGTAGCGGGAGACCCGCCGGTTCGACTCCCGGTACGCGTCGGTGTCACCCCAACGCTGCTTCACCTCGGCCTCGTACTGCTCCGGGTCGGCGTCACCGAAGACCTCGAACCGCTCCTCCGGGGTGAGTTGGATGTTCATGTTGCTCGCCTCCATCGCGAACTCGATCGCCTCGACCATCGCCTGCAACCGCTTCAGCCGGCCCGTCAGCAGCTCGTGCTGGCGGCGCAGGTGCGCGGCCGGGTCGGCCGCCGGGTCGTCGATGATCGCGGTGATCTCCTCAAGCGGGAAACCCAGCTCCCGGTAGTACAGGACGAGTTGCAGCCGTTCCAGGTCCGCGTCGTCGTAGCGGCGGTAACCCGCCGGGGTCCGCCCGCTGGGCGAGAGCAGGCCGATCTCGTCGTAGTGGTGCAGAGTCCGCACCGTCACGCGAGCGACCTTCGCCACCTGACCCACCGTGTACGCCATGGTTCCCCTCCCTTCCGGAAACCAGGCTCCCGCCTGCCGCTACGTCAGGGTCAAGCCCGATTCTGGCCCACCATGGCGGGCGCGTCCGGCCGCCCGTACAGATAGCCCTGACCGCGCGGGCAGCCGATCGCGGCGACCGCCTCGTGCTGACGCTCGGTCTCCACCCCCTCGGCGACGACCGTCAGGTCGAACGCGCCGGCCAACCGGGTCACCATCTCCACGGTGGCGTACGCGCGGTCGTCCGACCCCAGCCGGGTCACGAACGATCTGTCGATCTTCAACTCGGTCGCCGGGATGCGGTGCAGATAGCTCAGCGACGAGTAACCCGTACCAAAGTCGTCGATGGCGATCTTGATGCCCAGCTCCCGGAGCTGGTGCAGTCGCTCCAACACCGCCTCGGTGCCCTCGATCAGCGCCGACTCGGTCAACTCCAGGGTCAACGCCCGCGGCGCCAGCCCCGCGGCGCTGGTGGCAGCGGTGACCGTGGCGATCAGGTCCGGACGGCGCAGGTGCGCCGCGGCGATGTTCACCGCCACCGTCGCGTCCGGCGCCCGGTCCCGCCAGGTCGCCGCCGCCCGGCACGCCTCGTGGATCACCCACCTGTCGATCGGCAGGATCAGCCCGGTCTCCTCGGCCAGCGGCAGGAACCTCGACGGCGGCAGCATCCCCAACCGGGGGTGCCGCCACCGCACCAGCGCCTCGGCGCTGCGCACCGCGCCGGTGGCCAGGTCGACGATGGGTTGGAACTCCAGACACAGCTGATCCTCGTCGACCGCGCGGCGCAGATCGGCGATCAGCTCGGCCCGCGACACGGCCGACTCACGCAGCGCCGAGGTGCACGTCCGGTACGCGGACTTCCCCGCCGCCTTGGCCGCGTACATGGCGATGTCGGCGTCGCGCAGCAGGTCGGTGTGCGAGGCGTGCTGCGGGCCGAGTTCGGCGATGCCGATGCTCGCCGACGGGTGCACGCCGACGTCATCCTCACCGTCGGAGGGTCGCAGCGCGTCCAGCAGCCGCTCGGCGAGCCGCTCGGGTGAGACCTGCCGGTCGCCGTCGACAAGCACCGCGAACTCGTCCCCGCCGAGCCGGGCGATGATGCCGTCGTCGGCCACGACAGCCCGCATCCGGGCCGCCAGTCCGGTCAGCAGGGTGTCGCCGGTGGCATGCCCGAAACGGTCGTTGACCTGCTTGAACCCGTCCAGGTCGAGCAGCAGCACGGCCGCGGGCCGGCCGTCGCGCAGGGCCAGCCGCAGCCTCCGGTTGAACAGCAACCGGTTGGGCAGCCCGGTGAGCTGGTCCCCGTACGCGAGACGGCGCAGCCGGACCACCAGCCGCAGGTTCTCGTTGGCGGCCAACCCCTGCCGCACGGCGAGGGCCGCGAGCAGGACCATCATGGTCACGAAGATCAGGTGCGGGGTCTGCCCGGTGGGTCGGCGGGCCAGCACCACCGCGACGATCGCCCCACCCACCGGCAGGTACGGCAACGCCACCCGCCACCAGGGCGGCAGCGGTGACTCGGCGGTGTCGTCGGTGCCGTCGCAGTCCGGCGGCGGAGGGTTGCGGGAGGCCAGGCCGATCAGCAGGTAGCTCACCGGCCAGCACAGGTCGATCGGGTGACCGGCGGCGTAGTCGGCACGCGCGACGAGCGAGACGTAGACGACGTCGGCGACGACCCGCAGCGTGAGGCTCGCCGCGAGCAGACTCATCGGCCGCCACATCGGCCGGGCCGGCCCGGCCACCGCGACCAGGATGGTGAGCTGCATCAGGTCGAACATCGGGTAGAGCAGGCCCAGCGTGCGCGCCGGGTCGGCCAACTCGGCGGCGGCGACCCCCCGAAACACCAGCACCCAGGCGATCGGCACCAGGGCCAGGGCGACGATCACCCCGTCCAGCAACGTGCGGGCCCGCCCCACCGCGGTCCGTGGCGCGGACGGTGAGCTGAGCAGCGCGGCCGTACCGGTGAGGATGCCGGCGGTGAAGACCACGCCGACCACCGGTGTGTGCGGCAGGTCGCCGCCGACGAGACGTTGCGCAGTCCAGATGGCCCGGCCCAGCGCGGCGAGCGCCATGGTGACGGCGAGCAGCATCCAGAATCTGCGCAGCGGGGCCGGATGTCGACGGGCCACACCGACACACGCGACCGTCGCCCAACCGGCCACCAGCAGCGCGCCGATGTCACTGACCAGCGCGGCTCCGGGCAACGCGGCGACCAGCCAGCATGCCTCCACCAGAATGACCGCGGCCGCGGCGACAGCACCAGCGGGGCTGAGCCGCCCCACAGCCTGGTTTCCGTCCTGTCGGGACACGGTCGCTCCGGCTCTTCGATCGTGCGTGCACCCTCGGAAGACCGGTCCACGGCAAACCCCGAAAGCCTAACCAGCCCCCAGGTACGCCGCCAGGGCCGACCGTGCCCGCCGGGTCGGCCGGAACGACTGTCCAACCTCGACAGGCACCCCTGGTGGATGCCGCTGTAGACCTGCCCCGAATGGGGGCGGGGGTGCCCCGCGCCACAGTGCCCACATTCCGACTCTCCATGCATGCCCGCGTACCCGGTCACCGCCCGGCGGAGCGGTTCCAGGGAGAGCGGGGAAGCGCGGTGCCGGCCAGTGGGCGGCGGGCGCGGCGACGTCTGCGGCGGCCGGGGGTGCAGGGCGGGCGGGCCACGGTGTGCACCGCCACGTCCACAGGTGGCGTCGGTCGGCCGATCAGCCAGCAGAGGAAACGTTCCATCGACGATCAGCCGACCGGGAGGCGCTCGGCCTCGGACCTGGAGATCTCGTACTCCGCACCGCAGAACGTGCACTGCTGCGCGTATCGGGTACGGATCGGAATGAGGGGAATGAAGAACAGGGTGAATTTCGTCGAACGACGGGTGATCACCTGTGCGGCCTGGTTGCCGCAGTGCCGGCAGACCTGCTGCACGACACCGGACCTGGCGACCTTGGTACGCAGACCAAAGATGAAGAACATCGCCCGCCAGTACCCACTCAGCCGCGAAAAGTCACCAGGTTCCGCCGACGGATCCCCCGGACCCACCCCGCACCTACAAGATCGCGCTCGATCCAGGATGTAGTGGCCTCCAGGGCGAACGAGACCACTGCATCCGTGATCGAGCGCGATCAAGGGGCATGGCGCGACGGTCAGCTGGCCGGTGCGGGCTCCAGGCCGGGGACCTCCTCGGCGAGCCAGATCGGCTGCCAGTTCGGCACCTCGTGGAAGCGGCGCAGCTCGAACAGCCCGGCAACCGACCCACTCCAGGCCCCGTACGGGGGGTTGGCCTCGTCGAAGCCGCTCTGCACGAACGTCAGCGTGGTGCGGCCACCGGACTCGGCCAGCTCCCAGCTCGTCACACCGGTCGGCCCCCAGTCGATGGACATCCGTCGGCCGGGCTCCAGGTCGATGACCTTGGCCGCGTAACCGGTCTCGAAGCCGCCCATGGCGTACCGGCCGCCGACCCAGGGCTCGATGCCGATCGGGTAGCCGAACCAGGCGCTGGCCTGCTCGGAGTCGGTGAGCGACTCCCACACCTTGTCGGCGGGGGCGGCGATGACCAGCTCGCCCCGCAGTTCGGCGGAGGTGAAGTCGGTGCGGGGCAGCAGTGGCTTGCCCTCCACGTGCGCGGCCAGGTTGGCGATGGACAGCGCCCAGTACGTCTGGAGCACGCCCCGGATGCTGGAGCCGCTCATCGCCTCGGCGAAGTCGAAGTGGCTCTGGGTCAGCGTCAGCACGGTGCTGTCGGTGCCCTCGGCGGTGAGCTGAAGCTCGGTGGTGGTCTCCACCCCGTCGAGCAGCCAGCCGAAGCGCAGCGTGTCGTCGTCGGCGTGCAGCAGCCGCTGGTGCGGGGCGTCGCCCTCGGGCGTGTAGCGGCCCCAGAACTCGTACCGCTGGGGCAGCTCGACCTCGGCGTGCTCGGCCAGCCAGAGACGCAGCTCGGCCGGGTCGGTCAGGGCCGCGCGGACGCGCCCGACCGGTGCGGAGAGACGGGCCTGGACCTTCAACGGGTCACTCATTGTCGTTGCCTTTCGGATAGCAGGCGACGGCCAGCTTGAAGGCATCGCCCTCGCTGCCGCCGTAGCGGGTGAACAGGTCTTGGAGTGCGGTTTGCAGGTCGTGCAGGAACTGCTGGCGCTGCTCGGCGGGCACCCGGATCTCGCCGGAGACCCCGATCGAGGGCAGCTCGGGCGCCGCCCGGTCCAGACCGGCGATGTCGGCCTGGACCTCCTCCATCAGGTCGAGCAGGTAGCCCAGGCTCAGCTCGTCCCGGGCGCGGCGGAGGCCGATCCGGCCGACGAGCCGGGGGGACAGCCAGTACGACCGGGCGGCCGCCTGGTAGATCCCCTCGGTGATGCCGCGGACCTTGCGTTCGTTGACCAACTCGACGAGGCCAGCCGCGACGAGCTGCTTGACGTGGTAGTAGACGCGCTGTGGCGTCTGGTCGAGTCGGGCCGCGACCTCGGTGCAGGTGCGCGGTTCGGCGAGTTGCCGCAGCACCTCAACGCGCTGCGGCTTGAGCAGGACTTCGGCCTGCTCGATCTGCTCCAGGTACAGGACGTCTCTCATGGCAAAATCAGTTTGTACGTACAAAACTTGTTTGTCAATCGGTTCGCGAGAAGCCGCGCCGACTTTTTCCGACGCGGCTTCAGGCAGCAGTCAGCAGGTGATCAGGGCAACCAGTCCGGTCGCAACGGGTAGCCGTTCACACCGTCCGGGCCGTTGTGCGTGGCCAGCACCTGGTGCAACTGGATGCCGTTGCGCTCGAACGCCATCCGCGACCCGGCCATGTAGAGCCCCCACACCCTGGCGGTGCCCGCACCCACCTCGGAGACGCAGAAGTCCCAGTGCTCCACCAGGTTGCGGCACCAGGCGGCAAGCGTCAGCGCGTAGTGCTGGCGCAGATTCTCCTCGTGGTGCACCTCGAACCCGGCGTCGTGCACCTCGCTGATCAACCGACCCGGGCCGGCCAACTCGCCGTCCGGGAAGACGTACCTGTCGATGAACGCGCCCGAGCGGTGCGGCGCCCGGTTGTCCGCGCGGGTGATGCAGTGGTTGAGCAGACGCCCACCCTGTCGCAGCCGGCTGCGCAGCGCGCCGAAGTAGGCCGGGTAGTTACGCACCCCGATGTGCTCGGTCAGCCCGATCGAGGAGATGGCGTCGAACTGCTCGGCCGGCGCGTCCCGGTAGTCCAGGTATCGCACCTCCGCCAGCTCACTCAACCCCTCCCGCTCGATCGCGGCCTGCGCCCACTGCGCCTGCGCCTTCGACAGGGTCACCCCGAGCGCCTTCACGCCGTACTCGCGGGCGGCGTGGCGCACCATGCCGCCCCAGCCGCAGCCCACATCCAGCAGCCGCATCCCCTTCTGCAACGCCAGCTTGCCGGCGACCAGGTCGTACTTCGCCGCCTGGGCCTGCTCCAGCGTGTCGCCCGGAGACCGGTAGACCGCACAGGTGTACGTCATCGACGGGCCGAGCACCTTCTCGTAGAAGGCGTTGGAGACGTCGTAGTGGTGCGAGATCGCCGTGCTGTCGCGTACCCGCGAGTGCCGCAGCCCGTTCACCACCCGCTTCCACCGCGGCTGCGCCTCCTGCGGTGGAGCCGGCGGTGGCAGCAGCCGCTCCCAGCCCAACCCTCGGACCAGCGCCAGCCCCTCGGCGAGCGACGGCGGGCGCAACCGCAGCTCGTCCTTGAGCACCCGCAACGCCTCGTACGGGTCACCCGGGTGCACCCCCTGCAACGCCAGGTCACCACTGACGTAGGCCCGGGCCATGCCCAGGTCACCGGGCGCGGTGAGCAGGTAGGACAAGCCCCGCTCGGATTGGATCGCCAGGGTGATGCCCGCGTCGGACGGTCCGACTGAACTGCCGTCGTACCCGGTGATCCGCACCGGCAACGGCCCCGTGGTGACCGCGCGGATGACATCCGCCACGGTCGGACCCGTGTGCCGGCCCCCCGCCGGCGGGGTGGCGGGGACGCTCGCCGCCCCTTGATCTCTGTCGGTCAGGCTCATGCTCGTGCTACCGCCTTTTCGTACAGTCCCGTCAGCCGGTGGTCCGGGTCGTAGCGGTCTTTCACCGCCCGCCACGTGTCGCCGCCGTACAGGCGATCGAAGGCGTCCCGGTCGTAGTACGCGTCGGAGTAGAGCGACTTGTGGCCGCCCGACTCCGACACCCTGCGTTCGATCGTGCGGTTGACGTCGCCGTCGGCGGCGCCCGGCGCGATCGGCACGCTCCCCCAGAACCCAATGTTGACGTAGTCCTGCCCTGGCCGGAGTGGATACAGCGGCCACGAGCGCGCCGAACCCGCACCCGCCGGCTCCCGCAACCGCAACGGACACAGCCACACCGGGTTCATCCCCACCGCGCCGGCGAACCAGCGCAGGAAGTCGGCCGTACGGTCCAGCGGGATCTCCACGTCCTGCACGACCCGCTCCCGGGCCGGCTGCCCGCGCAGCCGGTCGATCCGGGCCGCCACCTGGTGGCGGTGCTCGAGACGGACCAGCCGGTGGTAGAAGTCGCTGCGCCGGTAACGCGCCGGCCAGAGCCTGCGCACGACCGGGTGCTGCGCGCCGAACGCCGACGAGCACCAGAACCAGTCGGTGTCCCAGCGCCACAGATAGTCGTACGCGGTGAGCACGTCCCGGGTGCGCCGGCGCAGTGACCGGTAGTAGATCGCCTGACCGGTGTAGTCGCTGGGCGGGTCGCCGGCGTCGGTGAACGTGGCGAACACCAGGTACGCCTCGCCGGGGCTGAACATCACCCCGTCCATCGCGTCGACCGGCTGCCCGGCCCACGACCGGGTCGCGGTCACCTCCGCGATCGCGTCGGTGAGCGCCTCCAGGTCGGTGAACCGCACGTTGCGCAACGCCACGTACCGGCCGACCGGTTGCAGCTCGATGCGCAGCCGGGTCGCGTAACCGAGGCTGCCCAGCGAGTTGGGGAACGCGGCGAACAGGTCGGCGTGCTCCCCGTCGGGTCGGGCGGTGACGATCTCGCCGGAGCCGGTGAGCACGTCCAACTCCCGGACCGACTCGTGCGGCAGACCGTTGCGGAACGAGGTGGACTCGATCCCGAGGCCGGTCACCGCGCCGCCCAGCGTGATGGTGCGCAACTGCGGCACCACCAGCGGCATCAGCCCGTGCGGCAGCGTCGCGTCGACCAGGTCCTCGTACGTGCACATGCCCTGTACGTCGGCGGTGCGCCCGGTCGGGTCGACCGACAACACGCCGTTCAGGCCGCTCACGTCGAGCCCCGGAGTCCGGGGTGCGGACCGCGGGCGGAACAGGTTGGAGGTGCGTTTGGCCAGCCGGACAGGCTCGCCCGTGGGCACCGCGGCGTACGACCGCCGCAGCGTGTCCACCGCTTGATCATGGTCAATGGGGTGATCCACACGCTCAGCGCGCATGTGATCACCTTACGCTCGCCGTTTGGAAACGGTGGGATGTCGGCGCTGGCAGTTTCCCGTCCGGTGGCGGGCCGGGCGGTTACCGTGGCGGGCATGCCATCGCCCGCGATCACCGCCCTGGACGCCGCCGGACTGACATATCGGCTGGTCAGCCACGGTGCGGTCGGCAGCCTCGCGGAGGCCGCCGCGGCCCGGGGCGTGGCCGTCCCCGACGTCGTCAAGACGATCGTGGTCCGCCGGAGTGCGGACGATCACCTGTTCGTGCTCACCCCCGGCGACCGGGTCATCTCCTGGCCGAAGCTGCGCGCCCTGCTCGGGGTGCACCGACTCTCCATGCCGGACGCCGCCGGCGCCCTGGCCGCGACCGGCTACGAGCGCGGGACCATCACCCCGTTCGGCGCGAGCACGGCCTGGCCGGTGATCGCCGACGAGCGACTGCGCGGCCGCGAGATCAGTCTGGGCGCCGGCGAGCGTGGCCTCGCCATCGCGATCGACGCCGACGCCGCGATCACGGCCCTCGACGCCACCGTCGCCGACGTCACCGACCCGCAACCCACCCGCTGAGCGCCGGCCATCCGGATCGCCAGCCGACCCACCGACTGGCAGTCGCCGACGGCGGTGGGTGAGGATGGCGGCTATGCCCGCGCCCGAGGAACGCCCCGACAACACCGGCACCGTCTACGGCGGTAGCCGACGAGCAGCACGGTCCGGCCCGCTGGCAGATCCGCTGCTGCGGGTGGCGCTGGCGGTCGGGCTGGTCGGCGCACTCCTCGGGGTGGTCTTCGCCACCGGGCTGCTCGACGGTGACGACGAGCCGACCGTGCCGGCGCCGGTCGGCGCGCCGACCACCGACGCGCAGCCCACCGACGCGGCGGCCGAGCCGAACTCGAGCACAGCCGCCGATCCGCTGACCGGGTCCCGGGTCTTCAAGGCCGCCTCGGGCCTGTGCCTGGGCCTCTACGGCGAAGGCACGCAGGCGAAGGCGCACCTGGCTGCCTGCACCGGCGACCCGGAGCAGGATTGGGTGATGACCCCGGTCGGTCCGGAGGCGTTCACGGTGGCCAACGCCGCGTCCGGGCAGTGTCTCGACGTCGAGGGTGGCAGCAAGGACGACGGCACGCCGCTGATGCAGTTTCCCTGCCACGGTGGGGCCAACCAGCAGTGGCGGCTGCCCCCCATCGGCGGCGGCCCGGTGCTGCTGGTCGCCGTGCACAGCGGCAAGTGCGCCCAGGCCGACGACGGGGGCACCCAGGCCGGCGACGACATCCGGCAGCGGCCCTGCGACGACGGGCCACCCCAGCAGTGGACCCTGGGCTGACCGGCCGGCCCACGGCAGCTCAGCCCCGGAAACTCCACGCCTTCGGTGCGGTCGCGGCGGCCAGCACGGCCGCCGGCACCGGCCGGCCCGGCCTGCGGCGCAGCAGCAACGACAGCCCGGCGGCGCCGATCGACAGGGCACCCGCCACGTACCAGGCCATCGCGTAGTCACCGAGTTGGTCCCGCACCAACCCCGCACCGGTCGCGGCGACCGCCGCGCCGAACTGGTGGGCGGCGAACACCCAGCCGAACACCACCGCACCGGCGCCGCCGAAGTACTCCCGGCACAGCGCCACGGTCGGCGGCACGGTCGCCACCCAGTCCAGGCCGTAGAAGATGATGAACACCAGCATGCTCGGTTCGGCGGTGCCGGCGAACAGGCTCGGCAGGATCAGCAGGGACGCCCCGCGCAGCGCGTAGTACATGCCGAGCAGCAACCGGCTGTCCACCCGGTCGGTGAGCCAGCCGGAGGCGATGGTGCCGACGATGTCGAAGAGCCCGACCAGGGCGAGCAGCCCGGCCGCGGTGGTCTGGGGCATGCCGTGGTCGTGCGCGGCGGGCACGAAGTGCGTACCGACGAGGCCGTTGGTGGTCGCGCCGCAGATCGCGAACCCGCCGGCCAGCAGCCAGAACGGGCGGGTCCGGGCCGCCGTCGCGAGCGCGCCCAGCGCCCGGGACGCCGCGCCGCCGGTCACCGGCGGCGCCGCGACGACCTCGGTCGCCCCGTAGGCGGGCAGCCCGAGATCCGCCGGGTGCTCACGCAGCAACCACACCACCAGGGGTACGACCGCCAGCGCGGCTCCGGCCACGACGAGAGCGGCGGTACGCCAGCCGTGGTCGCGGACCAGGATGGCGATCAGTGGCAGGAACACCAACTGTCCGGCCGCCCCACCGGCGGCCAGCACTCCGGTGACGAGACCTCGTCGGTGCACGAACCAGCGCCCGGTGATGGTGGCCACGAACGCCAGCGCCATCGACCCGGTGCCCAGCCCGACCAGCACACCCCAGCAGAGCAGCAACTGCCAGCTGGCGCTCATGAAGACCGTCAACCCACTGCCCGCGGCGACCAGCAGCAGGGCCACCGAGACCACCCGGCGGATGCCGAAGCGGTCCATCAGGGCGGCGGCGAACGGCGCGGTGAGCCCGTAGAGCAGCAGGTTCACCGACACGGCGGCGGAGATGGTGGCCAGTGGCCAGCCGAACTCCTCGTGCAGCGGGTGCAGCAGCACCGACGGGGTGGCGCGGAAGCCGGCCGCGCCGACCAGCGCCACGAAGGCGACGGCGGCGACCAGCCAGGCGGGATGCAGACGGCGGTTCTTGGTCACGCGACCAGTCTGGGCGGGGCCGTGCACCGCGACGAGTGGCCGGAAAGCCATCATGCGCAATAATCGGGCCATGACGCCTCGCCCGCACCGGATCGCCGTACTCGCCCTGGACCAGGTGGTCGGCCTGGACCTCGGCACCCCGTCGCAGGTCTTCAGCACCGCCCGGACCGCCGAGGACACGCACCTGTACGACGTACGGGTGTGCACCCCGGGCGGGCGGCCGGTCCGCAGCACGGCCGGTTTCCAGGTGCTCCCCGACCACGGTCTGGAGTTGCTCGACACCGCCGACACCGTGATCGTCCCCGGCATCCACGCCGGCACCGCGTTGACCGCGGGCACCGTCGAGCCGGCGGCGGCCGAGGCGCTCCGGGCGGCGTACCAGCGGGGCGCCCGGATCATGTCGATCTGCACCGGGGCGTTCGTGCTGGCCGCCGCCGGGCTGCTCGACGGTCGTCGGGCGACCACCCACTGGGCGTACACGGAGCAGTTCCGTCGCCTGCACGGCGAGGTGGACCTCGACCCGGGTGTGCTCTTCATCGTCGACGACCGGGTGCTCACCTCGGCCGGAGTCGCCGCCGGCATCGACCTCTGCCTGCACGTGATCCGCCTCGACCACGGCAGCGAGGTGGCCAACCGGGCGGCCCGCCGCTGCGTGATGCCGCCGTGGCGGGACGGCGGCCAGGCGCAGTACATCGAGCGGCCGGTGCCGAAGGTCACCGACTCCAGCACCGCGGGCGCCCGGGAGTGGGCGCGGCAGCGGCTGCACGAGCCGATCGCCCTGCGGGACCTGGCCGAGCAGGCGCGGATGAGTGTGCGTACCTTCACCCGGCGCTTCCGCTCGGAGACCGGCCTGAGCCCGGCGCAGTGGCTGCTGCAACAGCGCACCGACCACGCGCGACTGCTGCTGGAGACGACCGACCTCACCGTCGACCAGATCGCGCACCGCACGGGTTTCGGCACCACCGCCGCCCTGCGCCAGCAACTCCACCAGCGCATCGGCGTGGCGCCCTCCACCTACCGCCGCACCTTCCACCCCCGCCCAGCCCTAACCCAACCCTGACCCCGCGCCCCGCGCGCCCGCGCCCCGCGCCCCGCGCCCCGCGCCCCGCGCCCCGCGCCCCGCGCCCCGCGCCCCGCGATCTTGCACTTTCTGTCGCCGAATTGCCACTTTGCGCCACTTTTGTCGGGACAGAAAGTGCAAGATCGGCGCCGAGCTCGGGGCGGGGTGGGCAGCACTGGTGCGAGGGTGATGCCTGTGAGTCATCGTGATGACTCACAGGCATCACCCTCAATGGGGCAAGGAGCTGCCACCCTGACCGGCCGATTCGGCGTCGCTCAGGAGCGGAGCAGGTGCAGTTGGGCCTGGTGTTTGGGCAGGTGGACCCTTGTGTGCAGGTCGAGGGTGCGAGACCAGGGCAGTGACTCGTCCACGATGAGGTCGAAGCCCTCGCGCAGGTGGGTCTCGACCGGGGTCTCCGCCGCCAGGCCGAGCCGGTCGACGAGCCCGCACAGCCGGTCGCTGGTGCCGTGCAGCAGAGCGGTCAGCCCCCGCAGACCGCCCTGCTCGGCGGCCAACGCGTCGAGCTGCGGACGGTGGATGTCGTCCTCCAGCTCGTAGTAGGCGAACGGCGACCCGGCCAACAACGCCTCGGTGGCCTGGATCATCAGCTCGTCGTTGGCGACCAGGTGCGCGACGATCTGCTCGGCGCTGAGCTGCCCCTCCGGAGCCGGACCGAACTCCCCCGCGTCAAGCTCGACGAACACCCCGTCATAGGCCCGCCGCAGCCCTCCACTCTCCATCCCCCCAGTCAACCTGCCCGGAGGGACGTTAGCGGCGGGATTGGCGGGAGCGGAGGTAGTCGCTGACCACGTACTCGCCGAGGTCATCGGTGTCGGGGGTGAACATGCGGCCACGGCTGCGGCGGGCCACCGCGTCGACGAAGCGCCGCAGGCCCGGGTCGTCGCCGAGCATGAACAGGTTGAGCGTGGCGCCGTAGCGGCTCAGCCGGTCCACCTCACGGACCGTCGCCTCGATCGTCTCCGGCAGCGGCGGCCAGTGGAACAGCGCCTCCCCGTCGTCCGGGTCCAGGTGGGCGGTCGGCTCGCCGTCGGTGACCACCAGGACCACCGGCTCGGCGTCCGGGTGCCGGCGCAGGTGCCGACCGGCCAGCCGCAGCGCGTGCTGGAGGTTGGTGCCCTGCTCCCCGTCCGGCTCGACGGCGGCCAACTCCTGCTGCGTCAGCGCCATCGCCTCCCGGCCGAAGCCCACGATCTGCAGGGCGTCCTGCGGGAAACGCGTCTCCATGAGGTGCGCCAGCGCCAGCGCCGTCTGCTTCATCGGCCCCCAACGACCCTGCGAGATCATCGAGTACGACAGGTCGACGCAGAGCACCACCGCCGCCGAGGCCCGCCTCTCGGTCTCCACCACCTCGAAGTCGTCCACCGCGAGCTGCACCGGAACCGTCGGCCCGGCCCGGCGGACCGCCCGGGTCAGCGTCCGGACCACGTCCAGGGGTTGCTCGTCGCCGTACTCCCAGGGTCTGGACCCACCGCTGACCTCGCCGGCGGCCCCCGCCGAACGCAGGTCGTGCTGCCCGCGCGGCCCGGCCGTCAGGTCGGCGAAGACCCGTCGCAGCGCCGTCCCGCCGAGCCGGCGCAGCGCCTTCGGGCTCAGCGTGAGCCCCTCCGCGTCCCGGCTCACCCAACCCTGCCGACGAAGCTCCCGCTCCAGATCCCGCAGCCGGCGCACGTCGTCGGCCGCCTCCCGGCCCAGCGTGCGGGCGACCGCGTCGACGTCCACGTCGTCAAGCGTGGCGCCCGGGTGGTCCTGGTCGAGCTGGTCCAGCAGGTCGTCCAACTCGCCGATCTCACCCAGCGCACCCGCCGCGTCGGCGTAGTCCAGCGGCTGATCGCCCCGGACCCGCTCACCGCGCCCCCAGCGCAGATCCGGGCGCAGCGCCCGCAGGTTGGCGTCCAGCGCGGACAACTCCCCCGCGAGGCGGTCGCCGAGCGACTGCTGCATCAGGCCGGCCAGCTCGGCGCGCTGCCGGTCGGAGAGCGAGTTCATCAGCCGCTGACCGGCCGCCGAGCGGCGGGCCAGCACGTCGATCAGCTCGTCGACCGTCTCCGGCTGCTCCGGGAAGAAGTCGCCGTGTCGGCGCATGAACTCGGCGAACGCGTCGGTGGTGTCCTCCGCGCGGCCGTGCCGTTCCAGCAGGTCGTTCAGGTCGCCCATCATCTCGGCCAGCCGCTGCTGGGCGGCCGGGTCGGCGGACGCCCGCACCGCGTCGCGCAACCCGGCGAAGCGCTGACCGAGCACGTCGTCCCGGAGCTGGTCGAGGATCTGCTGGTACGACCGGCGGGCGTCCTCACTGGCCCACTGGTAGCCGGACAGCTCCTCCACCGCCCGCGCGGTCGAGCGGGGCAGATTGTCCAGCACCGACTCGGCGAACCGCGCGCCGTCGTCGTCGCGGCCGCGCAGCTCGTCCCGCTCGGCGGCGAGGGCCTGGTCGAGCAGTGCCTGTGCCCTGGTCACCGCGCCGTCCAGGTCGCCTCGGCGGAGCGCCTCCCGGCGGAGCCGCCGGGCGCGGGCGGCCAGGTCGTCCAGCCCGCCCCGCCCCTGCGGGCCACGGCGCAGCAGGTCCCGCAGCGCCTCCCGCAGGCTGCCGCCGGCCAGCACCTCGGCGCCGACCTCGTCGACAGCTTCGCGTACGTCGTACGGGGGGGCCAGCGGGTCGGGCCCGCCGGTCCACTGCCCGTACCGGAACCGGTTGCCGGCCATGGTCAGCCCCGACCGCCGTAGACGGTGCGCCCCGAGTCGGTGACGTCCTTGCCCAGCCGGCGGGTCAGATGCAGCCCTTCGAGCACGAACTCGACGGCGGCGGCGGCCTCCTCCGGGGTGGGCGCGTCGCCCAGGCCGAGCCGGTCGAGAACCTTCGCCAGCCCGGGTACGGTGCCGACCTGGCGCAGCAGCTCCGTCGCGCTGACCAGCTCGCCGGTCTCGATCGCCGCGCCGTCCTCGACAAGTGCCGTGAACCCGGACAGGTCCAGCCCGGCCAGGTGCGCCCGGAACGTCTCGGCGGTCGCGGTCCGCAGCAGGTGGGCGAGGACCTCGATCTCCCGCCCCTCCTCGCCGGACTCGAACTCCACCTTGCCGCGCAGCGTGCTGGTCACCGAGACGGCGTCGCCGACCCGGGCCACCGCCGCCTCGGGGCGGCCCTCCGGGGTGCCGGTGGCGGCGAGCAGGCCGGCGCGGCGCAGCGCGGCACCGGCGACCGTCTCGGCGGCGGCGATGGCGAACCGGGCGGAGACACCCGAGCGCGGGTCCACCGACGGTGACTCCCGTACCGCGCGGGCGAAGCGGGCCAGCACCTCCAGGACGTGTTCCGGAACGGCGGCGACCAGGTCGGCCTCCTGCCGGATCAGCGCCAGCTCCAACTCCAGGTCGACCGGGTAGTGGGTACGGATCTCCGCGCCGAACCGGTCCTTCAGCGGAGTGATGATCCGGCCCCTGTTGGTGTAGTCGTCCGGGTTGGCGCTGGCCACCAGGAGCAGGTCCAGCGGCAGTCGCAGCTGGTAGCCACGGACCTGGATGTCCCGTTCCTCCAGGACGTTGAGCAGGGCCACCTGGATGCGCTCGGCCAGGTCGGGCAGCTCGTTGACGGCGAAGATGCCCCGGTTGGTGCGCGGCACCAGCCCGAAGTGGATGGTCTCCGGGTCGCCGAGAGTGCGGCCCTGGGCGATTCGGATCGGGTCGACGTCACCGATCAGGTCGCCGACGCTGGTGTCCGGGGTGGCCAACTTCTCGCCGTACCGCATCGAGCGGTGCAGCCAGCCGATCGGCAGGTCGTCGCCGGCCTCGGCGACCTGGGCGCGGGACGCGGGGGTGAGCGGGTGCATCGGGTGCTCGTTGAGCACCGAGCCCACGATGACCGGGGTCCACTCGTCGAGCAGCGCGCCGAGCGAGCGGATCAGTCGGGTCTTGCCCTGGCCGCGCTCACCGAGCAACACCATGTCGTGCCCGGCGAGCAGTGCCCGCTCGACCTCGGGCAGCACGCTGTCGTCGTAGCCGACGATGCCGGGAAAGCGGGCCTCGCCGGAGCGCATCCGGGCGAGGAGGTTGTCGCGGAGTTCCTGCTTGACGGTGCGGTACTGGTGACCGGCCGCCCGCAGCGCGCCGAGCGTGCCGGGCAGGTCGGCCGGTGGAACCGGGATTACCGGGTTAGGCGCAGTCACCCGACCCACGCTAGCTCACATTCGCAGGGGCGCCCCGGGCATCAGGGGCACCCCCACTCCCACCTTCAGCCCCGGCCGCAGCGCCGGCAGGCTCCGCGCCGGCGCAGGTGGTACGCGTAGGTGGCCGCGCCGAGCGCCACGCCCCACAGCGGCCAGAGCCGCGCCGGGCCTCCGGCCACGTCGATCTCCTGCCAGAACTCGGGTTGACCGAGCAGCCCCAGGCTGGCCGCGGTCACCGCGATGGCGACCAGGGTGGCCGGCACCACGGCCAGCTTCACCGGCACCCGCCGGCCGGCGAGCCCGATCATCCAGCGCGGAAACCGCTCGCCCCAGCGCTGCACCAGCCCGAGGGTGAGGATCGCGCCGACGGTGGCGAACGCGCCCAGCCCGAGCCCGGCCCAGACCAGCCCGGTGTCCTGCATGTCGGTCAGGAACTCCCGGGTGATGCCCAGCGGGATACCGACCGCCCAGGCGAACCGGGTCACCGCGTACGTCAGCGGGATGACCACGGCGATGCCGGTGGCCCACCGGCCCCAGCGCGCGGCGGCGGCCGGGGCGGTCCACCCCCGGCCGGTGTCACCGCGACCGCAGCCGACGCAGGCGGCCGCGGTGCGGCGCTGCCAGGTGAGCACCGCACCGGCCAGCAGCAGCCCGCCGACCATCGCGGCGAACCGGACGAACAGTGCCCAGGTGAAGACGTCGGAGTAGTCCACCGGCGGCCACCCGAACGGCGCACCGACGATCAGGATCGGCAGGTACCCGAGGATGGTCAACACACGCGTGTCCGGGACGACCAGGGCGAGGAGGACCGCCACGACCCAGCCGTAACCGAGAAGCAGCGCCCGCAGCGGGCCGGGTGGGCGGCCGGCCGACCGGGTCATGGCCAGCGCGACCACGGCCGCGGTCAGGAGTACGCCGGCGAAGAGCGAGGTGGCCAGCTCCACCGGCACCAGGTGCAGCAGGTTGTCGTCACCGCCGCGCGGTTCGTTCGCGCCGAGCGGGTAGCCGGCGCCGGTGAGCACGCTGATCAGGGCGAGTACGCCCCACAGGCCCAGCCAACCGGCGGCCAGTGGGGCGAACCGGTCGGGCCAGCGGGAGTCGGATCGGGGCGGGGAGGCGGTGATCGTCGTCATACGCACAGCCTCGACCGATGTCCGGCCGGTTCCCTCCCGGCCGGCGGTGAAGCCGCTCCCCCGCTGGAGGGACCGATCAGCCGGACGGGGTGACGAAGCCGGACTCGTAGGCGGCGATGACCGCCTGGGTGCGGTCGCGGGCGCCCAGCTTGGCCAGCACGTTGCCGACGTGTGTCTTGACCGTCTCCACCCCGACCACCAGGTGGGCGGCGATCTCCGGGTTGGACCGGCCGGTGGTCATCAACCGCAGCACCTCGGCCTCCCGCTCGGTGAGTCGGGCGGCGCGCAGCTGGTCGCCGCCGGCCGGCCCGTACGCCCCGACGAGCTGACGGATCGCCGCCGGGAAGAGCAGCGACTCCCCCGCCGCGACGACCCGGACGGCCTCCACCACCTCGGCGGGCCGGGCCCGTTTGAGCAGGAAGCCGGACGCGCCCGCGCGCAGCGCCTCGTAGACGTACTCGTCGTTGGCGAACGTGGTGACCACCAGTACCCGGGGCGGGTTGGCGGAGGTGGCCAGCAGGTGCCGGGTGGCCTGAATGCCGTCGATGCTGGGCATCCGCACATCCATCAGCACCACGTCCGGCCGGTGCCGGGCGACCAGCGGCGGCACCTCGGCGCCGTCGGCGGCTTCGGCGAGCACCCGCAGGTCGGGTTGGGCGTCGATGATGGCGCGCAGCCCCACCCGGATCAACTCGTCGTCGTCGACGATCAGCACCCCGGTGGTCATGTCGCCTCCTCGTAGGGCAGACGGGCCCGGATCAGCCAACGGTCGCCGTCCGGCCCCACGGTGATCCCGCCGCCGAGCAGCAGCACCCGTTCCCGCATGCCGTCCAGGCCCCGACCGCCGCGTCCCGGATGCGCCCGGTCGGGGCGTCGCACCTCGTTGACCAGCTCCAACTCCAGTACCCCCGGGTGCAGGTCCAGCCGCAGCGTCACCGGCCCCGCGCCATAGCGGGCAGCGTTGGTCAGGCCTTCCTGGACGATCCGGTAGCCCTCCCGGGAGACCGCCGCGGGCACCCGCGCCGGGTCGCCGACGCGGTGTGCGTGCACCGCCAGCCCGGCTGCGCGGGCGTCGGTGACCAACCGGTCCAGGTCGGCGAGGGTACGCTGCGGCGCCACCACGGGCCGGCCGGTGCCGGCCTCCCGGAGCAGCCCGAGCACATGGTCCAGCTCGTCCATCGCGGTCCGTCCGGTCTCCTCGATGGCGGTGAGCGCCCGCCGGACGAACTCCCGGTCGGTGTCGAGGACCTCGCGGGCCGCTCCGGCCTGCAGGGTGGCCACGGTCAGCGCGTGGCCGATCGAGTCGTGCAGCTCCCGGGCCAGTCGGTTGCGTTCGGCGAGCCGGGTGGCCTGCGCCTCCAGGGCGGCGATCCGCTCCGCCTGGGCGGGGCCGAGCAGCACCGGCGCCATCAGACCGGCGAGCGCGCCGAGCCCGGCGACGGCGTAGCCGAGGCCGACCAGCAGCGCCACCCCGCTCAGGGTCAGCCAGCCGCTGTCCCGCCCGTCCAGCGGCCCGAACTGCCCCTCGGTGGTCAACTCGGTGCCGACGCCGAACTGCTGGGCGATGAAGGCCAACGCCAACGGCAGGGCGCCGAACAGCGCGGTCATCACCAGCGCGCCGACGATGAGGTGGGTGGCGATCCAGAGCGCGCTGCGCAGCCTGGTCTCCCGATCGCCGCGATGCCCCAGCGCCGGCTCGGGCAGGTCGACGCCGAGCAGACTCCGTACGGCGGCGATCTCCAGAGCCCGGCTGCCGTCCAACAGCAGCGGCACCACGGCGATCAGCACCGCGACCACCAGCAGCGCGTACGTCAGGGAGCGGGGGACCGCCGAGTCGGCGAACAGTTCGACGAAGGTCACCACGAGCAGCCCGTACGGCAGCGCCAGCACGCCACCGAGCAGCAGGAACACGCCGCGTCGCCAGGTGGTGCCGGCGACCAGCGGGGCCAGCGCCGTTCGGGGATTCACTCCGTCATTCTGCTGCCGGGGCCGGCTCGGCGACTCCCCCGCAACGGGGAGATCTCAGCGGTGGTCGGCCACGTACTGCTGGGGGTCCTTGTCGCGGAACGGCAGATTGCGGCCGTTCTTGTGCTCGCCGTAGAAGGTCAGCCAGCGTTGGCCCAGCTCGGCGCGGAGTTCGGTGCTGGCGTGCCGGCGGAAGTCGGGCAGCGCCTCGTCCTCCTCCTCGGCGAGGTGCTCGCTGTTCTCCCGGCGGGCCGTGCCGACCGCCTCCCACCACTGGTCCGAGCCGACCGGGTGCAGTTTCGCCTCGGCGACGGCGTCGCGGATCTTGTTGTGGTCGCCGATCGCGTCGGCGGTCTCGTCCTCGCCGTCGTCGCCGTGCTTGACCAGGTGCGGGTAGAGGATCGCCTCCTCCGCCTCGGCGTGGATGTCCAGGTGCAGGGCGAGGGCGTCCCAGATGGCGAGCATCTCCTGCTCGTCGCGGGCGTCGTCGAGGCGGGCGAAGCCGCGCCGGAAGGCGGCGTGGTCGTCCAGGATCAGTGCGGTGATGTCGTCCACTGTGCTCACTTTCCGGTGGTGTTGGCGAACCGGGCACGCAGCATCGCCGGCATCGCGGCGAGTCCGGTCACCGGGCGGAAGCGTTTCGCGGCCTCGGCCAGCGCCGCGTACTCGTCGTCGGCGAGGTCGATGTCCGCGGCGGCGGCGTTGCGTTCCATCTGTTCCACCCCGGACGCCCCGGGGATGGCGAGCACGTTCGGGTGGCGCAGCAGGTAGGCCAGCGCGATCTGACTGGGGGTGGCGTCGTGGGCGTCGGCCACCTGGCGCAGGGTGTCGATCAGGACCGCGCCGCGTTCCAGGTTCTCCGGCAGGAAGTACGGGTTGGCCCGCCGCACCGCGCCGCTCGGCGGGTTCTTCGCGTCGTAGCGGCCGGAGAGGAAGCCCTGCGCCAGCGGGCTGTACGCGATGACCACCCGCCCGGCCTGGCGGGCGTACGGCAGCAGGTCCTGTTCGGGGGCGCGGTCCAGCATGCTGTAGCGGACCTGGTTGCTGAGCACCCGCCGGCCGAGCGCCGCCTCGGCGACCTGCCAGCGGCGCAGCCCGTAGTTGCTCACGCCCACCTCGCCGACCAGCCCGACGTCCTGCAACACCCGCATGCCGCGCATGGTGGTGTGGTCGGCGACGAGCGGGTTGGGTTGGTGCACCTGGTAGAGGTCGATGTGGGTGACGCCGAGTCGGGCCGCCGAGGCGACCGCCCGTTGCTGCACCACCGCCGCCACCGGCACCACCGGGAAGATCTTGCTGGCGACGGTGACGTTGGGCCGGTCGTCGCCGAGGGCGGCGCCGAGGATCCGTTCGCTGCGCCCGAAGGCGTAGATCTCCGCGGTGTCGAAGACGGTCACGCCCAACTCGACGGCCCGGCGGACGATCTGCGCGGCCCGCTTCTCGAAGTCCGGGCCGTAGCCCCATTCCCGGGAGCCGAACTGCCAGGTGCCCAACCCGATCCTGGACAGCGGTTTGGGGGTGTCGAGGGCAATGAAACGCATGGCGTCGAAACTACCCCGCTGTCCTGATTCGCACGCGTGATCCGGGGTACCGCGGGCCGGAGCTAGGCTCATGATCGTGACCTACCTCGCCGCGGATGACCGCTACGACACCATGACCTACCGGCGCAGCGGACGCAGTGGCCTGCGACTGCCCGCCGTCTCCCTCGGGCTCTGGCACAACTTCGGTCCGGACCGCCCGTTCGACCGGCAGCGCGACATCGTCCGGCGCGCCTTCGACCTGGGGGTCACCCACTTCGACCTGGCGAACAACTACGGGCCGCCGCCCGGTTCGGCGGAGGAGAACTTCGGCCGGCTGCTCGCCACCGACCTGAGGGCCTACCGGGACGAGCTGGTCATCTCCAGCAAGGCCGGCTACCTCATGTGGCCCGGCCCGTACGGCGAGTGGGGCTCGCGCAAGAACCTGATCTCGTCGCTGGACCAGTCGCTGCGCCGGATGGGGCTGGACTACGTCGACATCTTCTACTCGCACCGGTTCGACCCGGACACCCCGCTCGAAGAGACGATGGGCGCGCTGGACGCCGCCGTCCGCTCCGGCAAGGCGCTCTACGTGGGCATCTCGAACTACAACTCCGAGCAGACCGCACGGGCCGCCGCGATCCTGCGCGACCTGGGCACACCGCTGCTGATCAACCAGCCGTCGTACTCGATGCTCAACCGCTGGACCGAGTCCGACGGCCTGCTCGACACGCTGGAGCAGGTCGGGGCGGGTTGCATCGCGTACAGTCCGCTGGCCCAGGGCCTGCTGACCGACCGTTACCTGGGCGGCATCCCGGACGACTCGCGGGTGCGCACGAGCGTCTTCCTCAACGAGAGCGACCTCAGCGAGGAGAAGATGGCCACCATCCGCGGTCTCGGCGCGATCGCCGAGCGGCGCGGTCAGTCCCTCGCGCAGCTCGCGCTCGCCTGGGCGCTGCGTGATCCACGGATGACCAGCCTGATCATCGGGGCGAGCAGCGTCGGACAGTTGGAGACGAACATCGCCGCGCTGGACAACCTCGACTTCACCGCCGAGGAGCTGGCCGAGATCGACGGTCTGCTGCGCTGACCCGCGCGGGCGGGCCGGGTCAGCAGATCCGGCCCCGCCCGACGCGGTCGGCCGCGGTCACCGTTTCCCGTCGAGGGCGGCCGCGGCGCGATCGGCGAGATAGCCCAGGTAGGCCAGGTAGGGCACGACGAGCAGGGCGAGCACCAGCACGGCCGCGATCACCGGCGGGTCACCGTAGGCGGCCCCGAGCAGGATCGGCAGCGGGGAGGCGACCGCCAGCAGGATGCCCGTGCGGCACAGGGGCCGGGCGACCCGTTGGTGCGCCGCGTGCCAGTGCTCGGCCGAGCGCATCGTCGCCGGGGTCCGCACACCGGGGCTGCGGTTTCTGTTCACCGTGGGTCGCAGCGCGACCCGGGAGGTGAACACCACGAGCCATCCGAGGAACGCGTAGACCGCTGTCACAAACGCCCCGGCCAACACTCCGGCACCTCCCACCCATCGCTGAGGATCATTCTAGGTGGCGGGGAATCCCCAGGGTGGGTGCGGCGTTTCGATACTCGGAACCGCTGGAACCAAGGAGGCAGACATGAAGGTACGTAGCTCGTTGCGTGCGCTGAAGCAGAAGCCGGGTTCGGTGGTGGTCCGCCGTCGTGGCCGGGTGGTCGTGGTGAACCGCGCGAACCCGCAGTGGAAGAGCCGCCAGGGCTGATAACCCCCTTATCGGACATAGTGCAGTGCACGCCCCGACCGGGTCACTCCCGGTCGGGGCGTTTTGTCGTTCGCAGATGGCCCCACGACGGACGCTGGGCCATCGGCGAGCGGACGGGTGGGGACGAAAAGAAGCGGCCCGGTTGATGATCATCAACCGGGCCGCTGCCCTACGTTCGCAAGGTGGAGCCGAGGGGACTCGAACCCCTGACCCCCACACTGCCAGTGTGGTGCGCTACCAGCTGCGCCACGGCCCCTTGCTGTCGTCCCGGTCGCCCGGGCACTGGGAAACTATACACAGACCGGCCCGCATGGTCATCTCGCGGGGTCCCCCGCCCGGGGCGGGTCAGTTGAGCGCGACGTCCGGCGGGAAGTGGGCGACCGCGGCCATCATCCCGCCCTGGCGGCGCAGCACCATCGGCCACAGATCGTCGGGCCGGTCGACGAACGCGTCACCGGGCAGCCCGTCCAGCACGAACCAGGAACCGTCGGCGATTTCCTGCTCCAACTGGCCGCTGCCCCAGCCGGAGTAACCGGCGAAGACCCGGATGCCACCGATGCTCTCCCGCAGCCGCTCCGGGTCGACCGAGAGGTCGATCGTGCCGACCGCTCCGGAGACCTGGTGGAAGCCCTTGAGCCGGCGCATCGGGTGCCGCATCCGGGCCAGGCAGATGGCCGAGTCAGGCTGCACCGGCCCACCCTCGAAGAGCACTGCCGGGTAACGGGCCAGATCGCTCCAGTCGCCGAGCACCTCGGCCACCGGCACCTCGGTGGCCCGGTTCAACACCACGCCGAGCGCGCCGCCCGGCTCGTGGGCGACCAGCAGCACCACCGTACGGTCGAAGTTCGGGTCCTTGAGCGCCGGAGTCGCGACCAGCAGCCGCCCGGTCATCGACTCCATCGCTCGTCCGCCGATCGCCTGACCCTCTCCCTGCATCCCACACACCCGTCAACCGTGAGCCCGCGCTGTGGATCGGTCATCTGCCGGATCCGCCCGGTGCATCGAGATCAGCCGTGCTGTCAACGCCATGCCTGGCACCATAGCCTGCGTCCCGGGTGCTGGCTAAGGGCTGACCGGCAGGTGATCAGACAGTTAAGACAGCTCCCTGTTCACCCCGATGCCCCTGACCAGGTACGGGCGTGGCCGGCTGGATGAGCCCGTGGGAAACACCCGAAAGGTCCGTCACATCCCGATAGATTCGGCTGATCGGGAGGGGCGACTGCTGTCGTCCCTCCCGCGACACGAAGGCGGGTGGCGATGGCAACGGTCCGGGACGCGACGTACGACGTGCTCCGCACCCTCGGCATGACCACCGTCTTCGGCAACCCCGGCTCGACGGAGGAGCCGTTCCTGCGGGACTTCCCCGCCGACTTCCACTACGTCCACGCGCTCCAGGAGGCGACGGCGGTCGCGATGGCCGACGGCTACGCCCAGGCCAGCGGGACAGCCGCCCACGTCAACCTGCACACCGCCCCGGGCACCGGCAACGGCATGGGCAACCTCGTCACCGCCTGGCACAACAAGACCCCGCTGATCGTCACGGCCGGCCAGCAGACCCGGGAGATGCTGCTGCTCGAGCCTCGGCTGGCCAGCCGGCGGCCCACCGAGCTCCCCCAGCCGTACGTCAAGTGGGCCTACGAGCCGGCCCGGGCACAGGACATCCCGGCGGCGGTGCTGCGGGCGTACGCGACGGCGGTGCAGCCACCAGCCGGGCCGGTCTTCCTCTCCCTGCCGATGGACGACTGGGCCCAGCCGGCCGACCCGCCGCCCGCACCGCGAACGGTGGCCACCCGGTTCGCGCCGGACCCACAACGGCTGGACGAGTTCGCCCGGGTCCTGGCCGGCAGCGACAACCCCGTGCTGGTGTACGGCCCGGGGGTGGACCGCTCCGGTAGCTGGCCGACAGCTGTCGCGCTCGCCGAACGGCTGGCCGCACCGGTCTGGTCGGCCCCCGCACCCGAACGCGCCGTGTTCCCGGAGGACCACCCGCACTTCCGCGGGGTGCTCCCGTATGCGATCGGTCCCCTCGCCGAGGCGCTGCGCGGCCACGACACGGTGCTTGTCGTCGGCGCTCCGGTGTTCCGCTACTACCCGTACGTGCCGGGCGGGCACCTACCGGACGGCGCCCGGCTGCTGCACGTCACGGACGACCCCGACGAGGCCGCGCGTGCCCCGGTCGGGGACAGCCTGCTCGGCGACCCGGGGCTGACGCTGACCGCGCTCGTGGACCGGGTGCCGCCGGCCGACCGGGTGCCGCCCACACCCCGCGACACACCGGCCCCGCCGGAGATCACCGCCCCGCTGAGCGCCGACGCCCTGTTCGCCGGGCTGGCCGCGCACTGGCCGGCCGATGGCGTGCTGGTGCAGGAGTCACCGTCCAATCTGTCCGCTCTGCGCCGGCAGTTGCGGATCACGCGCCCGGCGTCGTACTTCACGATGGCCAGCGGCGGCCTCGGCTACGGCCTGCCGGCCGCGATCGGGGTGGCGCTCGCCGAACGGGACACCGGGCGCGGCCGTCCGGTGGTGGCGGTCATCGGCGACGGCTCGTTCCACTACTCGGTGCAGGCGCTGTGGACCGCCGCGCGTCTCGCACTGCCGCTGGTGGTCGTCGTCCCGGTCAATCAGCAGTACGCGATCCTCAAGGCGTTCGCCGAGCTGAAGGACACCCCCGGGGTGCCCGGCCTGGACCTGCCGGGGTTGGACATCGTCGCCATCGCGGCCGGCTACGGCTGCGCCACCGAGGTCGTCGAGACGCCCGACCAACTCGGTACGGCGCTCGTCACCGGGCTGCGTGCCGACGGGCCGACCGTGTTGCCGGTGCCGATCAGCACCGACGTGCCCAGCATCCTCTGAGGGCCGCCGGTCAGCTCCGGTGCCCGGTCAGCGTGGGGCGATCGACAGGGGTGCTCCGCTGGCGACGTCCAGGACCGGCCGGGCGCCCAGCGGCGCCGCCAGGGTGACGGCGACCGGTTCCAGCTTCAGTATGGCGGGGCAGTCGCCGGTGCCCCGGGTGACGCTGCCGCCCACCACGACGACGTCGGGCCGTTCCCACACCAGCGGCGTGATGCCGGTGTCGCAGGCGCCGACGCCGAGCCCCACGGTCATCCGGACATCGTCGACCGCCGTCAGGTTCTGGGCGCCCACCAGCCCGTCGGCCAGCGGACGGGCCGGCGCGGAGGGTTGGGGAACGGGCGTGACCGCGGTCGGCGCGACGGCGAGCCGGGCCACCGGGGCGGCCAGTTCCTTGATGGTGAACAGCCAGGCCGGGACCTGCGCCGTGCCCCGGCTCGTGCGGACCGGCACGGCACCGAACGTGACACCGGTGACGGTGAGCGAGAGACAGGCCGTCTGCGTCGCGCTGGTGGCCCACCCGTCCGGCCCTGGTTCGACGCTGGGGCCGCCGGGGCTCGGCCGGCCGGGCCGCTTCGGTCGCCCCGGGCAGGGCAGCGGATCACCCTGGTCGAGCTGCCGGTACGCCTCAGCGGCATTGACCAGCGGCAGCGTCAGCCGGCCGTCCGGGAAGCGGATCTCCCCGCCGACCCGGGTGGGCGGTATCGCGGCCTCCGCCCGGTACCACCCGGCCTCGAACGCGGTCTTCGTGTCGGACGTGAAGCGCGGGTCGCCGCTGAGCACCGTGGGTCCCTCCAGCGGGACGTACCCCGTGCTCCACGCGGGGCCGGGTCGCCACGCCTCGGCGACCTCGGCGGCCCGCTTGTCGAACGCCTCGCCGCGGGGCGACGGGTGGCGAGGCCCGACGGGCGGATCGGCGACGGGCGCGGCGCAGCCCGCGGTGAGCAGCAACGGGAGTACGAGCAGCAGGGCCGGTCGACGCATGTACGGTTCGACGCCGCCGCCGACCCCGCGGTTCCCGGCCGACCGCTCAGGTCTCGCCGCCCAGGTCCGTCTGGTACGCCTCCCAGAGCAGGTCGGCGCCGCGCCGCCGATGCCGGGCCAACCTCCGCAGCAGGTGCCCGGCGCGGTGCCGCAGTTCGGCGGGATCGACCTCGGGCCGCTCGGCGATCCGCTGCACGGCGAGGATCGCCGCGATGATCCCCGCGTGCTCCCGGGTCAGCATCCGTACCCCGTGGTCCAGCCGTGGCGACTGGGTGAGCAGCTCCCGGTAGAGGCCGGCCGGACCCTCGGTGGCCCGGACGTGCTCGGCGAACCCCTGCCCCACCGAACCCAGCCGGAGCAGGACGCCTTCCCGCCAGCGCGGCTCGGTGGGAGGCACGGTGACGGCCCGGCCGAACGCGTGCACGTCTCCGGCCAGACCGGCCGGGCGTGGCTCACCGGGCAGCTCGACGGGATGCGGCGGTACGGCGGACAACCGGGCGACGAGTGACGACTGCTGGACCGGACCGGTGACCATGGCACCTCCCGTGCTGCGCTGCTATCCCATACCGCGATGGTGAGCGCGCCCGACCGTGCCTGTAAAGGCCCCGCGAGTCCTCATCTGCCCCGAGGGTCCCGGCAGTCCCGCCAGTCGCAGGGGCAACCGACCCACCGTTGCTCAGCCGAGCTGGGGGTGTTCCGCCAGGCGGCGCAGTTGGCGGGCGACGGCGTGCGCGTCGCCGTCCCGACCGTCGACGGGTCGGCCCGTCGTGATCGCGTCGGCCAGCGCGCGCAACTCGGACGGGGGCAGGCTGCTCAGCCCCATGCCCTGCAACGCGATGGTGACTCGCCGTCCATCCTCGTGGTCGGTCGCGATGATGGCGGGTGTTCGCTGCCGACCCGCCGGAAAGTCGTCCGCGGGCTCGCCGTACGACAGCGAGGCGGCGTCGATCCGGGCGGTGGCGAGGTCGACGTCGCGCGTCCGGAACGCGCCCCGGACCCGGACGTGGCTGCCCTCCAGCCAGGCGGCCGTGCGGAGCACCCGCAGCACCAGGTAGATGCTGAGCAGGACGAACGGCAGCCCGCAGAGTCCGATGAACGGGCTCAGCCCGGCGTGGTCGGCGCCACCGTCGGCGTCGCGCAGCGCGGGTGGCAGCATCCCCGGCGGCACGTCGCGAGCCTCCTCGTAGGAGGAGAACGGGTCACCCGGGCCGGACAGTCGCCCCAGCACCCCGCCGGCGACCAGCGGCAACACCACGAACGCCGCGGCGACGGCGGCGATGAACACGCCCACCACCACCGCCCACGTCCGCTGTGCCGGTGAGGCGCCGACCGACAGGCGCAGCTCCTGGTTCGTCACAGGGGGCAGCGTAGGCGAGCCGCGTACACGACGAAGCGCCCCGGCTGGTGGGCCGGGGCGCTTCGCTCGAGGTGGTGGAGGTGCCGGGAATCGAACCCGGGTCCTTCGCCGGTTTGTCAGGGCTTCTCCGAGCGCAGCTCGCTGTGCCTCTACTCGGCCCCACCGCTCACGCGAGCAAGTTGGTGTGACGGGCCCAGTCGCTGATTAATCTCGCCGCACGGACCCCGCGACCGGGTCCGGTTGGCCAGCCTCCTAGCTGATGCCGGCTACTGGGACGAAGGCGTTCCCAGACCGACAGACTTAGCTACTCGCCTCAGGCGGCGAGAGCGAAGTCAGCGCGTTGGTTATTGGCGCTTATAAAGTTCCGACGACCGATTCTCGAGACGACGTCGGCTTCCTCGGCTCGCTTCCCCTGTCGCTGCGTACGAAGTCGAAACCAGTCACCCCCTCGACAGGCCACCGATGTGGTGGCACTGACAAGACTAACGCCTGGCGCAACGGCTTTCATCCCGAGCCCCGGGCCGGCGTGCCGACCCGGACAAACGGGACGTTCTACTCGTCCATTCCCTTGCCGCGCCGACCCGACACCCGGGCGATCTCCCGGTCCGCGTCCCGCTTGGCGAGGTCCTGACGCTTGTCGTACGACTTCTTGCCCTTGGCCAGGGCGATCTCGACCTTGGCCCAGCCGTCGGAGAAGTAGACCTGCAACGGAACGATCGTCAGACCGCCCTCGCGGGTCTTGCCGACGAGCTTGTCGATCTCGACCCGGTTGAGCAGCAGCTTGCGGGTACGCCGGGGCTCGTGGTTGGTCCAGGTGCCCTGCGTGTACTCCGGGATGTGCATGGCGTGCAGAAACAGCTCGCCGTCCCGCTCCTGGGCGAACGCGTCGACAAGCGACGCCCGCCCGGCCCGCAGCGACTTGACCTCGGTGCCGGTCAGCGCCATGCCTGCCTCGTACGTGTCGAGAATGGCGTAGTCGTGGCGCGCCTTCTTGTTGGAGGCGACCACCTTGCGCCCCTTTTCCCGTGGCATCGGTGCCACCCCCTCTCTCCGCTGCCCGTGGGCCGAGCACACCTCGGCCGGACAACCGATCATGCTACCGGAACAACAAGGACCCTCCCGCGCCGTTTATTTCCGGCGGCGGAAGGGTCCTCGGGAGACGACGGGACGACCTAGACCCGCAGGTAGAAGCGCAGGGTGATCCAGGCGGTGCCCGCGCTGATCAGACCACCGACGCCGGCCATCAGCGGGAAGACGACCAGGATGTCACCCCAGCCGATCGGCGAGAGCAGACCCTGCAACGCGCTCAACGACCCGTCGAAGAGCAGGTACTTGGCCGCGACCAGGGCCACCAGACCCAGCAGTGAACCGATCAGGCCGGCCACCACCGCCTCCAGCACGAACGGCGCCTGGATGAACCAGTTGGACGCGCCGACCAGCTTCATGACCGCCACCTCACGCCGCTTGCTGTACGCGGCGACCTGGATGGTGTTCGCGACCAGCAGCAGGGCGGCGATCGCCATCACGGTGGCTGCGGCCAGGGCGATGTTCTGGATCGAGGTGAGGATGTTGAAGATCTTGTCGAGCAGTCGGCTCTGGTCGATGATCTCGTCGACACCGGCGCTGTTCTTGTACTGCTCGTAGATGTCCTTGTACTGCTCCGGGTTGTTCAGCTTGAGCCGGAACGACTCGGGCAACTGGTCGGGCTTGACCACGTTCACCAGGTCGGGCGCGTCCTGGTACATGACCTTGAACTTCTTGTACGCCTCGTCCTTGTTGACGTAGAAGACCTCCTTGACCAGGGGGTCGCTGTCGAGCTTGGCGTTCAGGTCGGTGCGCTCCTGCTCGCTCACCTCCTGCTTCAAGAAGATCGAGACTTCGATGTTCTTGTAGTAGGTGACCTTCATGTCGTCGACCTGGCGGTACATGAGACCGCTGGCGCCGAGCATGGTCAGCGAGACCGCCATCGTGATGATCATCGCGATGGACATGGTCACGTTGCGCCACAGTCCGACCAGTACCTCGGACAGGACGTATTTCACGCGCATCGGGATTTCCTCCGGGTCTCCGGCATGAAGTGTTCGTCGTCAGGCTGCGCAGGGGTGGAGAGCCGGCTCACCCGTAGACGCCGCGGGCCTGGTCACGCACGATACGACCGCTCTCGATCTCGACGACGCGGCGGCGCATCTGGTTGACGATGTTGGAGTCGTGGGTGACCATCACGACGGTCGTGCCGGTGCGGTTGATCCGGTCCAGCAGGCGCATGATCTCGATCGAGGTGTCCGGGTCCAGGTTTCCGGTGGGCTCGTCCGCCAGCAGGATCAGCGGACGGTTCACGAACGCCCGGGCGACGGCGACGCGCTGCTGCTCACCACCGGAGAGCTCGTGCGGGTACCGGTGCTCCTTGCCACCGAGCCCGACCAGCTCCAGCACCTCCGGCACGACCCGGCGGGCAACCGCCTTGGTCTTGCCGATCACCTCGAGGGCGAACGCCACGTTCTCGTACGCGGTGCGGTTCGGCAGCAGCCGGAAGTCCTGGAAGACACAGCCGATCGAGCGCCGGAAGTGGGGTCGCTTCCAGGAGCGCATCGATGTGACGTCCTTGCCGTTGACGACGACGCGACCCTTGTTGGGGGCGACCTCGTGCAGCAGCATCTTGATGATTGTGGACTTGCCGGAGCCGGATGGACCGATGAAGAAGACGAACTCGCCCTTCTCGATCGAGACGGACACGTTGTCGAGCGAAGGCCGGGACGCCTTCGGGTACGTCTTCGTCACTTGCTCAAGCTGAATCACGGGTGGTGAGTCTACGCGGTGTAACAACTGAGCCAAGCCCCACGCCCCGCCGATCCGGCACGAGTCGTCGAATCAGGCCTCTACCTGGAGATCGACGACGCGTTCCGCCCGCGTGTCGTTACGCTCCGTCGCCGGCGAGTTGCCGCTGCTTACGCCAACGGATGCCCGCCTCGATGAAACCGTCCAGATCGCCGTCGAACACCGCGCTCGGATTGCCGGTCTCCTGCTCGGTTCGGAGATCCTTCACCATCTGATACGGGTGCAGGACGTAGGAGCGCATCTGGTCGCCCCACGAACCGGCGGCGTTCTCCTTGAGCCCCTCCAGCTTGGCCTGCTCCTCCTGGCGCTTGCGCTCCAACAGCCGGGCCTGGAGCACCCGCAGCGCGGAGGCCTTGTTCTGCAACTGGGACTTCTCGTTCTGACACGTGACCACGATGCCGGTCGGGATGTGGGTCAACCGGACCGCCGAGTCGGTGGTGTTGACGCTCTGCCCACCGGGGCCGGAGGAGCGGTAGACGTCGACGCGTACCTCGTTCTCCGGGATGTCGATGTGGTCGGTCTGCTCGGTGACCGGCAGGACCTCGACGCCCGCGAAGCTGGTCTGCCGGCGGCCCTGGTTGTCGAACGGGCTGATCCGGACCAACCGGTGGGTGCCCGACTCGACGCTGAGCGTGCCGTACGCGTAGGGCACCTTGACCGCGAAGGTGGCCGACTTCAGACCCGCCTCCTCGGCGTAGGAGGTCTCGTAGACCTCGGTCGGGTAGCCGTGCCGCTCTGCCCAGCGCAGGTACATCCGCAGCAGCATCTCGGCGAAGTCCGCGGCGTCCACGCCACCGGCGCCCGCGCGGATGGCGATCAGCGCCTCCCGGGAGTCGTACTCGCCGGAGAGCAGGGTGCGGACCTCCATCTCCTGGATGGCCTTGGTCAGCCCGGTGATCTCCGACTCGACCTCGAGCAGCACGCCCGGGTCGACCTCGGCCTCGGCCAGCTCCAGCAGAACCTGGGCGTCGTCGAGGCTGGACCGGAGGCTGCCCAGCTTGCTGATCTCGCCGTTGACGTACGACAGCTGCGAGGTCACCTGCTGAGCCTTGGCCTGGTCGTCCCACAGGTCGGGGGCGGAAGCCTCCTGCTCGAGGCGGGCCTTGTCCTCGTGGAGTCGGTCGAGGTTGAGGACGGCCTCGATGTTTCGCAGGGTCGCGTCGAGTTCCTTGAGCTGTTCGGCGTAATCGGCAGCGGTCACGACAGGTAAGCGTACTGCGCGGACGACGATTGAGCTTGCGAGCCCCGCGGTCCGGCGCGAAAGCGGCACTCCGCCACCCCGCGCTGAGCAGCTCCTACCCTTCGGGCGAACCCGCCGCGGATCACCCGACCGGCGCGGACTTCAACCAGGACAGGGCCGCCCGGTGATAGGCGACGGCGAACTCCAGCGCGCTGGCGTCGTACGTCTCGCCATCCCGTTTGGCGTTCTTCACCTGCTCCCGGACCTGGGCGAGGGCCTCGGTGTGGTATTCGTTGGCCGAGGCGTACAGGCCCTTGAGCTGGCTGGCGGAGTGCAGGTTGCCGAAGGCCATCCGCAGCGCGATCGGGTTGCGGATGGTGTCCCGCCCCGGGTTCTCGGCCAGCCAGCGGGAAAATGTCCGTTTTCCGCTGGCGGTGAGCGCGTACGGCTGGCTCATCCGCGGCCCCGGCTTCCCGAGCCGCACGAAACCGCGCTCGGCCAGCACCGGCAACTCGCGGTAGACCTGACTGCGTGTCATCGACCAGTACGGCGCCAGACGGCGCTCAGCGGCGGCCATCAACTGACCGCCTGTCATCGGGCCCTCGTGGAGGAGGCCGAGCAGGGCCGCCGCCGTAGGGTTGACTCCGGAATCCGCCATGCCCCCTACGCTGCCACTTTGCGCACCCGGCGTCCAGGATTTGCCGGTTTGCCACCCAACAGGACTTCCTAAGTGCACTGTCGGCGGCAGACTGTCCGTTGAGGACCGTCGATGGATCACGACCCTCGGCCGACCCGCCGGCGGCACCGCGTGCCCCCGGCGGGTCGTCGCCGCAGGTCAGCCCATGTGGGGGTACGTGTGGTCGGTCGGCGGCACGAAGGTCTCCTTGATCGTGCGCGGCGACACCCAGCGGACCAGGTTGAGCCAGGAGCCCGCCTTGTCGTTGGTGCCGCTGGCCCGCGCGCCGCCGAAGGGCTGCTGCCCGACCACCGCGCCGGTCGGCTTGTCGTTGATGTAGAAGTTGCCGGCCGCGTACCGCATGCGCTCGGCGACCGCGTCGACCACCCGGCGGTCGGTGGCGAACACCGAGCCGGTCAGCGCGTACGGGGCGATCGACTCGGCCTGCGCCACCACGTCGTCGAAGCGGGCGTCGTCGAACACGTGCACGCCCAGGATCGGCCCGAAGTACTCGGTGGTGAAGGTCTCGTGGGCGGCGTCGCCGCACTCGAAGAGCGTCGGCCGGACGAAGTAGCCGACCGAGTCGTCGGCGGTGCCACCGGCCAGCACCCGGCAGGAGTCGTCACCGGCGATCAGCTCCAACGCGGCGGTGTGCCGGGCGAACGCCTTGTCGTCGATCACCGCGCCACCGAAGTTGCCGAAGTCGGCCACGTCGCCGTAGGTCAGCGAGTCGGCGGTGGCGGCCAGCCGGTCCCGCAGCCCACCCTCCCAGATCGAGCGCGGCACGTACGCCCGCGAGGCCGCCGAGCACTTCTGACCCTGGTACTCGTACGCGCCGCGGATCAGCGCGGTGTGCAGGGCGTCCACGTCGGCGCTGGTGTGCGCGACCACGAAGTCCTTGCCGCCGGTCTCGCCGACGAGGCGCGGGTAGCCCCGGTAACGGGCGATGTTGTCGCCGACGGTCCGCCACAACTGCTGGAAGACCTTCGTCGAGCCGGTGAAGTGGATGCCGGCCAGGTCCGGGTCGGCGAGCACCACGTCGGAGACCTCCTCGCCCCGGCCGGTGACCATGTTGATCACACCGGGCGGGAGGCCGGCGGCCTCGAACAGCCGCATGGTGAAGTGCGCGGCGAACTGCTGGGTCGGACCCGGCTTCCAGATCACCGTGTTGCCCAGCAGGGCCGGCGCCGACGGCAGGTTGCCGGCGATGGCGGTGAAGTTGAACGGGGTGACCGCGTAGACGAAGCCCTCCAACGGGCGGTGGTCGAAGCGGTTCCAGACGCCGGGGGAGGACGCCGGCTGCTCCTCCAGCAGACGCCGGGCGAAGTGCACGTTGAACCGGAGGAAGTCGATGAACTCGCACGCCGAGTCGATCTCCGCCTGAATCGCGGTCTTCGACTGGCCGAGCATGGTGGCGGCGTTGAGGGTGTCGCGCCACGGGCCGGCGAGCAGCTCGGCGGCGCGCAGGAAGATCGCCGCCCGCTCCTCGAAGGGCAGCGCCCGCCACATCGGAGCGGCATCCTTGGCCGCCTTGATCGCGGAGCGCGCGTCGTCGTGGGTGGCGTGCCCGGTCACGCCCAGCACGTGCGCGTGCCGGTGCGGCTGCACCACGTCGATCGAATCACCGCCGGCCATCCGCTGCTCGCCGCCGATGGTCATCGGCAGGTCGATGCGCTCGGCGGCGAGCTCGGTCAGCCGCCGCTGGAGCCGGTCCCGGTCGGGGCTGCCCGGCTCGTAGTTGCGAACCGGCTCGTTGCGCGGCTCGGGAACGGAGAACACGGCATCCATCAAGGCTCCTGGCGATCTCGACAGCAGTGGCGAAACCGGACCCGCGGGCACCGACCGGGCGGTCGGACACCGGTCGCCGCACGGGAGGGCCGAGCAGCGGCGGGACCTCCCGTAATTCTCCCACGAAGGCCTGCGCACCCTGCCTCCGCCATCGCCCTCGGCCAAGGACCGACCCACCCCTGCTCTCCTTACCGACCGGGTTCGATCCGGCAACCCGGCCCGCGTTCCGTGCGCCACCGCACCCTCCGCGCCCGGCCGCGCTGGGGGTGCTGCGTCTCGGCAGGACCGGTGGGCCGCAGGTGTCGCGGTCGTCCGCGGCGGCGGAGCGCCCAGCCGAGCCGCGTACCCTGAATGATCGGTGACCTGCCGCCTCGAAGGGGAGACGATGACCAAGCAGCCCGGCCGCGTCCCGGCCGCGGAGTCGCACGAGCCGGCGGCCGACGCGGCAAGCCCGAGCAGCCGGCCGCTGCCCGCGCCCGGCGCGGCGGTGCTCGCACTGCTGGCGCTCGGTTGGCTGGCCGCCATGCTCTGGTCCACCCGGGAGGCCATCACCTCGGCGGCGGCCGGGGTGACCGCGATCAGTCTCTCCGCGTTCGCCCTGCCCGGCGTGATCTCGGCCGCGCTGGTCGGCGGGGCGGCCGTCGCGCTGGCCGGCGGCAACCTGCTGGCCCGCCGGTACGGCGACTGGGCCACCCTGCGCTTCGCCGGGGCGATCGGCGGCGGAATGCTCGTCGGGCTGGCGGCCGCGGTCGCCATCAACCTCACCTACTTCGACACCTCGACGACGAACGTGATCGCCGGCACCACGGCGGCCGCGGCGATCATCGGTGGCGCGGTGGCCGCCGCGCGGACCGCCCCGGCGGTCGGTGCGATCGTGACCGCCGCGCTGGGCACGCTTGTCTTCGTGGTCGCGTTCAGCCAGGCCCGGGACCCGCTGTTCGACCTCTTCGGGGCCGGCGACAGCCAGCAGTCGGTGGTCGACGCGGCCAAGTGGGTGTCCCGCACCGAGTCGCTGGTCGCGGGGTTGCTCGCCGGTCTGCTCGCCTTCGGTTACCTGACCTGGGCGCGACGCCGGGCGGTCCGCCGCGACCCTGCCGCTCGGGCGCTGCGCTGGCCGGCGTACCTGCTCGCCGGTGCCGGGCCGGGGTTGCTCCTGCTGCTCGCCGAGGTGATCATCCGGGTCGGTGGCCGGTCGCTGCTCGACCTGGCCAGCGCGCTCAGCGAGGCGGACGCGGTGGCGCAGACCTCGCTGGGCACCTCGCGGGTGGACAACGGGATCTGGGTGCTCTTCGTGGGGGCGCTGACCGCGCTTATCGCGTTCGGCCGCACGCTCGGCCCGGCCCAGACCGACGACGACGACGACCCGGCCGGCAGCCCGGCCGCCGTCGCGAGCCAGGTCGACCCGGAGGACGACGAGCCGGACCCGGCCGAGGCGTTCGACGCTCCGGCCGAGGCGTTCGAGGCGGACCCGGCCGAGGCGGACCCGGCCCGCTGACACTCGCCCGGCAGGGCGTCGCCTCGCGGTCTCGCCCAAGATCGTGCTCGATCCTTGTTGTAGTGGTGTCGGGTCCAGGGGGATGCCACTACAACAAGGATGTTGCGCGACCTTCCGTTGGCCGGCTCAGCTCGCCGCGTGTAGCAGCAGGTCCAGCTCCGTCACGTCGTACCACTCCAGCTCGTGGTCCTCCGCGCCATCGACGGTGAACTGGGCGTCGGGATCGCCGGCCGCCGCCTCGGCCACCACCTCGGCCGCTGCGGCGACATCCTCGACCGCGTCCGTACCGTCCACGTGCAGGGCCGCGACGGCAGCCACCGGCACGGCCTCGGCCAGCGTCACCGTGCTGGACCCCAACTCACCGTCGCCCCGTCCGAGCGCGCTCGCCGGCAGGTCGACCGACACGACGACGCGGCGGCGGGGAGCGGACGGGTCGGCCCGGAGCAGGTGCAGCGCATCCTGGGCGGCCCGGGTGAACGCGACGTACTCCAACTCCTCCTCGTCGCCCTCGGCGTACCACTCGCGCAGCGCCGGGGTCACCGCATGCGCCTGGTCGGCGGCCAGCCCTTCCGCGCGCAGGCGGGCCACCATCGGTACGGTCGCCGGCACGTACACCCGGACTCGGTCATCGGTCACCGGTCGTCTCCCCCGCTTCGTCCTGCACCGGCGTCCACCGGCACGGGCGCAGATCATGCCGCACGCCGTGACCGTCATACACCCCGACTCCGGCCGGCGGAAGTTTCCGCGCGGTGTGTCCCGCGCGGTCGACTTCCGGCAGGCTGGCCAGGTGCTGGGCGGGCTGGGCGGTCGATGGCAAACTGAACCAAACGACATCAACCCCGGGAGTTCGTGTGGAGCCAAGGTTCCTGTTGCTCTCCGACGTCGCCACCGAACTGAACGTGTCGGACTCGCAGGTCTACCACATGGTGCGCAGCGGTGAACTGCCGGCGATCAAGATCGGTGGACGGGGCCAGTGGCGCGTCGAGCGCGCTCGGCTGGAGGAGTACATAGCGCGCAAGTATTCCGAGACCGCCGAGTGGGTGCAGAGCAACCCGCTGGTTGACCGCGATCCGGAGTAGTCGCCCCTCCTCCACGACCCAGCCCGACACCTACCGCACCGCGCTTGATCCACTCCGTTTCTGGAAGGCGGGGTGGCTGATACCGCGCCTTCGGCACCACCGCGTGGATCATGCCGGCGAGGCACGCGATGGTCGGCGGACCATTGACGGAGGCCACTTTCTCGCCGAGAATTAGGGCTGTCGGAGGCAAACGAAGGCAAACGCAAGATCGAAGGGGTCCATGATGAGCGAGGCGCGACCCGGCCCTTCCCGACCGCCCGTGCGGCTGCGCCCCGTCCCGCCCATCGACCCGCCGTACGCCGACGAGGCCGACGGGTCGTACTGGCCGGCACCCGTCCACGGCCAGCTCGCCCTGGACCTGTTCGCCTCGACCCGGCCAGACCCGGTCCGACCACCGGAGCGCCGGAGTGCCCTCCGCCCGGTGCCGAGCCGGTCCACCACCCACCCGGTGACGCCGCTACCACCGGCGACCGCCCCGGAAGCCACCCGAGCCGCGCATCGCTTCGTCGGCACCTGCCTGGAGGTGATCAACGGCTACCGGTCCCCGGCCCAGGTGCGGGCACTGCTCGACCCGGCCCAAGCGACCGACCTGCTGACCGAGCTGGCCCGAGCAGGTCAGCTACTGACCGGGTCGACCTGCGCGTCCGGGCGGGCCGGGGCACCTCGCCGTCGGGCCGGTCGACCCCTGGTCCGGTTGCTGCGCATGCGGGTCTGCGAGCCACGGGACGCCGCGGTCGAGGCGGCGGCCGTCCTCACCGGCGCGGGCGGTCGGAGCTGGGCCATGGCACTCCGCCTGGAGCACCGTCGGGGCCGCTGGCTCTGCACCGCCCTGCACGTCCTCTGACCGCAACCTGCCCGGACCGGGGCGGGGCGGGCTTGATCGACTCGCGTTTCAGGTAGGCGGGCCGTCAGTCGGTCGCTGACACCCCGACTTCCGTGACGTCGAGTCGATCATCGGCGCGCGGGGCAGACCCACGGACGGCCCGAAGCCTGCGATGCCGCGGCGCGGTGTGAGCGGGTGCGCGCGGGTTGGAGACGACGAACGGGTCCCGGCCTGTCTGGCCGGGACCCGTTCGTCAGGTGCTGTTGGTCAGTTGCCGCCGTTGGGGGCGCCGTGGCAGCGCTTGTACTTGCGGCCCGAGCCACACGGGCACGGCGCGTTGCGGGACGGGCCGTTGCTCGCCTCCGCCTGGTTGGCTGACGGCCGGCGGGAGGCGGCCGACGGAACCGCCGGGCCGCGCAGACCGGCCGCCGGACGTTGCGGGGCGGACGGAGCGGTCCGGCCCGGTGCCGCCGGAGCGCCCGGGGCGGGGCGGCCCACACCGAGCGCCGGAGCCTGCTGCTCGGCCTGCTCGATGACGGGAGCGCCTGGGCTGGCCTCACCGTCGATGGTGGGAGCCGAGTATTGCAGGCCCTGCCGCCGCGGTGCCTGGTTGAGGCCCTTGGCTCGGATCTCCACCGGCTTGTCCAGCAGCGCGACCTCTTCCGAGCCCGCGTCCGGCTCCGGTTCGGTCACCTGGACGTCGATGTTGTAGAGGAAGCCGACCGTCTCTTCCTTGATGCCGTCCATCATCGTGGCGAACATGTCGAAGCCCTCGCGCTGGTATTCCACCACCGGGTCGCGCTGGGCGTACGCCCGGAGGTTGATGCCCTCCTGGAGGTAGTCCATCTCGTAGAGGTGCTCGCGCCACTTCCGGTCGATGACCTGGAGCAGCACCATCCGCTCGAGCTGACGCACACCCTCGGTGCCGACCTCCTCCTCGCGCCTGTCGTACGCGGCGTTGGCGTCCTCCTTGAGGCGGGCGACCAGGAAGTCGGCGTCCATACCGGCCCGCGAGCCGCCGGCGTCCTCCTCCAACTCCTCGATCGTCACGCCGACCGGGTAGAGCTGCTTCAGGCTGGACCAGAGCTGTTCGAGGTCCCAGTCCTCGCCGTAGCCATCGGAGGTGGCCCCCCGCACGTACGCCTCGACGGTGTCGTCGATCATGTTGCGGACCTGGTCGGAGAGGTCCTCACCGTTGAGCACCCGAAGACGCTCGGCGTAGACGACCTGGCGCTGCTTGTTGAGCACCTCGTCGTACTTCAGCACGTTCTTGCGGATCTCGGCGTTCTGGCCCTCGATCTGAGCCTGGGCGCTCTTGATCTGCCGGGTGACCATCTTCGACTCGATGGGCACGTCCTCCGGGATGTTGAAGCGCTCCATCACCGCCTCGACCGCCCCGGCCCGGAACCGCCGCATCAGCTCGTCCTGCAGGGACAGGTAGAAACGGGACTCGCCCGGGTCACCCTGCCGGCCGGCGCGACCGCGCAGCTGGTTGTCGATCCGCCGGGACTCGTGCCGCTCGGTGCCCAGCACGTAGAGGCCACCGGCGGCGGAGACCTCCTCCGCCTCGACGTCGCAGGCCTGCTTCCACGTGGGAAGGACCTCCTCCATCGCCTTGGCGTACTCTTCCTCGTTTTCCAGCGGGTCGAGGCCGCGCTGGCGCAGCTCGTTCGCGGCGAGGAACTCGGGGTTGCCGCCGAGCAGGATGTCGGTGCCGCGGCCGGCCATGTTGGTGGCCACGGTGACCGCGCCCTTACGCCCGGCCTGGGCGACGATCTCGGCCTCCCGGGCGTGGAACTTGGCGTTCAGCACGTTGTGCGGGATGCCCCGTCGGCGCAGCAACTGGGAGAGGATCTCGGAGTTTTCCACCGAGACGGTGCCGACAAGCACCGGCTGGCCGAGTTGGTGCCGCTCGGCGATGTCCTCGATGACCGCGTTGAACTTGGCCTTCTCCGTCTTGTAGATGACGTCCGGCCGGTCCTCGCGAACCATCGGGCGGTGGGTCGGGATCGTCACGACGCCGACCTTGTAGACCTTGTTGAACTCGCTCGCCTCGGTCTGCGCCGTACCGGTCATCCCGGACAGCTTCTCGTAGAGGCGGAAGTAGTTCTGCAGGGTGATGGTGGCAAGAGTCTGGTTCTCCTGCTTGATCTCCACCCCCTCCTTGGCCTCGATCGCCTGGTGCATGCCCTCGTTGTAGCGGCGGCCGTGCAGGATGCGACCGGTGAACTCGTCGACGATCAGGACCTCACCGTCGCTGACGATGTAGTCCTTGTCGCGCTTGTAGAGCTCCTTGGCCTTAATGGCGTTGTTGAGGTAGCCGACCAGCGGCGTGTTCACCGACTCGTAGAGGTTGTCGATGCCGAGCCGGTCCTCGACCTTGGCGACACCCCGCTCGGTCACCGCGATGGTGCGCTTGGAGTGGTCGACCTCGTAGTCGCCCTCGCCGTCGGTGCCGGGCTGGAGCCGGGCCACGACCCCGGCGAACTCGCCGTACCAGCGGGCCGAGTGCTCGGCCGGGCCGGAGATGATCAGCGGGGTGCGGGCCTCGTCGATCAGGATGGAGTCGACCTCGTCGACCACGGCGAAGTTGTGGCCGCGCTGCACCAGCTCGTCCTTCGACCAGGCCATGTTGTCGCGCAGGTAGTCGAAGCCGAACTCGTTGTTGGTGCCGTAGGTGATGTCGCACTCGTAGGCGGCCTTGTGCTCGGTGGCCGGCCGGTTGGGCAGCACCACGCCGACGGTCAGCCCGAGGAACTCGTGCACCCGACCCATCCACGCCGCGTCACGCTGGGCGAGGTAGTCGTTGACCGTGATCACGTGCACGCCCTTGCCGGACAGCGCGTTGAGGTAGACGGCCATGACCGAGGTCAGCGTCTTGCCCTCACCGGTCTTCATCTCGGCGATGTTGCCGAAGTGCAGCGCCGCGCCGCCCATCACCTGGACGTCGTACGGACGCTGGCCGAGCACCCGGGCGGCCGCCTCGCGGGCCACCGCGAACGCCTCCGGCAGCAGGTCGTCGAGGGTCTCCCCGTCGGCCAGCCGCTCCCGGAACTGGTCGGTCATGCCGGCCAGCTCCTCGTCGGTGAGGTTGACGTAGTCGTCCTCGATCGAGGTGACGGCGGCGGCGATGGCCTTGAGCCGGCGCACCATGCGGCCCTCGCCCGCGTTAAGGACCTTTTCCAGAATCGACACGGATCAACGCTCCCCTAGACAGTCTCGAACCATCGTAGGCGCTCCATCGGCGCGATGGTCACTGGTGGCGGTGGTCGACTCCGCCGAACCCGACATAATTCGCGTCCTGCGCACCCCTCGAACGTTATCCGGTTACGCCGTCGGCGAACGGTGCGGCACGATGCACGGGTGGAGCCCGTGGAGATCATCGAGGACGGCGTGCTGCTGCGGCCCTGGCGTGGCACCGACGCCGACGCGGTATACCGGGCGTGCCAGGATCCGGACATTCAGTACTGGACCACTGTGCCACGCCCATATCGGCCCGAACACGCCCTCAGCTTCGTCACCGAGATGAGCGAGACGGCCTGGGCGGGGGGGACCAAGGCGCCGTTCGCGGTCTGCGACCCGGCGACAGGTGAACTTCTCGGCTCGTGCGGGTTGGTCTCCATCGAGCGGGACGGCACCGGCGAGGTGGGTTTCTGGACCGCCCCCTGGGCACGCGGCCGGGGCGTGATGGTCCGGGCCACCCGGGCCGTGGCCCGCTGGTCCTTCGACACCCTCGGGCTGCGCCGGCTGATCTGGCACGCCGAGGTGGGCAACCACGCCTCCCGGCTGGTGGCCCTCCGGGCCGGTTTCCGGATCGACGGCCGGCTGCGGCTGGCCAACCCGCCGACGCGGTCCGACGCGGACGGCTGGATCGGCTCGCTGCTGCCCGGCGAGGTCCCCGAGCCCGGGGCGACCGGGCCGGCCGGTCCCGGCACCCTCGCCGCCCGGCGCGCCGCGGTCTTCGGCCGCCCGCAGCCCACCCTGTTCGCCACCGTCGGGGCCGGTGAGCTGCGTCTGCGGCCGATGGAGGAGCAGGACCTGGATGCCGTGGTGGAAACCTGCCGGGACCCGGAGTCCATCCGCTGGACGACCGTGCCGGACCCGTACGAGCGGGCCGACGCGCAGGGGTTCCAGGCCTACGGCCAGGACACCTGGGCTCGGGGCCAGGCCGCCTGCTTCGTGGTCGCCGACCCGGACGACACGTACGCCGGCACGATCGCCCTACGGCTCTCCCCCACCGACGCCCTGCTGGCCGACGTCGGCTTCATGACCGCGCCGGCGGCGCGTGGCCGGGGGTACATGCCGGCCGCGCTCGTCGCGCTCAGCGCCTGGGGCTGCGCCACGCTGGGCCTGGCCCGCATCGAGTGGAAGGCGAACGTGGGCAACACCGCCTCCCGGCGGGTGGCGGAGAAGGCGGGCTTCACCTTCGAGGGGACCGCCCGGGGCGGGGTGCAGCACCGGGGCGAACGGGTCGACGCGTGGGTGGGCGCGCTGCTCGCCAGGGACCTGGTCTGATGGCCCTGCGGCAGGTCGTCGAGGCGCACGGCGTGCGGCTGCGCCCCCTTCGGGCCGAGGACGCCGCCGACGTGGTCGACGGCTGCGCGGACCCGCTGACCCAACGTTTCGTCTCGAACCTGCCCACGCCGTACAGCCGGACCGATGCCCGGTGGTGGATCGACGTCGGCGCCCCGGCGGTCTGGACCGGCGGCGGCGCGGCGTACGCCGTCGCGGACCCGGCCACCGACCGGCTGCTCGGCGCGGTGGGGCTGAGCAACCCGGTGCCCGCGCGGGGCCAGGCCGAGATCGGCTACTGGCTGCGGCCGGCGGCGCGTGGACGCGGGCTGGCCGTCGCGGCCAGTCGCGCGCTCAGCGAGCACGCGTTCGCCACCGGAACGGTTCGACTGGAGTTGCTCACCGACCCGGAGAACGGCCCGAGCCAGCGGGCCGCGCTGGCCGCCGGTTTCCGCTACGAGGGTTCGCGCCGGTCGGCCGGTTCGGGCCGCGAGGGGGGTCGACACGACCTGCTGGCCTGGGTACGCCTCGCCGACGACCCGCCCGGACCCGTCGCCCGGCTGCTGCCCGACCTGCCCGGCGGGGTGCTCACCGACCAGGTGGTGAGCCTGCGCCGGCTCGCGCCGGACGACGCCGAGCTGATGTACCGACTGCACAGTCGACCCGAGGTGGTGGCGAACCAGGCGCCGCCCGTGCCGCCGACGCGGGAGGCGATCGAGCGACGGTGTCGTCTCGCGGAGAGCGGGTGGCTGACCGGGGACATCGCCCGACTGTTGATCACGGACGTGGCCGGCGGGGAGCCGGTGGGCAGTTGCGGGCTGTCGTACACCGACGTGGCGGCCGGCGAGGCGTCGGTCGGCTACGCGTTGCTGCCCGGCTGGCGCGGCCGGGGGTACGCGACCCGGACGGTCCGGCTGCTGGCGGACTGGGCGTTCGGGCCGGCTGGTATCGCGCGGCTGACCGCTGGCACGGTGCCGGACAACACCGCGTCGCACCGCGTGTTGGAGCGGGTCGGGTTCCGGCGCGAGGCACTGCAGCGTGGCCGGCTGCCCGGGTTGGCGGGCACCCGCCTGGACGATTTGACCTTCGCGCTGCTGCCGGCGGAGCGGCGCTGACGTCGCCGGGGGTCACGGGGTTGCGCTGGGCTCCCCCAGCACAACCCCGTGACCGCGGATCGGCTGGTGGTCAGGTGGCGAGGGAGATGATGCCGTAGTCGTAGGCGTGGCGGCGGTAGACGACGCTCGGGCGGCCGGACTCCTTGTCCTGGAACAGGTAGAAGTCGTGGCCGACAAGTTCCATCTCGAACAGCGCGTCGTCGATCGTCATCGGCTCCGCCGGGTGCACCTTCTCCCGGGCGATGTGCCACGGCTGGTCGTCGTGCTCCTCCTCGACCCGCTCCGCGACGGCGGTGCCGGCGCGGGCACCGTCGAGCGACGCGCTCAGCGTGCTGGTCCCCAGGTCGGCGACCGGCAGGCCCGCGGTGGCCTCGGCGACGGAGATCGGTGCGTGCCGCCCCCGGTGTACGCGACGGCGGTCGGCCGCACGACGCAGTCGGGTGTCGAGCTTCGCGATGGCCGCGTCGAGTGCGCTGTAGAAGTCGTTCGTGCAGGCCTCGGCCCGCATCACCGGACCCTTGGAAACGCAGGTGATCTCCACCCGCTGGCAGTGTTCGGCCTGGCGCGGATTGCGCTCGTGAAACAACTCGACATCGACGCGAATCAGTTTGTGGTCGTAGCGTTCGATCTTTGCGAGTTTCTCGGCTACGTGTACCCGGTAATGGTCCGGCACTTCGACGTTTCGGCCCTTGACCACGATGTCCACGTGACCTCCCTTGTTCGGACGGTCTTCGATCCGGCAACCCGGTCGCGCGCCGTGGGGGGACCCGCTGGCGTCGACCGGCTGGTACGGCTACGCCTCCTCTCACCGCCGAGGGTGGTGGAACGACCTCCTACCCCCGACAGCGAAACGCTAACTCCTGTTGGCCCGGCAGTCACCCCAAGTTGCCGAGACTCCCAGGATTTTCGCAGCTGATACACCAACGAGTGAAACGGAAACACAGTCGGTTACGAGAAGTGTCTTTTCTGGGTCGCGGCGAGCACCGCGGCGACACTCGGCACCCATCCGGTCGCGCTCAGCACCCGGGCCGCAGCGGCCAGGGTCACGCCTGTGGTGACGATGTCGTCCAGCAGCACCACGACCGGCGCGCCCGCGGCACGCGCCCCACTCGCGGTGGCGCGCGGCCGGAACGCGGCCTCGGCCGCCGCCGCGCGCCCGGCGCTGTCCAGGCCCACCGAGTCGGGCCGGGGCAGCGCCCGCAGCGGACGGTGCACCCGCGCCGTCCAACCGCCCTGGTTGAGCCGGGCCGCGCAGTGCCGGGCCAACCGGTCCAGGTGGTCCCCGTACCGGGACCGGGCTGCCACCGCCGTGTCCGGGACCGGGACCAGCGCCACGGGACGAGCCACGCCGACCGCCGCCGCGACAACCTCGGCGAGCAGTGCGCCGAGCGGCCGGGCCAGACCGTGCCGGCCGTGGTCCTTGTACGCCAGCAGAGCCTCGCGCAGCGGACCGGCGTAGGGGCCGAGGGCGACGCAGGACGGCAGGCCCGGCGGCGCGGGCCTCGGACGGACCGACCGTGGGCGCAGCGCGCCCAGGGCTGCCACGCAGTCCGGACAGACCCCGTGCCGCAGGCCGGGCCGGCGCTCCCGACAACCCGCGCAGGTGGTGGGCAACACCAGGTCGGCGAGGTCCGCCCAGAGCCCGGTCACCACGTCACCCGGTCAGTAGAGGAAGAACGGTGCCGACGGGTTGCTCGGGCGGACACCTGCCGGGACCGGGGCGATGTCGCGTACGCGGCCGGGCTCGATCCGTTCGAAGGGGCTGCTGCGGTAGGCCACCCCGTTCGCCTCGTACATGTAGGCCCCGCTGGGCACCCGGACGATGCGGTTGGTCGGGTACGCCGTCAGGTGGTTGACCTTGGCACCGAGGTCGGTCCGCAGCGGCGTCTCCAGCGCGCCGTCGACGCTGATCTCGTAGATCGCCGGCTGACCGACGGACCCCGCCACCACCAGTTGGTCCTCGCTGCCCCAGTCGACAGCGGTGAGGGCGGTCAGCGAGGTGGCCAGCTGCCGGGGTGGGCCGATGGAGACGCCCCCGCCGTCCAGGTTCACCGCGGCGACGTAGAGCCGGCCACCGGCGATCAGCGCGACCCGCTGGCCGTCCAGCGCGGCAGCCACCGCGCTGACGTCGGCGGGCAGGTTGAGGGGCACCTGGTACATCCGCGCCGACTCGTCGAACCGGTAGAGCTGCCCGTCGGCGACGACCAGGCCGCGGCCGGGGCGTGCGTCGACGGACCGCAACCAGACCGGACGGCTCATCGAGGAGTATTCGGACGTGCTGCGGAAGGGGACGGAGACCGGCGCGGCACCCGCACCCACCGCGAGGCGGCGTCGGCCGTCGCTGCTGCCGGTGACCACCAACGCGGCGAGGATCCGCTGGTCCTTGGCCATGGCCAGGTCGGCGGAGACGATGTTGCGGTTGGCCTCGGGCGCCAGCGGCACGGTTCCGCTGAGTTCGCTGCCGAAGTCGAGCGGGTGGATGGCGCCCTCGTACAGGCCGAACCGCTGCGGGCTCTCGGCGATCGGGTAGAGCTGATCGGAGTTCCGTCGCTCGCTCAGGTCCTGTACGGGCAGCGAGTTGTTGCGGATCTTCAGCTCCAGCTCACCCGGCAGGTCCCCCAACGACCAGGCGATCTGCGTGATCAACTGGTCGATCCCATTCTGGTCGTCGCCGGACATGTCCAGGTTGATCTCCCAGCGACCGTTGCCGCCGGTGGCGTTGTTGATCAGCTCGGTGCGATCGGGCAGCCCGACGACACCCGGGCGCAACCAGTCGGAGGGACCACCGACCAGCCACTTCACCACCTCGTTGACCCGGCGCCCATCCGGCACCGCGAGCGGCCGGTAGCGCTGGTCGGGCACGAGGCGCGTGCGGTCCGAACTCCAGAAGTAGATCGACTCGTCCTGGTAGTAGCGACGGAGGGCGGCGTCGCTGAGCAGCAGCACGTTCGGCGGGTCGAAAATGTACAACCCGGCCCGCTCGTCGTTCACGGCGCCGTTCAACGCCGCGCTGCGGATCCCGAACTCGTACTCCGTCTCGGTCGCCACCGGCGGCGCCAGGATGCCGTTGGCCCGCAGGACGCCGATCTGCTGCACGGTGATCTTCACCGTGGTGGTCGAGTCGCTGTTGAGGGTGTAGACCGCCTCACGCAGCCGCACCACGTTCAGCGCGACCTCGCTGCCCTTCTTCTCCTGCAGGCGGGACTTGTGCTCCGGGGCGATGAACGCCTTGACCCGCTCGTACGCCCGATCCGGCTCTCCGGCGGCGGCGGACAGGAAGTTGCGGACGAACGCCTCGTTGACGCTGCCGCTGGCCGTTCGCGTCGGCGGCTCGTTGCCGGGACCGTTGACCGCGCCGGCCTCCGTCGCGGTCCCGCCCTTGCCGTCCACCCGCACGTCGGACGCCGCCGGGATGCCGCAGCCACCGCCCAGCAGTACCACCACGCCGAGCGCCGCGACCAGGGTCGGCCGTCTCATGAGCGCACCTCCGCCCGCTGTCCGTCCCCGGTCGGCGCCGGGTCGATCGCCAGTGCCCCGCCGGTGCCGGGCCCGATGGCCAGCGGGCCACCGTCGCGGGGACCGCCGAACGGCAGCGCGGCGTCCGCCGGCACCAGGCGCAGCGGCGAGGTGGTCAGCCGGTCTCCCGCGCGGGCCGGCAGCGTGAGCCGGAACTGCGCGCCCTGCCCGGGTGCACCCCAGGCCTCCAGCCAGCCGCCGTGCAGCCGGGCGTCCTCCAGGCTGATCGACAGGCCCAGCCCGGTGCCTCCGGTCTGCCGTGCCCGGGACGGGTCGGCTCGCCAGAACCGGTTGAACACCAACTTCTCCTCGCCCGCCTTGAGCCCCACGCCACGGTCGCGGACGGTGATCGCCACGGCGGTCTCGTCCGCGCCGAGGGTAATCAGCACCGGTCGGGCCTCGCCGTGCTCGACGGCGTTGCCGACCAGGTTGCGCAGCACCCGCTCGACCCGGCGCGGGTCGACCTCGGCGATCACCGGAGTGCCCGGCAGGTCGAGTTCGATGGGTACGCCCACCCGCTCGGCCAGGCCGCCCAGCCGGTCGACCACCCGGTGCACCACCGGCACCAGATCGGTCGGCTCGGAGTCCAGCATGGCGAAACCCGCGTCGAAGCGGCTGATCTCCAGCAGATCGGTGAGCAGTTCCTCGAAGCGGTCCAACTCGGCCTGGAGCAGTTCGGCGCTGCGCGCCACCGCCGGGTCGAACTCGTCGCGCTCGGCGAAGATCAGGTCAGCGGCCATCCGTACGGTGGTCAGCGGGGTACGCAGCTCGTGTGAGACGTCGGAGGTGAACCGACGCTGTAGTCGGGACATCTCCTCCAGGCGCAGGATCTGCCGTTGCAGGTTGGTGGCCATCTGGTTGAAGGAGGCGGCGAGCAGGGCCAGGTCGTCCTCCCCGTTGACCACCATGCGTTGGTCGAGCAGGCCGGCGGAGAGTCGCTGGGCGGTCCGTGCGGCGACCCGGACCGGGTTGACGACCAACCGGGTGACGAGCGCCGCGAGCAGCCCGAGCAGGATCACCAGGGCGACCCCGGTGGCGACGACGGTGGCTCGGGCGTCGGCGGCGGTGACGTCCTGCCGGGTCAACGGCACCAGGTAGTAGAGCTCGATCTGGCCGAAGCGGGTGGGCACCGGCGAGCCGTAGACCAGGTATTTGGTGGACTCGCCGGTGAGCCGCCCGGTGCGGATCTGGCTGGCCACCTTGCCGTCCGCGATCGTGGCCCGCAGCTCCGGGCTGATCAGCGACTGGACGTTCACCGATGGCGAGGTGCGGGTCTGGATGTCGTTCTGGTAGCCGTCGGCCGTGATCGCCACCACCACCCCGCTCGTCTGCTGGGGGTCGCCGCCGGCCAGGTAGTTGACCGTCCCGTCGATGGTCTCCTGGAGCTGCGCCTCCTGCGACTGGCCGTAGAGGGAGACCTGCTTGGCCGCGTAGCTGGCACCGCTGATCACCCGCTGTCGGACGTCGCTGCGGGCGTTGTCGAGGAGGATCGTGGTGATCTTGTCAGCGATCACGAACGCGAAACCGCCGACCAGCAGGCTGGACGCGACAAGCGTGATGGTCACGACCCGGACCTGCAGGGAGCGCCGCCAGGTCTGGTGCACGCGGCCCACCACCCGGGCGACCCGGCCGCTCACCGCGCGCCAGATCTCCCCACCGGCGCTGGGCCGGCGGGCAGCCGTGCTCGGGGAGTGTGGGGGCGGCGAGGTCGACACAGTGCGACCAGGCTATCCGGTCCCCGCCTTGTATCCCACGCCCCGCACGGTGAGGATGATTTCCGGTCGCTCCGGGTCCGGCTCGATCTTGGCGCGCAGTCGCTGGACATGCACGTTGACCAGGCGGGTGTCGGCCGCGTGCCGGTAGCCCCAGACCTGCTCCAGCAGCACCTCGCGGGTGAAGACCTGACGCGGCTTGCGGGCGAGCGCGACCAGCAGGTCGAACTCCAGCGGAGTCAGCTTCACCTCCTCGTCGTTGCGGCTGACGGTGTGCGCGGGCACGTCGATGGTGATCTGGTTGTCGGGTGGCCCGATGGTCAGCATCTCGGGGGCCACGTCCTCGCCTCGGCGCAGGCGGGCCCGCATCCGGGCGACCAGCTCCTTGGGCTTGAACGGCTTGACCACGTAGTCGTCGGCACCGGACTCCAGGCCGAGCACGACGTCCACGGTGTCGCTCTTGGCGGTCAGCATGACGATGGGCACGCCGGACTCCGCCCGAATCGACCGGGCGACGTCGATACCGCTCATACCAGGCAGCATCAGGTCGAGCAGCACGATATCGGGACGGCTGTCACGAAAGGCGGCCAACGCCCGCTCGCCGTCCGCCACGAACGAGGGCTGGAAGCCTTCGCTGCGCAACACGATGCCGAGCATCTCGGCGAGCGCGGGGTCGTCGTCGACCACCAGTACGCGGGCTCTCATGGGATTAATATTGCATCCTCGTTCGGTTCGGTGGGACCGGCGTCCGCCGGTAACGCAGGGTGCCGCCACAGAAGCGCTCGTCGCGACCCCCGGCGGCGGCGCCACGGGCTGCGGTGCCCGGCACAGGATGAGGACTCCGGCCCAGGCTGCCACCATGATCCCCCTTCGACGGCACCCGGCGCCACCGCAGCCGCGGCCGGGGCCGGCTGTCGCCAACCTGACCCCGGGTCAGCCGAAGAGCGCGCGCCCCCAGTGGTCGCCGCCGTCGCGTACCCCGGGCGGGCAGGCGAACACGCCGCTGGAGACGTGCCGCAGGTACTCGTTCAGCACGTCGTGCCGCGCCAACTGGGTCTGGATCGGCACGAACTGGCGGCGCGGGTCGCGCTGGTAGGCGATGAAGAAGAGGCCCGCGTCGAGCCGGCCGAGGCCGTCCGAGCCGTCGACGAAGTTGTAGCCCCGGCGCAGCAGTTGGGCGCCGTTGTTGCGGCTCGGGTGGGCCAGCGTCACGTGCGCGTGCTCGGCGATCACCGGCTTGCCGTCCGCGCCGCGCGCGGTGAAGTCCGGCTCGTCGAACTCGTCGGTCCGGCCGAGGGGGGCGCCACTGCCCTTGGTCCGGCCGACGATCTCCTCCTGCTCGGCCAGGGAGGTCCGGTCCCAGGTCTCCACCAGCATCCGGATCTTGCGGGTCACCAGGTACGAGCCGCCCGTCATCCAGTCCGGCCCGTCACCCGGCTGCACCCACAACTGGTCGCGCAGCAGCTCGGTGTCCTCGGCCTTGAGGTTGGCCGTACCGTCCTTGAACCCGAACAGGTTGCGCGCGGTGGCCTGGTCACGGGAGGTCGAGGAGGTACGCCCGAAGCCGAGCTGCGACCAGCGGACGCTCACCACACCCATGCCGAGCCGGGCCAGGTTGCGGATCGCGTGTACGGCGACCTGCGGATCGTTGGCGCACGCCTGCACGCAGAGGTCACCGCCGGAGAGCTGCGCCTGTAGGGCGTCGCCGGGGAACTTCGGCAGCTCGGACAGGGCGGCGGGCCGCCGGTCGGCGATGCCGAAGCGGTCCCGCCCGTCGGCGTCGCGGAACAACGTCGGTCCGAAGCCGATCGTGAGGGTGAGCTGCGACGGGGGCAGACCGAGCGCCTCGCCGGTGTCGTCCGGTGGGGCCTCCGGCATCCCGCCGACCGCGCCGAGGATGCCGGCGTCCCGTCCCGCGGTCATCCGGGCGGCGGCGGCCGTCCACTCCTCGAGCAGCTCGACCAGCCGGGCGCGATCCTTCGTGATCACGTCGAAGGCGACGAAGTGCAGCCGGTCCTGGGCCGGGGTGACGATGCCGGCCTGGTGCTCACCGTGGAACGGCACCGCCCCGGCCGGGTGGTCGCTCGCCGCGGCCGGACCGTGGGCGCCGTTCAGCAGCGCCCCCGCGCCGGCCGCCACTCCGGCGACCCCGGCCACCCCGGCGCCGGCCAGGGTGATCGCCCGGCGCCGGGTCAATCTGCTCCCACTCATCGACTCGACTCCTTCTGCCGAAAGGTCACTTCGCGACGGCTGCGGCGACCTTGCTGATCGGCTCGGCGAGCGCGTTGATCCCGTCGGAGAGATCCTTGAGCTCGGCCTTGCTCAGTGCGGTGTGCAGCTTCCACCCGTCGCCGTCGCGGTGCTTGCCGAGCAGCGCCTCGACGTTCGTGAACTCGGTGTCCAACTGCGTGACCAGCTCCGGCGAGCGCTGCTGCAGGGCCGGGCGGAGGGCGGAGACGGCGGCCTTGGAACCTTCGAGGTTGGCGGCGAAGTCCCACAGGTCGGTGTGCGAGTAGCGGTCCTCCTCGCCGGTGATCTTGCCGCTGGCCACCTCGTCGAGCAGTTCCTTGGCACCGTTGGCGAGTTGGAGCGGGGAGAGCTTCTCCGCGTTGGCCTTGGTCACGATCTCCTTGACGTCCGCCAGCAGGCGGTCGGCGATCGGGCCGTCCTTGCTGATGTCACCCGACTGCCAGAGGTCCTTCTCGATCCGGTGGAAGCCGGTGAACTCCATCCCCTCCTCGATGACCTCCTCGCGGCCATCGATCTTGGGGTCGAGGTCGCCGAAGATCTCGGCCACCGGCTCGATCCGCTCCCAGTAGGTGCGGGCGACCGGGTAGAGCGTCTTGGACTTCGCCACGTCGCCAGCCTTGACCGCGCTGACGAACTCCTCGGTCTTGTCCAGCAGCGCGTCGGTCTGGCTCTTGACGTAGCGCTGGTAGTTCTCGGCCGCGCCGGCCAACGCGGCGTCGGCGGTGAGCGGCTGCGCCGACCCGCTGACCTTGAGCGCACCCCGGATGCCCTTGCCGCTCATCCCGGGCTTGCAGGCCGTCTGGTAGGTGCCGGCCGGCAACTCCACGTGCAGCTCACGGCTCAGCCCCGGGGCGATGTTCTCCACCTCGCCCATGACGCGGTCGCCGTCGGCGTACACGTAGAACTCGGTCACCTTCGCGCCGGAGTTGGTGATCTTGAAGGTGGCGGTGCCGGCGCCCAGGTCGGTGGTGCCGACCTCACAGGCGGTGTCGTTGGCCTTGACCACGATCGGTCCGCCGGACGCGGCCGGGTCACCCTTGTCGGAGTCGGAGCAGGCGGCCAGACCGGCCGTCGCCAGCACGCCGACGGCGGCCAGCGCGAAAAATCGGGTGGTACGCATCTGAGCTGTCTCTCCTCGTGGGGGTCAGGCACGCTGCGGCGTGGCTGCCGCCTCGGCCTCGGCCTCGGTGCCGGTGTCGGCTCCGCGCTCGGTGACTGTGGTGGTCGCGGCGGGTGCCGGCTTGCGGCGGGCCGGTCGCAGGAAGAGCAGAAGGACCGGCACGGCGTACCCGATCCAGGCGATCGTCTCCAGCACGGTGGGCGCGGGCGTCACGTTGAACATGCCGGCGAGCAGGGCCGCGTACCAGGTGGTCGGGTCGAGCGCCCCGGTGATGTCGAAGGCCAGGTCGTTCAGGCCGGGCAGGACGCCAGCCTCCTGGAAGTCGTGGACGCCGTACTTGAGGATGCCGGCGGCCACCAGGATCAGCAGCGCGCCGGTCCAGGTGAAGAACCTGGTGAGGTTGATCCGCAGGGCGCTGGCGGAGAGCAGCGCGCCGAGCACCACGGCGGTGACGATGCCGCCGATCAACGCGAGCAGCGGCCCGCTGTCACCGGCCGCGCCCTGGGCGGCCGAGTAGAAGATCAGCGCGGTTTCCATACCCTCCCGGATCACCGCGAGGAAGGCCATGCCGGCGACCGCGAACGAGCCGACGGCGAGCGCCTCGGTCAGCTTTCCCCGCAACTCGCCGGCGATGGTCCGGGCCGCCCGGCGCATCCAGAAGATCATCCAGGTGACGAAGACCACGGCGGCGACCGAGGTGATCGCCTCGAACAGCTCCCGGTCCTCGTAGCGCGAGAACAGCGAGGTCGACGTGTACTCGATCAGCCAGCCGAAGAGCACCGACAGCGCCACGGCCAGGCCGACGCCCGCCCAGACCTGCGGCAGCCGGTCCCGGCGCTGCGACTTCACCAGGAAGGCGACCAGGATGCTGACCACCAGGGTGGCTTCCAGACCCTCCCGCAGGCCGATCAGGTAGGTGGCGAACATCCGGGCTCCGAGTTCATCAGGTACGCCTCAACCAACTTAGGGCAGGCATACCTTGCTCCCTGCCCAGGAGCCTCGTCAAGTCGTACACGACAAGCTCACTCGACCCCTGCGCCGCAGGCCAGGCCGGTCGGCGACGGACACCGCCCTTCGACTGTGGCAGGATGCCCGCCGTGAAGGGATTCCTGCCGTGGCTGGCGGTGCTGGCCGTGGTCCTGCTGCTCAGCGCGCTGCGCCTGCGGGCGCTGGCCACAGTCGTGTCCCTCGCCTGGCTGGCCTGGTGCGTGTGGACGTGGTTCCGCCCCACCCGCCGCGACTCCCGTTCGGGCTGACCCCGCCGACTCCGGGCGGAAGACGACGAACCGGGCCGGCTGCGAACAGCCGACCCGGTCCGGACGTGCGTTGATCAGTAGCGGTAGTGATCCGGCTTGAACGGACCCTCGGTCGAGACACCCAGGTACGCGGCCTGCTCCTTGGTCAGCGTGCTCAGCTTGGCGCCGAGCGCGCCCAGGTGCAGCCGGGCCACCTTCTCGTCCAGGTGCTTGGGCAGCACGTAGACGCCGATCGGGTATTCCTCGGTCTTGGTGAACAGCTCGATCTGGGCGATCGTCTGGTTGGCGAACGAGTTCGACATCACGAAGCTCGGGTGCCCGGTCGCGTTGCCCAGGTTCAGCAGGCGACCCTCGGAGAGCACGATGATGGCGTGCCCGTCGGCGAACCGCCACAGGTCGACCTGCGGCTTGATGTTGATCCGCTCCACGTCGGAACGCTTGGCCAGACCGGCCATGTCGATCTCGTTGTCGAAGTGGCCGATGTTGCCGACGATGGCCTGGTGCTTCATCCGGGCCATGTGCTCGTTGGTGATGACGTCGAAGCAACCGGTGGCGGTGATGAAGATGTCCGCCTGCTCGACCACGTCGTCCAGGGTGGCGACCTGGTAGCCGTCCATCGCGGCCTGCAACGCGCAGATCGGGTCGACCTCGGTCACCACGACCCGGGCGCCCTGGCCGCGCAACGACTCGGCGCACCCCTTGCCCACGTCGCCGTAGCCCATGACGACGGCCATCTTGCCGCCGATCAGCACGTCGGTGGCCCGGTTGATGCCGTCGATCAGCGAGTGCCGGCAACCGTACTTGTTGTCGAACTTGCTCTTGGTCACCGAGTCGTTGACGTTGATGGCCGGGAAGAGCAGGGTGCCCGCACGGTGCATCTCGTAGAGCCGGTGCACGCCGGTGGTGGTCTCCTCGGTCACGCCCTTGATGCCGGCGGAGATCCGGGTCCAGCGCTGGCCGTCCTCACCGAGCGAGCGGTGCAGCAACTCCAGGATGACCGCGTACTCCTCGGAGTCGGCGGACTCGACCGGCGGGACCGCCCCGGCCTTCTCGAACTCGGTGCCCTTGTGCACGAGCAGGGTGGCGTCGCCACCGTCGTCGAGGATCATGTTGGGGCCCTGCCCGTCCGGCCAGGCGAGCACCTGCTCGGTGCACCACCAGTATTCCGGGAGGGTCTCGCCCTTCCACGCGTACACCGGGACGCCGGCGGGGGCGTCGGCGGTGCCGTTCGGGCCGACGACGATCGCCGCGGCGGCGTGGTCCTGGGTGGAGAAGATGTTGCAGGAAGCCCAGCGCACCTGCGCGCCGAGGGCGACCAGCGTCTCGATCAGGACGGCGGTCTGGATGGTCATGTGCAGCGAGCCGGTTATCCGCGCGCCGGCGAGCGGCTGCGCCTCGGCGAACTCACGGCGAATCGCCATCAGGCCGGGCATCTCGTGCTCGGCGAGCTGGATCTCCTTACGCCCGAACTCGGCGAGCGACAGATCCGCCACCTTGAAGTCGCCTTCGGCGAGGGTGCTTGGCCGGGCCTCGGACGGCGTACCGCTGGGGGACGCCGGGAGGGTGCTGGTCATGAAAGCTCCTGTCGAACGATGTCTACGCCGACCCTTCACCTTACGCGCGCCGTCACCACCTGTCCGGCACGGTCCACGGACAGCGCACGGGGCGGTCGGTGATGAGCGGACTTTCCCGCCCACGTCCCGCCCGCCCCGTGCATCCCCCCGGTTTGGTTCCCCGCACGTTCTCGGACCGTCGTCGCGATAACGCTGCGTACTCATAGAGTCACACTCAGGCAACTTGCCGTCAAGCTATTCCGGAAAAGTCGGACTTGTGTCGTCGTTGGCGCGGACGGGTCAGCGCAATCCGGAGGTCGCCACGTACGCCTCGCCGTCACCGCTGATCCGCAGCGGCTCGCCGGCCGCGGTGCCGATCGCCGCCTCGCCGGACGCCAGCGTCACCGCACCGGCGCCGTCGTCCACGGTGACCGCGCCACCGGCGCAGAGCACCACCCGGGGGCCGGGCAACGGCAGTGTGACCAAGGGCACCGCCGCGCCCACCCGCACCCGGTGCAGCGCGAAATCATCCACCGGCACCGGCCAACACTCGACACCCGGACCCACCGGCAGCGCAGCTCGCACCGGCTCGTCGAGCACCTCGAAGCGAAGCACCCGCAGCAACTCGTCGACGTCCACCCGCTTCGGGGTCAGCCCACCCCGGAGCACGTTGTCGCTGGCCGCCATGATCTCCACGCCACAGCCACTCAGGTAGGCGTGCAGGTTGCCGGCGGGCATCCAGATCGCCTCCCCCGGCACCAGCCGCAGGTGGTGCAGCAGCAACGCCACCAGCACGCCCGGATCCGCCGGGTACGCCGTGGCCAGCCGGCGGGCCAACTCCGCGTCCGGGCCGTCGACCGGCGCTGCCGTCACCGAGGCCAGCAGCTCGGGACGCTCGGCGACCGGCCAGCCGAGCAGCGTCCGCACCGCCGTGCGCAACCCCGGCGGCCCGGCCCGCAACGCGGCGACCACCGGCGCCAACTCCGGTACACCGAACGCGGCGAGCGCCTCGGCCGACTCCACCGGATCCCGAAAACCGCACAGCGCTTCGAACGGCGTGAGTGCGACGAGCAACTCCGGCTTGTGGTGCGGGTCGGAATAGTTGCGCTGTCCCTCGGGACGCCCGGCCTCGGCCGCGTAGCCCGCCCGCGCCTGTTCGGCGTCCGGGTGGGCCTGCAGACTCAGCGGAGCATCGGCGGCGAGCACCTTGAGCAGGAACGGCAGCCGGCCGCCGAATCGCTCGGAGACCCGCTGACCGAGCCACTGCCCCGGCTCGTCCCGCACCAGGTCGCAGAGGCTCACCCGCAGGCCGGAGCGGTCCACTCTGGCCGGAGCGCCCGGGTGGGCGCCCAGCCACAGCTCCGCCTCCGGCCCCGTGCTGGGCACCACCCGACCCTGCAGGAGTGCGAGGGCCGAGCGGGAACCCCAGGCGTAGTCGCGAATCGGTCCGTAGAGTGGCTCCACAGGTCAGCCCCCGGGCCGCCCGGCCGCCTCGCCCGAGGCGTCCTGCGGCACGGCCGTGTCGGCCGCCGCGCCGGTGCCGGCCTCGGCGGCGGCGGCACTGTAGACGTCCGGCTCCAGGTAGATCACCCGGGCGATCGGCACCGCGGCGCGAATCCGCGCCTCCACGGCGTTGATGCCCCGCGCGAGGTCGTGGGCGCTCTCCCACTCCGGAACGGCGATCTTGGCGGCCACCATCAGCTCTTCCGGGCCCAGGTAGAGCGTCTTCATGTGGATGATCCGCTCCACCTCGGGGCCGTCGGTGACGGCCCGCTCGATGGTGGCCAGGTCGGACGCCTCGGCGCCCTCACCGAGCAGCAGGCTCTTCGTCTCGATGGCCAGGACCACGGCGATGACGACAAGCAGGATGCCGATCATCGCGGTGCCCGCGGCGTCCCACCGGCCGTTGCCGGTGATCAGCGTCAGGCCGACACCGAACAGCGCGAACACCAGACCGACGAGCGCGCCGAAGTCCTCCAGGAGCACCACCGGCAACTCCGGCGCCTTGGCGCGGCGGATGAAACGCACCCAGGACTGGTTGCCCCGGACGTGGTTGGACTCCTTGATGGCGGTCCGGAAGGAGAACGACTCCATGATGATCGCCGCTACCAGCACGATCACCGGCACCGCGTGCCACTTGGTGATGCCGTGTGGGTGCGCCCACTTGTGGTAGGCCTCGTAGAGGGCGAACAGGCCACCGATGCTGAACAGCACGATGGACACGATGAACGCGTAGATGTAGCGCTCCCGGCCGTACCCGAACGGGTGCTCCGGGGTGGCCGCCCGCTTAGCCCGCTTGCCGCCGAGCAGCAGGAGGCCCTGGTTGCCGGAGTCGGCGACCGAGTGGACCGACTCGGCCAGCATCGACGACGAGCCGGTCAGCAGGAACGCTGCGAACTTGGTGACGGCGATGCCGATGTTGGCCAGCAGGGCGGCGACAATCGCCTTCGTCCCACCGTTCGCGCTCATGCCACCGCTCCGCTTCGCCGCACGAAGCCAACCGGTCCGCGCATGACGCACCGCCCCCTACGTTCGTTCACTGGTTCGACAGCTCCTTCATCTCGGTGATGGCCGGTACGGCCATCGGGTCCAGCCCGTGTGCCAGAGCGAGGTAGATCGAGGCGAAATCCGGGACCGCGATCAGCGAGGCCAGCCGCTCCAGGGCAGAGCCGCCCTCGGCCGTCACCACGTCGCACCGCACGCCACGGCGCTCGGCGAGGGTCTGCACCGCGTCCGCGCGGCGCTCCTCGACGGCCAGCGGCTCGTCGGTGTCGTCCTCGGCGTTGAGCCCGCCGTCGCGCAGCAGCACGAGCCGCAGCCGGGTGCCCTCGCCGTCGTCCTCCGCCCGGTCGGCGAAGATGTCCCGCTCGCCCTCGGCCAGGCCGCCGAAGACGCCGTCGAGCAGCCCGACCCGGCCCCGGCCGGCCTCGCCGAGCGCCCCGGTGACCACCGGGTAGCGGGCGTTGGCCGACAGGGTGTCGCCGAACCGGCGGGCGGCCACGGTGGCCAGCGGGGACGAACCCCAGACGATCGGGATCGAGCCGGCCAGGCCCAGGGCCAGCGACTTCGCCGGGTTGACGAAGGACTCCGCGGCGGAACGGCAGCGGTCGGCGTCCGCGTCGAGCCGGGCCGCGGTCTCCGCCAGGTCCGCCTCGTTGACCTTCACGAGCCCGAGCGAACGAGCCGCGAGCAGGACCGGAATGGTGAGCGCCCAGAGGCTGGCTCGGGCCGGGGCACGCCGGGGCACCGGAATGAACGGCGCCCGGGCCTGCTCGGCGATCGACTGCAACTGCGAGTCGGGGGCACCCACGGCGACCAGCCGGGCACCCCGCCGGTGCGCCGCCTCGGCCGCGCCGAGCGCCTCCGGGCTACGACCGGACGCGCTCACCGCGATCACCACGTCCGCCGCGCCCACCCAGCCGGGTACGCCCGCGCTGCGGTGCCCGATGATCGGGACCGGGCAGCGCGGACCGGCGACAGTGGCCAACACGTCCCCGGTACGCCCCGCGGTGCCGATACCGGCGATGACGACGGCTCGGGGACGCCCGTCGTCGGCGAGGACCGCCAGGTTCGCCTCGGCGGCCAGAGCCGCGCTCTCGCGAACCTGCGCACCGGCCGACGCCGTGTGCCGGAGCATGCCGCCCGGGTCGTGCTCGGCCAGCGCCTCCGGGTTGTCGAGCAGGGCCTCGTCGGCGTCGCGACGACCGCTGACCCCGGCCGTACCGTCGATCATGAGGACTGCCCCGGGCCGCCGCGCGCCTCGTCGAGCAGCAGCACCGGCACGTCGTCGCGGACCTCGAAGATCCGGCCACACTCCGTGCAGGTGAGCGTCTGCGCCTCGGCGTCGTAGGTGAGCGGGGCGTGGTGCGTGTCCGGACAGGCGAGAATCTCGAGCAACTGCGGATCCAGGGCCATGGCACGGCTCCTTCCACGTGTGCGGCTTGACCGGCGGCGGTACCGACCGGGTGTGCGGCTTGACCGGCGGCGGTGCCGACCGGCGCAGGCGATCTTATCGGCGAACGCGGTCGAGCACGTCGTCCCGGAGCGAGACCATCCGCTCGCGGGTAGGCGCCTCGACGTTGAGCCGCAGCAGCGGCTCGGTGTTGGAGGCGCGCAGGTTGAACCACGCGCCGTCGGGGAACCGCAGAGTGAGGCCGTCCATCTCGTCGGTCACCGCGTCGGGGTACGCGGCCCGCACCTCGGCCACCGCCGCCGCCTGGTCGGCCACCGTCGAGTTGATCTCGCCGGAGGCGATGTAGCGCTCGTACTCGCCGGCCAGCACGGACAGCGGCAGCGACTGCTCGCCCAGCGCGGCCAGGGTGTGCATCGCCGCGAGCATCCCGGTGTCGGCGAACCAGAAGTCCCGGAAGTAGTAGTGCGCGGAGTGCTCGCCGCCAAAGACAGCGTTGGTCCGGGCCATCTCCGCCTTGATGAAGGAGTGCCCGACCCGGGCGACGACGGGCTTCCCACCGTGCTCACGGATGATCTCCGCGACCGCGCTGGAGGTGATCAGGCCGTGGATCACTGTGGAGCCGGGGTGCTTGGCCAACTCCCGTGCGGCGACGAGGGCGGTGATCGCCGACGGCGAGACCGGCTCGCCACGCTCGTCCACCACGAAGCACCTGTCGGCGTCACCGTCGAAGGCCAACCCGATGTCGGCCCCGTGCTCCACCACCGCGCGCTGGAGGTCGACCAGGTTCGCCGGATCCAGTGGGTTGGCCTCGTGGTTGGGGAAGGTGCCGTCCAACTCGAAGTAGAGCGGAACGATCTCCAGCGGCAGCGGCGACAGAGCGGCGTCGCCCAGCACGGTGGGGACGGTGAAGCCACCCATCCCGTTGCCGGCGTCGACGACGACCTTCAACGGCCGGATGCCCGAGAGGTCGACCAGCTTGCGCAGGTAGCCGGCATAGTCGGGCAGCAGGTCGCGCCGCTCGGCCGGCCGGGTGGGCGTACCGGCGGGGCGGGCCTCGCCCGAGTCCAGCAGCGCCTGGGCCCGCTCCCGGATCTCCGCCAGACCACTCTCCTGGCCGATCGGGCGCGCGCCGGAGCGGCACATCTTGATGCCGTTGTACTGGGCGGGGTTGTGGCTGGCGGTGAACATCGCGCCGGGCAGGTCGAGCGAGCCGGAGGCGAAGTAGAGCAGGTCGGTGGAGGCCAGCCCGATCTCGATCACCGAGCGGCCCTCGGCCCGTACGCCGGCGGCGAACGCGGCGGCCAGTCCGGGCGAGGTGGCGCGCATGTCGTACCCGACGACCACCGCGTCACCCGGCTCCTCGGTGGCGTTGAGCAGCTGCGTGAACGCGGCTCCCAGCGCCTCGGCGACCCGTTCGTCCCACTGGTCCGGCACCGTCCCTCGGACGTCGTACGCCTTCACAATCTGGGACAGATCAGACACGTGTTCCACTCCTTGGCCGCAGGTAGACACCGAGCCTGAGCGTAACGGAGGGCCGGGGTCGAGCCCCGCTCAGCCGGGGAGCCGGGGCATGATCACCGTGCGACCACCATCGTCGGGGGGCGGATCCCCGGGCGGTTGGCGGTTTTCCGGCGCTCCCGGCATCGGCTGCGTCGCCTCCGGGGGCGCACCTGCTGCGGGCCGAGCACCGTAGACGCCACCGGCGGCCGGGGGCGGGGACGGCACAGCACCCGGACCCGCGGCCGGGCGCGGGAATGGCATGGCGCCCGGGCGTGGGAGTGGCGCGGCGCCCGGACCGGCGGGCGGCGGCTGCTGGCCGTACACCTGGCCAGGGCGACCGGGCGTGGCCGGCGACCCACCGCCGGCCCGGTAGGTGGTGCCGCCGGGGTTGCCCGGCAGCGTGCCGGTCGGCTCGTCGGACGGCCGGCGATCCTGGCGCGAGCGACGGAACAGCAGCACGATGAGCAGCAACCCGATCGCCACCATGACGATGCCGAAGATCATCACCGGCGAGGTGCCGGACGAGGCCGCGGCGGCCGCCGAGGTGTCCGGCGCACCAGAGGTGCCGGCCAGCGCGGCCGGCGTCACCGCGTCGTCGACAATCGCGACGTCGGTCGGACTCGGGGTGGGCGTCGCCTTCTTCGACGGCGTCGGCGAGGGGGTGACCCGCGCGCCGTTCACCTTCGCCGTGTCGCTGCCCCGGCCGAGCTCCAGACCGGCCGCGTTGAAGCCCACGCCGATCACGATGAGCCGGCCACCCGGGACAGCCGCATCGAAGGTCACCCGGTACCGCACGGTGATGCCCTTGCCCTTGCACAGGGTGGGCTTCAAAGGCGTCGTCTGCACGGTCCCCACGTTGCCGCCACCGCCGCTCACCGCCACCGGGAGCCACTGCCTGCCCGCGTTGACCTCGACCTTCACCTGGTCCGGCTGGAGACCCCCCAGGTTGAGAACCACTCCGGTACGCAGCAGGACGCAGCCGTCGGTGCGCTTGCGCACCGCCACGTTCACCCCCTGGGCGGAACCACCGGCGGTGAAGCTGCTGGCCGCACCCACCCGGACCGAGTCGCCTTCGGCCAGCGCGGGCGACGCGCCGAGCATCACCAGGCCGCCCACCAGACCGCAGACCGCCGCGAGCCGTGCCGCGCGTCGACGCACCGTCATGATCACCTCGCCGTCTCCCCGGGTGGGGTCCGCGGGCCAGGCTACTACCGCCCCATCCACCCCGCCGGTCACAGAGCGGCCCGGACGTGTGCCGCGTTACGGTTTCGGACCCGGCCCGACGACCTGCTCACACGTGGTTTCACTCCGGGCAGGACGTCGGGTCAGTGCGGGTGCTCCGCCCGGGAGAGGGCGTCGCGGCAGAGTCGGTCGGACGTGCGGGTGGTCTCCGGCAGCCGGAACCGCGGGGTCAACGCGAGCACCTGCGCGGTCGCGTTCTCCAGGCTCATTCGATGTCCGACGCTGACGAAGACCGGCTTCACGCCGTCCTGGGTGCGGAGCACCCGGCCGACGACGTCACCACCGTCTAGCAGCGGCGACCAGGCACCCCGCTCGGCGGCCGGCGGATCCCACGTCCCGACCAGCGGCGTCTTGCCCACCCCGATCGCGGGCAACCCGGTGACCACGCCGAGGTGGCAGGCGAGCCCGAACCGACGCGGATGCGCCAACCCGTGCCCGTCGCACACCAGCAGATCCGGGATCGTGGCCAGGCGGTCCAATGCGCTGAGCAACGCAGGCAACTCACGGAAGGCGAACAGCCCCGGCACGTAATCGAACGCCGGCCGCCCCACACAGACCGCCGAGTCCACCACGACCAACGTCCGGGCATCCAGCACCGTCACGGCCGCCGCCAGCAGGTCACCACCCTGGGAGTACGCGACATCCAGGCCGGCCACCGTCTCCGGTGCGCTGGGCCCCGGCCCGACCAGGTCGACAAGCGGCCGCAACTCCTCCTGTACGGCCACCGCCTCGGCAACACTGCCCGGCGTCGCCACGTCCCTCGGCGTCGAGGCCACCGCTCGCCATGATCCACTCGACGTCATTGACGTCGGGCTGTCCCACGGCGGCGAATGCCCGACATCGCCGAACCCGAGTCGATCACCCTCGCCGCCGACCTTCGGTACCGTCCCGGGCGGCACCACCGTCCGGGCCACCCTTCGCGGGGTCGCCATCGGTTCGCCCCTTCGCCGCGCCGAGGGCCATCGCGAAGGCAATGCCGAGGGCCACACCGAAGGCCACGCCGCCGGTCGAGCCGAACGAGGGGATGCCGATCGCCAGTCCGATCAGGATGCCCACCGGCCACGCCCAGAGGTTGGGCCACTTGCTCTGCGGGTCGGAACTCGCCATCCGTCGATGCTATTCGACCCGGTCGGCCGCCACCCACGCCGTCCGCTCCGGACGACAACGGCAACCCACCGCCAGGCAAGGCCCTATCCGCCGCTGGCCTCCGCCCTCGCTATCTCGGGGTCCGCGCCAGGATCGCCCGCCGCGCGAAGCTGCTCCTCGAACATGACAAAGGTCCGCTGCCGAATACCACGAATGATGGCCTGCTCCTTCGGCGTCAGATGACGATTCTCGGCCTTTGCTACCTCCCTGACCGCCTGCAAGGTGTCGTAGAGAGCGAAGATCGGCCCCTCGCCCTCGAGATGGTGAGCCCGGAAGCGCTCTACCTCCTGCACGAATTCTTCAGGCGTCCGCCGGAAAACCTCTCCCCCGACATCGAAGACGATCTCGGCGAACAGGTCATTTTTCTCGTGCCAGCCGCCAGTATCGATGGCAACCCGCCACACCCTGACACCACCGTCGGGCGTCTCTACGATCTTCACCGGCGACTGGTAATAAAGGTAGTAGGACGGCAGCACCAGGCCTGGCATCTGGGTCATCAAGCATTCCCCTCGTAGGTCGACTGCAATGCCTGCCAGAACAACTGTTGCTCGCGCTGAAGGATCCCCTCTGCGATCGCTCCCTCGCGCCTCGTCAAGGCTCGGCCCTGGGCTCGGGCCAGGGCATCCACATCGCGGCGTACCTCATACAGCGCATGCTCCCAGACCGCCACGGCGTCAAGCGCAGCCAGGTGCAGACGGAACTCGGCAAGGTGGTCGTTACGTGTTCGCAGTACGAGCTGCACGTCCCGGTAGCCGCTGTCCTGGGGAGACATGAAGCGGTCCTGGAAACTCACGATCGCAACGTCAGGGTGGTCCCGTATCCGCTCGAGCGCGGCGTAGAGGTCGTCGAGGTTGCGAAACTCGACCTTTGCGGCAGCCAGATCGAGCAACTTAGACGTGTCGCCCTGGTATTTGTCCACCTTGTCCTCGGCTCGAGAACGAATCTTGGGTTGAACGCGCCAGCCAGGCTCACCGACGAGACGATCGTCCACGTGTGCGAGCGATACCGCCAACTGGTTCAGCTCCGCCTGCGCATCGACCGCCGCCGCATAGAGATTGTCGAGATACTGCTCGCGATAGGTCGCGTCAGCCTGACGGCGCTTGTCAAAACCGGGCTGGACTACCGGATCATCCGGGATCTGAATGCTCAAGCTGGTCTGCCGCTGGTCATCAGTCAGCGGCGTTGGCTGTGGACGGCCTACATCTCTGTCAGTCCGACCCGGGGGCGTCGATGCCTCCAGGCCGGCAGCCTCTTGCCGGGCGACGTCGTCGAGCACCTCGGCGAGGACGTCGATGGCCTGCTGATGACTCGCCAGGTGATAGAGGGTCAACGGGCGCGCGGTCAGCGAGTTCGCGAGTTCGGGCGTGGACAGGATCAGACGTGCGAGATCTGGATGCCGCACCAGCTGCCGGGTCAGGCTCTCGGCCAGCCCTGGCTCGTTCGCGGGCGGCTCCCGCCCAATGCTGTCGAGCACGTCGCGGACCCGGCCGTCGGCGAACAGCCGCACCACATCCCGCGCCGACGCGTCGTCCAACTCCGGGACCAGCCGACGAAGGCTGGGCGGGTCGACCACCTCCGCGAACTCGGCCGGACTCACGCCGGCGGTGAAGATCTCGTCCAGACTGGCGGCCATCGAGACGACCCGGGCCGGGCTGTCACCTGCCGGCGGCTGCCGCGGGACAGCGCCGGACGAGTCCTCGGCGGGCTCGCCGTCGCCCGCACTCACCGAGCCCGGACCGTCCAGCAGCAGATACATCCGGTTGATGTACGGGTCGCCGTGGCCGCCGTCGCCGTCCGCCGACGGGTGGTTCGGCAGGTCGGGCCGCTCACTGAACCGGCCGCGGGGCAGCCCGCTGAGCGGCATCGGCCGGCCGTCGCCGCCCAGTACCAGCGAGTCGATGCCGACCACGTCGGGGTACAACGGCCGGTCCCGGACCACGCCGTTCTGCGGGTCGACGTAGAGCACCGTGCCGTTCTGGTTGAGCGCCACCCACGCGTGCGAACCGCCGTGCGGCCACTCGGTGACCAGGAACGCGTAGCTGCCGTGGCCGCCCAGCAACAGTTGGTCGTGCAGGTTGCGGTAGCTCCGGTCGGCGGCCTGCCGTGCCTGCTCGCCGTACGAGCGTTGCCCGGACGGCGGGGCGAGGAGCCGCTGGAAGCGCCCGCCGGTCACGTCCTCGACCCGGCCCGGGCCGCCTGCTTCACCACGGATCGGGCGTCGGATGTCCCCGTCCAGGTAGCCGTCGAAGGTGCGCGGGGCCGACACCCGCGGCCGGCCGTGCACCCAGGTTTCGAACATCGACAGCGTGCAGTCCAGGCAGTTGATGCCCCGGGTGGCGTCGGCCCTGGGACCTCCGTCGTTCAACAGCCGGAACCAGCCGCCCCGGCGGGGATCGGCGGTGCGGGTGACGGTGCCGTCCGACTCGCGGGGCATCTGCCGTTCGACGTCGACCTGGTGCAGGGCGAGCGGTGGACGCAGTCCTCCCGGCTGCCCGTACGGCCGGGAGTCGTCGATCGGCGGGGGTGTGTCGTCGCCGGTGAGCCGGGACGGACCGGAGGTCTCCACCGCGCCGAGTGCGAGCGCGCCGACGTCCCGGTTGGCGTGTTCGAAGGCGGTGGCGCCGATGTCCACGACCGGCGGCGCCGTGGTGCCGGCCAGCACCGCGTCCGCCAGGTCACGCCACTGGGCGTACGCCTGTGTCTCGTCGTTCGCGGCCCACTGCCAGCCGTCGGCCCACTGCCGGTGACCAGCCTGGTGCAGTTGTCGGGCGTAGGCGGCGTACTCGGTGGCCCGGCGATCGTGCTCGGCGGCCCGGGCGCGCAGTCGGGTGGCCTCGGCCTGCCGGCGATTGCGCTCGAACCCGGTCCGCTGCGTTTGGTGGTGGCCGTGGTAGCGCCGCCGCTCGGCGGCTTCCGCCTCGGCGGCCCACTGCGCGGCGTACCAGTCGATGGTGTCGGTCGTGGGCGTCACCGGATCGCCGAACGCCACGACCTCGGCGGGGACGGACGCCCTGCCCCGGGCCGGATGATCCGGCGCGCGCCGCTCCCGCGCCGGGGCGAGCAGTCGTCCCACCTCCGGGTTGGCGACGGTGACCGGCGCTGTCGGGCCGGCGGTGGTCGTCGGCGTCGGCGTGGCGGTCGACAGTGACCAGGCGACCGGGCCGTAGGTGGTGGCGTGCGGCGGGTTGCCGACGTGGCCCGGCGCGACCCCGGTGGCCGGCCCGCTGGTCGGCCCGCTGGTCGGCCCGCTGGTCGGCCCGCTGGTCGGCCCGGTGGCCGGCCCGCTGGTCGGCGCGAAGGCCCCGGCCACGGGTGCGGCCACCGACGAGAGCCCGGGAGCGACTGCCGACGACAGCCCAGGAGCGGCCACCGGCGAGACCCCGGGACCGACCGGCGACGGCATCCCGGGAGCCGCCATCGGCGAGACTCCGGGAGCAACGGCCAACGGTTGCCCGGGAGCTGCCACCGGCGACGGCCTTGGGTCGGCGGCCGCCGACGACGGCGTCGGATCGGCCGCGATCGTGGGTGTGGCGCTGGCCTCCTTCAGGAGAGGCCCCTCCGTCGACGGCATCGGGGTGTCCACGTCGGACAGCGCGTTGACCGACGGTGGTGTCGACACGTGCAGGTCCACGGCGGTGGCGGTCGGCTGCGCCGTGGAGACGCCCGGCGAATCGACGCGCGGCGGCAACCCGTGGTCCGGTGGCGACGTGGCGGCGAGGGGCGTCGCCTGCGCCGGGATGCTCGGAGCCGAGACCATGCCATTCGAACCCGCCGCGCTCGCGGCCACCGTGGACGATCCCACACCCGCTGCCGACGTGGCCGTACCCGCCCAAGCATCGGCCGGCCGGGACGTCCCCGAGGCGGACGGATCGCCGGCGACCGGTGCCACGGAAGGGAGGGAGGGGCCGGTGAACGACGCCCCGGCGAGGGCGTCGGCCTGCGCGTCGAGCCGGGCGCGCAGCGCGTGGTCGGTCTGCCCGGTGGCCGAACCGGTGGCCCCGGAGGCGGCGGCGCGCGCCACGTCCTCCAGGGAGGTCAGTCCCTGACCGGTGGCCAGGCTGGCAGCGCTGTCGGCGAGCACCTCGCCGGTCATCTCCCGCCCCAGGTGCTCCCCGACCCGCGCCACCCGCCCGGTCGCGTGTCGGCCCAGCCCAGCCAGCGGCGCCACCGCCCCGCCGGCGAGGCCACCGACCGCCGACGCGCCGAGGTCGGTCAGGTCCAGGCCGTGTGCCCGCCCGGTGGAGTTCTGGTACGCCTGGGTGGCCAGGGTGACCCCGGCCTCCTCGGCGGCTTCCTCCAGTCCCTCCCGGCCGGCCCGCCTGGCGAAACCGCGCACACCACCCCGGGTGACCTCCTTGGCCGCCCGCTCGCCGGCCTCCTTGAGCCCGTGTTTGAGGGATTTGCTGGCGAGTTGGCCCATCAGCCGCTTGAAGATCTGTTGCACCAGCAGCCGGGTCGCGGTGATGGCCGCGCCGGCCGCCGGGCTTGCCGCACCCGCGGTGAGCACCGCCGCGACCGCGACCGCGAGCAACTCGACGACCAGGATGCCCAGCTCGATCCAGACCTCCAGCTTGGCGCCCTCGATGTCGCAGCCGCACTCCTCGACCAGCCGACCCAGGTCGGCGGTGACCGCGAGGAGCACGGGCAGCGGGGCGTCGGCACCCTCGGCGATCGCCCGCCAGGCCGCCTCGAACGCCGCGTCGACCGCCCCGACACGGCCGTACCCGTCGTGCACGTCGGCGGCGGCCGTGGCGGCATCGGTGTACGGGCCGGAGAGGACGCCGGCGATCGCGTACCACTGGTCGGCGACGTCCCAGACCGCCCGCTCGTTGCCCTCCGGCCACTGCACGCCGACCACCCAGTCCAGGGCTTCGTAGATCCAGCCCGGCACGTCCCAGGGTGCGTGGTCCAGCGGGTGCGGAATCGGGCTCGGCAGCACACTCATCGCAGTCGCCGGCCGTCAGCGCCTGTCGGCGGCCCGACCGAACCGGGCCGCGCTGCCCCCGTCGGTCTGCACGCTCGCGTCGACGGCGCGGACCACGTCGCCGCCCAACTCGGTGAGCCGGTGCCCGACGCCCGCCCAGGCCCGCAGCACGGTCTGCTCGAACCCGCGGTAGTTGCGCTCGAACGCGGCGCCGATGTCGTCGCGACCCCACGGCCGGGCGCCGCTGGCGGCCTCGATCGCGCCGCCTTCCGCCGCTCGTCGGGCCGCTACCGCCTCACCAGCGAGCGCCAGGTCGGCACCGCCGCTGCGGGCGCGGGACGGGTCGAGCCAGAGCTGTCCGTCGGTCATGGCTGCCCCGCGCCCCGGCCGAGAACGGTGTCGGCCCGGCCGAGCAGCGCGGCGTAATCTCCGGTGCGCAGGAAGTCCGCCGACCCGGAGCCGGCCGGCATAACCTCGGCGACGAGGTCACGGGTGGCGTCGGCGGCGGCGGTCGCGGCGCTCCGGATCGTTTCGGTGATTTTCCGGCCGAGCGCCGCGGCGTCCCGCTCGCGGTAGACGGCCGGCGTCACCTCGACCTCAATCAACTGACCCTGGGCGCCCACGGTTGCGGTCACCTGGCCGTCGGCCGACCGCCGGGTCACCCGCAACTCGGCGAGGCGCGTCTGCAAGTCGTCCAAACCGGACCTGAGCTGCTGGTACTGCCCGTACACGTCGTCGAATCTGGCCCGTAGCTCGCGGTTGGCGTGCCGGTCCGCGTGTTCGCTCACCGCTGCCCCTCCCGTCACCGTCGGTAGAGCAGCACCATACCGGCCGCCATCGATTCGTGTAATCCGGTAGTTTCAGAGTGTGATCGACCGTCAGCAGGCCGAGCAGCTCGCGGCCACCTGGGCCCGCCGCGACTCGCAGCGCCTCGGCCACGAGTGCACGGCGATGGTCGACGAGTTCGACCTCGGCTTCGTCATCACCTCCGTCGTCCCCACCGAGGTGCGCACGATCCCCGGGGACCTGCCGACGACGGTCATCGACAAGCAGACCGGCAAGGTCACCACCTGGCCGCGGGTGCCGAGCGACGTGGTGGCGGATCTGTACCGACGCAGCCAGCCGGCCGGGCCGAGCGCTCCCCGCACCGTCGACCCGTCGAGTCTGCTGGTCCGGGAGATCCATCGGATCGCCACCCCGAACACCACCGCGCACCTGACCCTCGAAGGCCGGATCTGGACGGCCCAGGGCACCAGGGCGGCCGTCCCGCTCAACCATCACCCGCTGGTCCGCACCTACCTCGACCAGTTGCCCCCGGGCGACCTGGTCCGCGGGGGCGACGCCCACGCCGAGCTGATCGTGGTCTCCGACGTCCTACACGAGTACGACCACCGCCGGGCCGCCGAGGGCATCGCGCCGATGGGGCGGGCCGAGGCGGCGGCACTGCTGGCGGACGCCCGGTTCGAGATCTTCCGGGTCCGGGAGCCGGGTGACCCGGCTGGCGGCCCCGCCGAGCTGCCCTGCGATTCGTGCATCACGTTCCTGGTGCGCGCCAACGTCCTGCCGGAGTCGGCACGGGCGTACACCGAGACCTGGCGTGCCCCGGCGGAACCCGACCCCGACCCTGGCCGCTTCCCGGCGGAGGTCGCCAACGCGCTGGTCGCGGCGGGTTGGCGACCACACATCGGCGATCAGATCATGGCTGCCGCGGCCGTGCGGGACGTCACCGCGGTGCGGGGGGTGGCCCACCAGCACGCGGTCTTCCCCGCCGCCGTCGAGGCGCTGACCGCGTTCCCCAGCCTGGTCGGTGCCCGACGCGGTCGCGGCGAGCAGGTGTGGATCTCCCGGTTCGACATCCGCCCACACACCGTCGCGCACACCGCCGACACCCTCGCGGACTTCGGGGCGGTGCTCGGCGTACGACTCTTTCCGATCGGCACCGAGCAACAGGACAGCATCCTGGCGGTGGACGAGCGCGGCCGGGTCTTCGCCCTCGACCAGGCCGGCGAGTGGTTCCTCGGCGACACCATCGACGCGGCGCTCACCACGCTGCTGCTCGGCCGCGCCCCCGCCCGGGTCCGCGACGACGGCACCTGGCAGTCCGACTGAGGGCCGGCCTCAGCGCAGCACCTCGACGGTGTTGCGGCGGACCAGGTTCTTGCCGGGCTCGCGGATCTGGTCCATCGCGGCGGAGTTGAGCAGCACACAACTGCCCGACGGGCCGGTCACCGTCACCGTGGTCGCCCGGTTGTTGTCCAGGTTTGTCACCCGCAACCGGGTGCCCACCGGGAACTGGCCGCTGGTCGCCGCCGGCGCGCCACCCTCAGCGAAGAAGGTGATCGCCCCGGAGCACGCCGAGCGGGGAGCCGCACCCGACGCCCCGGGAGATGCCGCACCGGGGCGGATCGTGCCGGCGGTCGACTGCCCGGCCGACGGCGCCCTACCGTCCAACCGCTCCACCACGTTGCGGCGGATCACGTTCTTGCCCGGCTCCCGGACCAGCTCCATGGCGGCCGCGTTGAGCAGCACACAACTGCCCGACGGGCCGGTTACGGTCACGGTGGCCGCCCGGTTGTTGTCCAGGTTGGTGACCCGCAGTCGGGTACCCACCGGGAAGCGGTCGCTGGTCGCCGCCGGCGCACCGCCCTCCGCCGAGAAGGTGACCGAGCCGGAGCAGACGGTCGACCGTGCCGGGGCGGTGTCGGCGAAGCCGAAGTTGGTCCCCACCGCCACGCCCGCCGCGGCGAGCACCGCCACGGTCGCTGCCAGCACGTGCCTGCGCTGCACCCTCATCGACGTCACTCCCGTCCTCGGTGGTGTCCTTCCTCCCCTGGTACGGACGGGAGCGCCCTACCGTTCAGCCGGAACGGGCACCGATCGGGCGGCGGCCAGGTCCACCGGCCCGTACCGGGTGCGCGGCGCCCCGGTGATCAGCGCCCAGTAGCGGTCGCCGTACGACCAGTGCCACCACTCGGTCGGGTAGTTCACCATCCCCGCGCCGCCGAGAGCGTCCACCATGATCTGCCGGTGCCGTCGGGCCGTGGCGGAAATCGTGGGCGCGTCGGTGAAACAGGCGTCGTCGCTGTCCTCCGGGGTCGCGTCGATGGCCGTACCCAGGTCGAGTTCCACACCGTCGTCGGTGCAGAGCGTCAGGTCCACCGCCCCGCCGGTGCTGTGCGGGGCCACCTCGACCGGCGAGACGAACTTGGTGGTCTCCCGGTGCAGCCGCTGCGGGGACCAGTCCGGGTGCCGTCGGCGCAGCTCGTCCCGGTAGCCGGTGAAGATGGCCAACTGCGCCCGGTACGGCCGGTATCCCTCCACCACCAGCAGACGCATCCCGGCCGGCAGGGCACGCTGCGCGGCCAGCAGGCGGTCCACGACCGCGGCGCGCAGCCGGGCGTACGCCCCGGCCGGGTCGGCCGCGCGGCCGTCGAGCCGCAACTCGGGCAGCTCACGCAGGTCCACGAACGGGTCACCGTCGTCGGCGCTGGGCACCGCGGCCACGCGGGGATCGGAGAGCAGGATCATCGGACGCTCCCCCCGGTGTTGGCGGTCCGTTCCGCGTGCCGGGTACGGGCCAACTCGACGAGTCGGTCCACCACCTCCCGGTACCCGACACCGGCGGCCGCCCACACCTTCGGATACATCGAGTGCGCCGTGAATCCGGGCATGGTGTTCAGTTCGTTGACGTACAGCTCACCGCTCCTTTCGTCGTAGAAGAAGTCGACCCGGGCCAGACCCCAGCCGCCGATCGCGGCGAACGCCCGCAGCGACAGCTCGCGGACCCGCGCGGTCACCTCGTCCGGCAACACGGCGGGGACGATCATCGGGTCGGCGTCGCCGAAGTACTTCTGCTGGTAGTCGAACCACCCGCCGGCCACCCGCACCTCGCCCACCGCCGACGCCTCCGGACGCCAGCCACCGAGCACCGCACACTCCAACTCCCGGCCGGTGACCCCCTGCTCGACCAGGACGAGCTGGTCGTGGCGCAGCGCCTCCTCCACGGCGGCGGCCAGGTCGTCGCCCTCGCCGACGCGGGAGATGCCGATCGAGGAACCCATGTTCGCCGGTTTCACGAAGAGCGGCCGACGCAGCCCGAGGACCAGCTTCTCCGGGTCGTCGGACGCCCGGTAGGTGTGCGCGTCGAACGCGACGTACGGGGTGACGGGGATGTCCTCGGCGCGCAGCGCCCGCTTCATCGCCACCTTGTTCATCCCCACCGCGGAGGCGAGGATGCCGCACCCGACGTACGGCACGTTGAGGGACTCCAACAGCCCCTGCACCACACCGTCCTCGCCGAACGGGCCGTGCAGCACCGGGAAGACCACGTCCAGCTCGGCGTGCACCGCGCCGGGGGCGTTGCCCGCGGACACCTGCACGACACCCGGACGCGGACCGGCCCGCAACTCGACGGCCGGACCGGTCACCTGGAGGCGGTCGTCGATGGCCCGCTCGCCGGCCGGCCGGTCCCGCAACTGCGCCAGCAGCGCGTCGGGCACCAGCCGGAAACCGCCGCCGCGGGTGATGCCGATGGCGAGCGTGCGGTACCCGCCGCCGCCGAGCGCCCGAGCCACCCCGAGCGCGGACGCGCAGGACACCTCGTGCTCCGCCGACGGTCCACCGAACAGGATTCCGATCCGCGTCGGCGCGCTCACGCCGCCACCGCTTCCCTGCTCGGCAGCTCGGCGGGCGGCGGAACCAGCAACCGGGCCACCAACGCCGGCTCCACGTTCCCGCCGGTCAGCACCACCCCGATGGTCCGCTGCCGACCAGCTTCGGAGGTGAGCCGAAGCGCGCCGGCCAGACCGGCCGCCCCGGACGGCTCGGCGAGCACCTTCAGCTCCGTCAGGATCAGCCGGAACGCCGCCCCGATCTCGTCGTCGTCGACCCGGACGACCCCGCGCAGCTCGTTCCGCACGATCGCGAACGGCAACTCACCCACACAGGACGGCCGCAGCCCGTCCGCGATCGTGGGCACCGGCGCGACCGGGACACGCTCACCGGCCGCCAGGCTACGGGCGAGCGAGTCACAGCCGACCGGTTCCACGCCGTACACCTCGATGCCCCTGCCGGCCGCGGCCAGGCAGGCGCCCGCGACCCCGCCACCACCACCCACCGGTACGACGAGCGTGTCCAGCGGTGTGCCGACGCGCTCGGCCTCCTCGATCAGTTCGAGGCTGGCGGTACCCTGCCCGGCGATGACGTCCGGGTGGTCGTACGCGTCGACGACGGGGTGGCCGCTCTCGTCGTTGAGCCCGTTGGCCACCGCCACCCGCTCCTCGACGCCGGTGCCGGCGAACACCACGCGCGCCCCCGCCGCGCGGGCCCGGTCGACCTTCGTCGGTGCCGCGTCGACCGGCAGCACCACGGTCGCCGCGATCCCGTGCTGCCGGGCCGCCAACGCCACCGCCACCGCGTGGTTGCCGGTGCTCTGCGCGATCACCCCTCGGTGGCCGGCCGCGGCGAGCCGGCCCACCGCCCGCAGCGCGCCACGCATCTTGTACGAGCCGCCGTCCTGGAGGTTCTCCGCCTTGAGCAGGACGCGCGCCCCGGCCAAACTGTCGATCACCGGAGACCGCAGCACGGGTGTCCGGACCACGCGGCCGGCGAGCCAGCGGGCGGCCTCCTCCACATCGACCCAGGTCTGGGCAACGGTGCGTGACATCGGTTTCTCCTTTCGCGCGCACCACGGGTCGGATCCGCCGTACGCGGACCCGGAGCGAGGGTGTGGAGCGCTAGGTCACATTGGGTAGTTGGACGTCGACCCGTAGGCCGCCGTGCTCGGCGGGGCGGGCCGCGATGATCCCGTCGTGCGCCTGGGTGATCGAGCGGGCGATGGCCAGGCCGAGACCGGCGCCTCCGCCCTGCGCGGTGCGGTCCCGGGTCAGCCGGCGGAACGGCTCGAAGAGACCGGCCACCGCCTCGGCCGGCACGGGCTGACCGGTGTTGACCACGGACAACGCGGGCACCCCACTCACCGCGACGGTCAGCGAGCCGCCCCGCCGGTTGTACTTGATCCCGTTCTCCACCAGGTTGCTGACCAGGCGTTCCAACAGCACCCGTTCGCCCACCACGATCCGGGGCGCGAGATGGGTGTCCATGGTGACCGCAGCTTCCCGGGCACGGTCCTGGTAGCCGGCGAGCACCGCCTCGACGATCGCGTCGAGCCGCTGCGGTATCCGCGACCGCAGGCCCTGGTCACTCTCGCTGAGCGCCAGCAGACCCTCGATCAGCCGTTCGTTGCGCTCGTTGGTCTCCAGCAGCTGGGCGGTCAGCAGCTCCAACTGTTCACCGGAGAGCGCCTGGGCCATGCCGACCTCGATGAGCGTCCGTTGCACCGCCAGCGGGGTACGCAGCTCGTGCGAGGCGTTCGCCGCGAACCGCCGCTGGCCCTCGTACCCCGCGGAGATGCGTTCCATCATCTCGTCGATCGCCCGGGACAGCCGGGCCAGCTCGTCGCGCCCCCGAGGGCGGATCCGGTGACCGAGGTTCTGCGGGCCAACGTGCGCGATCGGCCCGGCCAGGTCACGGACCGGGCGCAGGCACCACATCGCGCCGAACCAGAGCGCCGCCAGGACCGAAACGCTCACCAGCAGTACGGCCACCAGGGGCAGCACGAACGCCCCCGGCCGCACCTCGGCGCACACCGTGCTGAGCCCGGGCAGGGGAACGTCGCAGAACTGCTGCCCCCAGTCCCAGGTCACCCCGGCCAGCCATTTGCCCATCGTCGGGAGCACCGGCCCCGTCAGCAGTGCCAGCAGGCCCACGAGCAGCACCCGACGTCGCGGCGTCCAGCTCACGCCGTACCGCCGATCCGGTAGCCGGCCTTCGGAACCGTGTGAATGATCGTCGGATCGCCGAGCTTCTTCCGGAGAGTCATCACGGTGACCCGTACCGCGTTCGTGAACGGGTCGGCGAACTCGTCCCAGGCCTGCTCCAGCAACTCCTCGGCGCTGACCACCTGACCTTCGGCCCGCAGCAGCACGTGCAGCACGGCGAACTCCTTCGGGCTCAGGGTGAGCGGCCGGCCGTCGCGGGTGGCCACGTGCCGGCCCACATCCAGCGTCAGGCCGTCCTGGCTGAGCACCGGTGGCAGCGCCGGGGTGGACCGTCGGCCAAGAGCCTGCACCCGGGCCACCAGTTCGGCGAAGGCGAACGGCTTGGTCAGGTAGTCGTCCGCACCGAGCCCGAGCCCCTCCACCCGGTCCCGGATGCCGGCCGCCGCGGTGAGCAGCAGCACGCGGGTGCCGACCTGTGAGTCGGCGATGCTGCGGCACACCTCGTCGCCGGTGTGCCCGGGCATGTCCCGGTCCAGCACCGCGACGTCGTACCGGTTGACCCCGATCCGCTCCAGCGCGCCGTCGCCGTCGTAGCAGACGTCGACGGCCATCGACAGGCGGCGCAGCCCTTCGGCCACCGTGTCCGCCAACAACCGCTCGTCGTCCGCCACCAGCACCCGCACGTTTCCGCTCCCCCGAGTTCGGCCTGCCCCGGCATACCGTCGCAGGCCCGGGTTAAGGGTTCTGTAAGCACCCGCCGCTGCCATCCTCCACGCGAGCGTCCAGCGGGCAAACCATCGCAAGCCAGCCCTTGCCGGTTTCGTCCCCCTCCACGTCGTCCACACCATCCGTCCCCAACAACCACGCCACCACCAAGACCCGTGACCCCCGTCACCCCAAGCCCCACCCACCCACCCCCACCCCCTGCCCCGCCCGCGTCACTGCCCACTGCCCGGGTCGATCATGGAGTTGTGGTGGGGCTTGTGGTTACTTTTGCACCTTTGGAAAACCCCATAACTCCATGATCGACTGGCCGGCCGAGGGCAGCGCGGTCCGGGGCGGGGCGGGGCGGGGCGGGACTGGCGGGGCCGGGCGGGGCAGCGGATTGGCGGTTCGGTTAGGGGGCGAGGAGGGGGATTAGGGTTCTGATGATGTGGGCGGGGCGACGGTAGAGGTCCAGGTCGGTGAAGTGGCGCATGCGCCAGCCATTGGCGGCGAGCCAGTTCATTCGAGAGCGATCGTGCCGGAGGCGGGCGCGGTCCAGATGGGACGAACCGTCGTACTCGACACCGACGCGGTGTTGCCGGTAACCAAGGTCGAGGCGGTAGAGCGGGATCCCGTTGCTGTCCGAGACCCAGATCTGCGGCTCCGGCGGTGGCAGGCCGCCGTCAATCAGTACTAGGCGGAGTTGGCTCTCCTGCCGGCACTCTGCCCGGGGATCGGCGCGCGGCACGAGATCACGCGCCTGACAGACTCCACGCAGACGAGCGTGCCGATCGACCTCGATCCGGAGTTCCTCGGGCCGGCAGGCGCCTACGCGAAGGCTAAGGTCCAGTAGCGGCATCGCGTCCATCCGGTGCAACGACCGGGCCAGGTCCACCGCGCACCTGGAGGCGGGCGCACAGGGCACCCCGGCCAGCAGTACGGGGTCGCGCACCGGCAGAACCGCCTCGTGGGTGATGACGCCCCGAATGCGCGGGACGTTCTCCCCTGCCGGCACGATCACGTGCACGTCGGGGCTGCGGGCGTCGCCGAAGCCGTGCAGTTGCGCGCCCGTTTGGAAGCCTACGACGGCGGTGGCGGGTAGTCGTCGGAAGATCGCTGGCAGGCGTCCGGCCTGATCGGCCGACGGCGCGTAGATGCTTCGCGACATCCGGTGCAGGCGGGACAGCTCAGCCAGCCCCCGTACCTGCTCCCGACTGAGGCCGGCCGCGAGTAACTCCGAGTATCGATACAAACGCTCTGCCATGCCGCATGAATCTGCAGCAACACGTCGCCATCCCCCGACCCCAACCCAGCGCCCTGTGGATAACCATCGGCCCTGTGCACAACCCCCAAAGCTCCTCCCGCGATGCTATGCGCACCAAGGTCCGCCACTGGGTCGATCATGGAGTTGTGGTGCCGTCCGCCTCTAGGTGCCTGCGGCTGAGCCAATCCTGGTCAGTCGGTCGCCCTCGGGTGGCCCGTGCCGGCGTGCTTCACCCAGCAGGTGCGGG
>NZ_JBFBJW010000012.1:0-204870 GCF_040686315.1 Micromonospora sp. NPDC085948 | reverse complement strand
CTCCGATCTCCCCGCGCCCCGCGCCCCGCGCCCCGCGCCCCGCGCCCCGCGCCCCGCGCCCCGCGCCCCGCGCCCCGCGCCCCGCGCCCCGCGCCCCGCGCCAAGATCGTCACAACATCCCGGATGTTGCTGCCTCAGAGGCGCGCGAGGCAGCAACATCCGGGTAGTTGCGCGGGTCCTGATGACCAGCACCGTGCTCAGCCAGGCCCCGGGAGCGACTTCGGGCGGCTCACATCCGTTGGTCACGCTCGATCCTGGAAGTAGTGGCCTCACCAACACACCGATGCCACTACTTCCTGAATCGAGCACGATCTTGCGGCGAGGGCGCCGAGGGACCGAGACGTGCGAGGGGCGAGACGGGCGAGGGGCGAGACGGGCGGAGGCGGTGCGTCTCGGGCTCGCTGCCGCAACTGCTGACGTTGACGCCCCTTTCCTGCGCAGATGATGGCGTGGGGGTCTTATGGGCTCGCATCTGCGGGCGCTAGGGTGAGCGGGTGACGACGTACCGGATCGGGGAGGCCGCCGACCTGCTCGGCGTCAGCGCCGACACCATCCGGCGCTGGGTGGACGCCGGGCGGCTGACGGCCGGGCGCGACGAGCACGGCCACCGGGTGATCGACGGGGTCGACCTGGCCGTGTTCGCCCGGGCCCAGGCCGGCGACCCGGACGCGGGCGCCGAGTTCTCCTCGGCCCGTAACCGGCTGCGCGGCATCGTCGTCGACGTTCGCAAGGACACGGTGATGGCTCAGGTCGACATCCAGGCCGGCCCGTTCCGCGTCGTGTCGCTGATGAGCCGGGAGGCGGTCGACGAGCTGGACCTGCGGGTCGGGTCGATGGCCGTCGCGGTGATCAAGTCGACCACGGTGGTGGTGGAGCGGGCCGCACCCGCCCCGATCAGGGGAAGGTCGGCGGGATGAGCGCGCGGGCGCTACGCGCGGTGGTGGTCGTACTCGTGGCGGTGGCCGTCGCCGGCTGCGGCGCGAGCGGCGACCAAGCCTCCGGTGGTGCCGTCGACGGCCGGGTCACCGGCCGGGTGACGGTTTTCGCGGCCGCCTCGTTGACCGAGTCGTTCCGCCGCATCGGTAAGGACTTCGAGGCCGCCAACCCCGGCAGCACCGTGACTCTCAACGTGGCCGGCAGCTCCGCGCTGGCCAACCAGATCAACCAGGGTGCGCCGGCGGACGTGTTCGCCTCCGCCGCCCCGGCGAACATGGCCACGGTCACCGCGGCGGGCAACGCCGACGGTACGCCGACGACTTTCGCCCGCAACCAGTTGGTGATCGCGGTGCCCCGCGGCAACCCGGCAGGCGTGACCGGGTTGGCCGACCTGAGCAGGTCCGGCGTGAAGGTGGCGCTCTGCGCCAGCCAGGTGCCCTGCGGGGCGGCCGCCCGCACCGCCCTGGACGCGGCCGGCGTCGCGCTGACCCCGGTGACCCTGGAGCAGGACGTCAAGGGCGCGCTCGCCAAGGTGAGGCTCGGTGAGGTCGACGCGGCCCTGGTCTACCGCACGGACGCACGAGCGGCGAGCGCCGACGTGACCGGGGTGGAGTTTCCCGAGTCGGCGCGGGCGGTCAACGACTACCCGATCGTCGCGCTGAGGGACGCCCCGAATCCGGCCGGCGCGAAGGCCTTCGTCGCGTACGTCCGCTCGGCGCCGGCGCAGGCGGTCCTCGCCGAGGCCGGTTTTCAGGCGCCATGAGTCGGGTCCTCGAGCACGCCGCGCCCCGACGGCGGGGGCGGGTGCCGATCGCGCTGCTGATCCCCGCCGGGTTGGGGCTGCTCTTCCTCGTCCTCCCGCTCGTCGGTCTGGTGATCCGGGCGCCCTGGGCGACCCTGCCACAACGGCTCACCACGCCGGGGGCGCTGACCGCGCTGCGGCTGTCGGTGCAGACCGCGACCCTGGCCACCGCGCTCTGCCTGCTGCTCGGGGTGCCGCTCGCGTGGGTGCTGGCCCGGGTCGAGTTTCCCGGCCGGCGACTGGTCCGCGCGCTGGTCACCGTGCCACTGGTGTTGCCGCCGGTGGTCGGCGGGGTGGCGCTGTTGCTGGTCTTCGGCCGGCGGGGGCTGCTGGGCGGTTGGCTGGACGCCACGTTCGGCATCACCCTGCCCTTCACCACCGCGGGCGTCGTGGTGGCCGAGTCGTTCGTCGCCATGCCGTTCCTGGTCATCGCGGTGGAGGGGGCGCTGCGCGCCGCCGACCACCGTTACGAGGATGCCGCCGCCACCCTGGGTGCGGGCCGGTGGACCACCTTCACCCACGTCACGTTGCCGCTGGTGGCACCGGGGCTGGCCGCCGGGGCGGTGCTCTGTTGGGCGCGGGCGTTGGGCGAGTTCGGTGCCACCATCACCTTCGCTGGCAACTATCCCGGTCGGACACAGACCATGCCGCTCGCCGTCTACCTGGCGTTGGAGACCGACCTGGAGTCCGCGATCGTGCTCAGCCTGGTGCTGCTCGTCGTGTCGGTGGGCATTCTGGTGGCGTTGCGGGACCGCTGGATGACCAGCGCATGAAGCCTCCGCTGCTCGACGCCCGGCTCGTCGTCGACCGGGGCGCCTTCCGGCTGGACGTCCCGCTGCGCGTGGCGCCCGGTGAGGTGGTCGCGCTGCTCGGGCCGAACGGCGCCGGCAAGAGCACCGCGCTGCGCGCGCTGGCCGGGCTGCATCCCCTCACCGCCGGGCACGTCACGCTCGACGGCGACGACCTGGACCGCCCGGAGACGCGCGGCTGGGTGCCCACCGAGCGCCGGCCGATCGGCGTGGTCTTCCAGGACTACCTGCTGTTTCCGCACCTCAGTGCCCTGGACAATGTGGCGTTCGGGCCACGCCGGCACGGCGTGGACCGGCGGGGCGCGCGTGCCACCGCCCGGGACTGGCTCGCTCGGGTGGGGCTCGACGCGCAGGCGCACCGCCGTCCCCGACAACTCTCCGGTGGCCAGGCGCAGCGGGTGGCGCTGGCTCGCGCGCTGGCCGTCGCGCCGTCGCTGCTGCTGCTGGACGAGCCGCTCGCCGCGCTGGACGCGCGTACCCGGCTGGACACCCGCGCGGAGCTGCACCGGCACCTGTCCGCGCACCCGGGCGCCACGGTGCTGGTCACCCACGATCCGCTGGACGCCCTCGCGCTGGCCGACCGGCTGGTCATCGTCGAGGGTGGTCGGGTGGTCCAGGAGGGTGACGGACCGAGCGTCACCGCCCGGCCGCGCACCGACTACGTGGCCCGGCTGGTCGGGCTCAACCTCTACCGGGGCCGGGCCGAAGGACACGGGGTACGCGTCGCGCCGGCCCTGACCCTCACCGTCGCCGACCGGCTGGACGGCGAGGCCTTCGTGGCGTTCCGCCCGGCGGCGGTGGCCCTGCACCCGTCCCAGCCGGAGGGCAGCCCGCGCAACACCTGGGCGGGGACGGTGACCGGCGTGCAGCGGCACGGCGACAACCTACGGGTGCAGCTGGACGGGCCGATCGGAGTGGCCGCGGACATCACGCCTGCCGCGGCCGCCCAACTGCGACTGATTCCCGGTCAGCGGGTCTGGGTGGCCGTCAAGGCAGCCGAGACGCACGCCTACCCGGCCACCGGCTGAACGTCGGGTCGCCACAGACACGGACGACGAGCCGGCCGCGACGGTGGTGGGTCCGCTGTCGTTTTCGTCCAAGACAACCACCGCCGTCGCGATCTAGCGTGGACCCGGCAGCTCGCCCGAGCACGAGGAGACAGCACAATGCGCAATCTGGTCTACACCGGCTTCATGTCGCTCGACGGCGTCGTGGACTCGCCCGGCGGCGGCCCAACCGAGGAGCACCGCAGCGGTGGGTGGGTGTTCAAGGACCTCGAGTTCGTCCCGGAAGCCTGGTCGTTGAAGGGCGAGGAACTCGCCGACACGACGGCGTTGATGTTCGGCCGGCGCAGCTACGAGGCGTTCGCGCCGGTCTGGCCCGGCTCGGAGGACCACGCCGGCTACAAGGAGCTGCCCAAGTACGTCGTGTCGACCTCGCTGTCCGACGACGCCGTCGTCGACGGGTGGGGGCCGACCACGATCCTGCGCTCGACCGGGGACATCGCCGCGCTCAAGGAGAGCGAGGGCGGCGCGATCTTCATCCACGGGAGCGCGGAGCTGGCTCGGCGGCTGTCCGACGCGGGCTTGATCGACCAGTACAACCTGCTCGTCTTCCCCGTGTTGCTCGGTGCCGGCAAGAGCCTGTTCGGCCGGGCCGACCGGGACAAGCACATGCTGACGTTGCGGGAGTCGGAGAGTTATCCGAACGGGATCGTCAAGCTGGTCTACGACGTCCGGCGGTGATCCAGGTCGAGGGCGATCGCGCCGCCGGACCCCTCGCGCAACTGCCGGGCGGTGCGGCCGACGTAGGAGCGCAACGCTCGGGCCAGGTGCGGCTCGTCGAAGTAGTCGAGCTTGACGACGACGGCGGCGGCCGGGTCGCCGGCAGCCAGTAACTCTGCCGCCGTGCGGGCACGCTCGATCTGCCGGACGGCGCTCCGCGTCAATCCGGTCGAGGCGCGGAACCGGCGTTCGAGCGTGCGCCCCGACACGGGCGGGCGGTGACCCCGCAGCACGTCGGCGACGAGCGCGTCACGGACCACGACCCCGGCCCGGACGAGACGGTCGACCAGAGCCTCGGCGTCGTCGGGAGAGGGCGTCTGCCAGTGCCCTCCGTCCAGCCAGAACGTCCGACGCGTGGTGTCGGGAAGCGCGATGCCACCGTCGGTCAGCGCCGAGGTGGGCACGGCCCGCAACGAGGTGCCCACGGCGAACTCGATGCCCGTGAAGGTCGCGCCCTCCGGCACCGGCGCCGTGCCGGTCCGGGTCTCGGGACCGGTGATGCCCGTGTGCGCCCGGCCGGCCTGTGTCCAGAACACCAGGCCCCACCGCACCCCCGCGACCGACGTCATCGCGGTGACCTGGTCGCTCGTGCAGGTCCAGACGGTGTCCACCCACGGCGAGTCCGATCCGCGTGTCGTGAACCGCAGCCCCACGGACGAAGGATACGGTGCCGCGCGCTCGCCGTGGCTCGCCAGCTGTGGAGGATCCCGCCGACAGCTGGCCGCGCGGACGCGGTCAGCCGGCGAGCAGGTCGTTGTGCGCCGCGCGCAGCCGGGCCAGCGTGGGGTCGCCGCCCGGGACGACCCGGCGATCCAACTCGGCCCACGCCTGCGCCAGCGCGGCGCGGATCGCGGCCAGCTCGGCGGCGTGCCGCTGGGTGCTGCGTCGGTGCTGCTCCTCGAGACGGCGTGCCCAGCCTGCGGTGACCGTGGCGAGCCGGTCGGCGTCGGCGCGGGCCTGGGCGCCGCTGCGCGCGGCTGCGGCGGGGACGATCGCGGCGACCGGGCGGGGATCGCCGTCGCGGGTGACGACGGTGACCGCGTCGGTCAGCTCGGCGAGCGCGACAAGCTGACTGAACCGGGTGCGCGCCTCACGCAGCGGCACGGAACGCGGCGGGTCGGGGTGGGGGGTGAGCGCGGGGACGGCCATGGATGAATGGTGCCGCCGGGGTACGACAAAACCCGCGGTCGTCAGTGGACAATGGTCGGCGGTGCGTCCGGTCCGGCCAGCCACTCGTCGGCCAGGACCGACCAGACCTCAAGGTCGATGCGGCCGTGCGGGCCTGGGCTGACCTGGCGGAGGGTGCCGTCGAGGCGCAAACCGAGCCGCGCCGCGAGTGCCCTGCTGCGGATGTTGTCGGCGGCGGTACGCCACTCGACCCGGTGGATGCCGCGCTCGCGGACGGCCCAGTCGACGATCCGGCGGATCGCCGGGGCGACCATTCCCCTTCCCTGCGCGGCCGGCTCCACCCAGCAACCCGCCTCGCAGACGCCCCGGGTCGCGTCGAACGACACGAACATGACGCCGCCGACGAGCGTGCCGCGCCACCACAGCCCCCAGATACCGCCGGTGTCGCTGGCCCACCGGTCGGCGTACCGCTGCAACACCGCGCGGGCCGACGGCAGGTCGGTGGCGACGAACGACGGCGCCACCCAGGGCTGGATGTGCTCCCGCGCCCGATCCAGGTGGGCGAGGAACTCCTCGGCCCGCCACGGGTCCAGCGGGCGCAGCTCGACCTCCTCGGTCAGCGGCAGGGCGAACACCGGGCCTCCAGTCAGATGCGGGAAAACAGCCTCGCACAGGCCGCACGCATGTGCCCGCGCCGGGCACGCGCTCAGGTCGGCAGATGGGTACGCAGCGCCGCGAACTGCGCCACGGTCAGGTACGACGGGTTGGCGGCCTGCGGTTGGCGGAACACCTCCAGGGCGGCGAGCCGCCCATCGGCGCGTAGTCGTTGCCGGGGCACCCGGTCCCCTTCGGCGAGGATGGGCAGGTCCAGTGGCACCGACCAGGGCTGCCCCGGTGGCCTCGGCTCGGCCGGCCCGGTGACCCGACCGATCCCCCACAGCCCGTAGGGCAGTCGACCACGACTGCCGCTGGCCCAGAAGACGATCGCCTGTCCGGCGCTCATCATCCGCGCCCGGTAGCCGGGGCGTACGCACCAGCTGGTCACCCGGGGATCCTGGGCGAACCGGGCGGTCAGGTCGACCTGGTCGGCGTTGCCCTTGATCAGCCAGGCCCCGAGGTTGTCGAGGCGGACCCGCGGCTCGGTCACCGCGTCATTCTGCCCCGTCGGCGGCCGGCCCAATCAGATGATCATGTGGGTCCAGTAGGTGAGCCAGAGCACGAACAGCACGCCCTGCACCACGGCGAGCGTCGCGGTCAGCCAGAGGTCGACGCCGCCGTTGCGGGCCCAGCGGGCCAGCACCAGGGCCACCGGGAACGCGGCGAGCAGGTAGCGCAGCAGGCTCCGGTACACCGCCGGGCCGATCGACAGCGGCACCAGCACCATGAGGACGCCGTACACCAGGTAGGCCACCTCCCGGCGGCGGAACCCGGCGACCAGCACGGCCAACACGGCCACGGCGAAGAGGACCCGCGCGGCGTCGCGGGGCTCCCCGGTCAGCCCGTTCAGCAGCACCGGCACCGGGTTCTGCGTCTCGATGCCCCATCCGGTCCGTTGCGCGTGCTGGTAGGCGAACCAGTCGCCGCCGCGCCACCGGCAGAACGCCATGAAGGTGAACCAGCCGGCGGGCAGCAGCAGCAACGGCCAGCCGATTCGCAGACAGCCGAGCAGGGCGCGGGGGCCGAGCCGCCAGTCGTGCTGACGCAGCAGGACCAGGGCCAGCGGCAGCGCGACGAGCAGGCCGACGGAGCGGCTCATCGCCAGGAAGTAGCCGAGCACACCGACCAGCAGCCACTGGCGTCGCTCGGCGTGGTAGAAAGCGGCCAACGCGAGACAGACGAAGAGCGACTCGGTCAACGCGGCCTGGAACAGGAACGCGGTCGGCAGCAGCACGAGGTACCTGGTGAAGCGGCGGGCCGCGGGTACGTCGCCGAGCAGCACCTCGGCGAGCCGGTAGCCGTACCAGAGCGCCAGCAGGAACGCGACGTTGCTGATCACCAGCAGGGCCAGCGCATTGTCGCCGCCGAGCAGCGCGCCGACCGGCCGGGCCAGGAACGGGTAGAGCAGCGGGAAGCCGAAGTCCCGCCACGGCCCGGTCAGGGGCAGCTCGCTCAGCCGCAGGTAGAGCAGCCCGTCCCAGGCGAACCAGAGGGAGATCCACCGGTGCCCGGAGATCTCGCGCTGCTGGGCCCACATCAGCGCCTCGTCGGGCGGCGGCGCCCCGGGCACGTCGTCCCAGGCGTGCAGGACCAGCAACCCGAGCAGGGTCAGCAGCAGTTTCGCGCCGAGGAACAGGCCGATCACGTACGGCCAGGGCGCCGGCACCCGACGGAACGCGCGCGCTCCGGCGCGGCCGACAGCGCCCACCAGGCCGGCGCGGCCGGCAGCGCCCAGTCGGACGGCGCGGCCGACAGCGCCCACCAGGCCGGCACGGCCGGCAGCGGCCACCAGGCCGGCGCGCCCGGCAGCGCCCAGTCGGACGGCCAGCGTCGCCGCGCCGCTCCGCCACCGGTGCATCCGCCCCGCCCCCCGGTTCGCCGGCCCACCCGCCGCTCAGGAGTGTGGTCCAACCCGTTGTACGCCGCCAGACGCCACTCCGGAGTGGAATCGATCGTTGACCGGGAGTGACATTCGGCGCAGAACGGGTAGGCGCGGCGCCACCGACGATCAGCAGAGCGGGGAGTGCGGCAGCATGGGCGAGCAGCACGGCACGGTGGTCATCGGCGCGGGGCCCGCGGGGCTCACGGCGGCGTACGAACTGCTCCGGCACGGCCGGACGGTCCGGGTCTTCGAGGCCGACGAGGTGGTCGGCGGGATCAGCCGGACCGTGGAACGCGACGGGTGGCGGTTCGACATCGGCGGGCACCGGTTCTTCACGAAGGTGCCCCGGGTGGAGGCGTTCTGGCACGAGATCCTGCCGGACGAGGACTTCCTGACCCGGCCCCGGATGAGCCGGATCTTCTACCGGGGCGCGCTGTTCAACTACCCGCTCAGCGCCGTCAACGCGCTGCGCAACCTGGGGCTGGCGGAGGCGGTCCGCTGCCTCGGGTCGTACGCCCACGCCCGGCTCCGGCCGCCACGCGACCAGTCGCACTTCGAGGGCTGGGTGTCGGCCCGGTTCGGCTGGCGGCTGTATTCGATCTTCTTCAAGACGTACACGGAGAAGGTCTGGGGAATGCCGGCGGACCGGTTGCAGGCGGACTGGGCCGCACAGCGGATCAAGAATTTGTCCCTGGCCACGGCGATCCGCAACGCGCTGCTGCCCCGGCGGCGACGCACGGACGTGACAAGCCTGATCGAGGAGTTCCAGTACCCGAAGTACGGGCCGGGGATGATGTGGGAGCGCTGCGCCGAGCAGGTGTGCCACCGGGGTGGGCAGGTGTCGACGGGCACCTGGGTCACCGCCGTGCACCGCGACCCGGGGCGACGGCGGGCGATCAGCGTGACGGTCAACGGCGCCGACGGGCAGCGTACCGAGCCAGCGGACCACGTGATCTCGTCGATGCCGATCTCGGAGCTGGTGTCCGTCCTGCGTCCGGCGGCGCCGCCGGAGGTGCTGGCCTGCGCCGCCGACCTGCGCTACCGCGACTTCCTGACGGTGGCGCTGGTGGTGCCCGCGGAGTTCTCGTTCCCGGACAACTGGATCTACGTGCACGATCCGGGGGTACGGGTGGGCCGGATCCAGAACTTCGGCTCCTGGTCGCCGTACCTCGTCAAGGACGGCCGTACCTGCCTCGGCCTGGAGTACTTCGTGTTCGAGGACGACGAGATGTGGCGTACCCCGGATGCCGACCTCGTGGCCCTGGCCACCGCGGAGCTGGAGCGGCTGGGGTTGGCGCGGCCCGGCGTGGTGGAGGCCGGCTACGTCGTGCGGATGCCGAAGGCCTACCCGGTGTACGACGAGCGCTACCAGCACAACGTGGACGTGATCCGGGCGTGGCTGGCCGAGGCGGTGCCGAACGTGCACCCGGTGGGGCGCAACGGCATGCACCGTTACAACAACCAGGACCACTCGATGCTGACCGCGATGCTCACGGTCGAGAACATCGCCACCGGCAGTACGCACGACGTCTGGACGGTCAACGTCGAGCAGGACTACCACGAGCAGTCCTCCGGTGGCGACCGGCGCGGCACGGGCCGGGACGCGCCGGTGCTGCCCAGCCGGATCGTCGCCGCCCCGATCGTCGCTCCCGTCGGGGCGCGCGCCGGCGGCGACGGTGACCGGGCCGCGCCGCTGCCGGCACCCGTGGACTGAGCGCCCGGCCGCCCTGCCGAATGCCGTGGGCGTCGCCTGCCCCGCCTCCGAGGATCACGTGGTTTGATCTGCACGTCGATTCGAAGGGGGCAGGGTGGGGCGCAGGGCGATCATCTTCCACGGGACCGGTGGCAACCCGGACGTCGTCTGGTACCGCTGGCTGGCGCGACGGTTGGAGGCCCGGGGCTACACCGTCGAGGTCCCGCACCACCCGGGCATCAACGTCGAACCGATCGCCACGTTCCTGCCGACGGTGCTCGACGGGCACCACTTCGACGAGGACACGATCCTGGTGGGCCACTCCGGTGGCGCGGCGCTCCTTCTGGCGCTCCTCGAACACGTCGACGTGACCGTGGCGCAGGCGATCCTGGTCGCCGGTTACTGCACCCGACCCAACACCAGCGAGGAACCGGTCCTGCAGCAGAGCTACGACTGGGCCGCGATCCGGTCCCACGTGCGCGACATCTACTTCATCAACTCCCGCAAGGACCCGTACGGCTGCGACGACCGCCAGGGGCGCGCCATGTTCGAGCGGCTCGGGGGCACCCAGATCGTGCGCGACGACGGGCACTTCGGCGACTACGACCAGCCGTACGAGCGGTTCGAGCTGCTCGACCGGCTCATCCCCTGACCCGCTACCCGCGCGCCCTCTGCCGTGCCGATTCGTACAGGACGACGGATCCGGCGGTGGCGGCGTTCAGGGAGCTGGCCATGCCCACCATGGGTATCCGGATCAGGTGGTCGCAGGCGTCGCGCCACGCCGAACTCAGCCCGGACGTCTCGTTGCCGACCACCAGCAGCGTCGGCCGGGTGAAGTCGTACTCCGCCGCCTCCACCGCACCGCTCTCGTCGGTCCCCACCACCTGCACGTCGACGCCGTCCGCGCGGATGGCCTCGACCCAGTCGAGCACCGTCCGGTGGGAGGGCACCCGCACCGCGGGGACCGAGAAGAGTGAGCCCGTGCTGGCCCGAACCGACTTGGGGTCGTAGACGTCGGCGGCATGGCCGGTGACGATGACGCCCCGGGCGCCGAAGGCGTCCGCCGAGCGGACCAGCGTCCCGATGTTTCCGGGGCTGGTGGGCCTGTCGAACACGACCGCGAGCAGGTCGGGACCGGTCGGGATGCGACCGAGGTCGTCATCGGGCAACGCCACGACGGCGAGCAGTTCCGGGGCGACGTCCGCCTTGCCACCCAGCTCGAGCATCAGCTCGCCGGCAACGGCCACCTTCGTCGCGCGGGCCGCGTCGAGGGTCTCGTGCGCCCAGCTCGACAGGTGTGCGTCCGCGTTGTACAGGAGTTGGCGGACCTGCCACCCGAGCTGGGTCGCGAGCGTGATGGGTCGGACGCCCTGCACGAGGAACTCGCCGCTGCGCTGGCGCTTGGTGCGGTTGCCCAACAGCGCCTCCCACTGTTGGAACCGCGCATTGCGAGTTGTCACCCGTAGGACCGCCACCAACCCCGCCTCCATCGCGTCTGACCGTGCGCCGAGCGTACTGGGGTGGGCACCGCGGTCGGCACGCGCTCCGGCCGGAGTCGGCCCGGCCGTGGTCGTGCTCACCCCACGGCCACTCCCCCGGCCGGGGCAGGGGATCCCCTGCGCAGGGGAGGAGAGACGACCCATCGCCAGAGATCATCGGTCCATGACGGTCCCCGTGGTCGCCCACCTCCGGCCCCGCTCGCCCGGATCTCGCGGGCAGCTGTGGGTACCACCGGCCGCCGCGCTGTGGGTCACCGCGTACGCGGTCGTGCACGCCTGGTGGGCGCTCCGGGGCGCGCCCCGATTCGCCGAGCCGGGCGAATCCTTCTTTCCCGGCGGGTGGCTTCCGGTGGTGCCCGCGGTGCTGTCGGCGGCGGCGATCCTGCTGATCAGCTCGGGCGTCGAACGCGACCGGAGCACGAGGGGCCGTTGGACGCTGGCCGTACTCGGCTGGGTGTCCGGTGTGTCGATGGTCCTGTACTCGTTCATGGTCCCGCTGACCCTCCTGATGATCCTCGGCGGCCTGTTCGGGATGGATCTGGACGCGATGGACTGGGTGACGCTGCTGGCACAGGGCAGTGGCGCCCTGGGCGGCGCCCTGACCATCGTCATCGCCAACGCCGAGCAGCGGCGGGCACGCGGGGCCTGCCACCGTTGCGGTCGGGTTCACGGCCGCCGGCCCGAGGGGCGGGACGCTCCGACGCCATCCTGGGCGTGGTTCGCCGGATACCTGACGGTCGCCGCCTGCCTGGCGCGCTTCACCGCCGAGCGGGTGCACGGCTTCCTGTCGAGCAAGGCACCGGAGATCCCCTGGACCTTCATGATCACTTTCGTCGTCCTGATGCTCCTCGCGGGCACACTGTTGCCGCTGGCGTTGGTACACCGCTGGGGCCGGATCTGGCCCGGCTGGGTCCTGCCGCTCGCCGGCCGAAAGGTCCCACGTTGGCTGGTGGCCGGCCCCGGACTCTTCGTCGGCGCGGGCCTCACCACCTATTTCGGTATCGCCGGCATGACCGCCTGGGCCACCGGCGACAACGTGGACGGGCCGGCGTGGTTCCTGGCCGTCGTGCTGCCGGCGTACACGCTGTGGGGTCTGGGGCTGCTGGTCGCCGCCGGCTCGTACCTCAGCCTGACCAAACCCGAGTGCACGCTGAGTCGAACGAGCGCTCCCCGGGCCGCATCTCGGTAAACGGGTCTCGGGGCGAGCCCTCAGCGCGGCAGGTGCGTCCAGTACGCCACCGTGGCGTCGTCCGGGACCTGGCCGTCGGGGTCGGCTTCGGCTTCGGCCTCCCGGACGGCCCGGATGACGCCGGCTTGGCCGTGGGCGGCGAGCAGGGCCAGCACGCCGGGCCAGTCGGTCCGCCCGTACGGATCGACGATGCGGCTGGCGCCGTTGCTGAGCAGCGCGATGCCGAACAGGTCGGCAAGGGACCGACTGCCGGTCACCGCCTCCCGGGCCGCGTGCGGGTCGTCCTTGGCGATCCAGTAGCCGCCCGGCCGGTTCCGGCGGGCACGCAGCGCGCTGGCACAGGAGGCGCGAATGCGGTCGTACTCGGGCGTGTCCCGAGCTACACCGCTCAGCGGGACGGAACAGTCGCGCCGGGCGATCACCTCACGCTCGTCGGTGATCACCTGCGGGCCGCCGTGGGCCTGGTCGAGGACGAGATAGGAATCCGCGAGGAGCAGGTAGTCGAGCCGACCCCGATGGACGCGGGCCAGCACGACTGTCGCCTGCGGGCTGCTGGGATCCGCGATGTCGCAGGTGTGCCGGTGCGCGGCGGCGATCTCGTCGATGGCAGTGGCGAGGACGGTCGCGAGGTCCCGGCCGTCGTCTGGCGACAACTGGCCGAGCAGCGCGCCGCCGAGGCGATGGGTGTACCAGGCAACCCCGTGGCGGCAGAGCGACTCCGCTCCCGGGATGCCCGCGCCGTCCAACAGGACGACAGCACCCGGCACCGCGCCGACGAAGTCCTCGTTGCGCCGGTTGGCCCTGCCGGGGCTCGTCGCCATGCTGACGTGCACTCTCGAACTCCTGACGTCCCGGCCGTCGATCCCCGTCAGGGGTGGCCCTGGTGCAGGGCCCACTCGTGCTCGAGAATCGACATGTCGTGGGCGTCGATCCAATCGTCGTCAAAGCGCAGGGCGTGGCGGCGGGTGCCTTCGTGGACGAAGCCGACTTTCTCGTACACGTGGCGGGCGCGGGGGTTGAAGTCGAAGACCTCCAACCCGACCCGGTGCATTTCGAGCTGGCCGAAGGCGTAGCCGAGCAGCAGCCGGGTCGCCTCGGTGCCCAGGCCACGATCGCGCCCCTCCGGCCCGATGAGGGTACGGAAGCTGACGCTGCGGGCGTCGGGGTCGTGACAGTTGAGGACGACCTCGCCGACCAGGGCGCCTGTCGCGTTGTCCACGATGGCCAGGTCCAGCCGGTCGTCGGTGGCGCCTCGGGAGCCGTACCAGTCGCGGCTGACCTCCAGCGGCGGGGCCTCCCCCAGCTCCGCGCTGCTGCTGACACTGCCGGTGAGCCGGGCCACCTCGGGATCGATCATGATCGCGGTCATCGCCTCGGCGTCATCGGCGGTCACGGGCCGCAACGTGACCAGACGCCCGGTCAGGGTCGGCTTGTGGCTGAGATTCGTCATTGACCTACCCCCGTGGCCGCGTGAACGAGAACTCACCATACGTCGTCGCCATTCCGGGCGTCCGGCTCCCAGCTGCCGAGGGATGACGGGGCGGAACATTGACACGTAGTCTGCTGTCGATGACGGGCCGTGTGGTTGTCGACACTGCGGGAGGTGCGAGCGGTGGGCAGATGGTTCAACCGCGGCCGTAAACGCGACGACGAGCCACCGCGCGAGTCGAAGCCGTCCGGCCCGGTCATCGAGATCACCGTCACCCAGGGCGGTCGTTCAAGCACCACGACCCTCGGTGGTCCGACCGCCTTCGGGTTGCAGTACCACGCCTACCACGAGCAGTACGGCGCGACCGACGCGCGAACGTTGGAGGCGGGGACCCTCTACGCGCAGGAGTTGATGCGCGACAACGACATCGACGAGGCCGTGGCCCTCTATCAGGAGGTCGTGGCGTTGCGCAGCTCGGCGCTCGGGCCGGAGCATCCGGACACCCTGCGCAGCAAGCACAGCCTGGCCTTCGCGCTCTGGCAGCGCGGCTCCCACGCCGAGGCGCAGCGCGTGCAACGGGACGCCTACGAGGCGCGGCGCCGGGTGCTGGGCGACGACGACGTCGAGACGTTGCGCAGCGGCAACAACCTCGGCTGGCTGCTGATCGAGCTGGGTCGGATGGACGAGGCCGAGCCGCTGCTGCGGCGGGTCGCCGACGGCATGGCCCGGACGCTGGGCCGAGACGACCCGGACACCCTGACCTGCCAGATGAAGCTGGCCGGGCTCCAGCACCTACAGGGCCGCAGCCAAGAGGCCGAACGGGCTCTGCGGGACGTGGCCCGGCGGCTGAGCCGGGCGGTGGGGTCCACGAACCCGGTGACGCTGCAGGCCCGCAGCAACCTGCTGGTCGTCCTGCTCGACAACGGCCGGGCGGCCGAGGCAGTCGACGCGGCCCGGTCACTGGCGGACGACGCCGGTCGAGTCCTGAGTAACACCGACGGCGTACTCCTGCACGCCCGGCACTCCCTGGCCCGAGCGTTGGACGGAGTGGGCCGGCGGGCCGAGGCGATCCGGTTGCTGGCGGACACGGTGCCGGACAGTGAACGGGGTCGCGGCGTCGACCATCCCGCGACCCTGGAGATGCGGACGCTCTTCGCCCTGCTGCTGGTCGAGGCGGGTGACCGGCGGGCGGGCCAGGAGGCACGGGCCGCGCTGGCCGGGTGCGAACGCGTACACGGCCCGACCCATCCCCACACGGAGAAGGCCCGGGCGCTGGTCCGGCGCACCCGCTGACGCCGACGGGCGGTGGTCAGCCGCCGGTGTGGATGTGCGCCGCCCACAGCGTCGGCGCCAGCGGGTAGCGGTCCCGCAGCGCCCGCACGGCCGCGTGCAGCGCGTACGCCGCCGCCCCGGTCGCGTCGCCGTGCTGGTAGAAGGCGGTGGTCAGGGCGAGGGAGATCGCGTCGTCGATCTCCCACAGGGTGCCGATGACGTGCCGGAATCCGGCGAGCTGGAAGGCGCCGGTGATGTGCAGCGCCTCGTCGACGAGGGTCGGCGGGGCCTGGGCGGTGGCGCAGGCCGACAGGAAGGCGAACTCCGCGTCCAGGTCGAGCTGGGACACGTCGGCCACGGTGAGGGGGCTGTCCTGGTGGTCGTGGACGAGCAGTCGGCCCTGCGCCGGGTCGTGCGGATCGGCCACCGCGTGGCACGCGAAGTGCGCGTAGGCCGAGCCGGCCAACCGGTCCAGGACGTGCTGCCGGGTGGCCGTCGCGTCCAGCCCCAGCCACGCTCCGGGCAGCGCCCCCGCCGCCGCCACGGCCTCGCGTTCGGCGCTGGGCAGCGCCTGCGGGCCGCCGGGGGTGGCGCGCATCGCCACGACGCAGGACCGGGCGTCGGGCCGGGACTGTCGCGGCCCGGTGCGTTTGCGGGCGAGCGCGGTCACGGTCGGGGTGTAGGAGGAGACCACCCGGTCGAGGGCGGATCGGCCGGCACCGGCCTGGGCGGCGTGCAGGGGGAAGAACGCCAGCGGGCCGACCGGGCACCACCAGACGCGGGGCAGCTCACCGGCCGCCCCGGGTGCGTCGATCCGGTCCAGCACCGGCCCGACGAGGGCATGCCACAACCATTCCAGTACGCCGGTGAGCACCGACTGGGCGCGCAGCCTGCTCCGCGCGTCCGCCGTCGGGTCGTACGCCGTGGTGGTGGCCTCCTGGAGCAGCCGTAGCTGCGTCATCGCGTCGGTCAGCGACAGATCCGGCAGCGGCAGCACCGTCACGCGGTGCTGCCGCAGGATGAGCGCGTCGCAGCGCAACTCGCTCGCGATCGGCACGATCACGGTCCCGTCGACCTGGTCGAGCAGCTGCCGCGCGCTGGGCGGGCGCAGGAAGTCACCCAGGCCGGGCAGCTCCCGGATCGTCGCCAGCAGCACGTTCCACTCGGTTTCCCGGTCCCGGCCGAAGGTGGTGCGTCGGGGCGCTTCGGGGGCGGGCGCTTCGAAGTCCTGGCGCATCCGCTGGAAGTCGACCGCCAGACGCGGGTCGGCGCGTTGGAGCGCCGCCCACTCGCCGTCCGCCGTCAACCGCTGGTGCAGCAGCAGGCCCCGGCCACGTTCGAGCAGCTCCAGGGCGCGCTCCGGCTGCCCGGCGCCGATCGCGCAGGAGGCGGCCGTCGCTGCCAACCCGGCCGTCGAGCCGAGGTCGGCGTACTGGTCGTGGCGGGTACGCCCCCGGGAGGCCAGCCGGGGCAGCAACGTGATGGCCTCGTCGAAGGCCTCCGTCGCCTCGTCCCACCGGCCCAGCGTGGTCAGCGTGTAGGCCGCCTTGTCGAAGGCCTGGATCCGGACCGGCACGGCGCCGGAGTCGATGCGGCCGGCGGCGCGCGCCCGCTCGGCGGCCTCGGTGAGCAGGGCGGGCTCACCGGTACGCAGATAGGTTGCCCGCAACGCCTGGGCGATGGACAACCCGGTCTTGACACGCTGCGGATCGCGCGCGGGCAGGGCGTCGAGCGCCCTGCGCAGCAGGACGAGCGCTTCCTCCAGGTAGGCGGGCTCCCCGGTGGCGTCGTAGAGCAGCCGGAGGCTGTAGCCCAACTGGTCCAGGTACAGGGCGTGGTTGGCCTCGCCGCGGACGGAGAGTGCGAGCGCCCGGCGCAGCAGGCCGATCGCCGACTCCAGGGCGGAGATGTCGCCGGTCAGTTGGTGGGTCTTCATGCCGACGCTGGCGAGACTGGCGAGCGCCATCCGATGTTCCGGATGCCCGTCTCCGACGGTGTTCAGCGCGGCGGTGAACTCCTCCCACGCCGGGCCGAGCAACTCGGCGCGGCCGGTGCGGTCGACCAGGGTGAGCAACGTCTGCCCGGCCAGGAAGCGCGGGCCGTTGCTCTGCGGGGTGTGCCCCCGCAGCACCGCGACGGCCCGCTCGGCATCGGCGGTGTGGGTGGTCCCGGCCGCCCTGACCAGCAGGCACCGGGCTCGCAGCATGACGATCTGGTCCTGGTTGGGGCCGGTCGTGTCCACCGAGGACACCAGCTCCATCGCCTCGTCGACGTAGTCCTCCACCCCGGTGAGCTGGTGGGCGCGCAACAGCGCCTCCGCGTGGATGCCGCGCAACACGGGCCGGTGCTCCTCGCTGATCCACGACTCGGCCAGCTTGGCGATGGCCGTGAGCCGGTAGAGCGTGTCGACCGAGCCGTCGAAGGTGTGCCGGGCTCGATGGACCTGGCAGGTCTTGAGCATCAGCAACGCGCTGTTGCCGAGGTCGGCCGAGGCGTCCTCGGCGAACTGCAGATACTGCTCGGCGATGTCCAGTAGCTGCGGATCACTGTCGATCCGGGCTCTGGCCAGCAGCACATCGGTGTACGTGGCCAGCGCGCGGACACCGTGCGCCGTACCCAACTCCTCGGCCAGAAAGGAGTCGGCCATCGTGCGGATCGCGGCCTCCAGCACGACGGTGGCCTCGATCAGGTCCTCCCGCGCCTGGTCCGCGTGGTGCCTGTCGAGCAGCGCGGCCCCCAACTCCACCTGGGCCTCGGCCCACCGCCGGTCCCCACGCGGCTGCCCGGCCGCGGCCCGACGCCAGTGGTCGACGGCGTCCCCTGCGTAGCGGCTCACCGGCACACCTCCCCGTCGCGGTCGCTCCCCAGCCTGCCAGCCGCGCGTCCACATCGACAGGAGATAATCAGCCGATGAGTCAATCGGCGCCGGACAGGCGACTCGACGACGACCGGGCGGCCCGGCTGGCCCGGGTCTGCGCGGACATCGCGCAGGTGGGCGACCTGCTCGGGCCGGAACCGGCCCGGGCCCTGGCGCGGCTGCGGGACCGGCCGCTGTCCGACCAGGGCGTGGACGCGGTGCTCGCCGAGGTGACCGAGTTGATGCGCCGTAGCGGGCTGGTCGGTGGTGACACGACCGCCCGGGGCCACCCCTACCTGCCACTGGCCGGCATCCACGGCCGCCGCCCGGAGATCGTCCAGGTGTGCCCCGGTGACCTGTGCGACCGGGTGGAGATCCCCCGGCCGGACGCCGGCCCGCCGCACTGCGCCGTGTGGGACTGCTCGCTGCCGACGTTCCGGATGGACCGGTGAACGCGGTCATCGCCTCGCTCGGCGGGAAACTGGCGGAGCGGTGGCTCGCCGGGCTGGCGTTGCCCGGTGTGGTGTTCGTGGCGCTGGCCGCCGTGGCGGTGCGACTCGGCCACGCCCACTGGTGGGACCTGCGCCTGCTGGCGCGGGAGGTGGACCGGCTCGCCCTCGGGTCACCGGCCCCGGGCACCGGCTCCGCGCTGCTGATCGTCCTCGGTGTCGTGCTGGCCAGCGTCGTCGCCGCGACGGCCGCTCAGAGCCTGGAACGCCTGGTCGTGGCCCTGTGGACGCAGGGCTGGGGCCGGGCCGGCGAGGCGGTGACACGTCGGCGGCGCCGCCGGTGGCACGCCGCCGTGGACCGCTACGAGAACGCCCTGCGGGACAAGGCACGCCGGTTGCGGTCCGCCGACGGCGCGACCGGACCGCTGCCGGACACCCAGGCGCTCGCCCGCGCCTGCGACCGGATCGCGTTGACCAAGCCGGACCGGCCAACCTGGATCGGTGACCGCATGATCGCCACGGCGGTACGGGTGCGGGACTGCTACGGCCTGGACCTGGCCGCGGCCTGGCCCCGACTGTGGTTGCTGCTGCCCGAGGAGAGCCGGGACCCGCTCGCCCTCGCGCAGGCCGACTTCACCGCCGCCGCCCGGCGGGTGGGCTGGGGGCTGCTGTATCTGGCGCTCGGCCTGCTGTGGTGGCCTGCGGCGGTCATCGGCCTCGGCCTGTGCGTGGCGGGTTGGCGACAGGGCCGCGGCACGGTGTCCGTGCTGGCCGACCTGGTGGAGGCGGTGGTCGATCTGCACGTCCGCGCCCTCGCCGCCGCGCTGGGCCACCCCACCGACGGCATGTTCGGCACGGCCGACGGCCAGGCGGTGACAGTCCTGCTCCGCAAGGACCGATGATCCTGAGCCGACGGTGCTTCCGATCAGGCTGGCGTCGTCGGGCCGCCGAGGGCAACTGTGCAGCGTTCCGACCCACCGTCCCGGTCGTACGCCAGCGTCAGCGTGCGCGCCTCGTCCGGCGGGCCGGGTTCGAAGACCACCGTCTCCATGGACAGTCCCCCGCGCTGTTCGCCGCTGCCGCCGCCCGCCCGGTACTGCGTTCCCGCGTCGTCCCACCCGCGCCACCGCCGCAACCGGTCGTGCATGCCGTCCAGCGAACCCGGGTCGCGGGCGTCGGTGCCGGCGTACGCCAGCCTCACCAGGACCATCGTCGACCAGCGTTCCAGGCTGATCAGCGTGGCGGGCACCGCGTGAAGCGTCAGCGTGCGACCGGCCAGCGAGATCACCTCCCGCAACCGGGCAGGGTCGACACCCGGCTCCTGCCACCGCGCGCGGTCACGACCGTGCTGTAACGCCAACTGTTGCCGGGTCTCGACCGACAGCGGCGCCCAGTGATCGGGCGTCAGGCGACCCTCGGTCGACATGCGCTTCTCGGTCGACATGCGCGTCTCGAGACGGGCCAACCGGCCACGTCGCTCCAACTCCCGATCCAGGTCGGCGAGGATGCGTTCCATGTCCTCCTGAGCCAGGGCACCGGCCGCCACCAGTCCCACCGCCACGCCACGGATCTCCGAACGGTCCACCGTCAGCCCGTGCGGCGGCTGACCAGCACCGGCGGGCAGTCGATCGACAATGTACTTCTCCAGGTACGCCCGTCCCTCCATCCACCCATCATCCATCGACGCGCCCGCCGACGCGGACGGGCTCGGCCGGCCGGACCGGCTCCGACGCCGACCAGTCCTTCCGCCTGGGCAGCAGGAGCGGGGTGGCGAGCAGGAGTACGCCGGAGACGGTGATCGCGGCGAGCGCGCTGGTGCGGGTGGCGAGCACACCCCAGATCACCATCAGGACGGCCTGGAGGAGTCTGCTGCTGGCACTCCAGGTGCTGAGGACCCGGGCGGTGTGCACCACCGGAGTCCGTTGCAGGCGTTCGGTCGCGTAGATCGGATTGAAGATGCCCATGCAGGTGATCAGCAGACCCTCGACGACGATCACGGTGACCACCCCGGGGATGCCGGGCTGGACGAACGCGAGACCGATAGGGAACACCGATCGCAGCCAACCGGTGACCATCAGGACGCGGTGCCGGCCGTGGCGGTGCACGAGGCGCGCGGACAGGCGGGCACCCACGAACCCGCCGAGCGCCGGGATGCCGAAGGCGAGACCGTACTGCCAGGCCGGGACGTCGTACTCGCCCAGCAGGAGAACGGCCAGGAGCGGGGCGGTGGCCATGATGAGGCCGCCGACCAGCACCGAGTTGAGAAACAGACCCCGCAGGACGCGGTCGCCGAGGATGACTCGCCAGCCGTGCAGCAGGTCGGCTGGGCGCAGCCGGGTGACCCGGTCGCGGGGAGTCGCGACGTCGCCGCCCCGAATACGCAGGACCGCGAGCGCGGACAGCAGGTAGCTGAGCGCGTCGGCCAGGATCGTGACGACCGGGCCGAGCAACCCGACGAGCGCGCCACCGACGGGCGGACCCATTGCGGTCGCCGACCAGGTCGTGCCCTCGAACCGCCCGTTCGCCACCAGCAGGTGCTCACCACGGACCAGATACCTCAGGTACGCGCCGGAGGCGGCGGCGAACGCGATGCTCGCCGTCCCGGAAACAACCGAGACAACCAGCAGTTGACCGTACGACAGGACGCCGAGGACGTACGCGACCGGGACACTGACCATCGCCGCGAACCGGACCAGGTCCATCGCGATCATGACCGGACGCTTGGCCCGGTGCTCGACCCACGGTCCGAGCGAGAGGGCGAGGATCGCCGCGACGGCGAGCCCCGCCGCCTCCAGGAGTGCCACGGCGAACGCCGACGAGTCCAGCACTCGCACCGCGAGCAGCGGAAACGCGCCGAAGGCGAGCCACGTGCCGTAGGCGCTGACACCGTACGCCGACCACAGCCACCCGAAGTCGGGCCCCAACCGGACGCGCATGTGACTCCCTCCTGACAGGCGGTGTTCGGATCGGGGCATCCCACCCCACGGGCCGGCGCGGAATCAAACAACCGATGTTCGGGCGAGCCACAACCAGCGGTTGTGCGTGCGCATAATGGGTCGGTGGATACCGAGGCGGTGCGATCGTTCGTCCGGGCGGCGGACCTCGGGCAGCTGCAACAGGCGGCCGACGAGCTGGGCGTGACGCAACAGGCCGTGTCAAAGCGGATCGCGGCCCTCGAACGTGAGCTCGACGTGCGGTTGTTCACCCGTACCGCCCGAGGGGTCGAGCTGACGCTCGACGGCCAGGCGTTTCTCGCGCACGCCCGGGACGTCGTCGCCGGTGTCGACCGTGCCGTCGCCGCGATCAGGCCCGGCTCGCGGGCCCTGCGGATCGACGTCCTCGGACTGCGAACCGCGCAGGCCGTCGTCCTACACGACTACTGGCGGTCGCATCCGGAAATCACCCTCGACGTGGTGACCCTGCGGGTCAACGACCCCCGTGCGGCGGCCGCCGCCGTCCAGGCGGGCGACATCGACGCCTCGTTCCGCTCGGTCACCGACCCGGCCGCCCTGCCGCGCGACGTGCGGATGATCCGCGCGTTCGACTCCCCGACGGAACTCCTCGTCGGCCCGCGGCACCCGCTCGCCGGCGCACGCTCACTGACACCGGCACAGCTACGCGGTCATCGGATCTGGGTGCCGGGCATCGCGCCGCGCAGCGAATGGGCGGACTTCTACGACCAGCTCGCGACCGACTTCAACCTCCGCATCGACGCGGCCGGCCCGCACTTCGGCGACGAGGTCCTCCTCGACATCCTCGCGGACTCCGCCGACGTGGCAACCCTCGTCGGCTCGCGCGACCGGTACCTCTGGCCGGCGAACCACGACCTGCGCCGCATCCCGATCGTGCGTCCGACGCTCGCGTACCCGCTGTCGCTCCTCCTGCCCCGGGCGAACCCGCACCCGGGCCTGCGGGCGGTCATCGACCACGTCGCGGGCCTGACTCCGCTCCCCGCCGCGACCTGGCGCCCCTCCTGGGCACCGGCCACCTGAGGGTGCCGGCACCGATGTCGTCGTCCAGGCGTTGAACCCGCAGGCAACTGCGCGCGGACATCACCGCGATCGGGTAGCCGATCGCGGCGGTGTGATCGACTTGCCAGGTGACCGAACTCCGCACCACACCATCGAGGGACGTCGAGCTTCGTCTGGCGCAGGAGAGGAACGTCTGGCTGTGTACGTTGCGGCGCGACGGCTCCCCGCACCTGACGCCGGTCTGGTTCGTCTACGCCGCCGAGACCTGGTGGATCGGCTGCGACAGCCGCAGCGTCAAGGTTCGCAACATTCTGGCCGACCCGCGGGTTTCCCTGGCCCTGGAGGGCGGCGACGCTCCCGTCGTGGCGGAGGGTGCCGCCCGGGTGCACCGCGGCGCGTTACCGAGCGCCGTCGTCACCGTGTTCGCCAGCAAGTACGGCGGCTGGGATGTCAGCGCACAGGTCAGCCCGGAGGGCGAGCGAGTCCTGCTGGAGATCCCCGTCCGGCGGTGGCTGCTCGCCGGCGTGGCGCAATAGCCATCTCGGTTTAGCGGTCAAGTCCCTACCCGCTGCCGGTGCATCTCCGGTCGGATCAGCCGGTCCGGCGGGCGGTCAGGGGGCGGCCGTTCGGCGGCCACCGTGCGAGGCGACCAGGGCGTCGGCCACGATCGCGGCGTCGGCCTCGGCGAGGTCGGCGGGATACTCCGGCAGGAGGTCGTCCCAGATGACCAACCAGGATCCGAAGAGCTGCCCCTGGCCCTCGGGCCGCGCGAAGAACCAGACGTGCAGGTGGGCGGCACCGTCACCGACGCGGTAGACGTGGGCTCGCGAGATGTGCGGCAGGGCCTGCACGTGGCGGACGATTCGCGTGCTCAGCAGTCCCAGTTCCGCGGCGAGATCGTCGGGGAGGTCGGCCATGTCGTAGTGGTCGCGCGGATACAGCATCAACGCCAACGGCACGCCCACTCCGGTGACCCGGGCCAGCCGCCAGTGCTCGTTGAACCAGATCCCCTCGTCCCGCTCCTCGCAGTTGCGGCACTCCGCCGGGTCCTCACCGTGTCGGGCGGGCTCGGGCAGCACCGGCGGGCGCAGTGGCGCGACACGCAACCCGTCCTGGTCGAAGGGGCTGATGTCCCAACCCGTCATTCCCGCCGCCAGCGGAAGCCGCCGCTCGCTGTCCGCGACGGACATCGCGTGGTCATAGAACTGGTCAGGACTCAAAGCCATGGCGGGAAGACTAGTACAACCAAGATCCTTTTGGTGTCCGTCGCCCTCACGACCGTTTCGCGGTCTGGGTAACTCCTTCCTGCCGCAGTTCCAGGATGTGTGGCTGGCCGTCGGACGGCAGGAAGCGGATCTCCAGGTCGAGTCCTGGGTGGAGGTGGCGACCGTCCGGGGCGGCCACCAGCGTCACCGGTTGCTGGCTGGGCGCGGAGAAGATCAGCTGACCGTCGGTGACCGCGACGTCGATCGGATAGTCGTCACGCAGGACGTAGTGGCCCGCGACGTCGTCGAGGGGTGCGGTGGCGAGACTGCTGGCGTACCGACGGTCGGCGGCGGCGCGGATGCTGGCCAGCAGCTCCCAGCCGTCCTCCGAGTTGGTCATCGCCGCGACCGCGGTGCCACTGTCGGGCCACACGTAGGAGAAGCAGGTGTATCCGACGTTCAACCCGGTGTGCCCGAACCGCCGACACCCGGCGCGGTCGCCGATCTCGGTGCCGAGACCGTAGGAGCCGCCCGGAATCTGCGGTGCCCACATCTGGGTGGCCAGGTCGCGGTCGAGCAGCGTCGAATTCCCCGAGGCCGCCCGGGCGATCTCCAGGTCGAGCCGGAGCAGGTCGGTCGGGGTGCTCCACAGCCCGGCCGCCGCCAACTCCGGTTGTGTTCGCCACCCGCCGGGGATCCCGGTGCCGCCGATGTGGTGGCCCCGCGCCACCAGATGCGGTCGCTGGTGTGGAAACCGCTGGTCGAAGCTGCTGCCGGCCATGGCCACCGGGTCCAGCACCAGTGTCCGCATCAGATCCTCGAACGGCGTACCGGTCCCGTCCATCAGCACCTGCTGAAGTACGCAGTAGTGGCTGCCCGAGTAACGGAAGCGGCTGCCCGGCAGCAGGGTCGACCGTACCGGTGCGGTGGTCGTCGGGCCGCTGCCCTCCAGGACCTGCACCAGCGACGGGGCGCGATCCCCGGCGTAGCCGCGATACCAGGTGTCGGACAGGCCCGCCGTGTGGGCCAGCAGCTGCCGTACGGTGACCGCTGGTTGCCGGCCCGCGCGGTCGAGCAGTCGCCACGAGGTGAGGTAGTCGCGGACGTCGGTGTCCAGATCCAGCACGCCGTCCTGGACCAGTCGCAGTGCGCCGAACGCGGCGACGTGCTTGCTGATCGAACAGGCCGCGAACGTCGTACGTTCGGTCACCGGCGTCGACGTCTCGCCACCCGTGACGCCGTACCCCAACGCCCACACCTGCCCGCTCAGGTGCCCGACGGCGATGCTGACCCCCGGGACCTGGTAGCTGCTCATCAGGTCGGGCAACGAGGCCGTGTCCGCCGAGAGCTGACCGGAGGACACCTGCCGGTCAAGGCGGCCCAGCAACTGGACCCAGTCCTGCGAAAAATCCCCGTCGTCCACCGCGCCGATTCTTGACCAGATACCAGGGTGGTTCAAGAGACCCGGCGAGCAAGCCCTGCCGGTACTCGTCGACCAACTCCACGGCGACGACGAATCGCTGCGGGACTGGGCTGCCAGAGGCCTCGAACGGCTCGACACCAAACAAGCACGTCGCGAGCTGTACCAGGCCCGCACCGCTGGCTTGATCACCTGACCAGCGCTACGGTCCGTCCGTGGACGAGAACGCTTTCTGGGCGCTTGTCGAGGAGTCCCGACGGGAGAGCGGAGACAACACCGAACTCGCCTCACGCGTTCTCTTCCGCCGCCTCCGCACGCTCGACGCGACCGAGGTCGTCGAGTTCGTCCGGCTCTGGGAACAGGCACGGTCCCGCCTGTACTCCTGGCCGGTGACCGACGCGGCCTGCCTGCTGCTCGGCCCGGTCGAGGAGGAAGACCTGTGCCACATCCAGGACTGGATAATCTCCTACGGTCGCGCGGTGGCGGAGCGGACCGCTCGGGATCCGGACAGCCTCACGGACCTTGCCGCGGATGCGGGCAACGCCCGGGCGCAGCGGTTCGACGAGTTCACCACGGAGGCGCATATCGTCGTCAGCGGCACCTGGCCGCCCGGCTACGACCCGGACGGACCCGAGGATCTGCTGGGTGAGCGCACGGACCTCAACGATTGGGCTGCCGTCCTCCGACGATTTCCCAGACTGGCCGCGTTCCGGCGGGACCACCCCGAACTCGGCGTTCCCGAGCTTCGCTGACCAATCTGGGGCCGGCGTACGCCACCACCTGACCGCTGGGTCGCGAGCCGGAAAGGGCGTGGGGCGGCGCGCATCGGCACCGCCCCACGCTCTGCTACCGGTTACTCCCAGGAACTCTGCTGCGTGTAGACGAGATTTCCGGGGATGACCGCGCCGCTGGTGCTGTACTCCGTGTACGACCAGAAGTCGCCCTCGGGCAGCGGCTTGTTCGGCTTCAGCGTGAACCCTTGCGTCGAGCCGCGCTCCACCGAGGAGGGGAGCGTCAGCGTGGCACCCGCGTACGTCGCGTTCCGGCCGATGATGGCGTGGCTGAACTGGAAGTCGACGACCGGGCCGCCGGGGTACTGGGCGAACACGTACGCGGTGTAGCGCCCCGGTTCGGGCAGGAACTTGTACACCTGCTCCAGACTGGTCCAGTACCTGTCACTGCTGTAGACCAGCTTGTCGCCCTTGTACAGGTAGAGGTCCAGGTTCGTGTTCGGGTCGTCGGTGTTGACCTCGGCCATGATGCCGGCGGTGTTCGCCGGCACGGTGAAGTCGAACTTCTTCACTCCGGTGGCGCCCGGGTCGAACACGCCGCCGGAGACCCCGGCCGGCATCGAGTACGACGCGCGCCGCATCGGCGTGTAGCCGGTGCTGCGACCGGACAGGGATCCGGTGAAGCCGGGCTGGATCGCGCCGAACGAGCCGCTGGTCATCCGACCGAATTCCTCCCCGTCGTCGGCGTACGGCCGGGGCATGATTCCCCACGGACGGGCGGTGACCGGGATCCGGGCGCTGTGGGCCTTGCCGCGCCAGCCGATCGACCCGGTCACGTACCGGTCCCAGGGCGCGCTGCCCCGACGCAGCGTGATGGTCACGGTCGCGGACGTGCCGGGTGCCAGCGTCACCGACGCCGGCGTCACGGTGACCTTCATGCCGTCCAGCCCGGACACCGACGAGCGGTAGGTCTCCCGCGCCTTGCCCACGTTGGTCAGGGTGCGGGTGAGTGTCACCGGACGGGTCCCGTCGTACTCGCGCAGCGAGATGGCCGGCAGGTTGAGTTCCTTGCCGTCCGGCGCGGCCGTCTCGCTGAAGGTGACCAGATCCGCCGCGGTGGGCGCGATGACCAGTCCGGGGTCGGCGGCCCCGGCCAGGTTGATGAAACCGCTGCCCTGGTCGAGGGGACTGCTGGTGCCGACCGTGTCGGTGGCGGTGGTGCGCAGCGCCGAGGCGACCGCGCCCGGCGACCAGGTCGGGTGCGCGGCACGCAGCACCGCGGCCGCGCCGGCCACGTACGGCGAGGCCATCGAGGTGCCCGAGTACGCGTCGTACGCCCGCCCGAAGTTGCCCGCCGGGGAGACCGCGGCGATGATGTCCGAACCCGGCGCGACCAGGTCCGGCTTCGCGATACCGACGGCCACACTGCTCGGGCCGGTGGAGGAGAAGTCCGCGACGCTGGGCACGCCGGGGACGCTGGAGCCGTCACCGCCGCTGCGCAGGGACACCCGCGCGTCGGTCGGGTGGCGCATCAGGTAGTTGAACAGCGTGCCGGCCTGCTTCTCGGTCGGCAGGTAGACGACCGGGAAGTTGAAGATCGAGTTGATCCGGTAGTTGCCGGTCGGCTCGAACACGACCATCGCGGCGCCGCCCTTGGCCTTGATCTCGGCGGCCGAGCCGAACATGTTGGACAGCGCGCAGGCGACCACCTTGCCCTTGATCTTGTCCGGGTCGAGGCTGCCCGGTTCGCAGTAGACCGCGCCCAGATCCGGCGATCCGGCCTGGTCGCCGAAGACCATCGGCGTGTCGCCGCCGGGCAGCGCGTCCAGCGAGCCGCCGACGAGCTTCGTGCCGTCGCCGAGCTTGACGGTCGCCTCGTCGAGCTTGGTCACCGCCGCGCCGACCGTGGTCACCCACGGTGCCGCGTTGCTGATCGCCCCGCTCACGATGCCGGTGTTGCCGGCCGAGGCCGCCACGAAGACTCCAGCCAGCGTGGCGTTGAGGAACGCGATGCCGATGGGGGTGTTGGCCTCCCAGTCGCCGAGTTCGCTGCCGATGGAGAAGTTGATCACCTGCACGCCGTCGGCGACGGCGGCGTCGATGCCGGCGATGATGTCGGCGTCGAAGCCCATGCCGTTCCAGAGCACCTTGTAGACGGCGATCTGGGCGTCCGGCGCCACCCCGGAGACGGGACCGAAGCGCCGACCGTCGATGGTGACGTTCGGGATCGGCAGACCGGCCGCCGTGGACGCGGTGTGCGTGCCGTGCCCGTTCATGTCGCGGGGAGACAGCACCTCGCCCTCGGGCACCGAGCCGCCGCCCGCGAGCCACGTGTCGGCGAAGTACCGGGCGCCGACGATCTTGCCGTTGCAGTGCTCGGCCACGAAGGCGACACCGGTCTGGCAGGTGCCGTGCCAGGTCGAGGGGGCCGGCACCTTCTTGGCGAACGACGCGCTCTCCGGCCAGATGCCGGTGTCCAGGACGCCGATGACCATGCCCGCGCCCGTGCCGGGGCCGGGCTTGACCGGCTTGCCGGCGGGACCTCCCGCCGGGGGCTGCTCCGGCGTGGTCGGAGCGGTGGGTGCCGGGGCGGTCGGCGACGGCGCGGTGGGCGGCGGCGTCCTGGTGCCGAGTGCCTGCGCGGCGGTCACCGCACGCACGCGCTTGTCCGCCCGCAGGGCGGTCACCTGCTCGGCGGTCAGCTTCGCGGAGAACCCGTTGAAGGCGGCGGTGTACGCCGCCTTGACGGTGACCCCGGCGGCGGCAGCGACGGCCTTACGCTGCGCGTCGAGGTGCCCGCGGTAGGCCCGCGAGGGTGCCGAGGTCACGTCCAGCCGGGCGCCCACCTCCGGACGGGTCCGCGCCAGCCCGGACACACCGCCGGCGTACGCGGTCAGCGGGTCCTCGGCCAGTTCGACGACGTACATGCCCGAACCGGTTGCGTCCACGGCGGCCCGTTGGCTGGCCGCGTTCCGGCCGCCGGGTCGACGATCGGCCCCGTCGGTCAGGGTGACCTTCTTGTCCTGCCCGGTGGTGAAGTAGCCGGTGCCGCTGCCCGATGCCCCTCCGGGCGCCGCCGACGCCGATCCCGCAACCCCGGTGGTGCCAGTGATCAGGGCGACGACAAGCGTCGGTATCGCTAGTCGTCGCAGCCTGTTTCCGCTCGTGCCTGTAGCCACGAGGCTCCTTTCGATGGCTCCCTTGTGGAGCTGTTCCACGATCACGATCCGCTCATGGGAGCGCTCCCCCACCTAAGCCGCCGATGGTTAATCGATGGTTTGCGCGGTGTTACGGATCGCCGGTGCGTATAAGATCACGTTCGGTCGGCCGTGCCTAGATCAAGTTTCCCCGATGCGGCCTGAGCAGGGCGGACCCCGGCAAGCCCTCGAGGCGCACGGTCAGCGGTCCTGTCTGACCTTCGCGATGTCCAGATCCAGCCGGAGGCCGAAGGACCTGGTGAAGTCCTCCAGGCAGTCCGATCGGAAGATCTCCCGCGCACCGTCGAGGATGGCGACTGCCCCGGACGGGAGGTCGAAAAGGTAGCCGACAACCTCCTCGTCCCTGATGAGAACGAAGACCTGCGGCACTTCCGCCACGACAACCGTCGGGATCTCAGGCATCGGCGGCTTGCTCGCGGGTCGCAGCTAGCCTGGCTCGCGACGATTTCCAGTCATGTACGCCCGCCTCCTGAACATGCCGGTGCGCCCGGCTTCGACGGCTGACCCACCCTCGCGCCTCCGGACGACAGATTGTCTTGGGACAATCGATACAAGATAGTCTGGGGACAATCTGGCTCAGAGTCAAGGATTGTCACGGGACAACCGGGAAGGGTGTGGGCGTGCCGGTGCACTCGCGCTACCTGAACATCGCGGCCATGATCCGCGAGCGGATCGAAGCCGGAGAGTGGGAACCGGGCGCGCGGCTTCCGACCCTCAACGAACTCGCTGCCGCATACGACGCCAACCGCGACACCGTCGGGCGGGCCATCGCCCTGCTGGAGACGGAGGGCTACGTGTGGGCTGTGCAGGGGCGGGGCATCGCCGTTCGATACGGCACCATGCGTCCACGTCGACCCCGCGGCGATCTGGTCAAGCGCAACGAGCAAGCAACCGGATACTCATTCCCTTCGGCTAGCAGCCAGGAGGTATGGGTTCGCCACGGCAAGGCCATCAATGCGCCGGCCCCACTGGACGATCCCCGCATCGCCAAGCTTCTTGGCGTGCAGCCCGGCACCGAAGTGCTTCGCCGGTTTCGGGTTACCGGACCAGTGTCGGAAGCCCCATTTCAGATCAACATCTCGTGGATTCATCCACGTGTCGCCGACATCGTCGCCGACCTGGACGCGAACCCGGCGGCGGGCGAGTGGCTGCACCACATCGAGGCCGCCGGCCACTGGCCCATCAGTTGGATGGAGATTCACCGCGCCCGGATGCCCAGCAAAGACGAAGCAGCCCTCTTGGAGATCCCCACCAACCTGCCCGTACTGGAGATCGTGCGAGTCGGCACCTCGGGAGGCGACAAGAAGCCGGTCGAGGTGACCGAGTACGTCGTGGCGAGCGACCGAGTCGAAACGGTCCACGTCCTGCACCGCGACTCGAACGCCAAGGAGCCGTGGCCCGACGCCGAACCGAGAAATGGGTCATGACCATGGCCCTCACGGTCGAAGCCGCCAGCCGCACGCACCAGGGCCTCATCCGCAAACGGAATGAGGACTCCTACAGCCAAGGGCAATGGCTCTATGTCGTGGCCGACGGTCTCGGCGGCCACGTCGCCGGTGACATCGCCAGCAGCACAGCCATCGCTGCCGTGCAGCCGTACGACCGCCCGGTAGATCCGGAGGATCTTGCTGATGTCCTGGGACGGGCCGTCAACGAAGCGAGCGAGGCGTTACGCCGGAAAGTCCGCGAGGACCCGAAGCTGGCGGGGATGGGGACCACGTTTGTCGCTTTACTGCGATCCGGCAGTCAGGCGGTCGTGGCGAACGTCGGGGACTCCCGCGCCTACCTGATCCGACGCCATGGTTCCCACGACAATCCCTTGCTCCAGATCAGTGAGGACCACACCTACGATCATCTCGTCGCCGGCGCTCGAAAGGTGCCCAACCTCCCCGAGAAGTTGACCCGCTTCCTCGACGGCCGCAACGACGGCCGGTCGGCCGACCTGACGCCACTCCGGCTCCATCCCGGCGACCGGGTCCTGCTGTGCTCTGACGGACTGAGTTCGTACGTGCCACACGAGCAGATAAGGGCTGCGCTCGACTCCGATGGCAGCTCGGGGGACGTCGCCGATCAACTCGTGGCCTCGGCGATCGATCAGGGTGGGCACGACAACGTCACCGTCATCGTCGTTGACGTGACATCGGCGCCCGGATCGATCCGTCATCGGTTCGTCGAGTCGATCCATTGAACCCGGGTCCTCGAATTCCGCGGCCCCGCCTACTCCCCTTGCCGTACTAGGCTTTCGCCATGCTGATCATCGATGGCGCGGGCCGGTGGACCGCGCCCGCCGGGGCCGCCAACGACTGGGTCGAACAGCTGCGAGTGCCGGACCTGTCGGTGGGGACGTACTGCATCCCGGCGGGCGGCCGCGACGACCAGAGCCCGCACACCGAGGATGAGATCTACGTGGTCACGGCGGGTCGGGCGCGGATCGTGACCCCGGACGGCGCGGCCGAGGTGCACCCGGGTTCGGTGATCTTCGTGCCGGCTGGCGAGGAGCACCGGTTCGAGGAGGTGACCGAGGACCTGGCGCTGCTCGTGGTGTTCGGCCCGGCGTACGGCTCGCGCGCTCCGGACCGGCCAACCGAGTAAGGCGGCGGCGTCACGGCTGCCACCGCTGCCACCCCGCAGGAAAGGGTTTTCTCGCGGTACCGTGGCGCTAGCCGGCACGGCGAGACGCCGTCGACAGACCGAGAGGGCGGGCCATGGCGACCCTGTCCGATGTGGCACGCCGGGCGGGCGTCTCACCCGCCACCGCCTCCCGCGTCATCAACTGCAGCAGCAAGCCGGTGACCAACGAGCTGCGGGAGCGGGTGCTCGCCGCCGTCGCCGAATTGCAGTACGTGCCGAACGCCCACGCTCAACTGCTGGCCCGCTCGCACCGCAGCGCGGTGGGCGTGATCGTGCACGACGTCTCCGACCCGTACTTCGCCGAGATCACCCGTGGCCTGCAACGCGTCGCCACCGACCAGGGCCGGCTGCTGATGATCTGCAACAGCTACCGGGATCCGGACCGCGAGCTGGAGTACGTGGAGCTGCTGCGCGGCCACCAGGTCGCGGCGCTGATCCTGGCCGGGTCCGGTTACCACGACGAGGCGTTCACCCGGCAGCTCAACGAGAAGCTCGCCGCGTACGAGGCCACCGGCGGGCGGGTGGCGGTGATCGGTCGGCACGAACACTCCGGCGACGCGGTGATGCCGGACAACCGGGCCGGCGGCTACCTCGCCGGACGGGAGCTGTGCGGGCTGGGGCACCGGGTGATCGGGGTGGCCGCCGGTCCGCGCATCCTGACCACCACGACCGACCGCCTGGCCGGCCTGCGGCAGGCCCTCGGCGAGCAGGGCCGGGACCTGCCGGAACGGCGCATCCGGTACGCCGGGTTCGACCGCGACGGCGGCGCCGAGGCGACCGCCCGACTACTCGACGCCGACCCGGAGCTGACCGCGATCGTGGCCCTCAACGACTCGATGGCCATCGGGGCGCTCGCCACCCTGCGGACCCGTGGGCTGGCCGTGCCGCAGCAGATCTCCGTGGTGGGGTTCGACGACATGCCGATCGCCCGGGACGTCACCCCGGCGCTGACCACCGTGCGGTTGCCGCTCGTGGACCTGGGAGTCCGGGCGATGTCCCTGGTGCTCGGTGCGGAGGCCCCGACCCCGCGGGTCGAGGTGCTCCCCGCCGAGCTGGTCCGCAGGGACACCGCCGGTCCCGTTCCGCCCGCCGCACCGGTGACCGTCGGCGCCGCGCCGCGCGCTCGACGGGGTGACACCGCCTCGTGACCGTCGTCAGCCCGACGCAGCGTCTGCTCACCGGTGACGACGTGGCGTATCTGGTCCGGGCGTCGTTCGGCCCGCACACCCGGGTCCGGGACGCCGGACCGCTGGCCGGCGGCGGATACGCGACGGTCTGGTGGGCACGCCTCGACGACGACCGCCGGGTGGTGCTGAAGCTCGCCCCGCCGGCCGGTACGCCGCTGCTGCGCTACGAACGCGGACTCTGCGCCGCCGAGGCCCGCTACTTCCGCCTCGTCGCGGAGCACGCCCCGCAGGTACCCGTACCCCCGGTGTTGTGGCACGGCACCGACCCCCCGTACGGCGAGTGGTTGGTCACCGCGCTGCTGCCCGGCCGGTCCCTGTCCGAGCTGGCCAAGGCCGACGTCGCCGTCGACGACGCGCGCTACGACCTCGGCGTCGCCCTCGCCGCGTTGCACCGGGTCACCGGCGACCGGTTCGGGTACGACGGTGCCCGGGCCGGCGCAGCGACCTGGCGGGTGGCGTTCACGGCGATGCTCGACGCGCTGCTCGCCGACGCGACCGACTGGCACGTGCGGCTGCCGGTGACCCCGGATCGCCTGCACACGCTCGTCGGACGGCACGCCGACGCGCTGGACGAGGTACGCCGACCGGCGCTGCTGCACTTCGACTGCTGGGACGGCAACGTGCTGGCCGCGCCCGACGCGCAGGGTCGCCTTCGGCTGTGCGGCCTGGTCGACGGCGAACGGTTCCTCTACGGCGACCCCCTGCTGGACCTGGTCTCGCCGCTGCTCTTCCGGCGCGTCGAGGACGACCCGGAGCATCCGCTGTTGCGCGGCTACCGCGACGCCGCCGACACACCCTTGGTGCTGGACGCCTCCGCACGCCGCCGCCTCGGTCTCTATCGACTGCACCTGTACCTGCTGATGACCGTGGAGATGCCCAGCCGTGGCATGACCCCGAGCAGCCATCCGCAGCGGCACGCCCGGCTCGCAACGCTGCTGGACGCGGAACTTCGCGCGCTCACGGCCTGACCCCAATTCCGTTTGTCCGGGCGGCTCGCCGCTCCTACCCTTCTCGGCGTGCAGATTCGGGAGTTCGTGGCGGAGGACTGGTCGCAGGTGTGGCCGATCGTCGAGGAGGTGATCCGGGCGCGGGAGACCTTCCCCTACGACCCGGCGATGACCACCGAGCAGGCGTACGGCATGTGGGTGGAGACGCCGCCGGGTCGGACCGTCGTCGCGGTCGACGGCGAGCGGGTGCTCGGCACCGCGAAGATGGGCACCAACCGGCCCGGGCCGGGAGCGCACGTGTCCACCGCGAGCTTTCTGGTCGCCGCCGAGGCCCGGGGCCGGGGCGTGGGCACCGCGCTGTGCCGCGACGCCCTGACCTGGGCCCGCCTTCAGGGGTACGCCGGCATGCAGTTCAACGCCGTGGTGGAGAGCAACAGCTCAGCGGTCGAGCTGTACCGGCGGGAGGGTTTCGCGGTGGTCGGCACCGTGCCCGGCGCGTTCCGCCACCCCACCCTCGGCCGGGTCGGTCTGCACGTCATGTACCAGGAGTTCTGACCGGCGGCTGACCGGCCTCGGCCACGGCCGGCGGACGACGCGCCTCGGCGCCGGCGCGGCGGACCGGGGTGAAGAGGCCACCGACCGCGACCAACAGGCAGCCAGCGCCGGCCGCGAGGGTGACCGCCTGGACGCCGTACCGGCCGGCGGCCCAGGTCAGCGTGGCGGCGCCGATCGGCCCGAGGGCGTAGTGCGTGCTCCAGAACGCCGAGGTGACCCGACCGAGCAGGTGGTCGGGGGTGATCTCCTGGCGCAGCGACATCGAGCAGATCCCGCCGACACTCAGGCAGCACAGGTACACCGCGGTCAGCGCGGTGACCGCCGGCACGCTCGTCGCGAGGCCGACGCCCGCCACGGCGAAACCGCAGACCGAGTGCGCGCCGATCCAGGTCGCGCCGAAGCCACGTCGACGGCGCAGCGGGGCCACCAGCAGCGCACCGGCGACCGTGCCCAGCGCCGCCAGGCCGAGCACCGCGCCGACCGTGCCCTCGGAGCCGCCGAGGTCGTGGGTGACGTGGTAGATCAGCACGTCGGTGAAGCCGTAGGTCAGGAAGATGAACACCGACAACAGGACGGTCAGCGCGCGCAGCACGGGCTGCCGCCACAGGAACCGCGCACCGGCCAGGAACTCGGCCAGTGGCCGCTCGCGGGTCGCCGGTGCGGCGGCGTCGGCTCGTACGGGTCGCAGCCGGATCAGCCACAGACCGGTTGCCGAGAGGGCGAAGCTCGCCGCGTTGACGGCGATGGCGAGCGCCGGGCCGAAGCTGGCCGACACCACGCCGGCGAGCAGCGGCCCGAGGACGGCCGCCGCCGCGTACGTCGCCTGCAACCGGCCGTTGGCCTCGGTGATCCGGTCGGAGTCGACGAGGTTGCGGACCGCGGTCACCGCCGCGACCTGGAACAGCATGCCGGCCGCCTCGCAGATCGGCAGCACGACGAAGAGCAGCCAGACCTGCGGGCCGGCGAGCCAGGCAAGTGGCACCAGGCCGTAGAGCACCAACCGAGCCAGGTCCGCCACGATCATCAGGGTGCGGCGGTCGTACCTGTCGACGAGCACCCCGCCGAAGATCCCGGCGACGACGGACGCCGCGCCCGCGACGGCGGTGAGCAGGCCCATCTGCGCCACCGACCCGGTGGCCTGGAGGACCAGCAGCGGCACCGCCAGGTAGGCGAACGAGTCACCGGCCGCGGAGAGCGACTGGGCGACCCAGTACGTGCCGAAGGTGCGGTCCCGCCACAGCGGAGGCCGGCCGAGGGCGGCGGATCGGCTCATCGCGACGAGGGTAGTGGACCCGGCCACCCAGTGCTGGCCGTGGCGGGCGTCACACCGACCCGATGTCACGAAGCCGGGGCCGCCGCGCATCTCGTGGTCGTCAATCCCCGCAGAGAGGCGACAACAATGAGCACAGCGCACACCACCGGCCCGGCGGGCACGCACCACGTCCTGATGCTCGGTGCGGGTTACGCGGGCATGGCCGCGGCGACCCAGCTCGCGGCCCGGACCAGGAAGGCCGACGTGCGGGTGACCCTGGTGAACGCGCACGAGCGGTTCACCGAGCGCCTCCGGCTGCACCTGACGGCGACCGGGCAACGCGTCGCCGAGTTGGACATCCCCACGCTGCTGGCGGACACGGGCGCACACTTCGTCCGCGGCTGGGTGACGGCTGTCGACGCGCAGGCGAGGACCGTCCGGATCGACGACAGTCGGGTGCTGCGCTACGACACCCTGGTGTACGGGTTGGGCAGCGTGACCGACACGGCGGTGGTGCCGGGTGTCGAGGAGCACGCGTACACGCTGGACGGTCCGAGCGACGCGACGACGCTGGCGGATCGGCTGGCGCGGCTCGGCGGCGGCACGGTCGTCGTGGTCGGCGGCGGGTTGACCGGCGTCGAGTCGGCCGCGGAGATCGCCGAACGCCACCCGGAACTCGACGTCGTGCTGGTGGGCCGGCAGGATCCCGGGGCGAGGATGACCGCGAGGGCGCGGTCACACCTGCGGGCCGCGCTCACCCGCCTCGGTGTCCAGGTGATCAGCGGGACAGCGGTCACGAAGGTGCTGCCCGACGGGGTCGAACTGGCCGGTGCGCGGACCATCGCGGCCGACGTCGTCCTCTGGACGGCCGGTACGCGGGTGTCGCCGCTGGCCGCCGCCGCGGGGCTGACCGTGGACGAACGCGGTCGCGTCGTCACCGACGCCACGTTGCGGTCGGTGTCGCACCCCGACGTGTACGCGATCGGCGACGCGGCGGCGATCCGGCAGGGCTACGGCGTCCTGCACGGAACCTGCCAGAGCGGCATGCCGACCGGAGTGCCAGGCCCGACGTCCCGTCCGGGGCGCGGAGTCGGTCGCCGCCTGGTTCGCGGCCATCGGCACCGTCACCTACCAGGGCGTCGAGCCGCACGACATGCACGCCGCCCTGGTCGAGATCAACGGTGGTCCGGGCCTGGTGTTCAGCGGTGCGGGCCGCGTGGTCGCCACCATCTGCCTCGACATCGACGCCGCTGGCCGCGTCACCGCCATCCACAACGTGGCCAACCCCGACAAGCTCCGAGCGGTCGCCGACGGCACCACCCACCATCTCCGGACGGGCTGAGCCGCTGACGGGCCGGCCGGTCAGCCGGTCCTGGTGAGGTCGGTCGTGGCCGCGAGGTCGGTTACCACGTCCAGGAGCCGGCGCAGGGCAGGCGCGGCGTCGCCCGGCAGCCAGACCATCTCGGTGTGGGCGTAGGCGCCGGTCAGTGGGACGAACACCACGCCGCTGCGGCGAAGGCTGGCTGCCGAGCTGGCGAGCCGGGTGACGCCGACTCCGGCGGCGACCAGGCCGAGGAGACTCTGCACGCTGGCGTCCTCCTGGACGACGTTCGGCACGAACCCGGCCTCCCGGAACTGCTCCTCGAAGGTGCGGTGCCAGGGTTCCCAGGAGGTGCGCGGCGTCGTCACCCACGGCTCGTCCGCCAGGTCGGCGAGCGTCAGCTCGGCGCGGTCCGCGAGCGGGTGGCCCTCGGGCAGCACCGCGCACACCGGTTCGGTCGTCAGCCTCCGGGACGCCAGGCCGGGGACCAGCGGGGTCCGGGTGAAGGCGACGTCGTAGTGGCCGCCGAGCACGCCCCGCACCAGCGGCGCGATGGCGGTGGACTCGGTGGCCAGGTGAAGATCGGGAAGTTGCCGGTGCACGGCCCGGACCACCGGGGGCAGGAGGTGGTTGGCAACGGTGGTCAGGAAGGCGAGTCGCAGGCTGCCGACCTCGCCCCGCAGGGCGCGCCCCACGACGGCGACGGCCTCGTCGGCGCGGTCTGCCACGGCCTGCGCCTCGGGCCGGAACAGGGCACCGATGTCGGTCAGGGTGGTGCCGCGGGAGTCGCGGTCGAACAGCTTCGCCCCGAGGGTGCGTTCCAGTGCGGTGATCTGCTGGGACAGCGACTGCTGGGCGATCATCAGCCGGGCGGCGGCACGGGTGTAGCTCAGCTCCTCCGCGAGGACCAGGAAGTATCGCAGTTGCCGCAGCTCAGGGGTGGCCACAGGGACAGACTGTAGCCAGGTCAGGAAGCGTGTGTTGGCCGTCTCGTCGGACCTCCGCGCAGGATCGTTCGGGAGGCGGTAACGGCCTCCCGACGACACCCACCGAAGGAAGCCGATCATGAGTGCAACACGACTCACCACGCCGTTCCACGCCCGGTCCACCGCCAGTGACGTGGTGGCCGGTGTCGACCTCAGCGGGCAGCGCGCCGTCGTCACCGGCGCCTCGTCGGGCATCGGCGTGGAGACGGCCCGAGCCCTCGCCAGCGCGGGCGCCGAGGTGACCCTGGCGGTACGGGACATCCGGGCCGGGGAGCGGACAGCGCAGGACATCGGGGACGGCGCGTCCATCCGGGTCGTACCGTTGGATCTTTCCGACCAGCGGTCGATCGCGGCCTTCGTCGCGGCCTGGGCGGGTCCCCTGCACATCCTGGTCAACAACGCCGGTGTGTCGGCGACCCCCGAGACGCGCACGCCGGAGGGCTGGGAGTTGCAGTTCGCCACGAACCACCTCGGCCACTTCACGCTCACCACCGGGCTGCACCGGGCGCTCGCGGCGGCCGGCCGGGCCCGCGTGGTGTCGCTCAGTTCCATCGCCCACGTGCAGGCGCCGATGGTCTTCGAGGACGTCAACTTCCGCGCACGCCCCTATGACCGGCTGCTCGCCTACGGCGAGTCGAAGACCGCCACCGCGCTGTTCGCGGTCGAGGCGAACCGGCGCTGGGCCGACGACGGCATCACCGTCAACGCGGCCAACCCGGGAGCGGTCGCCACGAACCTGGGGCGGCACCTCACCGAGGAGGACTACGCGGGGCTGCCGGCGTTCGACTTCAAGACCCCGGAGCAGGGGGCGGCGACCTCGGTGCTGCTCGCCGCCTGGCCGCAGCTCGACGGCGTCGGCGGTCGCTACTTCGAGGACTGCGACCAGGCTGCACGCCACCGCCCGGAGACGCCGTTGCAGGGCGTCGCCGACCACGCGACCGATCCCGTGGCGGCGGCGCGGCTGTGGCAGGTCTCGCTCGACCTGCTCGCCGACGCGGGGCGGGCCTGACCACCCGGGAGGCGGACAGACGCAGGCGGCCGCGGGAGGGATCCCGCGGCCGCCTACGGACGTGCTCGAGACGATCAGGCCTGGCGCAGCGGCGCGAGCGCGGCGCTCCAGGCGACCACCTGGTCGAGGGTGGTGGTCAGCGCGTCCCGCTGGAACTCGTTGGGCTTGAACACGCTGAAGTTCTCGAAGTCGGTGAAGAGCGACAGCGCGACCTGCGAACGCACGTCGGCCATCTGCAGCTCACCGGAGATCAACCGCAGGTGCTCCACGGCTCGCGCGCCGCCGACCGAGCCGTAGCTGACGAAGCCCACGGCCTTGTTGTTCCACTCGGCGTACAGGAAGTCGATCGCGTTCTTCAGGGCACCCGAGGTCGAGTGGTTGTACTCGGGGGTGACGATGATGAACCCGTCGTAGGAGGCGATCGTCTCGGCCCACCGCTTCGTGTGCGGCTGGGAGTACTGGCCCATCGACGGCGGGTACGCCTCGTCGAGGTGCGGCAGCTGGTAGTCGAGCAGGTCGATCAGCTCGTACTCCGCGTCGGAGCGCTGCTTGGCGATCTCGAGCACCCAGCGGGCAACGGCTTCACCGTTACGCCCCGGGCGGGTGCTGCCGAGAATGATCCCGATCCTGGTCATGGTGGCGCCTTTCCTCGGTGCTTGGGCTGACGGCCCGACGCTAGCCGGTGATTGCTTGGTCAAGCAAATGTCGCCTCTATGGTCGTGGTCACACGCTGAGTAATCAGTTGCTCAATCAAGCAAGTATGCTGTGAGGATGTCCAACCCCGCCGCAGAACCCCTGCAACCCCTCAACCCCGACGAGGAGGCCCTGGTCCGCGCCCTGGGTCAGGTGATGCACGTGCTGCCCCGCGCGATCGACGCCGACATGGTCGGTGACCGTCAGCTACCGCTCACCGAATACACCGCTCTGATGAACCTATCCGAGGCGCCGGACCGGCGGATGCGGATGAACGAGCTCGCCGCGGCCTGCTACCTCTCGCTCAGCGGCATGACCCGCACCATCATCCGGCTGGAGACACAGGGCCTGGTCAAGCGGGAGCGCTGCGCGGAGGACGCGCGCGGCTGGAACGCCGTGCTCACCGACGCGGGGTTCGCCCGCCTGGAGGAGTCCTGGCCCAGCCACCTGGACGCCGTCCGCCGGCGCTTCCTTCAGCACTTCGAGAGCTTCGACCTCGCCCAGCTGACCCGCGCGTTCCAGCGGGCCGGCACCGCCGAGAGCACCGAGACGACCGACTGAGCCCGGCCCGGCCCAGCCGGTCGTCCGGCGACTCAACCGGGTAGCCGCCCCGCCACGACCAGCGCCCACGCCAGCAGCCCGAAGGCGCCGGTCGACGCGACCGCGCGGAGCACGTTGCCGCGTACCCAGCTCACCTCGAAACGCTCCCGTAGGGCCGCGAGGTCGGTGCCCCCGTCCACGTCGCCGGCGCGGGCCAGCACGTTGTTGAGCGGCACGTTCACCGCGGCGGTGACACCGAGCACCACCAGGTACAGCAGCAGCCCGGCGACGATCCAGGGCAGCACCGCCCGGCGGTCGGCGGCCAGGTGCAGCGCCGCCGCCAGCAGCGTGAACAGCAGCGCACCGCCGAAGCAGACGGCGAACCACCCGTTGAGGATGGACTCGTTGATCCGTCGCATGGCGAGCACCAGCGTCCGGTCGTCGGTGCGGCCCAGGCCCGGCATGACCGCGTACGCGAAGGCGGCGAACAACCCGGCGGTCAGGCCGGTGGTCACCGTGGCGACGAACAGGCTCGCGGTACTCAGGAATCCCATGGGCACCATTGCACCCGCTGGCACGCCTGCTGACCAGACCCGATCATGGTCACCGGGTCGGAGCGTGGGCAGCCAACGGGTTGACGAGGGTGCCGACGAACTGCAGCGCCGCCGACGGGTCGGACAGGTCGATCATCTGCTGGTTGTCGCGCAACTGGAGCCGGTTGAGGCAGGACAGCGTGAACTCCGGTGCGAACAGGTCGTAGTGGCGGACCCGCTCGGCCAGGTGCGGCACCCGGTCGAAGTAGTCGGCGGCGCAGGTCGCGACCGTACGCCAGAAGTCGTCCTCGGCGAGCACACCGGCCTCGACCAGCACCGCGTTGAGGTGGCGCAGGAAGCAGTCCACCACGTCGGTGAAGATGGTCAGCAGCTTGGTGTCGTCGGGCACGTCGACCCGGATCCGTTCCACCTCGGCGGGCAGCTCGACCTCGTCGCTCATCACCGCGATCTCCTCGGCGATGTCCTTGAAGATCACCCGCTGGACCGTGTCGTGCTCGTCGAGGACCAGGATGACGTTCTCGCCGTGCGGCATGAAGGCCAGGTCGTGGGCGTAGAAGCTGTGCAGCAGCGGGGTCAGGTAGGCGTCCAGGTAGCGGCGCAGCCACACCTCGGGGGCCAGGCCGGACCGGGCGATCAGCGCCGCCGCCAGTGAGCCACCCTCGTCGTCGACGTGCAGCAGCGCGGCCATGGTGGACAGTCGCTGTCCCGGCGCGAGGTCGGGCACCGGGCTCTCCCGCCACAGGGCGGCCAACATCTTGCGGTAGGGGGAGGTGCGGTCGGTCGCCGCCTCGTACTGCCGGTGCCGGTAACCCACGGCGGCCCGCTCCCGGATGACGGTCAGGCCGGTGCCGGTCAGCACCTCGTCGGAGGCGATCAGCTCGGCCAGCCAGTCGTTGATCGCCGGGGTGGCCGCCATGTACGCCGCCGACAGCCCTCGCATGAAGCCCATGTTCAGCACCGACAACGCGGTCTTCACGTAGTGCCGGTGTGGCGCGGTGACGTTGAAGAAGGTGCGGATGGACTGCTGGGCGAGGTACACGTCCGGCCCCGGGCCGAGGTGCACCAGCCGGCGCGCGGCCAACTCCCCGGCGAAGGTGACCGCCAGCTTGTTCCACCACTGCCACGGGTGCGCGGGGATCAGGTGGTAGTCGGCGAGGTCCAGCCCGAGATCGGTCATCGTGGCCGCGAACCGGGCCCGGGTCTCGGCGTCCAGCTCGCTCTCGATCAGCGTGTCGTAGTCGAGGTCGGCGGCGCTGCTGAACGTCGAGTGGTCCCGGTGCGCGGCGAGCCACTCCAGCCGGACCGGTGCGGCGGCCTCCGGCGCGTACCTGTGGTATTCGTCGACGCCGAAGCCGAGCCGGCCGTTGTTGGCCACGAAGCACGGGTGGCCCTCGGTCATCGACGTCTCGATGGTCTGGAAGTCCGCGTCGGCCAGTTCGGCGGCGCTCGGCGCGGCCTGGGAGAGCTTGTACGCGGTGCCGGCCAGCGTCGAGGTGATCTCCTCCAGGTAGACCGGGAGCACCCGCGCGGAGAGCCCGAGGGTGCCGCGCAGCTCGACGATCAGGTCCACCGCGTCGGGCGGCAGCGTCGTGTCGTCGCGGTGCCGGGTGATGCTGTCCGCGTCGATCTGCCAGTGCGCCAGGGCCAGGACCCGCGCGGCGAACCGGTAGGTGACCGTGCCGTCGTCGCTGCGCACCTCGTACCACTGCCGGTCGTCCGGACCCGGCACCGGCTGCGGGGTGAGCAGCCGCTCGTGGGTGAACTCGGCGAGCGCCTTGCGGACCAGCAGCCGGTTGGCCCGGGCCCAACGCTGGGGGGTGAGATGCCCGACCGGGTCGCCGATGCTGTCATAGGCGGCGGCGGTCTGGGCGGGGACGGCGGTGGCGGTCACGCCGGGGCTCCTTCGGTTCGGGTGGCGGCGGCGCGGTCGGCAGCGGCGCGGTCGGCAGCGGCGCGGTCGGCAGCGGCCTGGAACTGGGCTCGGGTGCAGACGCTGAGCAGCGCGTCCTTCTCGGGCTTGACGATCGGGCCGACGGCGGTGAAGCCGACGGCGGCGTTCAGCGCGTGCACCGCGGTGTTGCGGACGTCCGGCTCGACCACGACCCGACGGGTCGCCGGGTCGGCGAAGAGCCAGGCCATGACGGTGGTGAGCACCGCCCGGGTGAAGCCGTGCACCGGAGTGCCGACCGGCGCGCAGAGGAAGTGCATGCCCACGTCACCGGGCTGGTGGTCGTAGAGGCCGACCAGCTCGACGTGGGCCGGGTCGTAGCGTTCGGCGAGGAACGCGGGACTCCCCCGCCACAGCCCCAGGTACGCGTCGTGGTGCGGGTGCGCGGCGATCTGCCGGTACTCGTCGGCCACCCGGGTCACGTCGGCGTCCTGCATCAGCCAGAACGCCGCCTTCGGGTGGGTCACCCAGGTGTGCAGCAGCGCGGCGTCGGCGTCGGCGTCGAGCGGACGCAGCGCGAACCCACCGAGCCGATCGTCGAGGCGGGTGAAGACGGCGCTCACGACGTCACCCCGAACTCCTGGAAGGTGATGCTCTTCTCGATCGGGTAGTGCTCCCGGCCGAGCAGCTCCCGGATGATCCAGGAGTTGCGGTAGGCGCCCATCCCCAGGTCCGGTGAGGTGATGCTGTGCGTGTGGGTGCCCGCGTTCTGCAGGAAGATGCCCCGCCCGCTGTGGTCGATGCTGTAGTTGCGGGCCACGTCGAAGCGGCCGTGCGCATCCCAGCGGATCCGATCGCGCACCGGCGCGAGGAACTCCGGCACCCGGTAGTGGTAGCCGGTGGCCAGGACGAGGCCCTCCGTACGCAGCGTGAGGTCCCGTTCCTGCTCGACCTGACGCAACCCCAACGTGTACGCGCCGTCCTGGTGCGCGGCGCTGACCAGCTCGGTGTTGGTGAGCAGGCGGGTGTTCACCGGCCCGTTGACGCTCAGCGCGTACAGCAGGTCGAAGATGTCGTTGATCAGGTCGGCGTTGATCCCCTTGAACAGGCCCTTCTGGTCGGACTCCAACCGGTAGCGGGTCGTCTCGGGCAGCGCGTGGAAGTAGTCCACGTAGTCCGGTGAGGTCATCTCCAGCGTCAGCTTCGTGTATTCCAGCGGGAAGAACCGCGGCGACCGGGTCACCCAGTTGAGTTGGTAGCCGTACCTGTCGATGTCGCCGAGCAGGTCGTGGTAGACCTCGGCGGCGCTCTGTCCGCTGCCCACCACGGTGATGCTGCGCTTGGTGCGCAGCGCCGTCCGTTGCTCCAGATAGCGCGAGTTGTGCACGGCGTCGCCGGGCAGGTCGGCGACCGCGTCGGGCAGGTGCGGCGGCGTGCCCGTGCCGAGCACCAGGTGCCGGGCGCGATATTCGACGGTCTCCCCCGTGCCGGTGCTGGCCCGCACCACGTACCGCTGGTCGGCGGTGTCGAACTCCACAGTGGTCACGGTCTGACCGAAGCGCAGGTTCGGCAGCTTCGCCGCCGCCCACCGGCAGTACGCGTCGTACTCGCTGCGCAGGGGGTAGAAGCTCTCCCGGATGTAGAACGGGTAGAGCCGGCCGATCTCCTTGAGGTAGTTGAGGAAGGAGTACGGCGAGGTCGGGTCGGCGAGGCTGACCAGGTCGGCGATGAACGGGGTCTGCAACCGGGCCGACTCCAGCAGCATGCCGGGGTGCCAGGCGAGGCTCGGCCGGGCCTCCAGGAACACCCCGTCCAGGTCGTCGATGGGCGCGGTGAGGCAGGCCAGCCCCAGGTTGTACGGGCCCAGCCCGATGGCGATGAAGTCGTGGGTGGACATCCGGGTCTCCAGGCGCGAATTCGGGTTCACCGGCATCAGCCGACGGGGCAGGTCAGTCGGCATCAGCCGACCTGGCAGGTCAGCTCGGCGGCGACGTGGTCGTGCACGTACCGGCCGGCGTGGGTGGCGATCAGGTCCAGCACGTAGCCGACGTCGTCGACGGTGGTGGCCGGGTTGAGCAGGGTGAACTTCAGGAAGTGTCGGCCGTCGACCCGGGTGCCGGCGACCACGGCGAGACCGGACGCCGCGAGGGCCTCCCGGGCGTGCAGGTTGGCGGCGTCGGCGAGGCCCCGGCCCGCCCCGGTGGGGAGGTACCGGAAGACCACGGTGCTCAGGTCGGAGCGGGTCACCACCTCGAAGCGGGGGTCCTCGCTGACCAACTGCCACGCGTCGGCGGCCCGGTCGATCACCTCGTCGAAGAGCGCGCCGAGGGCGTCCGGCCCCATCACCCGCAGGGTCAGCCAGAGCTTCAGCGCGTCGAAGCGGCGGGTGGTCTGCAGGCTCTTGTCGACCTGGTTGGGGATGCGCTGCTGCACCATCCGGGCCGGGTTGAGGTAGTCGGCGTGGTAGGTGGCGTGCCGCAGCGCCTGCCGGTCGCGGACCAGCAGCGCGCTGGAGCTGACCGGCTGGAAGAAGGACTTGTGGAAGTCGACGGTCACCGAGTCGGCCCGCTCGATGCCGTCGAGAAGGTGCCGCCGCGTCGGCGACACGAGCAGCCCACAGCCGTACGCGGCGTCGACGTGCAGCCAGACGCCTGTCGCCGCGCGGATCTCGGCCAGCTCCGGGAGCGGGTCGATGGAGCCGAAGTCGGTGGTGCCGGCGGTGGCCACGACGGCCATCACCACCAGGCCGGCCTGCCGGCACCGCGCGATCTCCTCGCGGACGGCGGCCGGGCGGATCCGCCGCCGCGCGTCGGTGGGCACCGCGATCACGGCGTCCGGGGCGAGGCCGAGCAGCTTGGCCGACTTCTGCACGCTGAAGTGACCGGCGGCGGAGGTGAGTACGCGCAGCCGGGGCAGCAACTCGGCGCGCGCCGCCGGCCCGATCGCGTCGGCGCACGCCTCCTCCCGGGCCAGCAGCAGGGCCTGGAGGTTGGACTGGCTGCCGCCGCTGGTGAAGACACCATCCGCGGTGGGACCGAGGCCGATCCGTTCGGCGGTCCAGTCGATCAGCCGTCGCTCGATCAGTGTCGCTCCGGCGCTCTGGTCCCAGGTGTCCAGCGACGAGTTCACGGCGGTGAGCACCGCCTCGCCGAGCAGCGCCGGGATCGCCACCGGGCAGTTGAGGTGGGCCAGGTAGCGGGGGTGGTGGAACCAGACGGCGTCGCGCAGGTAGACGTCCTCCAGCTCGTCGAGCGCGGCGCTCGCGTCGCCCAGCGGCCGGTCCAGGTTTACCCGGTCCACCAGGGGGGCCAGCTCGGCCGGCGTGATGCCGGTGAGCGGGCGGTCCACCGTGGCCACCCGGCGGGCGACCCGGTCGACGCCCTCGGCGATGGTCCGCCGATACTGCTCGACCGAGCCGTCCTGCAACAGGTGGGCCCGCGCGGCGGCCGGCGCCGGTCGTGGCGCGGTGGTCTCGACGGGGTACGTCGGCACGGTCACTGGATGTCCTTCCACGTTCTCGACGAGGGCAGCCGGAACCACCCCCGGGGCGGTCGCGCGCCTCCCGGGGGCAGTGCTGTCGATCAAGGGGTGGTCGGGTCGACCGAGGCAGCGGGGTTAGGTTAGCCTAACCTCGGTCATTGTCAACAGCGGTTCGCCGTCACACCACTGGGGAGCCCCACACGTGAATGCTCGGCGTTTCCGCGACCCGTGGGGCGTACCGCACCTGCGGGCCGACGACCCCCTCGCGCTGGCGGCGGCGCAGGGCCGGGTGACCGCGTACGACCGGGCGTGGCAGCTCGAGGTGGAACGGCACCGCGCCCAGGGCAGCAGCGCCACCTTCCTCGGCGTCGACGCGCTCGGCTGGGACCGGTTCGCCCGGCAGGTCCGGCTCGACGACACCGCACGCCGCTGCCACGCGGCACTCGACCCGGCGACCGCCGAGTGGGTGGGCGCGTACGTGGACGGGGTCAACGAGGGCCTCGCCGCCGGGGCGGCACGCGCGCCGGAGTTCGCCAAGACCGGGCTGCGACCGGGCCGGTGGGAGCCGTGGACACCGCTGGCGGTCTGGCTGGGCCACCACATCCTGTTCGCGGGGTTCCCGAGCAAGCTCTGGCGTGAGCACGTGGCGCAGCGGCTCGGCCCGGACGCGGTCGACGCGTTCGCCACCGACGGTCCCGCCGTGGCCGGCAGCAACGGGTGGCTGCTCGCCGCCGCGCGCACCGGCACCGGCGCCGCGCTGCTCGCCGGTGACCCGCACCGGTTCCTGGAGGATCCCGGCGTCTACCAGCAGATCCGGTTGGCCTGCCCGGAGTACGACGTGGTCGGGCTGGCGGTGCCGGGCGTGCCGGGCATCGCGCATTTCGGGCACACCGGTGCGGTGGCCTGGTCGATCACCAACGCGATGGCCGACTACCAGGACCTTTACGTCGAGCAACTGCGCCGCGACGGCGAGCAGGTGCAGGCCCTCGGCCCGGACGGTTGGCGGCCGGTGCACGCCCACGTCGAGACGATCCTGGTGGCCGGGGCCGACCCGGTCCAGGTGGAGGTGGTAGAGACCGACCGGGGTCCGGTGATCAGCGGCGGGCCGGACGACGCGACGGCGATCAGCCTGCGCTACCCGCCCCGGGTCCGCGCCGAGCTGGGCTTCGCGACGCTGCCGGAGCTGCTGCGCGCCCGCACCGTGACCGATGTGGACCACGCGCTGCGGCACTGGGTGGAGCCGGTCAACGTGGTGCAGGCGGCGGACACCGCCGGTGGGCTGCTGCACCGGGTCGCCGGGGCGGTGCCGGTACGGCATCCGGACAACGGCCGGCGGGTGGTCCCCGCCTGGGAGGCCGCGCACGCCTGGCAGGGTTGGTACGCGCCGATGCCCCGGGCCGAGGTGGTCGGCCGGGCGGTGATGGCCAACGAGCGGGGGCTGGCGGCGCCGCTCGGCGTCGAGTTCGCCCCACCGCACCGGGCAGACCGGATCGCCGAACTGCTCGACGCCGGGCACGCCTGGACGGCCGACGCGGTGGCCGCGGTGCACACCGACACACACCTGGGCTCCGCCGGACCGCTGCTGGCGGTGCTGGCCGAGTCGACCGGCCTCGGTCCGACCGCCGCCGCGCTGCGTGAACGGCTGCTGCGCTGGGACCGGCGGATGGCCGCCAACAGCACCGACGCGGCGGAGTTCGCCCTCCTGCGGGCCGCGGTCGTCCGCCGGTTCGCCGCCCACCCGGCGCTGGCCGCGCTGGCCGACCCGCCCGCGTACCCCGAGGTTTTCGCGCCCTGGTTGGCGCTTACCCCGCGCGTCGGTCACGCGCTGGAGCACCTGGTCGGCGCGGCCCCGCTGCCCGGTGTGGACGTGGCCGCGCTGGTGCGCGCCGCGGCCGAGGAGGTCGCCGAAGCGGCGGACGGCCCGGTGCGGTGGGGGGACCTGCACCGGCTCGCGGCGTGGCGGGCGCTGCCCGACCCGGATCTCGGACCCGGCCCCGGACTCGACGGCGACCACGACTGCGTGCTGGCCACCTCCAGCGTGCCCGGGGTCACCCACTGGTGCTTCCGGGGGCCGGCGGCGCGCTTCGTCTGGGACCTGGCCCGGCGCGAGGACAGCCGCTGGGTGGTCCCGCTGGGCGCCTGCGGGGTGCCCGGCGACCCGCACCACGACGACCAGACCGCCGCCTGGCTGGCCGGAAGACTGTTGCCGGTGACCACCTCCTGGGACCAGCTCACCGAGGAGCGGGACTGACACGGCCGCCGGCCGGGATGCCGAGGCACCCGACCGGCGGCCGGTCACACGGGCGTCAGCGCAGGCCGAACGCCCGGGTGATGTGCTGACTCACGGTGTTGCCGGCGGCGTCCCGCGCGGTGGTGCGCAGGCTCACGAAGCCGGCCTTCGCCGGTGCGGCGAGCGAGGTACGCCAGCCGTCCCCGTGCCGGCTCAGGCGCTGCTTCTGCCAGGTCGCCCCGTCGTCGTAGGACACCTCGACGGTGACCGCGCCGACCGTGCCCGAGACGCCGGGCAGGTGGGCGGCGACCACCGTCAACGGTGCCCGCCGCGACGCCGTGCCGGCGGAGTCGAGGGCCACCCGGTAGTCCACCTGGATCATCGGCAGCACCGCCGACGACTCCTCCCCGGTGGCGGCCGAGGTGAAGCCCCACTCGGTGCGGGTCTGCCGGGAGTACGGGTTGGTCCAGGCGGCCCGGTCGTTCTCCACCACCAGCCGGTACGGCAGACGCTGCGCCGCCAGGCCGGAGACCTGGAGATACTCGGCGTTGCCCCAGTTCAGCTCCCGGTCACCCTGGTAGAGGGTGGTCCGGTTGACCATGTCGTAGTTGGCGCGCGCCTCACCGATGTGACCACCCCCGTCGCCCCAGCCGGGCGCGGGCAGGTAGAGGGTGTCCAGGTAGCGCACCGGCACGTAACCCCCACCCATCCGGGGTCGCTGGATCGGCCCGAACCACTCGACGGCGCTCGGCCGGCCGGCCGGATAGGTGGCCACCTCCATCAGGTGCTGGCCCGTCTCGCCGACGATGTACGCGTCGTCGATCCACCGCTCGCCGACGGTCACCCAGTCGGTGCGCCGACCCTGGGCCGGGACGGTCTCCTGGTTGCCCGAGGCCATGCCCTTCCAGACGTCGGTGCGGAACTCCAGCGCCTTGCCCGGGCGGTAGTTGCGGAACTCCACGTCGACCCGGGCCAGGTCCCGCTTGGCCGGCCGGTAGGTGGGGTCGGCCGGCACCGTTCCCGTCCAGTGGTGCGCCACGTCGTACAGGTAGGTGGTCTCCGGGTGCGACTCGGCGGTCAGCCGCACCGGGCCGTGGCCCAGCGCCGCGATGAGCTGGTCGCCCTCGTCGGCGGTCAGCGTCGCCACGGTCACCGGGGCCGGACTCTGCGGGCTCCACGGCGTCTCGTCCCAGGGGTCGAGCCGACCGACGCCGTCGTTGACCACCAGCAGCAGCGTCGCCCCGGCCGCCGCGACGGCCCGCGCCTGGGTGGCGATGTCCACGGTGTCGCTGCGCCGCACCACCACCGCCCGGTCCCGGACCGGACGCTTGGCCAGCCCGGCCGCCGAGGTGTCGGCGACGTAGACCGCGTCCAGCTGGCGACGACCGGCCGGCAGCGCGGGGGTCGCCCGCTTCACCAGCAGATCGTCGTACGCGCGGCCGGCCGCGGAGATCGTCAACGCCGGCTGTTCGAGCCGCCACCGGGCACCGAACTCGAACTCGCCGTCGGTGACCTTGCGGCTCGTCGGCAACGCCCACATGCTGTCGTACGAGTCGTTGGGCAGCACCTGACTCTCGGTGAGGCCGTTAGCGGTGGACCGGTGGATGTCCATCCGCAGCGAGGTGGCTGTGACCTGCTGCGGCACCGTGGCCCGTACCTGCCGGGCGGCCCGCGCGTCCAGGGTGACGGTGCGGTCGCGGTCCAGGTTGACGTCGGTGAAGCTGAGCATCGCCATGCCCTTGGAACGCGGACCGTTCACGCCGCGCACGTCCGCGGTGATCCAGCCGGTCCAACTCGCCACCGGCAGCCGCAGCGTGGCGGTGCCGCTCTCGGGCAGGTCCACGGCGGTGAACAGCCCGTCGGTGGTGAGGATGACCTTGCCGACGAGCGGTTTGCCGTCCCGGTCCTTGGCGACGAGCGTCAGGTTCTGCCGCTGACCCTCCTTGCCGGCGCCGATCAGGGTGCGACCGCGGACCACACCGGCGTCGTCGGTGGCGACGATCATGCCGCTGACCTGCTTCTCCACCGGCAGCTTGTCGTACGCCGCGGTCAGCGTGACCGTGGCGGTGCCGCCGGTGGGCACGGTCACCCGGTCGGCGGAGAGGGCGAAGAGGCCGGCCGGCGCGGTGGTCGCGTCGAGGGCCAGCTTCAGCGTGACCGGCGCGGTGCCGAGGTTCGTGTAGGTGACCGTCCGGTCGACGGTCCTGCCCGGCTGCTGCGGCCAGGCCTGGAAGCCGGAGTACGCGCTCGGGGTGGCGAAGACGGTGGCCCGGGTGGCGGCGACCGCGTCGACGCGGCCGGCACCCGCCTGGTACGGGGTGTACTCCGGAGTGGTCTTGACCGTGCTGACCAGCGCCTCCTTGATGCGCTGACCGGTCCAGTCCGGGTGCGCCGCGGCAACCAGCGCTGCCGTGCCGGCCACGTGCGGGGTGGCCATCGACGTGCCGCTCATCAGCGTGTAGTCCCCCGACCCACCCCGTACGTGGTGGGAGCGGGCCGCCAGGATGTCCACGCCGGGCGCGGTGATCTCGGGCTTGAGCCCGCCGTCGCCGGCCCGTGGTCCCTGGCTGGAGAACTCGGCGAGGTGGTCGGTGGCGTCGACGGCGCCCACGGTGAGCGCGGAGTCCGCGGCTCCCGGGCTGCCGATGCTGTTCGGCCCGCCATTGCCGGCGGCGATCACGAACAGCGCGCCGGTCTCGGCGCTGAGCCGTTCGACAGCCTGGCTCATCGGGTCACTGCCGTCGGTGGCCTCGCCGCCCAGGCTCATGCTGACGACCCGGGCCTTCTGCTCGCGGGCCGCCCACTCCATGCCGGCGATGATCCAGGAGTCCTGCCCGCTGCCCTCGCTGTTGAGCACCTTGCCGATGTGCAGGCGGGCACCGGGGGCGACGCCCCGCTCGACCCCGCCGGACGCGGCGCCGGTGCCGGCGATCGTCGAGGCGACGTGCGTCCCGTGGCCCTTGTAGTCGAGGATGTCCGGCTCCGTGGGCACGAAGCTGCTGGACTCGGCGATCTGACCGGCGAGGTCCGGGTGCTCGGCGTCGGCGCCGGAGTCGAGGACCGCGACGTCGACACCGGTGGCGGTGTTGCCCCCGGCCCAGACGGTCGGGGCGCCGATCTGCGCGGTGGAGTCGGCCAGGTCGGCGTGGACCCGTCCGTCCAGCCAGACCTTGGCGATGCCGTTGGCGAGGGTCGGGGCGGCACCCGTACGCCGGGCGGTGCCGGCGGTGAGGGCGGTCCAGAACCGGTCGGCGGTGGCGCGCTGGCGCGTCAGCGCGGCACCCCGCACGCTGTCGAGCGGGCGGACCAGCTCGGAGCCGTCCACTGTGGGGCGGGTGCGGGCGCGGACCGCCGCGTCGGTCATCGTGACGATCAGCGGCAGCTTGTCCGTGTGGGTGTCGTCGTAGCCGTCGGCGATCAGCTCGGTGACGTTGAACAGCTGCCGGTCCAGCGCGCCGCTGGTGACGTACGGCAGCGCGCTGTCCGGGTAGACGTACGTGTCGCCGTTGAGCACGGTGCGGTGGAAGGTCGGCGTACTGCCGTCCGGGCGGCGCACGGTCGACACGGTGCTGCCGTCCGCCGCGGTGGTCACCGTGACCGTGTCACCGGTGATCAGCGTGACGGTGGACGCGCGTCCGGCGGCGGCCGGAGGAAGGCCGACCGGGCGGTCGGGGGTGGTCGGCGGGGCGGCGGACGCCCCCGCGGCGGGTGGGGTGAACCCGGCCGCCAGGGTGAGGGCGGTGCCGAGGGCGATCAGCCCGGATCGGCGACGCCGGCGAGACAGAGCCAAGATGACCTCTTTGCGTCGAGAAGTGGTACGCCGCACAGCATCGACGCAACACCCACCCCCGACGCCCACCAACCCCCGACGCACTTACGCCATGGCACAAACCCGCCACCCGCCCTGGCTCCCGCGCCCCGCCCCACCGGGTTGATCAAGAGATTTGCGTCAGGATTCCGGCTTCCGGTGACGCAAACTTCTTGATCAACCCGGTCGTGGGTGGGGGTGGGTGGGTTAGCTGGAGGGGCGGGTTAGCAGGGCGGCTAGCCGGTCGAGTTGGGTCGGGTCGGACAGGGCTGAGCCGACCGCCGCCACCCGTACGCCGGCTTGCAGGAACGCCTCGGCGTTGCCCGCGTCCAGGCCGCCGGTCGCGACGAAGCGCAACTGCGGCAGCGGGCCGGCCATGGCCTTGAACCAGGCCGGTCCGAGCGAGATCGCGGGGAACGCCTTGAGCCAGGTGAGCCCGTGCCGCAGCGCCTGCTGGGCCTCGGTGGGGGTGGCCACACCGGGCAGGTGCGGCAGACCACGGGCGGCCGCCGCGTCGGCGATCGCGAGGTCCAGGCCGGGCGCCACGGTGAACCGGGCGCCCGCGTCGGCGGCAGCGGCGACCTGCTCGACGTCGAGCACGGTGCCCGCGCCCACGATCCGGCCCCGCGCGGTGCCCGCCTCGACGGCGGCGCGCAGCGACGCTACGGCGTCCGGGGTGGCCACCGGCACCTCCACCACGTCGATGCCGAGGTCCCAGGCTCGCTCGGCGAGCCGAACGGTCTCGGCGACCGGCAGGCCGCGCAGGATCGCCATCACCCGGGCGCTGCCGAAGATGTGCTCGAAGTCCGCTGTGGTCATGGTGCACTCCATCCGAGATCGCGGTGAATCTGTTGCCTGCTGGCCGGATCGAACGCCGACCTGGCCGGGTCGAACGCCGACCTGGCCGGGTCGAGCGCCGACCTGGCCGGGTCGGACTGCGACGGTATGACTCAGGTCGTCGCCAGGGCGCCGGTCAGGTCGAGCGGCGACCAGGCCTCGACGGGGGCGTCGATCAGCCTCTCGAACCAGGCCCATGCCGGGACCGGGGCGTTGTCGCCGCTGCTGGTCAACGCCTGTGCCGCGACGAGGTGCCCGAGGCGCAGGCGCCGCACGGGATCGAGGCCACGGAGCAGCCCGGCCAGATAGCCGGCCGCGAACGCGTCTCCCGCGCCGACCGGCTCCACCACCGCCACCAGGGGCGCGGATACGAAGACCGGCTCGGCGTCCCGGCACAGTGCGGTGGCACCCACCGCGCCATCCTTGACCACCACCGTCTCCGGCCCGGGCAACAGCCGGCGTACGGCCATCGGGTCGGCGGTGCCCCACAGCGTCTCCGCCTCGTCCTGCCCGACGAAGACCAGGTCGCTGCGGTCGGCCAGGTCGCGCAGCACCGGCGCGGCCTGCGCGGCGGGCCACAACCGGCCCCGGTGGTTGACGTCGAAGCTGACAAGTGCCCCCGCCAGCGGCCGGTCCGCCACGGCGTGCTCGACAAGCGCCCGGCAGGAGGCGGAGAGCACCGGCGTGATGCCGGACAGGTGCAGCACCCGGGCACCGGTCAGCTCTGGTGCGGCAAGCGTGCCGGGATCCATCCGGGAGGCCGCCGAGCCCGCCCGGTAGTAGTGCACGGCGGTGCCCTCCGGGCTCGGGTCCTTGACGTACAGGCCGGTGGGGGCGGCCGGGTCCACGCTGACCTGGTCGACGTGGACGCCGGTGGCGGCGACGTGCCGGACGACGGCCCGGCCGAAGGGGTCGTCGCCGACCCTGCTCACCCAGGCCGCCCGGTGCCCCAGCCGCGCCAGGTAACCGGCCACGTTGGATTCCGCGCCGCCGACCGACACAGCGACCCGGTCGGCGTGCTCCAACGGCTCGCCCGGCGCGGGGCAGAGCACCACCATCGTCTCCCCGACCGTGGCCACCTCGATCGGCGCGGAGCCCGGGACGGTCGCGTCGTCAGGTGGGGAGTCGGTCGGCATCGGGCACACGTCCTCGCGGCGGGGGTGCTGGGCGTCGCCGAGCCTAGGTGTTGGAACGCGAGGCGAGCAACCCGTCATACGTCACACCCATCGGCGCTCAGGGCAATGTCAACGAGTAAGCGGCGAGCACCTCCCCGATCGGCTGGTAGTAGGTGGTGCCGCCGGAGGTGCAGTTGCCGCTGCCGCCGGAGAGGATGCCGAGGATGGTGCCGGTGGAGGCCACGTAGAGCGGCCCGCCGCTGTCGCCCGGCTCGGCGCAGATGTTGGTGCGGATCAGGCCGTAGATCACGCCGGTGGCGTAGTTGACGGTCTGGTTGAGGCCGGTGACGGTGCCGCACCGCACGCCGGTGGTGACGCCGCTGCGACAGACCGCCTGACCGACGTACGCGGTGCCGGGTCCGTGGATGGTCAGCAGACCCGGGTACGTGTAGACCGCGCTCGGGTGGGCGATCCGCCCGGTGTAGCGGATCAGCCCGTAGTCGTTGGTGGGGTAGCTGGTGGCGGTGCGGGTGCCGAGCACGGTGGTCTGCGCACTGTCGGTGTACCAGGTGGCGGCGGCGGTGGTGCAGTGCCCGGCGGTGATCACGTAGTAGGTGCTGCCGCTGCGCGCGTTCGCGCCGAGCGAGCAGCGCGCGCCACCGCCGTAGATGCCCTGCCCACCGGCGATCAGGGGGCGCAGCGTTCCGGGTTCGCGGCGCAGCGCCACGCCGGCCCGGTCGGTCACCGCCCGCAGTGCGGCCAGCTCGCTCGGGGCCACGGTGTCGTCGACGGTGAGGGTCATCCGGCCGGTGGCGGGGTCGAGGCCCCAGGCGGTGCCGGCGGTGCGTACCCCGGGAAGCACGGCGGCCGCGTCGGCGGCCCGGTGGGGGCCGGCGGCCCGCGCCGTGCTGGGCGTGCCGAGCAGGAGGGTGGTCAGGACGAGGGCGACGAGCGGGGAGCGGCGCATCCGAACCTCCGCGAGGATCGAGCATGATGGATGCCCCCAAGCATCGCCCCGGGTCCGCCGCCGTGGCAACCTCCGGCCGTCCCCTCGCCGACCGGCGGGAATCGCCGATCCGGAGACGGAGCCCACCGACGCCGCCGATAATCCTCGGGAACACGGCGGGAGGCCGGGCATGACCACCGGAGAAGACGCGGCGCTGGTACGCCGGATGGAGGGGTCGACCCGGGCCACGCTGCTGGAGTTGCTCTTCGACGTCGTCTTCGTGGCCGCCCTCGCGTTGCTGTCGACACTGTTGACCGAGGAGCGCACCTGGGCCGGCAGCGCCAAGGTGCTGCTGATGCTGACCGCCATCTGGTGGACCTGGTCGCTCACCGCGACCACCACCGAGTTCTACGATCCGCGGCAGCGCCCGATCCAGGCCGTCCTGATGATCGCCATGGTCGGCTCGGTGGGGATGGCGGTGGCGCTGCCGATGGTCAGCGTCGCCCACCTGCTGCTCTTCGTGATCTCGTACGTCGGCACGCACGTGACGCGCTGCGTCATCCTGGTCGTCGCCCTGCACCGGCAGGGGCACCGGACGGCCAGGGAGCGGGCCACCCGGTTCTTGTTCTGGTTCACGGTGTCCGGCGTCTTCTGGTTCGCCGGGGCGCTGTCCCACCGTCCGAACTGGGTGCTCTGGACCATCGCCATCACGATCGACCTGGTGGCCGGGGCGGCGCGCTACCCCACCCCCCGGCTGGGCAAGGTGCCCATCGAGCAGTACAAGCGGATCACCGGGCACCTGGGCGAGCGGTACCAGCAGTTCGTCATCCTGGCCCTCGGCGACATCATCCTGTTGCCGACCCTGCAGGTCAGCCGCGGCGAACTCGAATTTCTCCGGGTCGTCGCCCTGCTCTGCGCATTCGCCACCATGCTGCTGCTCTGGCAGATCTACGTGTTCCGCGCCAGCGAGTTGTTGGTGGCGGCCGAGGCCAGGGCGCCCCGGCCGGTACGGCTGGCTCCGTACACCCACCTGGCGCTGCTCGCCAGTGTGGTCGCCACGGCGGCCTCGTTCGAGATGGTCGTTCGCCATCCGACCGGAACGACACCGGTGCGGTGGCTCGTGTTGATCATCGGCGGCCCGGCGCTGTTCGTGCTCGGTCGCGTCCTGTTCGCCCTGCTGGTGGGCTGGACCGTGCCGTGGCGGCGGGTGGCCTGGCAGCTCACGCCCCTGCTGGTGCTGCCGTGGGCTGGCGGCTGGCCGCCGCTGCTGGTCGCCGCCGTCGTGGCGCTCGCGCTGGCCGGTCACGTCCTCGTCCCCGTCGGAGACCGGGAGACCACGCCGGGGCTGGACGTCCGGCGAACCGACGACTGACCTCGGACGAGGTGCGGGCCGGCCGGCACCGCCCACCTCCCTGACCGGCGGGAATCGCCGATCCGGGGACGGTCTCCACCGGCACCGCCGATAATTCTCGGGAGACACGGCGGGAGGCCGGGCATGACCACCGGAGGCACCGCGGCACTGGTACGCCGGCCGGACGGGTCAACTCGGGCCACGCTGCTGGAACTGCTCTTCGACGTGGTCTTCGTGGCCTCACTCGCGCTGACCTCGACGCTGCTCGCGGAACGCCACACCTGGGCCGGCGCGGCGACGGTGCTGCTGATGCTGACGGCGATCTGGTGGACCTGGTCGGTCACCTCCACCACCACCGAGTTCTACGACCCGCAGCAGCGCCCCATCCAGACCATCCTGATGGTCGCCATGGTCGGGTCGGTGGGGATGGGCGCCTCGCTGCCGAAGGTCACCAGCGGGCACGCGCTGGTCTTCGCCACGGCGTACGTCGGCACGCACGTGATTCGCGGCATCATCCTGATCACGAAGTTGCACCAGCAGCGGCACCGGTCCGCCATGATCCGCGCCACCCGGTTCCTGTTCTGGTTCCTGGTGTCCGGCGTCTTCTGGATCAGTGGCGCGCTGTCCGACAGTGCCCTCTGGACCCTCTGGACCATCGCCATCACGATCGACCTGGTCTCCGCGGCGGCCCGCTACCCCACGCCCGGGTTGGGTCGGGTGCCCTTCGACCAGTACGAGCGGACCACGGCGCACCTGGGAGAGCGGTACCAGCAGTTCGTCATCCTGGCCCTCGGCGACATCATCCTGGTGCCCACCCTGCAGGTCAGCCGGGGCGAGTTCGCCGGGCTCCGGGTCGCCGCGCTGTTCTGCGCGTTCGCCATCATGTTGCTGCTCTGGCAGGTCTACGTGTTCCGGGCCGGCGAACTGCTGGAGGCCGGCGCGAGGGCGGGGCGGCCGGCGCGGGTGGCCCCGTACACCCATCTGGTGATGCTGGCCGGCGTGGTCGCCACGGCGGCCTCGTTCGACCGGGTCGTCAGCCGGCCGACCGGCACGACACCGGTGGGCTGGCTCCTGCTGATCCTGGGTGGTCCGGCGCTGTTCGTGCTCGGCCGCGCCCTGTTCACCCTGCTGGTGTCCATGGTCGTGCCGTGGCGGCGAATGCTCTGCCTCCCCCTGCCGCTGCTGACCCTGCCCTGGGCCGGCCGGTGGCCGCCGCTGCTGGTCACCACGACCGTGGCGCTCGGGCTGGCCGCGCACATCCTGATACCGGGAGCGGCCCGGGAGACCACGCCGGGTCTGCGGGTGCGGCAACCCGACGACTGACGCGGCCCGGTCAGCCGAGGTGTTGGCCGGCCCACTCGGCGAGGTCCCGGGCGCACGCGTCCACCGACTCCCGCCAGGTGCGCGCCGCGCCGTCCCCCGCCTCGTCGCTGACCTGCTTGACCAGTCGGCACGGCACACCCGCCTGGGCGGCCGCCCACGCCACCGCGTACCCCTCCATGTCGACCAGGTCGGCGCGCTGCGCCAACCGGTCCCGCGCCGCGTCGTCGGCCACGAACGTGTCACCGGTGGCCAGCACCGCACCCTCGGCGGCCAGGGCCAGCGGCGCCCCGTAGGTCTCGCCGGTGAGCGTCCGCAGCAGGTCGGTGTCCAGGTCGTGCTGGAGCACGGTGGCGACCTCGTGGATGCCGGCCCATCCGGGGCGCAACGCACCCGCCGTACCCAGGTTGAGCAGCAGGCTGGGGCGCGGCCCGGCAGCCAGCACGGCGGCCACCGCGCTGGCGGCGTTCACCTTGCCCATGCCGGTCAGCAGCACCGGTAGCTCGGGCGGGAGGTAGCGGGCCTCCTCCCCGACGGCGAGCACCACCAACGGACGATCGGCGCGGACCGTACCCCGAAGATTCACCGGAGCATCGTACGAGCCGGCTTCGGGGCCGGTGACGTCAGTCCGTGGTGAAGCGGTACACGACGAAGTCCTTCTCCGCGCCGCAGGCGATCACGTGGGTGTTCCACGAACAGGACGAGCTACGGACGTCCTTCAGCTCGCCCAACTCGTCCACCTCCCCGGACTCGGCCCACACACCGGCCAGCACCCGGTTGTCCGCGACGACGCTGGGCGCCTTGGCGAAGACCAGCAGGTTGCCCGCGTCCAGCCGGACCCCCACACCGCTCCGGTCGCGCAACACCGCCTTGCCGGAGGCGTCGAAGAGGGTGAACGCCGGCTCCGGGTACTCCCGCTGGGCGAGCAACTGCTCCCCCACCGGCACCAGGTCGGTCACACCCGGTGCCGGCCAGTGGTCCGCCTGTTCGCCCTCGGTGGCCGCCACCACCTCGGTGCGCTGGACGTCGCTGTTCGGCACCTGCAACAGGCAGGCCCGCCGCTCACCGCAGGCCACAAGTGCCTTCGGGCGCTGCTCGTCGTTGCCGGAGCGGTAGAGCACCACCGGTTCCGCGGTGGAACCCAGGTCGTACGCCAGCAGCTGGTAACCGCCCTCGTTGGCGGCCACGAACAGGCGGTCCTCGTGGGCGACCACCAGATCGTCGAGGTCGGCGACGTTGCCCCACTGGCGGAGCACCTTGCCGGATGCCAGGTCGAGCACCCGCACCGACCGGTCCGCACCCACCTGGACCAGTCGCCGCCCCTTGCCCGCCCACGGGTGGCGGGGCGTCCCGTCGAGGAAGGCGGGTCCACCCGCCGCCTCGTCGCTGCCCACCGGCCGGACCACGGTGCGACTGCCGTCGTACTGGTCGCGGGGGTTCGGCTGGTTCCACTTCTCGGTGCCGTCGCTCAGGCGCAGCCCGACCAGCCGGGCCGCCCCCCGGTCCACCAGCACCGCCGTGTCGTCCGCGACGTAGATGTCGTCGTCACCGCGCACCGTGCGCTGCCAGCGCTGCGTGCCCGAACGACCGTCCAGGACAGCCAGCGGGCGCGGGGTGCTGTCGCCCGGTGCGTCGCCGAGGACCGCGACCGCCCCGGGGGCGGCGATGATCGCCTTCCAGTCGTCGGCCCGCACGTCGGTCGCCCTGCGCCACAGCTCGTCGCCGGTGCCGGTGTCGACCGCCACCACCTCCAGCCGGTCGTCCGGCAGGGGGAAGCCGAGGTAGGCCCGGTTGCCGAGGACCGCCGTCCACATCTCGGGCGGTCGCTCGCCGCCGGCCGTCGGCCGGGACAGTTCGCGCAGCGACGACGCGAACTCCAGGTCCGGGTAGCGGTCCCGGGTCAGGTACAGCGTCGCGGCGGCGCCCACCCCGAGCAGGGCCAGCACCGCGCCCAGCACCACCCAGCGCGCCCGCCGCCAGCGCGGAGCGCCCGCCGGACCGGCGGGCGGGCCGCCCTTCCAGCCCGGCGGGGGCGGACCGGCCGGTGGGGCGCCCGCCCAGCCCGGTCCCAGCGGCGTGGGCGAGCCCGGCCAGGGCTGCTGCGCCGGCACGGCCCCCGCCGGCCCCGCCGGCGCGGGCGGACTCACCGCAGCCGGTGGGGCAAGCTGCGGCCCGGCGTACGCCGGTGTCGGCACCTGTCGGCGCAGCGGGAGGTCGGTCAACGCGCCCTCGGCCACCGGCAGTTCGGGCTGGTCGAGCACCGTTGGCGCCACCCCCAGTTCGGTGTGCACCATGCGGGCCACCAGGGGGATCCGCGACGAGCCACCGACGAGGAACAGCCCGGCGAGCTGGTCGGGGCTGAGCCCGGCGGCGGCGATCACCTCCCGCGCCCGGTCCACCGCGCGGCGCAGCAGCGGCGTGGCCGCCCGCTCGACGTCGGCCCGGGTGAGCTGGACAGCTTCGGCCACCCCCGGCACCGCGACCGGCGCCACCGTCGAGCGGGACAGCGTCTCCTTCGCGCCTCGTACCTCGTCCCAGAGCCGCACCTGGTCGCGGCGTTGCGTCGGGTCCTCCGGTCGGATCAGCCGGGACCACTGCGCGGCGTGCCGCTCCCCGACCAGCTCGCCGACCCGCCGCACCAACGCGGCGTCGAGATCCAGGCCGCCCAGGTCCGGCAGGCCACCGTCGGCGACCACGCTGAACCCGGAGTCACCCCAGGGGTCCGCTCCCTCGTTGCGCAGCACCGCGACGTCGAGGGTCCCGCCGCCGAAGTCGAACACCGCTATCGCTTCGCCGACCGGCACCGGACGATGCAGCACCTGCGTGTAGTAGCGGGCGGCGGCCACCGGTTCCCGCAGCAGCCGGGTGCCCGGCGGCGTCGGCCCGGCGAGGGTGTGCTCGGCCACCTGCGGCCAGCCCGCCAGCAGCAGGGCGTCGGCGAGCACCTGCCGCCGCGTCGCGTCCCAGGCGGCCGGGCAGGTGAGCACGGCCGGGGGCAGGAACCCCACGGCGCCCACGGCGGCCCGCGCGACCGCCGCCAGCACCGCGGCGAGCAGGTCGGCCGGTGGGTACGAGCGGTCCCCGAGCACGATCGTCGGCTCGTCCACCCGGCGCTTCGGGTTCGCCTCGAACCGGGCCGGGTCCGTCTGGGCCAACCGGCGGGCGTCCCACCCGGTGTGCAGGGTGCCGTCCGGGTCGGCGTACACGGCGGACGGACTGAGTGGCTGACCGTCCATCAGCAGCGGACGGGTCCGCCCGTCCGGCCAGCGCAGCACCGCGACCGTGTTGGACGTACCGAGGTCGACGCCGAGGGCGAAACCCTCGTGCTGGCCTGCCATCTGCCCGATACCTCCGCCGCGACGAGGGGAACTCGACCCCGCATCGTACGCAGGCCCCGCCGCCCCGCTGATCAGTCGGTCAGGTGCCGTACCCCGACGATCTCGCCGCCGCTGGTCTCCCCGGTGGGGCGAAAGCCGAGCTTCAGGTAGAACCGCTCCGGGCCGTCCGTCCCCGGTTCCCACGTCGTGAACACGCGGTCGTGCCCGCGGTCGCGCGCCTCGGCGCAGACGGCCCGCACCGCGAAACGGCCGTACCCGCGACCCTGGTGCTCGGCGGCGATGTTCAGCCGCCACAGGCCCGAGCGCCTGTCGTCCGGGCTGGCCGGGTCCCACACGATGTCGAAGAAGCCCATCAGGAAGCCGACGATGTCGTCCCCCTCGACGATCAGCCGTGGCCACGCGACGTCGGGCTGCGCGTACGCCTCGGCGAGAGACCAGGCGACCGGAGACGAGAACTTCTCCTGCTCCGGTCGCACGCTCACCCGGCAGGCGGCTTCGACGTTGTCCGGGGTGATCTGCACGAGTCGCGGCACGCCGGCCACCCTATCGGGGCGGGCCGCTGCGGGCCTACTGCCAGCTCGGCCGCTCGGCGAGGACGCGGTCCCAGTCGACCGTGCGGACCCACTCCGCGTAACGGTGCCAGGTCACCTCCGGGTACCTGGCGCGCAGCCCGTCGATGTCGACGAAGTCGGTGTTGTCCTCGAACCGCTGGAACATGTCGGCGATCTCGTCGCCGGCCCACTGCCGGACCTGGTCCAACGGCATCTGCTGGTACGGGATCTCACGGCCGAGCACGTCGCTGAGGATGCCGGCCGCCTCGTCGCCGGTGATCCGGTCGGAGGCGACGTCGATCCGTTCGCCGACGAACCGGTCCGGGTGCTCGACGGCGTGCACGGCGAGACCGGCGATGTCGCGGACGGTCACCTGGTCCAGCGGCTTGCCGGCGGTCAGCGGATTGGCCAGGACACCGTCGGTCAGGCGGCTGAACCCGACGTTGAGCGCGTTCTCCATGAAGTACACCGGCCCGAGGACTGTGGCCCGGACCTGCTGATCCCGCAGGTACGCCTCCACGAGTTGCTTGCTGTCGGCATGGTCGAGCTCGGTGGGCACGAACCGGCCGGCACCGCGTACGGACGAGTAGACCAGGTGCGCGTCGACACGCGCCGCGACGTCGACGAGGTGGCGTCCCTGGGCGACCTCCTCGTCCTTCCCGCCGGATCCGAACGGGACGGACAGGCCGAAGATCGCATCGACGTCCTTGGCGGCGTCGGCGAGGCCCTCGGGGTGGGCCAGGTCCCCGGCGACGAGCCGGACTCCGGCGGTGGACAGCGCCACCGCGGCGGGCGAATCGGGCGACCGCACGTAGGCGACGACGTCGTGGCCGTGGTCGAGCAGCAGGTCGGCGACGGCGCCGCCCTGCTTGCCGGTGGCGCCGATGACGAGAACGTGTGCCATGAGGGTGCTCCCTGACTCGCGGTTGTGGACGCCGCCGAGTCTCTGGCCTCAACCTCGATTGAGGTCAAGTCCTAGGCTTGGTCCCATGCCCAGGGCGCGCACCACGTTTCACGAACTCACCGTCGGCCAGGTCGCCGACCGCAGCGGCGTCGCGATCTCCGCGCTGCACTTCTACGAACGCAAGGGCCTGATCAGCAGCAGCCGGACGGCGAGCAACCAGCGCCGGTACGCCCGCGACACGCTGCGCCGGGTGGCATTCATCCGGGCCTCCCAACACGTCGGCATCTCGCTGACGGTGATCCGGGAGGCCCTCGATCAGCTGCCGAGCGAACGCACCCCGACCCGCGACGACTGGGCTCGTCTGTCCGCCGACTGGCGCAACGTCCTCGACGAGCGCATCGAGCACCTGCGGGCGCTGCGGGACGACCTCACCGCGTGCATCGGGTGCGGCTGCCTCTCCCTGCGGGACTGCCACCTGACCAACCCCCGCGACGTGCTGGGCCGCGAGGGTCCCGGCGCCCGCCGCCTACCCACGCCGCAACCCCCGCTCCCCCCGGGTCAGCTTTCCGTGCAGCGGTCGGAGAGGGCGTAGCGCAGGAGCACCACATCGCCGATCTGGCGGGCCTCGACCAGCCGGGCGCGGCGGCCCGGGTGCCAGGGGAAACTCCCCTCGCCGACGAACCGGGGCGCCCGGCCGTCGCCGACGAAGAACGGGGCGACCACCAGGTGCAGCTCGTCGGCGAGACCGGCCGCGAGGAACTGGGCGTGCACCGTCCCGCCGCCCTCCACCATCAGCCGCCGCACGCCCCGCGCGGCCAGGTCGCTCACCAGCCACGCGGGGTCGACCGGCTCCCCCGCGTCGACCACCGTGGCCAGTCGACCGATACGTTCCCGGGTCTTCTCCAGCGCGCCGGTGGCGCAGTAGACGAGCCGGGTCGAGTCGCCGGCGGTGAAGAACCGGGCGGTCGGGTCGAGGTCACCGCGGGCGGTCAGGGTGACCTTGGCGGGCGAGGCGGGCCGACCACCCGCCACCCGTTCGGCCCGGCGGCTCGCGGAACGCACCAGCAGTCGAGGATCGTCACGGCGGACGGTGCCGGCGCCGACCAGGATCGCGTCGCAGCTGGCCCGAACCGCGTCGACCCGGTCCAGGTCGTCGTCGTTGGACAGCAGCAACCGCTTGTCGGACGTGTCGTCGATGTACCCGTCGATCGAGGCGGCGCAACTGAGCAGCACGTACGGCCGCGTCGGCGCCGGGGTGCGGCTCACTTGTCGACGGGCAGGTCGGGCGCGACCGAGACGACCTCCGCCGCCTTGGCGGCCTTGGCGGCCAGGTAGTCGGCGTTGGCCGGCGAGAGGAAGACGCTTGTGGGCACCTGTTCGGTGACGTCCACCCCGAGGCGGGTCAGCTGCACGGCCTTGTCCGGGTTGCTGCTCAGCAGTCGGATCCGCGGCACCCCCAGCGTGCTCAGCATCTGCGCGGCGGCGGTGTAGTCCCGCTCGTCCTCACCCCGGCCCAGCGCGACGTTCGCCTGGTAGGTGTCCAGCCCGGCGTCCTGCAACGCGTACGCGTCGAGCTTGGCGTACAGGCCGATGCCGCGGCCCTCCTGCCGCAGGTAGAGCAGGAAACCGCCGGTCTCGGTGATCCGCTGCACCGCCTCGCGCAACTGCGGCCCGCAGTCGCAGCGTTGGCTGCCGAACACGTCGCCGGTCAGGCACTCGCTGTGCGGGCGGACCAGCGGCGGCTCTCCCCCGGCGGCGAGCCGGTCCAGGGCGCCCGCCCAGTCGCCGAGGCCGAGCGCGAGGTGCTCCCGACCGTCCACCAGGCCCTTGAACGAGAACACCCGGACCGTCGTGGTGTAGCCGTCGGGAAACGTCAACGGCACCGTGACCTGCGTACGGATCGTGGCTACCGGCAATGCTTCGGGCATGGGACTCCTCTGTCCGGCGTCACCGGCGCGCGGCGACGCGTGTTCCTCACCACCGACTCAACAACCGCCAACGGGGGCGGCTTCCCGGGCGGCGACCGGATGTCGGTTCCGTCGCACCAGCAGCACCGCGGCCCCGGGCAGGCTCGCGACCAGGATCAGCGCACCGTAGACGGTGGCGGTGGCGACGCCCTCGGCCGCGCTGAGGCCGGCCGCGCCGAACACCCACGCGGCAACTCCCTCGCGCGGTCCGAAACCGGCGACGTTCAGCGGCAGGCCCATGGCGAGGAGTGCGAGCAGCGTCAACGGCAGCAGCCGCGTCAGCGGGGCGTCGGATCCGGCGGTGCGGGCTGCCACCAGGAAGGTTGCCAGGTGACCGGCGACCATCACCGTGGAGGCGATCAGCACGCCGAACCAGGTGCGCCGGGACAGCAGCCCGGACCGCACGTCCGCCCCGGCGGTGCGCAGCGCCCGCGCCCAGCGCGACGGGCCGGCGTTCGGCACGGCCCGGGCCAGCAGCACCGCGACCAGTCCGGCCGCGACCAGCAGCGCGGCGGCGAGCGGCAGATACGTCCGCACCGGGGACGGGAAGGCGGCGAGCACCACGAGCGCGACGCCGACGAGCACCACCTGCCCGGCGGTACGTTCCCAGACCACCGCGCGGATGCCCCGGCTGACGTCCCCGGCGTCGCGGCCGTGGCGGACCGCCCGGTGCACGTCACCGAGCACCCCGCCGGGCAGGGTGGCGTTGAGGAACACGGCCCGGTAGCAGTGCGCCACCGCGGTCGCCAGCGGCAGCCGCACGCCCAGGCCACCGGCGACCAGACTCCACCGCCACGCCGCGCAGACCGTGGTGAGCACCCCGATGACAAGCGCGGCGGCCAGAGCCGGCGCGTCGATCAGCTGGACGCCGGCGACGAACGGGCCGCTGCCCACCTGCCACAGCAGGACGGCGAGCAGACCCACCCCGCCGACCACTCGTGCCCAGGCCCAGAACATCGACGCCGGCCCTCCCCTTGAAGATCGTCCACTTGTTCTAGTGCACGTACCCAGGGTGGGAACGGTTCATCCACCCGCGAGGAGGTCACTGTGTTCGAGAAGCACGCCGAGCCGACCGGCCGCCGCGTCGGCCAGCCGCCGCCGGGCGTACGCCTCGGCCGGGCCGGCCAGGTCGGGACGCTGCGCGCAGGCCGCACTCAGCCAGCCCCGGAACCACTCGGCGGCCAGGTCGGCCTGCTCCGGGCCGAGCCGCCACGGGCTGGGCCGTTCCCGCACGTCCACGCCGCGTCGCGCGAACGCGGCGGCGGTGGCGGCGACGGCGTCCGGACCGAGCAGTCGTCGGCCGTCGACGGTGCGCCGTTGGTGGTCGTTGAACGCGGCCTCGACCGCGGCGTCCAACGGGTCGGCCGGGGTGAGTCGCACCCGCCCGGTCACCGAGACGGCGAACAGGGTGGGCCGGCCGACGCAGGCGGCCACCACCCGTTCGACCTCCTCGGCGGTCAGCATGTCCAGTAGGGCGGACGCGGTGACCAGGGACCCGTCGGCCAGGTCGGCGGCGCTGAGCCGGGTGAGGTCGCCGCACCGGGTGTCCACGGTGACCGGGGCGCCGTCGGCGGCTTTCACGCCGGTCATGCCCGCGGCGGCACGCGACAGCAGGTCGGCGTCGCGGTCGTGCAGCACCCAGTGCTGCGGGCCGGGCAGCCGGGTGGCCAGCCAGCGGCTCATCGAGCCGGTGCCACTGCCCAGGTCGTGGATCACCGTCGGCGTGCCACCGGTCAGCCGGGGGCGGACGGCGTCCAGCAGGTCCTCGGCTCGCGCCGCCGCGTCGGCCGGCTCCCGCAATCGCAACCAGTCGGCGAACGGCAGGGTCTCCTCGACGGTCATGCCGCCACCTCCTCCAGTACGGCGGCCAGCGACGCGGTCGTCACCGTCCAGTCGGTCAGGGTGTGCCGCCGGGCGAGAGCCGACCAGCGCAGCCGGGCCCGCAGCAGCTCGTCGCCCAACCACCAGCTCAGCGCGCCGGCCAGGGCGGCCGGATCGTCCGGTGGCACCAGCAGCCCCGGCACGTCACCGTCGGCGGTCCGGCCGAGCGCCTCGGGCAGGCCACCCACCTGGGTGGTCAGCACCGGCAGGCCCCGGGCGAGCGCCTCGGTGACGACCATGCCGTACGTCTCGCCCCGCGACGGCAGCACCAGCAGGTCGGCGGCGTCGTACGCGGCGTCGAGCGCGGCGCCCGTCAGCGGCCCGGCGAACCGCACCCGGTCGGCGAGGCCCGCGTCGACGAGCCGGTCGCGCAGCCGGTGCACCAGTTCGGGCTCCCGGGTCAGCGTGCCGGCGCAGACAAGCGTCCAGGTCGACTCGGCCCGGATGGTCAACGCGTCGACGAGCACGTCGTGGCCCTTGTGGTGGGTGACCGCGGCCACGCAGAGCAGCCGGTCTCCGGCGGCCGAGCCGGGGGGCGCCAGCGGAGCGGGCGTCACGCCCGGCGGCGCGACCCGGATCCGGTCGCGGCGCAGCGGGTGGCGCAGCAGCAGGCGGCGGCGGGTCCACTCGCTGGTGGTGACGACGGCCCGCGCGGCGGCCAGCGCCCGGCCCTCCGCCTCGTCGTCGAACGGCATGTGCACGAGGACGACCAGGCGCAACCGGTCGGCGTGCGGGGCGAGCAGGTCCGGCACGGTCGAGGCGACCAGACCGTCGAGCAGCACCACGGCGTCGTCCGGGGCGGCGGTGAGCACCGCGGCCAGGGCCGCCCGATCGGCCGGCCCGGGGCTCGGCCAGGCCCCGGGCACCGCGTGTTCGTGCACCGCCCAGCCTCGGTCGGTGAGCCCCGCACAGACGCGCCGGTCGTAGGTGTTGCCGCCACTGGGTGCGGCCGGGTCGTCGATGTCGCCGGGCAGGACGACGTGCACCGTACGGCTGGTGCTACCCGAGCCGGCGGAGAGCGTCGCCCGGCCCGCATCGATCACAGTGACCGCTCGTAGCTGGCCCAGGCGACGTGCGACTCGTGCAGGGTGACGGTGATGCCGGCCAGCTCGCGGGCACCGGCCCCCAACTGGCCGGCGTGCACGCGCTCGGCCAGCCGGTCCGCGACCGTACGGGCCAGCACCTCGGTGGTGGTGTTCACCCCGGCGAAGGCCGGCTCGTCGTCGAGGTTGCGGTAGGTCAGCTCGCCCAGGACGGCCCGCAGCTGCTCGGTGGCCAGGCCGATGTCGACCACGATGCCGTCGGCGTCCAGGTCGGCACGGCGGAACGTCGCGTCCACCACGAACGTCGCCCCGTGCAGGCGTTGGGCGGGACCGAACACCTCGCCCTGGAAACTGTGGGCGATCATCATGTGATCCCGAACGGTCACGCTGAACACGGTCACTCCCCGTCGTCGTAGGTGATGAGGTGGCAGAGGGCGGTCAGGTCGCCCGCGCTCAGTCTGGCGAGGACGTCGGGCAACTCCGCGAACCGGGACGCGCCGGTGATCAGCGCGTCGAAGGCCGGATCGTCGAGCAGGTCCAGGGCGAGCGCCAGCCGGTCGGTGTAGCTGCGCCGTCCCCGCCGGGCGGGAGCGACCATGCCGACCTGGCTGCTGCGTACGGTGAGCCGACCGGAGTGGAACGACCCGCCCAGCGACACCTGCACCGGGCGGTCGCCGTACCAGCTCAGCTCGATGACCGTGCCCTCCGGCGCGAGCAGGTCCAGGGCGTGTTGCAGGCCGGCGCCGGTGGCGCTGGCGTGCACGACCAGGTCGCGGTCGCCGCTCGCGTCGGCCGGTTGGGCGAACCCGACGCCGAGCGCGCCAGCCACCCCGGCCCGGCGAGTGTCGACGTCGACGAGTTCGACCTGCACGCCGGGGAACCGGGCGAGCAGGGCGGCGACGCAGCAGCCCACCATGCCCGCGCCGATCACGGTGACCCGGTCGCCGACCAGCGGCGCGGCGTCCCACAGCGCATTGATCGCGGTCTCCACCGTGCCGGCGAGCACCGCCCGGGCGGGCGGCACCCCGTCCGGCACGGGCACCACGGCGGTGGCCGGCACGACGTACGCGCTCTGGTGCGGGTGCAGGCAGAACACCGTGCGCCCGAGCAGCTCCGGCGGACCCTGTTCGACCTCCCCGACGCTGAGGTAGCCGTACTTGACCGGGCCGGGGAAGTCACCCTCCTGAAAGGGCGCGCGCATCGCGGCGTACTGGTCGGTGGGCACCCGGCCGGCGAAGACGAGCGTCTCGGTGCCCCGGCTTACCCCGGAGTAGCGGGCGCGGACCAGCACCTCGTCGGGGCCGGGCGTCGGCAGCGACACCGGCCGGATCTCCGCCGTGCCGGGCTCGCGCACCCAGCAGGCGTACGCCTCGCGGATCACCGTCGCACACCTCACCTCGTACTCCCGGCCGCACAGCGCGGCCGTCCCCGGTCGGGTCGTCGATCATAAGCACGGAGGTACCGAGTCCACAGTTCGACGGTCTCCGGTGATCGGCCCAGGGCGCTGCCAGCCGTGCTGGCGACGCGTCACCGGTCCCGTGCCTCGACTGTGCTCAGAAGTCCGATGCCGCCCGGGGTGCCATCGCCTGTCCCGATGCGTTGAGCGTGGATCAAGGGGCGTTGGCTTCCGGGCGTTGGCCGCCCTATGGTGGGGGCATGCCGTGGGTGAACTTCCGCTCGCCAGCCGTCACCGACGTGACGGCTGGCAGTGCTGCCCGCGTCGTGACGGCTGCGCGCGGCAAGGCGTGCATGGGGGTTCCGGTCGTCGGTGCCCTCTACATCGTGCCCACGCTCGGGACGTCCAGCCCGGCGCGCACCGGCCGAGGCCCTCCCGCGGAATCGTTGCATCCCAGAACGACCGCAGGGCGAAGCTACTCAGGCTTCGGCCCTTTTTCTTTTTCCTCGTCTTTCTGAAGGGCAGACCATGAGCATCGATCAACGCGCTGTCGAGCACGGTTGGCTGGCTGATCTACGAGCGTCCCTGACGGACGAATTCGCGACGCAGACGGCTCGGCTACGGGAACTGACCGAACTCAACGCCGACACCGGCGACCCGGGCGAGGCCCACAACCAGGCCGCCCTGCTGGTGGCCACCCGCCGCCACATCGAGCAGATCACCGCTGCGCTGAGCCGGATCGCCGATGGCACCTACGGCGCCTGCGAGAGGTGCCGCGCGAGCATCCCGGCCGAGCGCCTCGAAGTCCTCCCGCATGCCCGCTTCTGCGTGCCGTGCCAGGAGAAGCACAAGGGGTGACACCTGGGCTGGTGCGAACTCGCGCGGGCCGGACCGGAGGGGATCCGATCCGGCCCGCGCGGCCCGCGACCCGGGACGATCTCGGCTACGGCCAGCCGCCCGGCTAAACGGACAAAAGCCCATCAAATACTCTTTTACCCCTATACGCTCCCCTGGCACATTCGAACCAACGGGGGCGTGATGAGGATTTCTTCGTGGGGTAGGCGCAGGTCACGGGGCGCGGCGCTGGTCGCCGTCGGCGGCGTGCTGGCAGTCAACACTCTGCTGGCGTTGACGCCGGCCGAACCCCCGCTGGGCCAGGTGCTGGTCGCGGCCGAGGACATCGGACCGGTCAACCCGGTCGCCGAGGCGCTGAGCTTCGGGGTGATGACCGAAGGCAACGCCGGTGTGTTCAGCGACGAGAACGAGGGCACCCTCGCCGTCGGTGGCGACCTCACCTTCGGCGGCTACCAACTGGCCGGGGCCACCGCCGGGTCGTTCGTCGTGCCGGGCGACGCCAACCCGACCGCGCTGGTCGTGGGTGGACGGGTGAACTTCGCCGGCAGCGTCGGCGGCAGCCGGCTCCAGGTGCTCAACGGCGGGTACGCCAAGGTCGGCGACCTGACCGGCACGTTCGTCCGGGACACCGACAACAACGGCGCCCAGGTCAACACCCGGATCCTGCCGTCGGACAACTACGACGCCGCACCTCGCGTCGAGTTGGTCACCCGGCAGCCGGTCGCCAGCGTCGGACCCGCCTCCCCGATCAACTTCGTCGGCGCCTTCGCGAGTTTCCGCGACACCACCGCCGGGCTGGCCACCTGCGACAACACGGTGGTGCTGCGCACACCGAACGGTGACGTGCTGCCCCGGCCGATCCCGGCGGGCAGCAACGCCGTGGTCACCCTGACACCCGGTGTGACGAACGTGCTCAACCTCAGCGCGAGCGATCTGAGCAACATCCAGACGCTGACCTTCGCCAGCCAGCCCACCGCGGACACTCCGTTGCTGGTCAACGTGGACACCAGCGGTGTCGGCAACGACTTCGCCTGGACCGCCCCGAACTTCTCCGGCATCGGCGGCCCGCAGGCGCGCTACATCCTCTTCAACTTCCCGACCGCCACCACGCTCACCCTCACCCAGGGGGCGGCCACGGTCGAGGGCACCATCTACGCCCCCAACGCCAGCCTCACCGACCTCTCGGCCAGCAACACCGAGGGCAGCGTCATCACCCGTACGCTGGACCACCGCGGCGGCGAGATCCACTACTTCCCGTTCAGCACCACGCTCGCCTGCGCGGGTGGCACCCCGGCGGACATCGAGCTGGTCAAGTCGTCGACCACCACGGTGATCACCAGCGTCGGCCAGCAGGTCCCGTACTCGTTCCACGTGGTCAACACCGGCGGCGTCCCGCTCACCAACATCTCGGTCAGCGACACGCAGACCCCGCCGTCGTCGAACGGCAACCTGGGTCCGATCAGCTGCGCCGCCACCACCCTCGTCCCCGGGGCGCGGACCGCGTGCACCGCCACCTACACCGTCACCCAGGCCGACCTCGACAACAACGGGGTCACCAACGTGGCCACCGCCCAGGGCACTCCGCCAGGTGGTTCCCCGGTGGTCTCCGAACCGGAGACCCTGACCATCCCGGCGCAGGGGCTCACCGCCGCCGTCACCGTGGTGAAGTCGTCCACCACCGCGTCGATCGGCTCGGTGGGCCAGCAGGTGCCCTACCGCTACCTGGTCGCCAACACCGGCGGCGTGACCCTGACCAACATCGGTATCACCGACGTGCAGGCACCGCCGTCGTCGAACGCGAACCTCGGCCCGATCACCTGCCCGCTCACCACGCTGACTCCCGGCCAGACCACCACCTGCACCGCCACCTACACGGTCACCCAGGCCGACCTCGACAACAACAGGGTAACCGACACCGCCACCGCGCAGGGCACGCCGCCCAGTGGCACCCCGGTCACCTCACCACCCTCGACGCTGACCATTCCCGAGGCGGGTCTGACGCCGTCGATCACGGTGACGAAGACCTCCACCACCGCGTCGATCACCACGGTCGGACAGCAGGTGCCGTACTCGTTCCACGTGGTCAACACCGGCGGGCTCACGTTGACGAACATCAACGTCACGGACGTACAGGCGCCGCCGTCGTCGAACGCCAACCTCGGCCCGATCACCTGCCCCGTCACCACCCTCGCCCCCGGCGCGCGGACCGGGTGCACCGCCACCTACACCGTCACCCAGGCCGACCTCGACAACGACGGCGTCACCAACACCGCCGTCGCCCACGGCACCCCGCCCGGGGGTGGCACACCGGTGGACTCGCCGCCCTCGACGCTGACCCTGCCGGAGACCGGCCTGGTCGCCTCGATCGCGGTGGTGAAGACGTCCACGACCACCACGATCACCACCATCGGGCAGCGGGTGCCGTACTCGTTCCACGTGGTCAACACCGGCGGGTACACCCTGACCAACGTCGGCGTCACCGACGTTCAGACACCGCCGTCGTCCAACGCCAACCTGGGGCCGATCACCTGCGCCGCCACCACCCTCGCCCCCGGAGCGCGGACCGCGTGCACCGCCACGTACCTGGTCACCCAGGCCGACCTGGACGCCGGCTCGGTACGCGACACCGCCACCGCGCACGGCACCCCGCCCGGCGGCCGCCCGCCCGTGCAGTCGCCGCCGTCGACGCTTGTCATCCCGACCGGTGAGGTGGCCCCGGCCATCGCGATCGTGAAGTTCTCCACCACCGAGGCGATCAGGTCGGTGGGTCAACAGGTGCCCTACCAGTTCCTCGTCGCGAACACCGGCGGCCTGACCCTGAACAACGTCAACGTCACGGACGTGCAGGATCCCCCGTCGTCGAACGCGAACCTCGGGCCGATCACCTGCCCGCAGACCACGCTCGGCCCCGGCCAGACCACCACGTGCACCGCCACCTACACCGTCACCCAGGCCGACCTGGACCACGACGAGGTGACCGACATCGCCACCGCGCACGGCACCCCGCCGGGCACGGAGGAGCCGGTCGACTCGGACCAGTCGGTGCTGACCATTCCGGCGGCCGACGTCACCCCGTCGATCGCGGTGGTCAAGTCGTCCACCACCACGTCGATCACGACGGTCGGGCAGCAGGTGCCCTACCAGTTCCTCGTGATCAACAACGGGAACCTCACGCTGACCAACGTAAATGTCACCGACGCGCAGACCCCACCCTCGTCGAACGCGAACCTCGGGCCGATCACCTGCCCGCAGACCACGCTCGCGCCCGGTGCGGTGACCGCCTGCACCGCCACCTACACCGTCACCCAGGCCGACCTGGACAACAACACGGTCGTCGACGTCGCCACCGCGCACGGCAACCCGCCGGGCAGTGACACGCCCATCGACTCGCCACCGTCCACGCTGACGATCCCGGAGACCGGCCTGGTCGCCGCGATCTCGGTGGTCAAGGTCTCCGAGACCGTCATGATCGGCGCGGTCGGGCAGCAGGTGCCCTACCGGTTCCACGTGGTCAACACCGGCGGGCTCACGCTGACCACCGTCAACGTCACCGACGTTCAGGCACCGCCGTCGTCGAACGCCAACCTCGGGCCGATCACCTGCGCGACCACCACGCTCGCGCCGGGCGAGGCCACCGGCTGCACCGCGACGTACACCGTCACACAGGCCGACCTCGACAACGGCGGGGTCACCGACACCGCCACCGCACACGGGACGCCGCCCGGCGCCGCGCCGGTGAACTCGCCGCCCTCGACGCTGACCATCCCCGAGGCGGGGCTCACCGCCGACATCGAGGTGATCAAGTCGTCGACGACGGTGGCGATCACCGCGCCGGGGCAGCAGGTGCCGTTCACCTTCCTGGTGGTCAACACCGGTGGCCTCACCCTCACCGGCGTGACCGTCAACGACACCGTGCTGCCGCCGTCCGTGGGCAACGGGCTCGGGCCGATCACCTGCGGTCCGCAGAACACCCCGAACGGCGAGGTGACGCTGGCTCCGGGCGCTGACATCCAGTGTCGGGCGACCTACACGGTGACCGCGGAGGACTTCGCCGGCACGGCGCTGATCAACGTCGCCACCGCCACGGGCACACCACCGAGCGGAACGCCTCCGGTCTCCCCGCCGTCGTCGCTGGACATTCCGATCCCGCACCCGGAGATCGCCATCACCAAGGCGGTGACGCCCAGCGTGGTGTCCGCGGCCGGTGACACGGTCACGTACCAATTCGTGGTGACCAACACCGGCAACACCTCGCTCAGCGCGGTGACGGTCGACGAGACCGAGTTCTCCGGCACCGGCACGCCCGGGGCGATCACCTGCGGCACGCCGCCGGTGGCCAGCGGCGACGTCACCCTGCCGGCCGGAGGAAGCACCACCTGCACGTCGACCTACACCGTCACCGCGGCCGACATCGAGGCCGGCAGGATCACCAACACCGCCGTCGCCGCCGGCACGCCGCCGACCATCCCCGGGCAACAACCACCGGGGCCGGTACGCTCCCAGCCGGCCACCGCCGAGGTCACGGCCACCCGCGGTGCGGCGATCGCCGTGGTGAAGTCCAGCAGCACCGACAAGATCGGTCGGCCGGGCCAGCAGGTGCCGTTCCAGTTCGTGGTCACCAACACCGGGCAGGTGGCCCTGACCGGCGTGACGATCACCGACACCCTCACCGCGCCGGCCGCGCCGACGAACCTCGGCGCGATCACCTGCGGTCCAGACCGGACACCCAACGGGGCCGTGACCCTCGCGGCGGGCGCCGCCGTCACCTGTTCGGCGACCTACACCGTCAGCAAGGCCGACTATCACCACGGGTCGGTGCGCAACACGGCGACCGTGACCGGCACCCCGCCGGACGGTCCGGCACCGGTCTCCCCGGAATCGACCATCACCATCCCGGTGAAGGGCAAGCTCCCGGTGACCGGCGAGTCGTTCCCGATCGGGGGCTGGATGACCGCCGGCCTGCTGGCGGTGCTCCTCGGCGCCACGTTGCTGCTGATCGTCCGGCAGCGTAGGGCCCGCGCCTAGCGCGGAACGATCGCGAGGGTCGGACCGGAGGGGAACCGGTCCGGCCCTCGCGCCACGTCACCACCGGCGGACTCTCTCATTCAGCCGGCGCTGTCGTCCCGCAACCAGTCGACGAAGGCGCCCATTCGCTCGGCGCTCCAGCGTCTCCGGGCCGGGTACCCGTACCGTCGACCTTCTGCCAACTCGAAGCGCAACCGCGTGATGAGCCCGGGTCGATAGGCGGGGAGGCTGATGCCCAACTGCCTCACGTATTCCTCCGCGCCGCTGATCAGCCGATCGAGGTGGCCGGGCTTGAGCTCCAGATCACGCACGGCGGTCATGACCACCACCAACTCCGCGATGCCCGGATGCGCGGATGGGACGTCGTCGTCCGGCACCTCTCCCATCTCCCGAAGCATGAGTTGCGACACCTCATCCGCGGGCACGCCGTACGTCGCGTAGGTGTACCTGGTCACCCGCTCGGCGAACTGGCGAATCTCGGCATGGTTGCGTGGGTCGGGGTCGAGCCATTCGAGCGCGACCCGGAACATCCCCCTCACCACACCCCCCAAGGCTCGTCGGTCCAGGAACGCCCTCGATTGCAGGCGACGCGCCAGCGAGCGATTTCCGAGCAGGACGGCGTGCCAGTAGTAGCCCTGCACCGAACTCAGCCCGCTCGCCCCTCCCGTGGTCATGCCCGGAGGGTACGAACAGGCCGCCAAGGTAGATCTGTGGATCAGGACGGTCGGGCCCGGACGTGCAGCCGCTCGCCCTGCGGCCCGAAGAGGCTGAGGGCCTCGGCGACACCGGGCCCGGGGTTGAGCACGAGGTGCGGGATGCGGGTGTCGAACTCGGCCACCTCGCCCGGGGCCAGGGTCAGGTCGCGGTCGCCGAGCAGCAGGCGCAGCCGGCCGGAGAGCACGTAGAGCCACTCGTACCCCTCGTGGGTCTGCGGGGTCCGCTCCCCCGCCGTCGGATCCGGCGGGAAGATCTGTTTGAACGCCCGCAGGCCACCCGGTCGGCGGGTCAGCGGCAGGAACGTGATGCCGTGGATGACGATCGGCTTGGGGCGGACCCGGGGGTCGCCGGTGGCCGGCGCGTCCACCAGCTCGTCCAACGCCACCTGGTAGGCACGGGCCAGCGGGAGCAGCAGCTCCAGGGTGGGCCGGCGACTGCCGGACTCCAGCCGGGACAGGGTGCTCACGGAGATGCCGGTCAGGTCGGCGAGCTGCGTCAGGGTGGTCCCGCGTTGGTGGCGCAGAGCGCGCAGTCGTGGGCCGACGGCCGCCAGCGCGGCAGTGTCCTCGTTTGCCATAACAGCAAGATTAGTTGCCACTTTGCCGGAGACGACGGATGGTGGGCTCAGCCGACGAGGTCAGAGGGAGATACCGGTGGACGAGACATACGACGTGGTGGTGGTGGGCGGCGGCGCCGCGGGGCTCAGCGGAGCCCTGGCGCTGAGCCGGGCGCGACGGTCGGTGCTGGTGATCGACGCCGGCGAGCCGCGCAACGCGCCCGCCGGCCACGTGCACAACTACCTGGGACGGGAGGGAACGCCGCCGGGCGAGCTGCTCGCGGTCGGGCGGGCCGAGGTCGCCGGGTACGGCGGGCAGTTCCGCGCCGGACGGGTGGAGACCGCGACCCGCGAGGACGACGGATTCCGGCTCGACCTCGACGACGGGAGTGCGGTGCGGGCCCGTCGGCTGCTGGTGACCACCGGGCTGACCGACGAGCTGCCCGACGTGCCCGGCGTGGCCGAGCGGTGGGGCCGCGACGTGCTGCACTGCCCGTACTGCCATGGCTGGGAGGTCCGGGACCGGCGCATCGGCGTGCTGGCGACCGGGCCGCTGGCCGTGCACCAGGCCGAGATGTGGCGACAGTGGAGTTCCAGCGTGCTGCTCCTCCTGCACGACGCTCCGGCGCCGGATGCGGAGACCGCCGAACGGCTCGCCGCCCGGAGCATCGCGGTGGTGCCGGGTCCGGTCGCCGCGCTGGAGGTGACCGAGGACAAGCTGACCGGCGTACGGCTGACCGACGGCCGGGTGGTGGCGCTGGACGCGGTGGTGGTCGCGACACGGCTGACTCCTCGCGCCAGCCTGCTGGTGGGGCTGGGCCTCGCCCCGGAAGAGCTGATGATGGGCGAGCACGTCATCGGCGCCCAGATCCCTGCCGATCCCGCCGGCGCGACGAGCGTCCCGGGCGTCTGGGTGGCCGGCAACGTGGCCGACATCCGTGGCCAGGTGATCACGTCCGCCGCTGCCGGCCTCACCGCCGCCGCGGCGATCAACGCCGATCTCATCGCCGAGGACACCCGTGTGGCGGTGACCGCGTACCGCCAGGTGGTGGCCACGGCGTTCGAGGAGCCGGCGTGGGAGGAGCGCTACCAGTCCCGGCCCTCGGTGTGGAGCGGCCGGCCCAACCCGCAGTTGGTCGCCGAGGTCGCGGACCTGACGCCGGGGCGCGCGCTGGACGTGGGCAGCGGTGAGGGCGGTGACGCGGTGTGGCTGGCCGAGCGGGGCTGGCGGGTGACGGCGGTGGACATCTCCAGCACCGCGTTGAGCCGGGCCGCCACGCACGCCGACACCGTCGGCGTCGGCGACCGGATCGAGTTCACCCATGCCGACCTGCGCGACAAGCCGCCCGCCGAGCAGGCGTACGACCTGGTGTCGTCGCAGTTCATGCACCTGCCCCCGGTGCAGCGGCGGGAGTTGTTCGCCCGGCTGGCCGAGGCGGTGGTGCCGGGAGGCCTTCTGCTGATCGTCGGGCACCACCCGTCGGATCTGTGGACGTCGGCGCGCCGGATGCACATGCCGGACATGATGTTCACCGCGGAGGACGTGGCCGCCACCCTGGACCCGACGGTTTGGGAGGTGCTGACCGCTGAGGCCCGCCCCCGCCCAGCCAACGACCCGGACGGCCAGCCCCTCACCCTGCACGACGCGGTCCTGCTGGCCCGCCGCCGCTAGCCCCACCCGAAACCCGTCGATCATGGAGTGGTGGTGCCGGAATGATGGTGGTCCACCACCTATGTCAGCCACCACAACTCCATGATCGATGCGGGAGCGGGGGACGATACGAGACGTGGTGGGGCGGGACTTCGCATGTGGTGGGCTCGGCGGTAGCGTTGCGCCACACTGACGGCCCGCGGGGCAGGCGACCGCCCACCCGCACGCCCCCGATCGTACGGAGGATGGTGCATGTCCATCGGCGCTGAGCCGCACGCAGCACGCGACGATGCGGCCTCGCGGCCGAGCTTCGAGCTCGCCCTGCGCGGCTATGACAAACGCCAGGTGGACCGGCACCTGGAGCAGCTCGACGGCCAGATCACGATGCTGAGCGGCGAGCACGGCCGCTCCGCGGTCCGGGTCCGGGAGCTGACCGCCGAGGTGCAGCGGTTGCGCACCGAACTGGCCGAGATGCGGGAGCAACCAGTGCAGGTGGACCGCGCCTCGATCCACGATCTGGGTCCGATGGTCGCCGAGATCATGACGCTCGCCGACAAGCAGGCCGCGATGATCATCGAGTCGGCCACCGACCGGGCGAACGAGTTGCGCAGCGAGTCGGAGCGGATCCTCACCGACACCCGGGAGCGGGCCGCGCAGGCACGGCAGGACCTGTCCGAGGAGTTGGCGACGCGACGTTCCGAACAGGAGCAGGCGCACGAGGAGCGGCGCACGCTGGCCGAGGCCGAGTTGACCGCGATCCGCGAGCACGCCGAGCAGTTGCGCGCCGACGGTGAGGCCGCCCACGAGCGCGCCCAGCACGAGGCGAAACGGATCACCGAGCAGAGCGCCCAGCAGCTCAACCAGACCCGGGTCGCCGCCGACGCGCTGATGAAGTCGGCCCGTACCCAGATCCAGCAGGAACTCCAGTCGGCCCGCGCCAAGAACCAGCAGGAGATGGCCCAGTGGCAGGCCAGCGTGGAGCGGGAGGTCAACGAGCGGCGGACCGCCGCCGAGCAGGACATCGCCGAGCAGCAGGCAGCCACCGAGCAGGAGCTCGCCGAGCAGCGCAGCGCCACCGAGCAGCAGATCGCCGCTCTGCTGGCCGAGGCCGAGCAGCACGTCACCGAACTGCGTAACCGGGCCGACGAGCAGGCTGCCAGTCACCAGGAGCAACTCACCGCCCTCCAGCAGGACATCGAGGAGCGCCGGCAGGAGGCCGAGGAGCTGCACGCCGAACTGGACACCGCCCGCCAGCAGCTCGCGGAGATCCAGCAGGAGGGTGAGACGCTGGAGAACGAGCTGTCGCGGATGCAGCAGCGGCTCAGCGAGGTCCGCCGGGACCTCACCGCCGAGAGCGCCCGGCTGGAGGAGGCCCGTCGCGCCGGCGACTCCGCCGAGCGGCACGCCAAGGAGGTACGCGCCCGGGTGCAGCGCGAGGCGAAGCGGGTCGCCGACCTCGCCGCCGCCGCGGTCATGGCGGCGGCAGCCGGTGGTCCGGAGACCGCCGAGTACCCTATGGTCGGCACCCGGTCCCACCTCGACCGGCCGACCGCTGACCGGCCGAGCACCGACCGGCCCTTCGTCGACCGGGACGGGGGCGGGCGGGCCGAGAGCGACCAACCCGGCAACGACCAGTCCGTTACTGATCAGTCGAGGGGCGACCGGTCCGGTGCCGACCCGTCCGACGGTGAGCGCTCCGACCGACCGACCACGGTGGACGAGCCGGTGACCGCGTCCGCCGACCGGGCGACCGGCCCCGACGGGCACGTCCAGGAGCCCGAGCGGATCTTCACCCGACCGGACGCCCCGACGCCCGTGCCGTTCCTCGCCTTCGGACAGCCGGTCAGCGAGAACGGCGCGGCCCGGCACTGACCTCGACCACGGTCGTCCCGGGTCCGCAGCGAACTCGCACGGTCCCGGGACGACAACCCGATCGCCAGCCACCGAACTGGACACGATCAACCGCGCCGTGGTGGCCGTGTGAATCAGCGCTCGCCCTCCCGGTCGACGCAGGAGAGGTGGATGGCTCTGATTGCCCAGAACAGCGCGGCCGCACCCCGGACCGGTGCCTCGTCGGCCGACGCCCCGCCTCACGAGGGAGGTGGGGCTGACCGAGCCAGATAGCTCCGCAGCTCGGCGACCTCCGCAGCGGTGAGGACCGGGGTGAAGTCGAGGTGCTCGCTGGGGTGGATGGCGGTGCCGGAGCCGGCCACCGTGACGAACCAGGCACCCTCGTGCCCGAACCAGTGCGCCTGCCCCGCCACCCCGAGGTCGGCGAGGTCCTCCTCGGCGGTGGATGCACCGGCCGAGATGATCCGCACCCACTGGCCGTCGCGCCCGTACGGCGGCTGCGGGATCTCCACGTCCAGGTGCCGCTCGGCGATCCGATCCGGCGGCACGTCGAACAGTCGCGCCGCGCCCTCGCGGGCCAGCGTGCGCACCTCCCTCGTGCTGCGGGTGGTGCCGACGTACGCCTCCTCTTCGGGTCCTTCGACAAGCACCGCGTAGGAGCGGTCCGGCTCGTGGCGGACCCGGGCCCGGAACCGAAGCGGGACGTCACCCATCCACGCATGATCCCCTACCAACACTGGCACCGCCCGCCCTGACCACGTCGAGAGCGGTGCCGACCCGGAAACCTTGACGACCGCCTTCGACGGCGGCGACCTGGGACGATTCTGCGCGGAACGGGGCCGCCGACCTGCTCTCAACTGGCAGGCTGGGCTGGCCGCCGCGCACCAGCGGTGGCCGCCGGTCTGCCCGGTGACCGAGAGGAGCACCCGGTGACCGACCAACCGGAGGAGTTCGACCTGCTCGTGGTGGGCGGCGGCAAGGCCGGGAAGACGTTGAGCATGGACGTCGCCCGCTCCGGGCAACGGGTCGCCATGGTCGAACGCGGCATGATCGGCGGCAGCTGCATCAACGTCGCGTGCATCCCGACGAAGGCCCTGGTGACCAGCGCACGGGCGGCGCGCCTGCTACGTGACGCGTCCGCGCTCGGCCTGACGGTCGACGGCGGCCGGGTCGACGTGGACCTGCTGCGCGCGCACAAGCAGGACGTGGTCGAGGGGATGGTGGCCGCCAACCGGCAGCAGTTCCTCGACTCCGGCCTGCACCTGGTGATCGGCGAGGCCCGGTTCGTCGGCCCCCGGACCGTGCGGGTGTCCCTCGCCGACGGCGGTGAGCGGCTGCTGCGCGGCGACGACGTGGTCATCAACACGGGTACGCGTCCGCATCTGCCCTCGGTGCCCGGGATGGCCGAGGCCGGGGTGCTGACAAGCGACGAGCTGCTGCATCTGGATCGGCTGCCGGCCCGACTGGTGGTGCTCGGCGGCGGCACCGTCGGGATGGAGTTCGCGCAGATGTTCGCGTCGTTCGGCAGCGCGGTGACGCTCGTCGAGGGCGGCCCGCGGCTGCTCCCCCGGGAGGATCCCGACATGAGCGACGCGGTGCTGCGCGTGTTCCTCGACGACGGCATCGACGTCCGCGTCGGCATCGCCGTCGCCCGCGTCGACCGTGACGTCGACGGCACGCTCCGGGTGACGCTCGACGACGGCAGCCTGGTGACCGGGGATGACGTGCTGGTGGCGGCCGGGCGGGAACCGGTCACCGACGGGCTCGGCCTGGACGTGGCCGGCGTACGCCTCAACGAGCGGGGCTTCGTGCTCGTCGACGAGTACCTGCGCACCAGCGCCGAGCGGACCTGGGCGGCCGGCGACGTCGCCGGCAGCCCGCAGTTCACCCACGTCTCGCTGGACGACTACCGGATCATCCGCGCCAACCTCGCGGGTGGGGAACGCAGCACCGCCGACCGGGTGATCCCGTACACCGTCTTCACCACCCCGGAGCTGGCCCGGGTCGGGCTCACCGAGACCGAGGCGAGCCGCGCCGGGTACGACATCCAGGTCGCCCACCTGCCGGTCGCCGCGATCCCCCGGGCGCGCACCCTGCGCCAGACCCAGGGCATGTGGAAGGCGGTCATCGACACCAGCACCGACCGGATCCTCGGCGCGGCGCTGCTCGGCGCCGAGGCCGGTGAGGTGATCACCTCGGTGCAGCTGGCCATGCTCGCCGGGATGCCGTGGACCGCACTGCGTGACGCGATCATCACCCACCCGACCATGACCGAGGGGCTCAACCTGCTCTTCGCCTCGCTTCAGTCCCGCCCGGTCCGCTGAGTGCCGCAAGACCCGCCTACGCGGCGGCGATCTCGTCGCGTACCCGTTGTTGGAAGGCGCGGGCCTGCGCCCCGGTGGGTGGCGGGCCGCCGTGCCGTGCGGCGATCGCCTGACGGATCACCTCGGCCGGGTCGTCGGCGGCGATCAGCCGCTGACCGGCCGCGACCTTGGCCAGCCAGACGCCGTCGCGGTGGCGCACCAGCGACCGGCAGGCGCCGAGCACGGCGTCCTCCGTGCCGGGTGCGGGTTGGTCGTCCGGCGGTGTCGGTAGGGCCAGCCACCAGGTGAGCGCGTCGACGAGCAGGCGGCGCAGGTCGGCGGGGGCGAGGTCGGCGAAGACCTGCCGCGCCGGCGGGCCGAGCAGCGGCAGTCCACTCTGGTGCAGGATGCTGCGGTCGAGGCCGTACCAGAAGCGGCCGTCAGCGGCCGGCCGGTCGGCGGGGTCGAGGGTGCACCGGAACGGCATGCCGGGGCCGGTGTTCAGTTCGACCTCGAAGCCCGGCTCGGGGGTCCCGGAGGCGGCCACCGCACGCCGGTACGCGACCAGCTCCAGCCCGCGCGCCGGGCAGGGCAGGGCTTCGTGCCGCAGCCGGGCCACCAGCGTCCGTTTGGTGCCGTCGCTGAGCGGCCCGGCGCTGACCAGCGCCACGTCCACGTCGCTGCGGCCGGCCTGGTACGCGCCGAGCCCCACCGAACCGGCCGCGTACGCGCCGACCAGGTCGGCTCCGAGCACGTCGCGGGCGGCGGCGACCAGGTCGTCGAGGTAGTGCTGAAGATCGGTGTCCACGGGTCATCATGACGCACTGGTCGGAGCCGGACGGGACTACCCCGCGTAGAGCAGCAGCAGACCGCCGACGGTGTACGCGACCATCAGCGCCAGCAGCGGGAGTTGACCGGCCACCGCCCGAGCCCTGGGGAACAGGTACAGGGCGCGGTCGTGGGCGAGCAGCGTGCCGACCAGGTGTCCCAGGATGATGACGGTGATCTGGAGGGTGGCCACCCCGGAGGGCGTGACCAGCCCGGTGTGCGGCTCCCAGCCGGCGGTGCCGAGCCAGTTGGCGCCGGTGCCCAGCGGGTCGGAGAGCAGCGCGACGGTGCGTTGGCCTTCCAGGATCAGCAGCGAGTAGTAGTGCGCCACCACGTAGCCCACCGCGATCGGCACGATCGAGTGGGCGATCTCGCCCGGCACCGCCCGGGCGTCGGCCGGGTCGGCCCGGCCGATGCGCGCCGCCGCAGCGGTGGCGAGCAGGTACGCCACCGCGACGGCGGCGATGACCAGGACCAGCCCGCCGCTGCCGGTGGCCGCCGGGTGCAGGCCGTTCTCCTGGCCGAAGCGCAACCAGGCCGGCGCGTTGGAGAGGCTGTCGTACATGGTCGAGCCGAGCAGCACGATCACCACGGCGACCAGCCCGGGGCGGGGGCGCAGCCCGGCGATCCCGTCGAGCGGGTTGCGCCAGACCAGCACGCCGTCCGCGGCGCGGCCGATCGGGGCGAGCTGACCGATCAGGGAGCTGTACGTCTCGAACGGGTCGGCGTGGTCGAACCAGGCGGCGCCGAACAGCGCCGCCCCGGCCAGCAGGACCACCGCGTACGCGGCGAGCCAGGCGGTGATGACCGGCAGGGTGGCCCGGTCGGGTGCGACGAGCTCCAGCCAGACGAACCCGAACAGCGTGGCGGCGGCCGGCCACAGGCCCACACCGGGCGGCAGCTCACGAAGCCCGCGGTCCGGGTCGCGGCGCAGCGCCAGCGTGGCGAGCAGGTGCACGGTACGCAGCGGGTTGAGCGCCCGCCAGACGGGGCCGAGCAGCAGCGACAGGGGCGCCAGGCCGACCCAGAGCAGCACGTAGAGCGCACCTGCCGTCGGGTTGTCGGCGATGTCCGGCCCGCCCAGCAGACCGAGGCAGAACCAGGCGGCGGCGAGCAGGCCGAGTCCGCGCAGCGCCCACCGGAACGCGGGCGCGTCGATGAGCCGGGCGAGCCAGCGCGGCACCGGGCGACCGCCGACGGCGTCCCGGTCGAGCCGGGGTTCGCGCCAGAGCAGGCCCAGCGCCACGAACGTGACGACGAGGGTCAGCGCGGCGGCGACGACAAGCTGCGGCAGCGTGATCGGCAGGTCCTGTCGGCCGCCGACGCCGTGCGCCAGCACCGTTGCGGGGGTGGTCATGTCGGTCAACGGACGACGAGTTGGAACAGCACCAGCTCGGTCTCGTGCGTCTCCACCTCGAACAGACCGGTCTTGTCGGCCCGGAACTCCACCGAGCCGGGTTTGCCGGCCGGCAGTCGGGCGCCCAAGTCGTAGCCGTGCACGTGCAGCTCGTCCGCCGCGTCCGAGGTGACCGTGATGCGCAACAACTCTCCCTTAGCCACGGTGATCCGTCCGGTCGGCGGAGTGATCCGCCGCTTCGCGATCGTCACGACGATCTCGCGGTCCGCGGCCGGTGCGCTGGGGGTGGGGCTTGCCGTCGGACTCGGCGCGGTGGTGGCGGCGCTCGGCGGTGCGGCGGACGTGGCTGGCGCGGAGGGGGTGGCCACGGACGGGTCGTCGTCGTGCCCACAACCGGTGACCAGCAGGGCGGTGAGGACGCCGGCGGCGAGGGCGGCACAGGCGCGGGTGGCGGGGGTACGGACGAACACGGGCGGACTCCGAACGACGCGAGGGGGACGGGTGTCGAGGTGAGAGTCGGGGAGGAGAACTCTACGTCTTGTTCGGCAGAGGGGAAATGACCATGATGAACGAATGCGATCGAGGTTGGTCACTGCGCGTAACACCCTGAGCCGTATGCTGGCGGCGGTGGCCGCGACGCTTGTGGTGTCGCTGCTGCTGCCCGCCGCGCCGGCGTCCGCGCACGGCCAGTTGGCGACCTCCACTCCGCTCAAGGGCACCGTCGTGCGCGAGCCCCTGACCCAGTTGGCCCTGTACTTCACCGAGAAGCCGGCCGCCAACGCGCACTTCGCCATCAGCGGCCCGGACGGGTCGCGAGTGGACAACGGCTGGTCCAACGGTGAGCCCAAGCGACTCGACAAGCCGGTCACGGAATACTTCATGGTCAACGGCGTGTTCGAGCCCCGGCTCTACCACACCGGCTTCCCGGCCATGGTGACCGTCGCGCACTGGCCGGCGAAGGGTCGCTACACCGCCAGCTACCTCTCCGTCGCCTCGGACGGTGAGGCGGTGCGGGGCGAGGTGACCTTCGACTACCAGGGACGGAGCACACCGGCCCCGGCCGGCTGGACGGCACCCACGGCGGGGCCGGATCCGGCGCTACTCGCCCAGGCCGAGGGCGAGGGATCGGCCAGCCCCGCGGTGACCGGCAGCCCGGCGGGTCCTACCAGCGCTCCGCCCGCTGCCAGCGAGGAGCGCGCCGGTGGCGGGTTTCCGGCCTGGTTGGTCCCGGCCCTGATCGTCGTCACGGTCGCAGTGCTCGTGCTGGTGGCGGCGCGCCGCCGGCCCGTCACGCGCGGGGCCCCGACACCGGGCCGTCGGCCGTCCGGCGCCACCGCCGGCAAGTCCGGCGCCGCTGCTGGCAAGTCCCGCGCCGCCAGCGGCAAGGCCGCTCCCCCGCGTAAGACGGGTGGTTCGGCCCGGCGCGGGCGGCGGTGAGCCGCCCCCAGAGCCGGCACTCTTCGCGTATCACCGCGAACTTTCGCACGGACATCGGGAACTTTTGATGTATCGACGCGAAGCCATGGACAGTCCAATCGAAACACCTTAATGTCTCGACTCATCAACCCGGTGTTTCCACAATGTCACTCGTCGGCGTCGAGGACGTTACGGAGCCGGGGCCGACGGCCATCCTCACCGCTGCCTCGCACCGGCCGTCGGACACTCCACTGCCTCCTGGAGGAACGATGGGCCCACGCCTGCAACGCCGACTCCCCCATCCCGTCCTGGGTGCGCTCGCACTCGTCCTCACCACCGGCCTCTGGGCCGCTCCGGCCACCGCCGCGCCCGCGCAGGAGCCCGGCGTCACGCTGCGCGTCTTCGACGTGCAGGTGCCCCTCTCCGAACTGTGCACCCTCAAGCCCGCGCAGACCCCCAACGTGGACAGGCTCATGCCCACCATCAACTGGACCTCGGCGTCCGACTTCGGCTTCGAGGACAACTTCGTCTCGCAGGTGCTCGGCAACATCACCACCACCCAGGCCGGCAGCTACACGTTCCGGCTCAGCAGCGACGACGGATCCAAACTGGCGATCGACAACACGGTCGTGATCAACCACGACGGCCTGCACGGCGCGACGCCGCCGAAGGAGGGCACGGTCACCCTCACCGCCGGCCTGCACCCGCTGCGCATCGACCATTTCGAGCGAGGCGGCGGGCAGCAGATCACCCTGGAGTGGAAGACGCCGGGCTCGTCGTCCTTCGTGGTCGTACCGAACTCGGCGTTGAGCACCGACGCCGGCGTGGTCCGGGTGACCGCGCCGGGCCGCAAGGAGTGCGAGGGCATCGCCGACACCCCCGGCGACGGCCTGCCGCTGACCGGGGTGCACCCCGGCTACACGCTCACCAATCTGCGGCCCAGCGGCTTCCAGCCGAAAGTCACCGGGATGGACTGGCTGACCGACGGCCGGCTGGTCATCTCGACCTGGGGCGGCAGCGACCAGTCCGGCACCTCCCAGGACGGTGAGGTCTGGATCCTCGGCAACACCGGCGGCGCGACCACCCCGGGCGCCGTGACCACCAAACGGATCGCCAGTGGGCTGAAGGAGCCGCAGGGGCTCAAGGTCGTCGACGGGGTGGTCTACGTCTCGGAGAAACAGCGGCTGACCCGACTGGTCAACACCGGCGGCGACGAGGTGGCCGAGCGCCTGGAGACCGTCGCCACCTGGCCGTACGGCGGCAACTTCCACGAGTTCGCGTTCGGGCTGCTCTACCAGGACGGGTTCTTCTACCTGAACCTGTCGGTGTCGATCAACTCCGGCGGTGCCACCACCAACCCGCAGCCCGCCGTCAACCGGGGCACCACCCTCAAGATCAACAAGGACACCGGCGCGGTCAGCTACGTCGCCGGCGGCCTGCGTACCCCGCACGGCATCGGTTGGGGTCCGGAGGGCGGCATCTTCGTCACCGACAACCAGGGCGGCTGGCTGCCCTCGTCGAAGCTGGTGCACATCAAGCAGGGGCGCTTCTTCAACCACTACACCAACCCGGCCGGCCCGTTCGACACCGCACCTGTCACGTCCCCGGTGCTCTGGATGCCGCAGAACGAGATCGCCAACTCGCCCAGCACGCCGCTGTACCTGACCAGCGGCCGATACGCCGGCCAGTTCGTCATCGGCGACGTGACGTACGGCGGCCTCCAGCGGGCCAACGTGGAGAAGGTCAACGGCGAGTACCAGGGTGCGCTGTTCCGGCTCACCCAGGGCCTGGAGGCGGGCGTCTCGGAGGTCAACGTCGGCCCGGACGGCGCGATCTACGTCGGCGGGCTCGGCGCGGGCGGCAACTGGGGTCAGACCGGCAAGCTGTCGTACGGCCTGCAGAAGCTCACCCCGAACACCGCCACCACGTTCGAGATGCTCGCCATGCGGGCCACCACGACCGGCTTCGAGGTCGAGTACACCCAGCCCGTCTCGACGGAGACCGCCGCCGGACTGGCCGCGCGTTACAAGATCAAGCAGTGGCGGTACGTGGCGACGTCCAACTACGGCGGGCCGAAGATCGACGAGGAGACGCTGACCGTCACCTCGGCCACCCTCTCGTCGGACGGGAAGAAGGTGAGCCTCACGGTGCCCGGCCGCAAGGCCGGCCGGGTGGTGCACCTGCGCTCGCCGCGCCCGTTCGCCTCCACCACCGGCCAGTCACTGTGGAGCACCGAGGCGTGGTACACGCTCAACTCGATCCCGGGCAGCCCTCCGCCGCCGGCCGGCGGGAGCATCACCGGCGTCGGTGGCAAGTGCCTGGACGTCGACAACGCGGGCACCGCCGACGGCACGAAGATCCAGCTCTGGACCTGCAACGGCACCACGGCGCAGTCGTGGACGAAGGTCGGCGACACGTACCGGGTGCTGGGCAAGTGCCTGGACGTGGACAACGCCGGCACCGCGAACGGCACGAAGGTTCAGCTCTGGACGTGCAACGGCACCGCGGCGCAGGTCTGGCAGCCGCAGTCCGACGGGTCGATCCGCAATCCGCAGTCCGGCAAGGTCCTGGAGGCAGCCGGCGGCAGCAGCGCCGACCGCACCCAGATCCAGCTCGGCACGTACTCGGGCGGCGCGCATCAGAAGTGGGTGATCGGCAGCGGGGTCACCGGCTGACCTCGGCGGGGGCGTGGTCCGACCGGCGGGTCGGGCCGCGCCCCTCAGGGGCCGTGTGGCAGTGGCTGCGCCAGCGCCCGCAGCTCCGCCGGGAGTTGGGCCAGGGCATCCTCGAACTCCCGGTGCCCGACCACCCGGTGCATCGTCTGTAGGACGGCGCGGGCGCCCCGCTCGGCGGCGGGTCGGTCGATCCCGGCGCGGTCGGCCACCCGGCGCAGGAACTCGTCGCAACCGAACGCCTCCGGCGGCTCCGCGGCCTTGACCAGCAGCGGGCTCAACTCGTTGGCGAGGTGGGGGGCCAACGCGCCCGCCTCACCGCCGCTGAGGCGCTCGGTGAGGGTCCGTAGAACAGCCTCGGTCAGTGTGCGCGCCTGCTCCGGCGGGATGCCCGCCCGCGCCGCGACCTTGTCGACGAACCCCAGCTCGGCCATGCCCCCGCCCTTCGCTTCGGAAGGGCGTGGCTACCCGGGACCACCGGCGGCAAACCCCGCCCGGCGGCCCGGACGGCGTGCACGGCACGTCCTGACCGCCCGCCCGGTCGTTCTGAATCGTTGCCCCGCGCGGTGGCGTCCGCTTCTCGTACGGTGAGGTCGGACCGGGAACCCGACGGCTGCCCGACGGCGGCCCGTGCCGCAGGAGGAGCAGATGGCGGTGGACCTGCCCGACGTGATCAACAGGTACTTCCGGGCCGTCAACGACCGGGACCTGGATGCCTTCGTCGCCTGCTTCGCGGACACCGCGAGCGTCGCCGACGAGGACCGGCTCTACGACGGACGGGCCTCGATCCGCTCCTGGCGGCAGAAGACGATGGATGCCTACTCGTACTCTGCCGAGCCGGTCGGTGTCACGCCGCAGGCGGGCGACTCGTACCTGGTCCGCACCCGGGTGTCCGGCGACTTCCCCGGCAGCCCGATCGAACTGCGCTACCGGTTCACCCTGCGCGACGACCTGGTCGGAGCGCTGGACATCCGCCCGTAGCAGCCGCCCATCCGCCAGCCAGGAGGAGACCACGTGCCGCGAGTCTGGCTCATCACCGGTTGTTCCCGAGGCCTCGGTCGGGCGCTCGCCGAGGCCGTGCTGGCCGACGGCGACCACCTGGTCGCCACCGCGCGCAACCCGGCCCAGCTCGACGCCCTGAGCGACAGGTACGGCGAACGGGTCAGGACGGTGGCCCTCGACGTCACCGACCCCGCCGCCGCCCACGCCGTCGTCCGCACCACCGTGGACACGTTCGGCAGCCTCGACATCCTGGTCAACAACGCCGGATACGCCGACGTCGCCGCGATCGAGGACATGCCGGAGGACAACTTCCGGGCCCAGATCGAGGCCAACTTCTACGGAGTGGTCAATCTCTCCCGCGCGGCCCTGCCGGCGATGCGCTCCCAGGGGCGCGGGCACATCCTCCAGATCTCCAGCGTCGGCAGCCGGGTCGCCAGCACCGGACTGGGCGCGTACCAGGCCGCCAAGTGGGCGGTCAGCGGCTTGTCCGGGGTACTCGCCAAGGAGGTCGAGGGGTTCGGGATCCGGGTCACCAGCGTGGAGCCGGGCGCGTTGCGGACCGACTGGGCTGGCTCGTCGATGAGCATGCTGCCGATCAGCGACCCGTACCGGTCGGTCATCGATCCGGCCGTGCAACGGCTCCGCCAGGCCAGCGGCAACCAGCCGGGCGACCCGGCCCGCGCCGCCCAGGCGATCATCCAGATCACCCGGGTCGACGACCCGCCCCTGCGGCTGCTGCTCGGCGCCGATGCCGTGGCGGGCGCCTCGGCTGCCGCCGAGGCGCTGGCCGCGTCCGACGCGCGGTGGCGCGAGCTGAGCGAGTCCATCGCCTTCGACCCGGCCCCCTGACCGGCGCGGCTCCCCCGACCGACACCACCATCGGACGGGGGTGCGACAGGCATGACCGGGCGTCGCCGGATCGACCGCCGAACGGGTGGGACAGCCCGCGCACCAACAGGTGACATGATGTGCCGACAAACAGCTGTCGCTAGGAGAAGGGTTGCTGCTGCCCGATGGCGCACTTCGCGGCTCGCATGATCCCCGCACCCGGGCCTGTCGTGGTGACGCTGGCCGACAACCCGCCGATGGCGGGCTGATGCCGGCCGAGCGACCAGAGGTCGTGGCCGAGCAGAGCGTCCCCGCCCCTCTCGCGGACACCATGTCGTACCAGGTCGCCACGGACGTGCGAGCGCTCCGCGCGTTCGTCAGCGTCGGGGCGCTGGCCCGCGGCCTGCCGCCCGAGCGGGTGGAGCTGCTGACGCTGGCGGTCAGCGAGCTGGCCACCAACACGTTGCAGCACACCACCGGCGGCGGCCGGGTCCGGCTCTGGGTCGATTCGGGTCAGCTGTTCTGCGACGTCGTCGACCGGGGGCCGACCCGGGCGCTGGGCCGGCGCATGCCGGCCGCCGACGCGATACGGGGTCGAGGGCTGGCGATCGTGGAGCAGATCTGCGACGAGGTCGCCGTGCTCACCAGCCCGGACGAGACGGTCGTACGGATCCGCCTGAGCCTGTGACCGCCGCCGGCGATCCACCCGCCGCGGGCTGCGCCGGCTGCCACAATGCGGACAGCCCGGGCTGATGGTGACACCGGGCCGACACCGATCGGGAGGACGCCACAATGCCGGACAGCGCACGTGAGGCAGAGCTGCTCGATGCCGAGCGGACCCTGCAGGCCGCCCAGCGGGCCGGCGACGTGGCCGCCCTCGACCAACTGCTCGTCGACCAGCTGATCGCCGTCGGCCCGGGCGGCGGGACGTACACCAAGCAGGATGACCTGGCCGCCCACCGGGACCGTCGCTCGGTGGTGGAGGAGTTGGTCGAGGAGGAGTTGGACCTGCTCGTCGTCGGAAAGACCGGGGTGACGTTCTTCCTGGGCCGGGTGGCCGGGGTGTACGAGGGGGCGGCGTTCGCGGCGCGCCTGCGCTACACCCGGACCTGGGTCCACGACGACCCGCACGGCTGGCGGGTCCTCGCCGCGCACGTCAGCCCGGTCTGACCCGTCAGGTCTCGTCGTCGGTGTCGAGCAGGCCCTGCTCGTCGAGGAACGCGAACCACCTGTCGTCGCCGGGGGTCAACTCGGCATAACCCGGGCCGAGCAGGTAGTAGTCCACGAAGGAGCCGAGGTCGGGGGCGAGCTCCTCGAACGTGTCGGACATGAACCACTCGGTGCCGTTCGGCGGGAAATACCAGACGGCGCCCGTGCCGCGGTCCAGGAAGATCGGCTCGTCGCTGCGGGTGCCGACCACCAGCCAGCCCGCCCGGTCCTCCGGGATGGACGAGAAGTCCGGCGCGTAGTCGAGGTGGTACTGGATCCCCGCGAGGGTCGACGCGGACGCCAGCTCGACCCGACCGGCGCGCAGCCCGTCGGCGACCAGCAGCAGGTCCCGCAGGTCGTCCGGCAGACCCGCCGGAACGGCATCGATGGCAGCGCCCTCGCCGAACTCGGCGAACGCCACGCTCGCCGGCTGGTCGGCCAGATCCACCCGCAGCTCCTCGATGAGCTGCCGCAGCTCGTGGATCAATCCACCACCTCTGTTCGGATCAGGTCCTCCTCCGAGCTGCCCTCAGCTCCGCGAACCCCGGTGCGCGTGTTGGTTCTACCACGCGCCGGCGGATGCCGGAGCCACCTCACCGAATCGCGTTTGCTCAGCTCACCGTGGCGTCGATCGGCCCGATGCGCAGGGTCCCGTCGTTGAGTGGCGTGCAGCGGATGCCGCCGGTGGTGCGGAGCGCCTTCCACGTCCCGGGGCCGACGGTGACGTCCATCCAGGCGCAGGGCCGGGCCGCCCGGTTGACCCGCAGGCTCACCGGGCCGTCGCCGGAGTCCAGCACCAGCACCCTGCCGATCAGCTCGTCCACCGCGATGCCGGTGGTGAGGATGTTGCGCCGCACCTCCGCCAGGCCGATGCCGACCGGCAGTGACTCCTGAGCGATGACCGTGACGCTGGCGTCGCGGTGCGCCTGCTGGCCGAAGTACCGGTCGCCGACGATGCCGAGGTGTGCCCGGATCCGGACGGCGTCGACCAGCTCACCGGGTGGGGCCGGCGCGGGGCCGTCGGCGGGCCGGCCCAGGAAGCGGTGCACGGGCGAGGCCAGCAACTCGACGATCTCCGGCATGGCAGGGATTCTACGAACCGGGGAGGACTTCCCGGGTCAGGTCGGCAGACCCCGCCGCCGGCTCACACGGCCAGGGCTGCCCGGACCTCCCGTTCCGCCGTGACACCCCCGTCGCCGTGTGAGGTGACCCGGCCGGACTCCAGCACGTGGTAGCGGTTCGCCACCCGCAACGCGAAGCCCAGGTGCTGCTCGACGAGCAGCACGCTGAACCCGGACTGCCGGGTCAGCTCGACGATCCGTTCCTGGATCTCGGCGACCACCGACGGCTGGATACCCTCGGTCGGCTCGTCGAGCATCAGCAACCTCGGCCGGGTGATCAGTGCCCGGGCGATGGCCAGTTGCTGCCGCTGACCGCCGGAGAGCAACCCGGCCCGCCGCCGCAGCAACGGCCGCAACGCCGGAAACAGGTCCAGCACCTCCGCGGTGGCCACCGCACCGTCGCGCCGCCCGTCGGCGACGAGCCGCAGATTCTCGGCGGCGGTCAGGTGCGGGAAGCTCTGCTGGCCCTGCGGGACGTACGCCATGCCCCGCGCCACCCGCTCGTGCGGCCCGAGACGGGTGACGTCCTCGCCGTCCAGCTCGACGGTGCCGGCACTCGGGCGCAGCAGTCCGGCCGCGACCCGCAACAGGGTGCTCTTGCCGGCGCCGTTGTGCCCGAGCACGGCGGCCACCCCGTCGGGCGGGACGGCGAGGTCGACCCCGTGCAGCACCTGAGAGCGCCCGTACCCGGCGTGCACCCCGCGCAGCGTCAGCATCATGCCTCCCGGATCGTGGGGGCCGACCCGGCGTCGACCGGGTGGCCAAGGTAGACCTCCTGCACGCGCGGGTCCGCCTGGACCTGCGCCACCGTGCCCTCGCTGAGCACCCGACCGGCGTGCAACACCGTGACGGTGCGCGCGAACCGACGCAGGAAGTCCATGTCGTGCTCGATCACCACCACCGTGCGGTCCCGGCTCACCGCCTCCAGCAGGGCGCCGGTGGCGTCGCGTTCCTCGTGGCTCATCCCGGCGACCGGCTCGTCGAGCAGCAGCAACCGGACGTCCTGCACCAGCAGCATGCCGATCTCCAGCCACTGCTTCTGGCCGTGCGCGAGCGTCCCGGCGAGGTGCCCGGCCCGCCCGGTCAGACCGATGGTCTCCAGCGCCGCGGCCACCTCGTCGGGAATGGCGCGCCGACGACGGGCCAGGGTCGCCCAACTACGACGGGCGCCCGCCGCGATGTCGAGGTTCTGCAACACCGACAGCTCCTCGAAGACCGTCGACGTCTGGAACGTGCGCCCGATGCCCAACCGGCTGATCCGGTGCACCGGACGGCCCAGCAGCTCGTGCTCGCCGAAGCGGACCGAACCGGTGGCCCGGACCAGGCCGGTGATCGCGTCGACCAGGGTGGTCTTGCCGGCGCCGTTCGGCCCGATCAGGAACCGGATGTCACCGGCGGGCACCTCCAACGAGACACCGTCGACGGCGGTGAACCCGTCGAAGCTGACCCGCACGTCACGGACGGACAACCCGTCCAGCCGCTCGTCGCTCATGCCGCCGGCACCTCCGCCCGCTCGGCGCGTCGTCGACCCGTCGGTAACCACCCACGCCGACGCGCTGCCACGCCGCCGCCCTCCTCCCGGCGGCGGGCCAGCGCCCACAGCGACGCCAGGCCACCGGGAAGGAACGCCACCACCACCACGAAGAGCAACCCCTGCAGGTACGTCCAGGTGCCGGGGAACCGCTCCGACAGGGCGGTACGCGCCCAGGCCACCGCCACCGCGCCGAGCACCGGGCCGAGCAGAGTGGCCCGGCCGCCCACCGCGACGCCGATGACGAACTCGATCGACGGGACGATGCCGATCAGCGCGGGCGAGATGATGCCCACCGCCGGCACGAACAGCGCCCCGGCCAGCCCCGCCATCCCGGCCGCCACGACGTACGCGACGAGCTTGACCGACGCCGGGTCGTAGCCGAGGAACCGGACCCGCTCCTCACCGTCGCGGACCGCCACCAGCAGCTCACCGTAGCGACTCTGGATGAGTTGACGGGCCAGCGCGAGCAACGCCAGCAGCGTGCCGGCGATGATGAAATAGACCATTCGCTGGTTGACCGGGTCGTCGAGGTTGTAGCCGAAGAAACCCTTGATGTCGGTCAACCCGTTGGTGCCACCTGTGGTGCCCTGCTGTCCGATCAGCAGGATCACCATGGCGGCCGCGAGCGCCTGGCTGAGGATGGCGAAGTACGCGCCCCGGACTCGGCGGCGGAAGACAAGCGAGCCGAGCCCGAAGGCGACGGCCATCGGCAGCAGCACCGTCGCGGGCAGCGCGAACCACGGGCTGGCGAACGGCCGCCACCACAGCGGCAGTTCGTCGAGCTGCCCGTACAGTTGCATGAAGTCGGGCATCCCACCGGGACCCGCGTCGGCGAGCTTGAGGTGCATGGCCATCGCGTAGCCGCCGAGGCCGAAGAAGACGCCCTGGCCGAGGGTGAGCATCCCGCCCCGGCCCCAGGCGATCCCGATGCCGACGGCCACCATGGCGACGCAGAGATACTTGGCGAGCAGGGCCAGCCGGAAGTCCGACAGCAGCAGCGGCGCCACGGCGAACAGCAGTGCCGCGCCGAACGCGAAGCCGGCGGCGGTCCGTAGCCGCGTGCGACCACCGGTCCGGGCCGGAGGTGCGGGGCGGGTGGCCTCCGGACCGGTGGCGGCGCTGGGGGGCGCGGGGGTGACGGCGGTCATGCGAGGCTCCTGGTCCGCAGGGTGAACAGGCCCTGTGGCCGCCACTGAAGGAACGCGACGATCGCCACGAACACGATCACCTTGGCGACGCTGAGGGTGGTGAGGTACTCCCCGGTGGCCTGGAGCACGCCGAGGGCGAAGGCGACGATCACGCTGCCCTTGAGCTGGCCGATCCCGCCGACCACGACGACCAGGAAGGCGTCGATGATCAGGTTGGTGCCCATGGTCGGGCCGATCGGGCCGAGCAGGGTCAGCGCCACCCCGGCCAGCCCGGCCAGGCCGGAGCCGACGAAGAAGGTCGTCCGGTCGACCCGGGCGGTCGGGATGCCGGACACCGCGGCGAGGTCGCGGTTCTGCACCACGGCGCGAATGCGGCGTCCCAGCGGGGTGAGCCGTAACGCCAGGGTGAGCGCCGCGACGGCGGCCAACGCCAGGGCCAGGATGAACAACCGGTTGTTGGCGATGGTCAGCCCTCCGGGCAGCGCCACGTTGCCGGTGAGCAGTTCGGGGGCGCGGGTCTGCACGTTCGGGCTGCCGAACACGTCGCGCGCCAACTGTTGCAGCATCAGCGACACACCCCAGGTGACCAGCAGGGTGTCCAACGGTCGGGCGTAGAGCCGGCGGATGAGCAGCATCTCCAGCAGGACGCCCATCGTGCCGGCGACCACGAACGCCACCGGCAGTGCGACCACCAGTGACAGGCCGGCCCCGGTGATGCTCTGTTGCAGGACGTAGGTGGTGTACGCGCCGGCCATGATGAACTCACCGTGCGCCATGTTGATCACGTTCATCTGGCCGAAGGTCAGCGCGAGGCCGAGAGCGATGAGCAGCAGCACCGCGCCGATGCTGATGCCGGTGAAGAGTTGTCCGAAGAGGACTGTCACGGTGGGTACTCCGTACTGCTGGTCGGGAGGCCCGGGCGGACCGCGCGGCAACGCGGTCTGCCCGGGCCGGCATCGTCAGCTCAGGCCGCTCGCCCAGGGGTAGGTCTTGAGGTACGGGTCCGGCTGCACCGGCTTGCCGGAGTTCCACACCTCGCTGATCAGGCCGTCCGCGCCGATCTTGCCGATCCGGGCGGTCTTGGCGATGTGCTGGGTCGGGCCGTCGACCGTGACCATGCCCTCCGGCGCGTCGAGGGTGATCCCCCCGGAGGCGGCGCGGACCTTCTCCACGTCGAAGGCGCCGGCCTTCTCGACCATCGCCTTCCACAGGTGCACCGCCACGTAGGCGGCCTCCATCGGGTCGCTCGTCGGCTTGTCCGCGCCGTACTTGGCCTTGTACGCGGCCACGAACTTCGAGTTCGCCGCCCCGGGCGTGGTCTGGTAGTAGTTCCAGGCGGTCAGCTGGCCCTCCAGGTACTGGGTGCCGATCCCCTTGACCTCCTCCTCGGCGATCGACACCGACACCACAGGCATCGCGGCGGCGGTCAGACCGGCCGACTTGTACTCCTTGAAGAAGGCCACGTTGCTGTCACCGTTGAGGGTGTTGAACACGGCGTCGGCTCCGGCCGACTTGACCTTGTTCACGATCGTGCCGAACTCGGTGGATCCGAGCGGCGCGTAGTCCTCGCCGGACACGGTCATCCCATTGGCGGCCGCGTACGCCTTGATGATTTTGTTGGCGGTGCGGGGAAAGACGTAGTCGCTGCCGACCAGATAGACCGATTTCGCGCCCTGCGCCTTGAGGTAGTCGAGCCCGGGAACAATCTGCTGGTTTGTCGTCGCACCGGTGTAGAAGATGTAGGGCGACTGTTCCAGACCCTCGTACTGCACGGGATAGAACAGCAGCGCCTTGTTCTTCTCGAACACCGGCTTGACCGCCTTGCGGCTGGCCGACGTCCAGCAGCCGAAGACGGCCGCGACCCGGTCCTCGGAGATGAGCTTCTCCGCCTTCTCGGCGAAGGTGGGCCAGTCCGAGGCGCCGTCCTCGCCGACCGGCTGGATCTTCTTGCCGAGGACGCCTCCGGCCGCGTTGATCTCATCGACGGCGAGCATGATGGAGTCGCGGACGGTGACCTCGCTGATCGCCATGGTCCCGGAGAGCGAGTTGAGCAGGCCGACCTTGACGGTGTCGCCGGAGACATCGGCGGTGACGCCGGTCGCGCCGCCCTCGTCGGAGGTCTTGCTGCCGCACGCGGTCAACGCGGCCGCGGCGACCAGGGTCATGGCACCCGCCAGGATGCGGCGGCCCCGGAATAATGACATCTATTCTCCCTGCGGTGCGCTCAAGTGGCGTAAGGACGGTCGGTGCGGTCCGATGGAGCTGAGGTGGGCGATGCCGGGGTCGACGGGTGGACGCCGCTTCGGGCACCGGCTCGGATATGGGCACCGAAAGCGTCGACCGGCATGATTGCGCGGGTGTTTCCCAGTCCTTAATTGACTGTTTCCGAGCGGACGACCGGCACACGCAAAGAACGGCCGGCACCGTTGGGGAGGAAACGGTGCCGGCCGTTCGGAAAGATGCGGAATAGGTGCCGCCACAATGGTCGACGGGCAATTCTGTCGACGGTGGGGACACGGCGGTGACATCCGGCCCACCGGCCAGATACTTCACGCAGGAAGTATTTTAGGGCGGGATCGGGTGGCGCTGTCAAGGGTCCGGCCGGGCCGGCCGGCAACGCCTGGTCTCAGAGCTGGGCGAGCACGGTGAAGTCGAGCCCGTCGGCCTCGGCCAGGTAGATGCGCTGACGCACGTGCCGTTGGCGCAGCCGCAACCGCCCACGTGGCCCGTGGTAGGCCACCGTGTCGGCGGCCGTCTCGATGGCCCGCACGTCCAGGGTGCGGGCCTGACCGATCAGCGCGGCCAGCAGCATGACGCCCTCGTAGCAGGATTCCCCCAGGCTGCCCAGCGGCGGCGCCTCCACCCCGAACCGGCGGGCGAACTCACCGTGGAAGTCGAGGTTCTCCTGGGTCACCAGCCCGGCGAAGAAACCCGCCGTGCTGTACAGCCGCCGCGTCGCGCCGGCACCACTGGCCAGCAGCATGTTCTCGTCCATCAGCGTGCTCAGCCGCAGACAGCGCTGATCCAGGCCGGACCGGGCGAACGCCCGGTTGAAACGCACCGCGTCCGCACCGACCAGCAGCATCAACACCGCGTCCGCGTCACTGTGCTCGATGCGGCGCAACACCTCGGTGAAGTCGTGGGCGTCCAACGGCAGGAAGTGCCGACCCACCACCTGTCCACCGCCGCGCAGCGCGTACCGCTGGGCCGCCCGCGCCGTGCGGCGCGGCCACACGTAGTCGTTGCCGACCACGAACCAGCGACGCACGCCCTGCTCACCCGCGAGCAGCCGCATCGCGGGCCACAGTTGGGCATCCGGCGTCTCGCTGGTCAGGAAGACCCCTTCGGTACGTTCACCGCCCTCGTAGAGTGCGGTGTAGACGTAGGGCACCCGGTGCGCGACGCGGGGCGCCAACGCCTGGCGCACCGAGGAGATGTGCCACCCCGTCACCCCCTGCACAGCCCCCACCGACACCAACGCCTCGACCTCGGCGGCCACCTCGGCCGGCGGTGCGCCACCGTCGACCGGCACCAGCCGCACCTCCCGACCCAGCACCCCGCCGCAGCTGTTGATCTCCTCGACCGCGAGTTGCGCGCAGAGCTCGCAGGTGGGGCCGAACATGCCGGCCGGCCCGCGCATCGGGTAGACCAGCGCGATGCTGACCACGGCACGGTCGACGGTCAGCCACGGCGGTGCCGGCGCGGACATGAGCACATGATTGCCCGGCCCTGGGCGGAAGACCAGCGCTCACCACGGACCGGGACGACTCGCTACGATGACAGGGCCACCGGACCAGGGAGTTTCATGTCAGACGTGCCCGGGGCGCCAGCCGACCTGCTGCGCTCGCTCACCCGCGCCGAACGGCTGCTCTCCCGCCGGCTGGGCGCTGTCCTGGCCGACGACGCCCTGACCATCGAGGCGTGGCGGGTGCTCTGTCTGCTCGCCGACGGCCAGGGTCATCCGATGAGCGAGGTGTCGGCCGAGGCGTCACTGCCGCCGGGCACCCTCACCAAGCTCGTCGACCAGCTCGTCGACCGCAACCTCGTGTTCCGCCGGATCGATCCGCTGGACCGTCGGCGGATCCGGGCGTACCTGACCGCTCGGGGCCGCCGCGAGCACGACCGCCTCGACCAGCGCATCCGGGCCAGCCTCGCGGAACTGGGCGTCTCGCCGGAGGCCCCACTGATCCACCAGCTCGACGACCTGGTCGGCCGCCTCGACCCGGCCCGTCGTCGCGAGCACGCCGACGTGGGCCGCCCCCGCCGCTGACCCGCCTTCTCGCCGCACCAGTCCCACCTGCCGTACTGCCCATGATCCGGGACCAGGCGACGGCCGACCGCTTGCACGGACGAGACCGCACACCCGCCGATCGGCAGCACCGCGACGGCCGAACCATGGAGAGCGTGATGCCTGTGCGTCATCATGATGACTCACAGGCATCACGCTCTTGGGGATGTCTGGCTGCCGCCGGGCGCGGGTGGGGCCTTCCCGCCACCCTCGCACCCGACACCCGGTCCGGCTAGCCGGTGAGGTGGGCGCGCAGGGTGTGTGCGTCCGGGGCGGTGGCGGTCCACAGTGTTGCCGGACCGCCGGCCAGTGGCAGTCGGGCGACGGTCGCGTCGGGCCGGACGTGCGCCGGCTCGGCGGGTCGCGACGGGTCGACCACCAGCAGTGAGCCGGTGGCCGGCGCGCCGTCGAGCACCGCCGGCCCGGCCCAGCCGGATGCCTGTGGTCCCACGGCGAGGGACTGCCGCAACAGCGGCCGGCCCCCGTAGTCGACCTGGGTGTGCACGACGGCCCCGCCGGGCGCCTCGCCGTACCGGCCGCAGATCAGCTCGTCACGCCAGCGCAGGCTCGCGCCGGCGGCCAGGTCGATCCGGGATTCGGCGAGATGCGCACAGCCGGCCGCCGCGACCAGCTGTTCGGGCAGCCAGTGCAGCGTGGCTCCGGCGTGCACCACCGCCCGCACCGCCATCCGGGACACGGCACCCGGCCGGCCCGGCAGGGCGATCGACGCGGCGACGGTGTGCACCCGGACCGCCGCGCCCGGCCCCACCTCGATGTCCAGGCGCAGATCGTCGCCGGCGAGCGGCCCGGCTGCCCCGCCGACGAGGTGCACGGTGGCGACACCACGGTCGGCCGGGGTCTGGCGCAGCAGCAGCGGCGTCTCGCCGTGCACCTCGACCAGGACGGTCCCACCCCGGCCGTCGGCCCGAGCGACCAGTCGGGCGGACGCCCGCATCAGACCGCGACGGCCGGTACGGCACGTGGGTGCGCGGGGGCATGGTGGGCCAACTCGTGCCGGATCCAGGCGGCGACCGTACTCGCCGTGGTGTCACCGACGATGGACAGGAAGACGGTCGGGAGGTCGCCACGCCGGGCCCGCGCGTCGCGATCCATGACGGCGAGGTCGGCCCCCACCATCGGCGCCAGGTCGGTTTTGTTGATCACGAGGAGGTCGGCGGCGGTGACGCCCGGCCCGCCCTTGCGCGGCACCTTGTCCCCTCCCGCCACGTCGACCACGAAGATCTGCCGATCGACCAGACCTCGGCTGAAGGTCGCGGTCAGGTTGTCCCCGCCGCTCTCCACCAGGACCAGGTCCAACGGGCCGACCGCTTCGGCCAGTTCGTCGATGGCGTCCAGGTTGGCGCCGATGTCGTCGCGGATCGCGGTGTGCGGGCAGCACCCGGTCTCCACCGCGCGGATCCGCGCCGGGTCGAGCACTCCGGCCCGCCGGAGGAAGTCGGCGTCCTCGGTCGTGTAGATGTCGTTGGTCACCACGCCGAGCCGCAACTCGCCCGCGAAGGCACGGCAGAGCGCGGCCACCAGTGCCGTCTTGCCGGACCCGACCGGGCCGCCGATGCCGACCCGCAGGGCACGATCCGCAGGTGCCAGCGGCGGATGCGGGTCCACCCCCGGCTCCGGGTGGGTGTGCGGGACGGTCTCGTCGTGGGGTGCAGTGACCGGCTGCGTGGTCGAGTCGGTGGCGGGGACAGCGTTCGGCACAACGGTGTCAGGACGCAAAGAGACGCACCTCCCAGGTGGCATGGATTTCGGCATGGATGTCGGCGAGTGGAGCGGCCGCGGCGGGCAGCCGCTCCGGTGGGTCGTCGGCGGCCCGCGCCGCGTCGGCGGCCGTGCGGTCGCAGGCGTCGGCCAGGCCGACCAGCAGGGCCTGCACCTGGTACGGGTCGAGGCCGAGCAGGCGTACGCCGGCGCTGGCCGCTCCGGTCAGCGTCCCGTACGCGGCGATCGTGGCGGTGTCGACGCGGGACAGCCCGGCCGCCGCGCAGAGCAGCCCCAGGACCAGCGGCTGGTGTATGCCGCAGGACGTCGCGGGTAGGTCACCGAACGGCGCGTCCGGCCAGATGGCCCGGCCGGCGCGCAGCAGCGCTCGACCCTGCCGACGGGAGATCGTCCGCAATGTCGGCGACGCGGTACGGGCGTCCAGCTCCACGTCGAGCTGGGCCAGCATGCGCGACCGCGCGGCGGACCCGGCGGCTGCCGACCCGCCCGCCGCGGACCCGTCGGCGTCGGCCACGTCGACGGGACCCGCGGCCTCGACCACGTCGGTGCCCCCGGGCTTCGCCGCCCGGTGTGCGGCCGCCGCGAAGGCCGCGCCGACCAGGCCGGCGGTGGCCAACCGTCCGGCCAGGAACGCCTCCAACGTGGCCAGGTCGGTGACCCGCCCGGCGGCGACGGCCGCCTCCAGGCCGCCGGAGTGCGCGTGCGCCCCGGCCGGAAAGCGTCCGTCGGCCACCAGCAACAGCAGGCTCGGTGTCGCCATCAGAACAGGAAGTACCGCTGGGCCATCGGCAGCCGGGTCACCGGGTCCGGCTCCACCACCTGCCCGTCGATGCGGACCGTGAAGGTGTCCGGGTCCACCTCGATGCGGGGCATCGCGTTGTTCTCCGGCAGGTCGGCCTTGCCCCGCGACCGCACGTCACGCACCGGCACCACCCGGCGTCGTACGTCCAGGCGGAGCCCGGCGTCCAGGGCCGCCGGCGCCACGAAGGCCACGCTGGTCGCGGCCGCCGCCGCCCCGTACGCCCCGAACATCGGCCGCGGCAACATCGGCTGCGGCGTCGGGATGGACGCGTTGGCGTCACCCATCTGGGCGTACGCGATCATGCCGCCCTTGATGACCAGGTGCGGTCGTACGCCGAAGAACGCCGGGTCCCAGAGCACCAGGTCGGCGAGCTTGCCCGGCTCGACCGAGCCGACCTCGTCCTCCAACCCGTTGGCCATGGCCGCGCAGATGGTGTACTTCGCGACGTACCGTCGGGCCCGGTGATTGTCGGCGGCCCCGTCGCCCGGCAGCGCGCCAACCCGGTCCTTCATCACGTGGGCGCTCTGCCAGGTTCTCATGATCACCTCGCCGACCCGGCCCATCGCCTGCGCGTCGGAGCCGATGATGGAGATCGCGCCGAGATCGTGCAGCAGGTCCTCGGCGGCCATCGTGGACGGGCGGATCCGGCTCTCGGCGAAGGCCAGGTCCTCCGGCACGGACGGGTTGAGATGGTGGCAGACCATCAACATGTCCAGGTGCTCGGCGAGGGTGTTCGCCGTGTACGGACGGGTGGGGTTCGTCGACGACGGCAACACGTTCGGCTCACTCGCCACGGTGATGATGTCCGGTGCGTGCCCGCCGCCGGCGCCCTCGGTGTGGTACGAGTGGATGGCCCGGCCGCCGATCGCCCGCAGGGTGTCGGCGACGAAACCGGCCTCGTTGAGCGTGTCGGTGTGGATCGACACCTGGACCCCGGAGGCGTCCGCCACCCGCAGGCAGGCGTCGATCGCCGCCGGAGTGGTACCCCAGTCCTCGTGCAGCTTGAAACCGCCCGCGCCGGCCCGCAACTGCTCCCAGAGCGCCTCGGTCGAGACGGTGTTGCCCTTGCCGAGCAGCAACACGTTGACCGGCAGAGTGTCCAGGGCCTCGTGCATCCGGGCCAGGTGCCAGGCGTTCGGCGTGACAGTGGTCGCCCGGGTGCCCTCGGCCGGTCCGGTGCCGCCGCCGACCATCGTGGTGATGCCACTGGCCAACGCCTCGGTGACGATCTGCGGGCAGATGAAGTGCACGTGGGTGTCCACCGCGCCGGCGGTGAGGATCCGCCCGTTGCCGGCGATCACCTCGGTCGCCGGGCCGATGACCAGGTCGGGGTGGACGCCGGGCATGGTGTCCGGGTTGCCGGCCCGGCCGAGTGCCACGATCCGCCCGTCGCGCAGCCCCACGTCGGCCTTGACCACTCCCCAGTGGTCGAGCACCACGGCACCGGTGATGACGGTGTCCAGCGCCCCTTCGGCGCGGGTCGCGCGGGACTGCCCCATCGACTCGCGGATCACCTTCCCACCGCCGAAGACCGCCTCGTCGCCGCCCACGCAGTGGTCGGTCTCCACCTCGATCAACAGGTTGGTGTCGGCCAGCCGGATCCGGTCACCGGTCGTGGGTCCGTACAGGTCGATGTAGCGGTCCCGCCGCACGGCGCTCACTCCGGGGACCCGTCGGCCGGCGGGTCCAGCGGGCCGGCGCACTCCCCGCGCAGCCCTGGCACGACGCGCGCTCCCCCGAACGGGACCAGGTCGACGCTGCGGCTGATGCCCGGCTCGAAGCGGATCGAGGTCCCCGCCGGCACCCCGAGCCGTTGCCCCCAGGCGGCGGCCCGGTCGAACGCCAGCGCCGGGTTGCACTCGGCGAAGTGGTAGTGCGAACCGACCTGCACCGGTCGGTCGGCGGTGTTCACCACGAGCAGCGTGGTCACCGGGCGACCCGCGTTGATCTCGACCGGGCCGGCGGCCGGCAGGATCTCCCCCGGGATCACGGGATCGGGTGGTGCACCGTCACCAGCTTGGTGCCATCCGGGAACGTCGCCTCCACCTGCACCTCCCTCAGCAACTCGGGGATGCCGTCCTGGACGTCGTCGCGGCCGAGCACCGTCCGGCCGGCCGACATGAGGTCGACCACCGACCGGCCGTCGCGGGCGCCTTCGAGCAGGAACGCGGTGATCAGCGCGACGGCTTCGGGATAGTTGAGGCGCAGGCCGCGCTCGCGGCGGCGACGGGCGACATCGGCCGCGACGTGGACGAGCAGGCGGTCCTGCTCGTGCGGACTGAGGAACACGGGGCTCTCCCGGTGGGGTAAGCGTGCCCCGCTCGCCGTCGGCTCCGCAGTGAGCCACGCCGGGCAGCAACACACCCGGGATTACGAGCTGGAGTCACACGACCGCCGAGCCGCCGCCGACGGGTCGACCCGGGACTCCACCATCCCGGCCCGAACGACGGGCAACCGGCGGTGTCCGGTCGGATGCGGACCGCACCGCCCACCGCTGAGCAGACCGTAGAGGATCGCCACCGACCAAGGCAACAGTCCAGGGGAAATGCTACGAAGGGGACGTGCCTGACCTGACAAGCTCCCCCGGTGCCACGTCCCTCCTGACCCCGCGGCTGCTGTTGCGCCGCTTGAAGCGATGATCTGGACGGGTTCGCCGCCGTCAACGCGCAGCCCGAGGTGATGCGCTACATCCATGACGGCCGCACCCTGGACCGGGCCGCGACCGCGGAGCGTCTAGCCACCTATCAGCGGCACTGGGACGAGCACGGCTTCGGCCTGTACGCGGTGGAGATCAGAGAGACCGGCGAGCTGGCCGGTTTCACCGGACTGGCGGTGCCGACCTTCCTGCCCGAGATCATGCCGGCCGTGGAGATCGGCTGGCGGCTCGGCCGCGCGTACTGGGGTCGGGGCCTGGCCACCGAGGCGGCCCAGGCCGTTGTCACCCATACTCGTGCCGAGCTCGACCTGCGGCGGCTGGTCAGCATCCACGTCGTCGGCAACGAGGCGTCCGCGCGGGTGATGGTCAAGCTGGGCATGTCGCTGGAGCGCGAGACCGTGCAGCCGGACACCGGCCGCCAGGTCCGGGTCTACGCGGTGGACCTGTAAGCCAGCGCCGATCTTGCAGTTTCGGTCGCCGGTATGAGGAGAACGCCCTCATATGTCGCGATAGAAAGCGCAAGATCGCGGAGGAGCGGCGGCCCGCCCCCGTCGATCATGGAATTATGATGCCTGGTTTCGTATGATACGGGCACTTTGTCACCCACCACAACTCCATGATCGACGGGACAGTGCGGGGTTGGCGAACAGCCACTGTGAGCGGCTGTGGCGCGGGTCGGGCGGTCAGCGGACCCCGGCGGGCTGCGGCGTCGCCGACCCGGCGAAGGGAACGTCGACGTGGTCCGCCGGCCCCGGCTGGCCGTCGGGGTGTCGCCACAGGCCGCGGTCGCGCAGGATCGGCAGGACGCCCTCACCGAACCAGTACGCCTCCTCCAGGTGCGGATAGCCGGAGAGGATGAACTCGTCGATGCCGAGGGCGTGGTATTCGGCGATCCGGTCGGCGATCTCGGTGTGGCTGCCCACGAGCGCGGTGCCGGCTCCGCCACGGACCAGCCCGACCCCGGCCCACAGGTTGGGCGCGACCTCCAGGCCGTCGCGGGAGCCGCCGTGCAGGTCGAGCATCCGGCGCTGCCCCTCGGACTCGCTGCGGCGCAGCCCGTCCTGCACAGCCCGGATGTCGGCCTCGGCGATGCCGTCGAGCAGCCGGTGGGCCTGCGCCCAGGCCTGCTCGGCGGTGTCCCGGGCGATGACGTGCAGCCGGATGCCGAAGCGCACCTCGCGCCCGGCGTCGGCGGCCAGCGCCCGGACCCGCGCCAGTTTGTCGGCGACCAGCGCCGGGGGTTCACCCCAGGTCAGGTAGACGTCGCTGTGCCGCACCGCCACCGGCAGCGCGGCTGCGGACGAGCCACCGAAGTAGACCGGCGGGACCGGGTCGGGCAGGCGGTGCAGCCGCGCCTGCTCGACGCGTACGTGGGTGCCGGCGTGGTCGACCGTCTCGCCGCGCCACAGCGCGCGCACGACGTGCAGGAACTCGTCGGCCCGCGCGTACCGGGAGTCCTTGTCCAGGAAGTCACCGTAGGCCCGCTGTTCCTGCGACTCGCCGCCGGTGACCACGTTGAGCAGCAGCCGGCCCCGGGACAACCGTTGGAAGGTCGAGGCCATCTGGGCGGCGAGGGTGGGTGAGGTCAGGCCGGGGCGGAAGGCGACCAGGAACTTGAGCCGCTCGGTCACCTCGGTGAGCATCGCCGTGCTCAACCAGGCGTCCTCACACCAGGCGCCGGTCGGTGTGAGCGCGCCGACGAAGCCGAGTTGCTCGGCGGTGCGGGCGATCTGTCCCAGGTACGCCACGCTGGCCGGTCGGGATCCTCCGGCGGCGCCGGTCGGTACGCCGTGTCCGCCACCGACGATGTCCCGGCTGTCGCCGTTGGTGGGCAGGAACCAGTGGAAGGTGAGGGTCATGGCGGCTCTTTCCTCCAACGGGGACGGACGGCGCACGCGCTGCGGCGGGCACCTCCTGAGGGGTGGGACGATCGCGCCGACAGCCTACCCATAAAACCTATCGGGTTAGTAGGCTACCGCCCACGCACTCACGCCGGTCGACGCGGCCCGGCACACCTGCCCACCCCAAGGAGCCGCCATGCGTACCCCCTCGGTCCGCCGTCCCCCGCACCACCGTCGCCTGGTCACCGCCGCGCTGACGACCGTGGCCCTGCTCGCCACGGCCGCCCTGAGCGCCTGCGGCGGCTCCGCCGACGCCGGGGAAGGCGGGGGCAAGCTCCGGATCGGGTACCAGCGCTTCGGCGGCCTCAGCCTGGTCAAGGCGCGCGGCGCCGCGCCGGACGTGGAGTGGTCGCTGTTCGAGAGTGGTCCGGCGCTCACCGAGGCCCTCAAGGCCGGGTCCATCGACATCGGACAGGTCGGCGAGGCGCCACCCGTCTTCGCCGCCGCCGGGAAGATCCCGTTCTCCATCATCGGGACCTCGGCGCCGATCCCGCAGGGCGAGGCCGTGCTGGTCAAGGCCGATCGCGGGTATCGAACCTTCGCCGACCTGAAGGGCAAGACGGTGGCCCTGAACAAGGGGTCAAACGTGCACTGGCTGCTGGTCCAGCTCCTCAAGGCGAACAACATGACCTTGAAGGACATCCAGGTCAAGTACCTCAAGCCCGCCGAGGGGCGGCCCGCGTTCGACGGCGGCCAGGTCGACGCCTGGGTGATCTGGGACCCGTACTTCGCGCTGGCCGAGCAACCGGGGGTCCAGGTGCTCGCGGACGCGACAGGTCTGGCCAGCAACCGCGAGTACGTCCTGGCCGCCCCGGACGCAGTCTCGAAGCGGTCGGACGACGTCCGGGCGTTCCTCCAGCGCTACCGCGAGGTGACCGACTGGGGCATCGCCCACCCCGACGAGCGGGCCAGCACCCTCGCGCCGGAGCTGAAGATCCCGCAGGACGTCACCACCCGCGCCCTGGCCCGCAGCGCCCGGCCCCTCGCCCCGGTGACCCCGGCCATCGGCGACGAGCTCCAGGCGATCACCGACAGCTTCATCGCCCTGGAGCTCATTCCGGGGCCGGTCGACCTGCGATCCCGGGTCGACGACCGGTTCAGCGCGGTCTTCCAGTGAGCCGGACGACGCTCGCCGAGCCTCCCGCCGAGGTCGTGACCGCCGCGCCCGTCACGCCTCGGCGCCCGAGATCGACTCGGCGCTACCGGCGGCTGATCAGCCCGGTGGTCCTGGTCCTGGGCTGGGAGTTGGCCGCCCGGACCGGGTTGCTGGCACCGGAGAAGCTGCCCGCGCCCAGTGACGTCCTGGCCACCGGCTGGCGGCTGACCCGGGACGGGACGCTTCTCGTGCACCTGCTGGACTCGCTCACCCGCGCCGGGGCGGGGCTGCTGATCGGCGGCGTCCTGGCGCTGGTCCTGGGCACGGTGGCGGGGCTGCTGCGCCTCGGCGACGACCTGGTCGACCCACCTGTGCAGATGGCCCGGATGCTGCCGCACCTGGGCCTGGTCCCGCTGCTGATCATCTGGGTCGGCATCGGTGAGTCACTCAAGATCAGCCTGGTGGCCCTGGGGGCGTTCTTCCCCATCTACTTCAACACCTACGCCGGCATCCGCGACATCGACGAACGGCTGGTGGAGGCCGCCCGTACCTGTGGGCTGGGGCAGGCCGCCCGGCTGCGGCACGTGGTGCTGCCCGGGGCGCTGCCGTCGCTCTTCCTCGGCCTGCGCCTGGCGATCGGGGCGGCCTGGCTCAGCCTGGTCGTCGGTGAACAGGTCAACGCCCAGACGGGAATCGGCTTTCTGATGATGGAGGCGAGGGAGTTCAGCCAGACCGACGTGGTGGTGCTCGGCCTGCTCGTCTACGCCCTGCTCGGGCTGATATCCGACCTTGCGTTGCGGGTGCTGGAGAGGAGGATGTTGACATGGCGTCGCGGACTGCGGGCCACCTGACCGGTACGACGCCGGTGTTGACCGCGCACGCGGTGCACCGGGCGTTCGGGCCGACTGTCGTGTTGGCCGGAGTCGACCTGACCATCGCGCGGGGCGAGGTGGTGGCCCTACTGGGGGGCAGTGGCTCCGGCAAGAGCACCCTCCTGCGGATTCTCGCCGGGCTCGACGGCGAGGCCACCGGCGACATCGTCGTGCACGGCGCCGCCGCCGTGGTCTTCCAGGAGCACCGGTTGCTGCCCTGGAAACGGGTGGCGCCCAACGTCGGGCTCGGGCTGTCCGGCGCGGACACCACCGGTCGGATCCAGCGCGCGCTGGCCGAGGTCGGGCTCGCCGAACGGGATCGCGCCTGGCCGGCCGAGCTGTCCGGTGGGCAGGCGCAACGGGTGGCCGTCGCGCGGGCCCTGGTCCGCGAACCGGACCTGCTGCTACTCGACGAGCCGTTCGGCGCCCTGGACGCGCTGACCCGACTGCGGATGCAGGTCCTGCTGCGTCGGCTGCGCGCCGAGCACGGCTTCGCCGCCCTGCTGGTCACCCACGACGTGGAGGAAGCCCTGTTGCTCGCCGACCGGATCCTGCTCCTCGACGAGGGCCGCATCGCCGCGGACCTGCCCGTCGAACTGGCCCCCACCCGTACGCCGGACGATCCTGCCTTCGGCGTGCTGCGCCGGCACCTGCTCGACCGACTCGGCGTTCCCACCACCTGACGAGCGGAGATCCGATGACCCGCTGGACCCCCGATCCCACCTTCTACCCCTCCCCTTCGGAGGCGGCGACCGCGCCGGCGGAGAAGCTCGCCTACGTGGCGGCCTTCGACCGGACGGCCAGCCGTCCGGACGCCATCGTGGTGCTGGACACCGATCCCGACTCCCCCGCCTACGGCACCGTGGTCGGCTGGACGGACCTGCCGCACCTCGGCGACGAGCTGCACCACTTCGGGTGGAACGCGTGCAGCAGCGCGCTCTGCCCGACCGCCCCGCACCCGCACGTGGAGCGGCGCTACCTGATCGTGCCCGGCCTGCGGTCGTCGCGCATCCACGTGCTCGACACGCAGCCCGACCCGCGGCAGCCGCAGGTGGTCAAGGTGATCGAGGCGGAGGAGTTGGCCAAGAAGGCCGGCTACTCGCGCCCGCACACCGTGCACTGTGGCCCGGACGGCATCTACCTCTCCGCCCTCGGCGGCGCGGACGGCGCGGAGGGGCCGGGTGGCATCGCCATCCTCGACCACACCACGTTCGAGGTACGCGGAGCGTGGGAGTCCGACCGGGGTCCACAGTTCCTGGCGTACGACGTGTGGTGGCACCTCACCCAGGACGTGCTGGTCACCAGCGAGTGGGGCACCCCGTCGATGATCGAGGACGGCATCATCGGTGAGTTGCTGCTGGGCCGACGCTACGGCCACGCGATCCACTTCTGGGATCTCGCGAAGCGCCGACACGTGCAGCGCGTCGACCTGGGCGACCAGTACCAGATGCCGTTGGAGCTGCGCCCGGCGCACGACCCGACGAAGTCGTACGGGTTCGTCGGCGTGGTGATCAGTGTGGAGGACCTGTCCGCCTCGGTCTGGCTGTGGCACCGGGACGGGGACGCCTGGGCGGTCACCAAGGTGATCGACATCCCGGCCGAGCCGGCCGACGCGGCGGATCTGCCCGACCTGCTCAAGCCGTTCGGCGCGGTGCCGCCGCTGGTGACCGACATCGACCTGTCGGTCGACGACCGGTTCCTCTACGTCTCCTGCTGGGGCACCGGAGAGCTGCGCCAGTACGACGTCAGCGACCCGCTGCACCCCGTGCACACCGGCTCGGTGCACCTCGGTGGGATCGTGCGTCGCACCGCACACCCGTCCGCGCCGGACGAGGCCCTCGCGGGTGGGCCGCAGATGGTCGAGGTGAGCCGGGACGGCCGGCGGGTCTACGTCAGCAACTCCCTCTACGGCGCGTGGGACGACCAGTTCTACCCCGACGGGGTGGGTGCCTGGTTGGCGAAGCTCGACGTCGACACCGAGGCCGGCGGGCTCACCCCCGACGAGCGGTTCTTCCCGCACGGGGAGGAGTTCCGCGGGCTGCGGGTGCACCAGACCCGGTTGCAGGGCGGGGACGCGTCCTCCGACTCGTACTGCTTCCCGTGACCGTCGGCACCTGGGTGACGCTCGTCGCGCTCGGCGCGTTCCACGGTCTGAACCCGGCGATGGGTTGGCTGTTCGCGGTGGCCCGGGGCCTGCAGGAACGCAGCCGGGCGGCCCTGCTGCGGTCGTTGCCGCCGATCGCGGCGGGGCATCTCGCCTCGGTGGCCATCGTCGCGGCGATGGTCAGCGCGACCCGGTCGGTGACGGCGAGCACCGCCGTGGCGGTGGTCGGTGGTGTGCTGCTCGTCGGGTTCGGGTTGTGGCGGCTGCTCTCCGAACGGCACTTCCGCTGGGCGGGGATGCGGTTGTCCTCCGCCCAGCTCGCCGGCTGGTCGTTCCTCATGTCGTCGGCGCACGGCGCGGGCCTGATGCTGTTGCCGCTGCTGGTGGCCGCGCCGGTGTCCGGGGGTCATTCCGGGCACCTGGCGGCCGCGCCGGTGGGCGCGCTGTCCGGGCTCGCGGCGGCGGGGGTGCACACCGTGGCCATGCTCGGCACGGCCCTGGTCGTGGCGGTGCTGGTCTACCAGGTGCTGGGGGTCGGGGTGCTGCGTCGGGCGTGGTTCAACGTGGATCGGCTCTGGGCCGGCGTGCTGGTCGCGGCCGGACTGGTGACCCTCATCCGGGCGTGAAATCGACCATCGTGGACTTCGACAACCTATGATCTGATGTTTCCGTGACCACTCCCACTCCCCTCATGCGTCTGGTGGCCGGTGTCTGGGGGTTCAAGACCCTCGCGGTCGGCGTCGAACTCGGCCTGTTCACCAGGTTGGCCGGCGGTCGGACGATGACTGTCGACGAGGTCGCCGCCGAGTTCGGGCTGCCCGATCGGCCCGCGGACCTGTTCCTGGCCGCGACCGCCTCGCTCGGCCTGTTGGAGAAGGCCGGCGACGGCTACCGCAACACCGAGTTGGCCGAGCAGTTCCTGGTCGAAGGCCGCCCGTACTACTTCGGCGCGCAGGTGCGCTACTCGGACCTGCGCACCTACCTGCCCTGGCACCGCATCGGCGAGGCCCTGCGCACGGATCGGCCGTTGACCTGGGACCCGGAGTCCCAGCAGTCGATGTTCGACACCGAGGACCCGGCGATGTTGGCGCAGTTCTGGGACGCGATGTTCTCCACGTCCAGTTTCACCGCCAGCGCGTTGGCCGACGCGTACGACTTCTCCGCGCACCGCCGGTTGCTCGACGTGGGCGGCGGGGCGGGGGCGTTCCCGATCGAGTTCTGCCGCCGCCTGCCCGACCTGCGGGCCACGGTGCTGGACCTGCCGCACGTCTGCGTACGGGCGCGGGAGCGGATCGCGGAGGCCGGTCTGACCGGGCGGATCGACGCGGTCGCCGGGGACTTCCTCGTCGACCCGGCGCTGCCGGGCGGGCACGACGTCATCCTGCTCAGCATGATCCTGCACGACTGGGACGAGCCCACCAACCGGGCGCTGCTGGCCCGCTGCCACGCGGCGCTGCCGCCCGGTGGGGCGATCGTCGTGTGTGAGTTGCTACTCAACGACGAGCGCACCGGTCCGCCGGAGGCGGCGCTGATGGGCATGAACATGCTTGTCGAAACCGAGGGCGGCCGGAACTACTCGGGCGCGGAGTACACGGCCTGGCTCTCCGACGCCGGTTTCGTCGACGTGCGTACCGTGCCGTTCGACGCCCCCGGCGCCAACGGCGCGGTGGTGGCGTACCGGCCCTGACCGACGGCGGCACCCGGCCCCGGTGCGAACCGTGGGCCGGGTGCCGCGGCGCCTCACGGCGCTGGCGTCCGATCGGCTACCGGTACGGGTCAGGCGCGAGCCTTGGCCGGCTGCTTCATGAAGTCCATGATCGCCTTGTTGACCTCGTCGGCGTGGGTCCACGGAATGCCGTGCGGCGCGCCCTTCATCGTGATCAGGTTGGCGGTCGGCATCATCGGCCCGAGCCGCTGACCGGTCACCGGGTAGGGCAGCACGTTGTCCTTGTCACCCTGCATGATCAAGATCGGCACGTCGATCTTCGGCAGGTCCTGACGGAAGTCCTCCTGCCAGGCGGTCACGCTGTCATGGGTGGCCCTGGCCGAGGCCATCGCGCCGATCTGCCAGTGCCCCCGGTACGCGTCCTCGCTGACCAGCTTGCCCTTGTTCTCGCTGTAGTTGAAGAACGCGTCGCAGAACTGGGTCAGGTAGGCGTAGCGGTCCTTGATGATGGCCTGCTGGAATCCCTGGAAGAGGCTCGTGTCGACACCCTCCGGGTTGTCCTTCGCCTTGGCCAGCATCGGTTGCAGCGGGCTGAGCAGCACACCGCGACTCACTCGCTGGGAGCCGTAGTTGGCCAGGTAGCGGACGACCTCGCCGGTGCCCATCGAGTGACCGACCAGGGTCGCGTCCTTCAGGTCCAACTCGGTCATCAACACGTCCAGGTCGGCCGCGAACGTGTTGTAGTCGTAGCCGAAGGTCGGCTGGGCCGAGTTGCCGTAGCCGCGCCGATCGTAGGTGATCGTCCGGTATCCGGCGTTGAGTAGCGCGTTTGTCGCCTTCTCGAAGGTTGCCCCGTTGAACGGGAAACCCGCGATCAGCACGACCGGCTTACCGGAACCGTGATCCTCGTAGTACAGGTCGATGGGCGCGGAGTTTTCCGTACCCACGGTGATGAAAGGCATGTTTGTCTCCTGCTCCGGTCTCGGGCTGTCGGACGTCGCGGCTTTCCCGCCGAGTCGGCGGATATGCCGGCGACGGGACTCGCCCAGGAACGCCGGACAGGGCCTGTTCCGATCGGGCCGCGACGCCTAGCCTCGAAGGGGTGAGCCCATCTCCGCGGCTGCGGGCCGTCAGCGACCTGCACATCGCCCACCCGGAGAACCGCTCGTTCGTCCAGGAGCTACACCCGGACCACGCCGGCGACTGGTTGCTCGTCGCCGGCGACGTGGCCGAACGGTACGCCGACATCGAGTGGGCACTGGCGCTGCTGAGCACCAGGTTCGCGACTGTCGTCTGGGCGCCGGGCAACCACGAGTTGTGGACGCCACCCAAAGACCCGGTGCAGCTGCGCGGCGTGGCGCGCTACGAGGCACTGGTCCGCATGTGCCGTGGGCTGGGCGTCGTCACCCCGGAGGATCCGTACCCGGTCTGGGACGGCGTGGGCGGCCCGGCCACGATCGCCCCCCTCTTCGTGCTCTACGACTACACGTTCCGGGTGCCCGGGGCGAACACCAAGCAGGAGTCACTGGGCCTGGCGTACCGGGCCGGGGTGGTGTGCAGGGACGAGGCGCTGCTGCACCCCGACCCGTACCCGAGCCGGGAGGCGTGGTGCGACGCCCGGATCACCGAGACCGAACGCCGGTTGGCCGCACTCGACCCGACCCTGCCGACCGTGCTCGTCAACCACTACCCGCTGGTGCGCGAGCCGACCGACATCCTGTGGTACCCGGAGTTCGCCCAGTGGTGCGGCACCGTGCGCACCCGCGACTGGCACCTGCGCTTCGGTGCGGCCACAATGGTCTACGGGCACCTGCACATCCCCCGCACCACGTTTTATGACGGGGTGCGGTTCGAGGAGGTCTCGCTGGGCTACCCGCGCGAGTGGCGGCGACGCGGTCCGGTGCCCGATCCGGTGCGCACCATCAACCCCGCGGAGGACTTCCGCCAGCGCGCCTCGGTCAACGGTTAAGACCGCCACCGTCGCCCAGCCGAGCCCCGCCCCGCCCCGCCCCGCCCCGTCGATCATGAGGTTGACGGACGATTTGATCTACACAAGGCCCGCCAACTCCATGATCACCGGGGCAGTGGGGCGGGGCGGTCAGTGACCGGCCAGCGGTGTGTTCTGGTACGCGGCGAACAGCCAGCGGCCCTCGAATCGCTGGGCCACCAGCGAGTACACGGTGCGCTTGTTGCCGTCGCTGGAACGGTTGTCCAGGTATTCGATGTGCCCGTGCGCGATCAGCAACGCCACCTCGTTGGTGATGAAGCGGATGCTCTCGATCCGACCGACCAAACGGCTGTTGCGTGCCCACGCCGAGAAGATGATGTCGTGGCCGTCGACGATCTCCTGCCAGCCGTGCTCGATCATCCCGTTCGCGATGATGTAGTCGGCGTCGGGGGTAAAGCATTCGGCGTAGGCGGATGAATCGCCCCAACTGTCGAGCATGTGCTGGTAGTGAGCGCGGATCGCGGCCTCGTCGGCGTAGCTGACGGTGGCGGTCATGGGAAGCCCTTCGGCTCGTAGGGCCAGGCAGGCCCACTACGAAGAGGCTTCGCAGGGGCCGTGGCACGAATGTGCGCCTGGCGGAAATCCTGCGAGGCGAGTTTGAGACTCGCTGGAGGATCGAAGACTCGATCCCTTCGGAGCCGAAAGCTCCTAAACATTGGTTCCCACGCCAACCCTACCAGGACCAGCGGAGATGCTGTCGCCAGCCAACTCGGGCGCAGTCAGGGGTTTACCGGTCCGCCTCTCGGCGATTGACCAACTGGGATATCTGCCTCGACCAAGATACGGCGGAAAATCGGCTCCCAGCCGGTCGGAATAGTCAACGCGTCCCACACGCCTTCGGGAGGGACGAGACGACGCTCGACCATCTCGTGCTCGGGTGTCCAGGCGTCCAGGCGGACCTCGGCGCGCCACAGTGCCCGCACGAGCACGAGACCCTGCTCCGGCCCTCTCCTGCACACCCCACGGCTGAAGCCCAGCAATCGAGAGTCGTGCACCGTCGCGCACGCCTCCTCCCTCACCTCACGGGCCAGGGTGACGGACCAGTCCTCGCCGACCTCCGGGCGTCCGCCCGGGAACTGCCAGTGCCTGCCGTCATCGCTGACCAGGATCACCTGGCCAGCGACCACGCAGATCCCGGCCGATCCGTGTGGAGTGCCAGCGGGAAGGTTCGACGGCGGATACCAGGAGGACTGCCAGTGGTCGGCAGCGGTGATGATGTCGACGGCTTCCCCATCCGTCGCTATGTGCACCACGCGATGCTGCCCGTTGCCCCACCAGCCCGTCCACCTCGTTACCGGGGTGCCCGCCAACGAGGCAGACGCCCCAGACGGCTCGCCTCACGTCCTGGTCCGGACGTCGGGATGGCACAATGCGTGCTGTGGGTTGGTTCCTGGTGGTGACGCCCCTGCATCAGGCAGCCGAGAATGGTGGACTCGAGTGGGCGGCCGGCGCTGAGTCTTCCTTTGGTCTGCCCGAGGAGCCACCACCAGTCCGTCAGCTGCCGACAGTGGAACAGGTCCTGTCGGCGTTTCGGGAGGCTGGCTGTCACGGCACGCCGTGGTTCCAGGTCACGGGGCATGAAGTGACCGCCGACCTCCCCGGCTGCCCGAACCCCGCCAGGTGCGCGTCGATGGGTGGCCTGGACCTGGGAGAGGTCACGCTGGGCGGCGTCGATGGTGCCACCCGCGGCGAGCCTGCGGCGTTGAACCAAGCTGTGACCCACATCGGATTCCGCAAGCCGTCGGGCCTCGCCGTCTTGGCCGCGTCGGTGGCGCTGGCGTCGCAGGCCGGCCCGTTGCTGTTGCTCGACGACAGCGGCTCCTGCGCGTTCGTGGTGTCGCCGGGCGACGACCCGACCAACCTGGCCAAGCACTGGCCGTGGTAGCCATACCGCCCCGCTGCCGGTACGGCGGTCAGCGGGTAAGACCGACAGCCGCCGCCAGTCGCGTCACGCCAGCCGGCGCCGGCCGCACGCGGGCAAGATCGGCGATCACGGTACGCGCCAACGGCCGGCACCGGACCTCGGCCGGCGCGACGTGGTCCGCGTCGACGAGGGCGCGTGCGGCCCCGCGCAGGTCACCCACCCGGAGGTACGCCCGCGCGACGTCGAGCAGGTACGCGCCCCGATACTCGGACGGCAAACGCCGCCACCCCTCCCGCCGCACCACTGTCGAGTGCCGACGCACTGCCTCGGCGGCGTCACCTCGTTGCGCCGCCACCAGCACCCGGGCCAACTCGACGGCAACCGGCCCAAAGCTGGTGCGGTGCGGATCGTCGTACCCCCGAAGGATTGTGGCGATGCCCGCGGCCCGGTCGATCAACTCGCCCGCACGGCGGTGCTCACCACACCCGGCAGCGGCCAGAGCGGCCTGCACCAGCAGCGTCCCACCCGCCGCCCACTCCCGACGATCGGCCCGACCCCGGTGATCAAGAGGTTTGCGGGCAGTTTGATCTACAAAAGTCCCGCTAACCTCTTGATCACCGGAGTGGGTTGAGGGTGGAAGGGCGCGGTTGGCGGCGGGGAGCAGCGCGGCCAACGCCAGGTGGTCTCGGTTTTGCGCCCGGAGCGCCTGGGCGATCGACACGACCGCTGCCGCCGACAACAGCGGATCGTCACCGGCGGCGGCCCTTGCTCGATCGGCGGCCAGCCAGCCGAGGTCGGCCGCACCGAGCTTGACCAGCAACGACGAGGTGATCCGGTACGCCTGCACCAGCAACTCCGGCGACCGCGAGCCCTGGACGGCGTCGAGCAGGCCCGGCAACGTCCGCACCAACTGGGCGTAGTCCGCGTGCTGATAGGTCAACCAGGCGTATCCGACCTGCCTATTCGCCTCTTCCGTCGTCCGCTCTGACGCCTGCGAGGTGTCGTAGCGCGCAAGAGCGGCCCGGATGTCGTCCACCCCCTCGACAGTGCCGATCGGTGTGCGCTGCGGCCGCTGGCTGAGCAGCACCTCGGGGTTGACCCGCAGCACCTCGGCCAACTCCTGGATCACCGAGTACCGGTCCAGGGCGCGCACACCCCGCTCGACCTTGTCGACCCAACTCTTCGACCGACATATACGATCCGCGAGCTGCTGCTGCGTCATCGAGCGCCGTACCCGCCAGCGCGCGACCCGGCGGCCGATCGGCAGGTCATCGCTGGTCACGCCGCCACCGCCGATCCGGGACCGCACGGGTCGTGTCTTCCACCGGTACACGGTCTGCCTCGGCCTGCGCGAGGAGGCGCTGCTTGGCGGCTTCCCGCTCGGCCGCCTCAGCCTGCTCGCTCTTGCTCGCCGCCTCGTCGCCCCGCATGCCCACCTCCGTCGCTGATGACCTCCGCTGATCAGCGAAGCCCACCGCCGGAGAGCGGACCAGATGGCAAGCAATGCGTGCCATTGCGCTGTTCAGGGCGTGGGTTGCGCCGGGTTGCGCCGGTCCCCATAGGACCGCATCAACCCATAGGCTCGTCACCGGATGAAGTTGACTGATGCCTGGAGGTGGAACCGTGGCGAGACCGGTGACGAACGCGGCGCTCGAAGGGCTGCTGCTTGCCGCCGGCTACGGCAACGCCCACGCCGCATTCGCTCGCCAGCTCAATCACGCCGGTCGCGACCAGGGTGCCTGGCGGTACGACGCGGCAAGCGTCTACTGGTGGTTGCGGGGTCGCCGGCCCGGCGAGCACGTCCAAGCCGCGATGGCGGAAACATTTGCCCGCAAGCTCGGTCGCTCGGTCGCCACCACGGAGTTGGGCTTCGGTGCGTCCGAGGGCGTCGGAACATGTGCCTACCCTGCATCCGTCGACGGCGCGATCGACGCCGCCGAGCAGATCTGGACGGCGCTGGCCAAGCACCTCAACCAGCAAACCAACGAAACGTTCGACAGCGGCAAGGCGTTACAGGCAGCGCTCGGTTGGCGGTATGACCTCCGCGACCAGACGGTCAGTCGGAACGGCCGACAGCAGGTCACCGCCACCGACGTTCAATCGCTCTACGCGCTGGCCGATCACTTCGCCGATCTCGACCGACGTCACGGGAGCGGCTCGCCGCGCACCCGGACGCTCATGGCCGACTTCCTCGTACGTCAGGTCACTCTGATGATGCACGGCACCTACACCGAAGCCGTGGGACGTGACCTCATGCGCGCAGCCGCAACGCTCTGCGGTCAACTCGCATTCATGTCGTACGACGCGGGCGACCATGTCTGCGCCCAACAACACGTCACCGTCGCTTTGCGGCTCGCAAAGGCCGCCGATGACCGCCTGTACGGCGCTCACCTACTTGCGAACCTCGCCACCCAGGCCGTACACTTGGGCCACTCCCGTGACGCGGCCCGCCTCGCCGAAGCGGCCATCGACGGGGCAGGGCGTGCGCCAGCCGCCGTGCTCGCTCGGCTGCACGGGACCGCTGCCACCGCATACGGCCAGTTAGGCGAGCGACGTGTCTGCCAACTCGCGCTCGCCAGAGCTGAGCGTGCTCTTGACCGGACAGGGGCAGACCTTGGCCCACGCTGGGTCACCTACTTCAGTCCTGCCCACCTCGCCGGAGCCGCATTGAGGTGCCTGGGTGACCTACATCTATACGCGCTGGCCCTTGGCCACGCTCCCGATGCTCTGACCCTCGCCAGCGATAACACCCGGACACGTGCCCTGCACACCGCGCTTGTCGCCATGACTCATGCTCGCGCTGGAGACACCGACGCCGCCTGCGACTGGGCTCGGGAGTTGGCACAGCACGCCACTGGCATCCAGTCGGCCCGTGTTCAACAGCGCGTCCGCGAAATCACCGCAACGCTCAGCCCGCAGCGGGCATCGCCCCAGGTCAACGAAGTCCTCCACACCCTCGCGACCATGCCAACAATCGCATAGCGCGAAGCTCCGTCTGAACCCGTCCGCTAGCGTCACGGAGGTGACCTGGACGGAGCCCGCCACCTGGTACGCCAACCTGGCTTCCTTCTACGCCGCCGCTGCGGCCTTCATCACCGACCCCGACGGCAACGTGCTGCTCGTCAAGCCCACGTACCGCGACCACTGGGCCTTCCCCGGCGGCTATGTCGACGACGGCGAATACCCACATGATGCCTGCGCCCGTGAGATCCGAGAGGAGTTGGGGATCTCGGTGGTAGTGGGCAGCCTTCTCGTCGTCGACTGGGCACCGCCCGCCGGGCAACGGCCACGCGCGATCATCAGCTTCACGTTCGATTGCGGGTCGATCGCCAACCTTGATGACCTCAACTTGCCGGCACAGGAGTTGGAGGACATCGCCTTTTTCCGACTTCAAGAGGCCGAGCAGCGGCTTCCCAACAACGTCGCGACACGGATCCAACCGGCGATGCGCGCCCGCCACAGCTGCGCGCCCGTTTACCTTGCTGGCGGTTCGGTCGTCTGACTGCCTCCGCGCATCGAGCAACACACAAAACAACACCTCGATCGCAGATTGCGAGGGTCGATCAAGGTTCCGAGCTGAATCTGCGCCTCAGGATCGATGGCTGCGATTTAGCCCCTCGCTTGCGCATTACTCGAAATCTCAGCGCTCTACTCGGTGTTTGCCTATCGCCTGGTCTTCGAATCTTCGGGGGCAATAGAATAAGCGCAGAAAAGACTGACCTCGCCCTGCACCCGCTAAGCGATGAAGACTCAACCAGCCTCCGCTTCTACCTTTGCGGCTGCCGCCCTGGCCCGGGCCTTCTCATACGACAACGTCGAGGTGATCTGACTCAGAAGCCTCCGACCCTCCTCCTCAGGACGTAGTGCCGCCTCCAACATGAGGTAGAAGAGAAGGCAGCCGCCGACCGGAACGGTTTCCCGCTGCTGAAGCGCCTTGTACTGAGCCAGGAAAGCGACGAACAGGGCTTCTCGGCCACGCAGAGAGTTTTCAATTTGTCCAACACTCTCAAACCCGAACTCTTGCAGGAGAACAGCCAGCCTGGAGGCGTATTTTCGGCTCGGTTTCCCCGCAATCCTCGTATCACCGTATATCTCCTTGGCCAATTTGGCGTCGAGTCTACGGATGAGGTCGGACTCCGAGATGAATGCGGAAATGGAATCGCGGTTCACGGGGACATCACCTGGCTCATCCCGCACTGCGTTGCCCACTTCGGCTTGGTAGTTTTGGAGATCGCCTCGGATTTGCTGGAATTCGGTGTCGGCGAGTTCGAGGAGTCCGGCGAGACGCGAAAAGCGCCGTTGAAACCCCGATGGCAGCTCCTCCTTAGACTTGTAACCGAGGTCATGTTCAATCTCGGCCCACGCGTGTTGCAGGATAGTTCGAATCTGGATCTCGAATCTGAAGTTCTGGTATTTCTTGAAATCTCGGAGCGAGCATTGCTCGCGTTGCACTCTAACGACGTAATGCAGCGACAAGTAGCCGAACCTATCAGGGTCCAGTAAGGCGCGCTTGTCTACCGAGTTGCCCCGATCAACGTCGAACTCCTGTTCGATCAACGAAGCAACGACATCGATCTCGTCAGGAAAGAAGGTAATGATACGAACGCCCAGAATGTCCGTCATGTCCTTGAGGGAGTAATCCCCCCTGACCTTGTTGACGATCTTCTGTTCCGCATGCGGACGACTCTTAACCCTCTTCTCGATCGAGTGCAGGTGGAGACCCGCGTCACTAGTCAGCTCCAAGATCCACTCGCACACCTTCGGGCCCAACGACGCGGCGAGGTCAGTCGCCTGCTGCCACTCGTCGTCGTCAATCGCAGCGCTTCCCACGGTGTCGCCCATGCCTAGATCTTTCCAAGCCGGGCCGCAGCTTTCAAGATCCCGCCCCTAGGAGCGGGACGCTCCACACGCGAAACCGCCTACGGTGTTGCGCCTAACGGAAAGGACAAGATCAGCGTAGGCTGACGCGACCCCCCTGAGCTCGGAGGCCGGCATGCCCTACGGTCCAAGGATCGACATCTCAACGACATCGCTCCCGCGGGAAGTGCAAGCTATCCGGCACGCCATAGCACTCGCGCTGAAAGCAGATGACCCGCAGCGTCCGGGTCAGACCCTTGGGCAAGCAAGAGCAGGGGTATACGCCTTCTACGACTTCGACGGAGAGCCGATTTACGTCGGCCAAACTGCCGAAGGATTCGGAATAAGGATCGGCCGACACCTTACGGGGCAGCGCTCGGATGCGGTGGCGAGACACGTATTGGATCCGTTCGAGGTGCACACCGTCTCCATGTGGTCATTGCCTGAGATTGGCGATCTGCCATACAAGGAACGAAAAGCAGCGCTGGATCCATACGGTTTCACTGTTTACCAAAAACTGCTCAGAGAGAGCACTTTCGGCGCGATCTTGAACGAAGGAGATTTTCACCCCGGGCCGCCCCAGGAGCTTCCCGCTCCTGTCGTAAGAATTATCGTGCCCGACGATATTTTCCCTGACCGAAGTCACCCCGACGTGCGAATTGCCCGGCAAGCGCGCACTATCTCTCTGCTTGCTAGCAGCGTAACGGAGCGAAGGGTTTCCGCCGGCGCGCGTAGGACACTTGCGACACAGACGGCGCGCTTGAACGCTCTAATACAAAGAAGATTTGAAGCACTCGATAGAAGATCGGAGGCGCCCGAGGGACTGGACGATTTTGCGCCCGAAGATTCGTTTGCCGAACCTGACTACCTATCTGAATTCTACGATTCGGACGAATTTAGCGACTTCGACGAATGAGCCGTTGGAGCAATTCACCTCTTGGTCATTAAATTTGGCGCAGTAATTACAGTTCCGATTGAGCTCAATGCCACAGAGCAGCACGCTGGGCCAGCACAAGCAGCACCATAACCACCGGCAATGGACCGATGAAGAGCGCGTAAGCGAGGTAAGGCTTGCGCCCACTCGCCGGGTGGGTGGCGGCCGCCGGTCGGCGTCCGGCGACCGCCCCCACAACCGGTCAGCTCGCGTACACCTCCAGGCCCGACAGCTGGCCGGCCGGCCACCCGGTGTTCCCGGTGACGGTGACCCGGACGTAGCGGGTCTGCGCGGCACCGAAGGTGATCGTCACCTGGTTGCCGCTGGCCGGGTCGAACGTGCGCCCCGCCGCACCCGACAGCGTGCCGAAACTGCCCCCGTCCGCGCTGCCCTGCACCGCGATGGTCTGCGTCCGGCTGCCCCAGGCCGACGACGGCGGCAGCTTCAGCACCACCCGCCCGACCGTACGCGCGGAACCCAGGTCGACCTGCACCCACTGCGGGAACGCGTTGTTCGCGCTCTCCCAGTAGCTGTTCGCGTCACCGTCGACCACGTTCCCCGACCCGTAGCTCTGGACGTGACTGCTCTCCGAGGTGGACCGCCCCCGGGCGAGGTCCGCGTTGGCCGCAGCGTCCGTGGTGACCGTGACCGAGTTCGAGGCCGCCGAGGTGTTGCCGGCCGCGTCGCGCGCGGTGACCGTGAAGGTGTACGCGGTGGACGCGCTCAGCCCGCTCACGGTAGCCGTGGTGCCCGTGACGGTGGCGACCACGTTGCCACCCTGACGCACCTGGTAACCGGTCACCCCGGTGTCGTCGGTGGAGGCCGTCCACGCCAGGGACACGCTGCTCGACGTCTTGCCGGTCACGGTGAGGCCGCTCGGCGTGCTCGGCGGGTTGTCGGTGGTGCCGCCTGAGGCGTACACCTCGACCTGGGCGAGTTGGGCGGCCGGCCAGCCGGTGTTGCCGCTGATGCTGAGGCGGACGTAGCGGGTCGTGGTGGTCGTCAGCGTGCGGGTGACGGTGTTGCCGGTGGCCGGGTCGAAGGCGAACGCGGAGGCCCCGGCGATGGTGGTGAACGATCCGCCGTCGACGCTGCCCTGCACGGTGATGGTCTGGGTACGCGAGCCCCAGCCGGCGGGCAGTCGTACCACGAGTTTGTTGACCTGGTGGCTGGCGCCGAGGTCGACCTGCCACCAGTGCGGGAAGGCGCCGCCGCCGCTCTCCCAGTAGCTGCCGGCGTTGGCGTCCACCGCGTTGCCCGACGGGAAGCCGCCGCCCTGGCTGCTCGCGGAGGTGGACCGGCCGGCGGCCAGGTTCCCGCCGGTCGGGGGTGGGGTGCCGGTCGTCGGTGGGGTGGGGCGGACCGCGGTGAGCGCGAGTTGGCCCTTGAGCATCCGGCCGCCGTCGGCGGTGATCCGCAGGTAGTAGTCGGAGGAGCAGGCCACGCCGTCCTCGTCCAGGGCGCGGATGTTCGCGCCGGCCGGGGTGGTGGCCTGGGTCTCGGAGGTCTTGGCGATCTGGTTGCCCTCGTTGTACTCGTCGAACATGGACACGTAGAGGCCCTGGGAACCGAGCCGGACCATGTTGTAGATGTGCCGCCAGTAGAAGTCGCCGTGTCGCCGGTGGCCACCGGCGAGGTCACCGGGCATCACGCAGGGCAGGTAGTCGATGCCACGGGCCGCACAGTCGGCCATGTCACCGATGTTGACGTTGTTGTAGTACGAGTCGAGCCCTTCCAGGGTGTCGGTCCGGTAGACCATCCAGGGCGAGATCGCGTTGAACGCGTGGTAGACGTCGAGGAAACCGGGGCGGGAGTCCTCTCGGCCCAGCCGCCACCAGGTGGGCACACCACCGATGACGTAACAGCCCTGCGCCTTGAACCAGTTGATGACCTCCAGGCAGGGGCCGGGGGTGAAGGGGCGACTCGATTCGCTGAAGCCGAAGCCCCAGATGCAGACGACCGGCTTGCCGTTCTGCCGGGCGTACGCGCTGGACGCGGTGTGCGTGGACATCTTCGTCGTCCAGTCGGCCTTGATGTCCGCCTGCATGGTCAGCCAGTCGGTGACGTCGTACATGATGTAGAACTTGCGGTTGTGGCGCTCGGCCGCCGAGCGGACCTTCAGCGTCATCGCGTCGCGGGTCGGCCCCTCGTCGCCCGTCGGGTTGAAGCGTTGCAGGGCTGCGGTGTCGCAGCCGTACTCCTGCATCCACCGGAAGTGGGTGTCCACCGTCTGCTGGTCGTAGGAGGAGAAGAGGGTCGCCGGCGATCCGCTGCCGAGGTTGGGGTACGCGGTGGGGTAGCTGCGCGTGTACTCGCGCATGTCCGGCCAGGACACGATCGTGGTGTTCGCGGGCGAGGGCGGCTGGAACCGGTCGCGGCTCCAGTGCCACCAGCCGCCGATCGGCGCGGAGTCGCCAGGGGCACTGAACCAGCCCTGGTAGCCGACCGTCACCTTGCCGACCACGTCCCCGGGGGGACTGGCGGCGGAGGCGGGGCTGGCCAGGGTGGTGAGCAGCTCGGTGGTGGAGGCGGCGGCGAGGGCGGAACCGCCCAGCACCGACGTGACGAACCTGCGGCGGGAGACCGCCATGGGGACCACTCCTTCGGGACGGAAGGCATTGACGGCCATCGTGGCAGGAGTGGTTGCCGTATCGCAAGAGTTCGACTGATCGATGAAATTATTCGCGTGCGGAGCGGAAGTAGTGAGCGCCCCGCCCCCGAACGGGCCGGGGGCGGGGCGCTCACCCCGTTCAGGCCGAGAAGTTGCGGAACAGCAGGGACGCCAGGCCGAGCGCCAACGCGAGGTTGAACACGGTGGCACTGGCGAACACCGCCACCGGCCGCCACCCGGCCTCCCGCAGCGACGCGACCCGGACCTCCAGGCCGATGCTGACGAAGGCCAGGATCAGGAACCAGACGCGCAGGTCGTTGACGATGGCGATGGTGGCCTTGCCGTCCGCGCCGGCCCCGTCGAGATACCAGGTGGCGATGACCGAGGCGGCGATGAAGCCCAGGACGAACTTCGGAAACCGGGTCCACAGCTCGCGCAGGCCGGGCCGTTCCGCGCCGGGCCGCCGCTCCACCCGCAGGGTGAAGTACGCGGTGAGCGCGACCGCGACCACACCCATCAGCGCGTTCTGGGTGACCTTGACGATGCTGGCGATCTGGAGGGCCTCCTCACCGGCGATCGCTCCGGCGGCGGTGACCGCGGCGGTGGTGTCGATGTTGCCGCCGATCCAGGCGCCGGCCACCGCGTCGGACAGCCCGAACACGTCGGCCAGCCAGGGCAGGATGAAGATCGACGGCAGCGCGAAGATGATGACCAGGCTCGCCGTGTAGGCCAACTGTTCCCGGCGCGCCCGGACCGCGCCGGCCGCGGCGATCGCCGCGCTGACCCCGCAGATCGACACCGCCGACGCGAGCAAGGCGCGCAGCTTGTCCTCGAGGCCGAACTTGCCGGCCAGCCACCAGGTGAAGAAGAAGACCCCGCTGATCAACAGGATCGCCTGGGCGATCGCCGGGCCGGCGGCACTGGCGATGACGGCCAGGTTGATCGAGGCCCCGAGCAGCACGAGGCCGGTCTTGATGAAGAACTCGGTCCGGAACGCGGCCACTATCCGGTCCCGCCACCCGAGCAGCGTGACGGCGACGTTGCCCAGCAGGCCCAGCAGGATGGCGTAGACCGGGTACTCGATCGCCGCCCCGATGTCCCCGACGGCGGTGCCCTCGGCCCACCCGGGAACGTTCTGCTCCAGGTAGCGGGTGAGCGCGGCGAGGCCGAGCACGATCACCAGGCCGAGTGCCGTCCACGCCCAGAACCGACCGTCGCGCGCCGTGTGGGTGGGGCCGGCCGGGTCCACGGTGGTGGGTGGGCCGCTGGCCGGGGCCGGCCCGACGGCGTCGACGGCGCCCGTCGCGTCGCCCTCCCGGGTCGCGTCGCCCGCCCGGGTCGCGTCGCCCGCCCGGGTCGCGTCGGTGGTCATCAGGGCACCAGCCCGGCGGGGATGGCGCCGATCAGGACCAGGGCGAGCAGCGCCAGGCCGAGGACGGTCGCCACCCAGTCCTCGTTGAACGCGAGCCGGGACTCGCCCGCCGTCGGCCCGGTGGATGGTGATTGATCGGATGTCATGGCGTACCTCCATGGGGGTGAACCGATCCCGTGGTGGCGGGTTCGGTGGGGGGCGGGACAGGAAGCGGGTGCCCTGGGCGACCACGCGCAGACCGCCGGGGTCGGTTGGGCCACGGGGTGGCGGGTGAGTTGCGGCCGGGGCCGGATGAGGGGTGCGGGTGGCGCCGGCGCTCGTCGGCGGTCAGCGGCCCGGACAGAGCTCGGAGGCGACCCGCATCAGGTCGACGGCCCGACGCGAGGTGAGGAACGGACCAGCCGGCATCCGCCTATTTTCCTACCATCCCAGTAGGAATTCAAGACTCTTGGCGTGATTGTCCGCCCGGAGGATGACTCAGGGCCTGACCTGCTGCGGGCGAAGCCCGTCCATGATGACCGACACATAGCTCTCGGAGAGGGCTGGCGATGCCGACTGCGACCTCGCGACCGCGTAGGTCACCTCACCGATCAGCACGGTGACGACGGAGGCCTCGATATCGGTACGGATCGCACCGTCGTCGCGGGCCCTGGTGATCAGGTCGAGCCCGGCGGCGTTCAGGGCGGCCCGTTGCGCGGTCGTCGCCGGCAAGTCCATCTCCCCGAGTCGTTCGCCCATGATCCAGTACGTGGACTGAAACGCGATCACCTCGACGAGGAAGCCGCGAAGAGCTTGTTCGGCATCCGGCTCGAGCAGCGCGTCACGGCCTCGCTGGACGAGCGGTACGAGCAACTCGGCCACGGCGGCGTCGATGAGCGCCTCCTTGCTGCCGAAGGTGCGAACGACAGTAGCCGCCCCCACACCCGCTCTCCGCGAGATCGCGTCGACCGTGGGAGTGGCACCTCCCTCGGCGAGGAGCGTCTTCGTCGCGTCCAACACGCGTTGGCGATTGCGGACGGCGTCCGCTCTGCGTCGGGTGGCACCGCTCGCGGCCGGGGTTGACATCTGAAACGACCATTCCATATCGTCATGTGGAACATGCATTTCAGTTAGCCTACGAAACCCCCACCGGACCACGCAAGCGGCGTACCTGCCACTGGCGTGCTCCTCGCTGTGCCACGAAGGAGGAGTCGATGAACCGGCGGATCCTGATCTCCGGTGCCAGCATCGCGGGGCCGACCGTGGCGTTCTGGCTGGCCCGGCACGGCTTTGCGCCCACGGTGGTCGAGCGGGCACCTCGCCTGCGCGAGGGCGGCAACGGCGTCGACCTACGTGGGCAGGCCGTCGACGTCGCCGAGCGGATGGGGATCATGTCGCAGACCCGTGCGGTGGCGGCGGACGTCCTCGGTATGTCCTTTGTGAACGCGGCCAACCGAAGCGTGGCCCGCATCGACATGCAAGCGATCCGGGGCGGAGTCGCCGGCACCGAGGTCGAGATCATGCGCGGCGACCTGGCGGCCATCCTGTACGAGACGACCAAGGACGACGTCGAGTACATCTTCGGTGATTCGATCCGCACCATGGAGCAGGACGACGATGGTGTGACCGTCACCTTCGAGCACGGTCGGATGAGGCGGTTCGACCTGGTCGTCGGCGCCGACGGCACGCACTCGACGGTGCGACATCTGGCCTTCGGCCCGGAGCCGGAGTTCCTTACCCACCTGGGCCACTACTTCGCGTCCGCCAACGCGGACCCGGGCCTGGGTGAGCAGCGGTGGGTGACGCTCTACAACCAGCCGGGCAGGGTGGCCGGGATCTACCGCTCAGGCACCCACGCCGGGGCGAAGGTGAACTTCCTGTTCCGCAGCAGGCCGCTGACGTACGACCACCGGGACGTCGAGCAGCAGAAGCGGCTGCTGAGCGAGGCGTTCGCGGGTCTGCCATGGGTCGTACCGGAACTCCTCGCGGGCGCACTCGCCGATCCTGACTTCTACTTCGACGCGCTGAGCCAGGTGCGGATGGGGTCGTGGTCGTCCGGGCGGGTGGCGCTTGTTGGAGACGCCGCGCACTGTGCGTCACCGGCGGCGGGCGCCGGGGCGACGCTGTCGCTCATCGGCGCCTACCGACTCGCGGGCGAGTTGTCGTCCGCCGGCGGGGATCATCGGATCGCGTTTCGGCGCTACGAGCAGGGCCATCGGAAGATGGTCGAGCGAAGTCAGTCGAGCCTCTTCATCGGTATGATCGCGCCGAAGAGCCGCCCGGGCATCTGGGCTCGAAACACGATGGCCCAACTGCCGCTGCTCGCAGCCATGGCCGCGGTGGAGCGCCGCCTACAGCCCAGAGCCCTGCCGCTGCCGGACTACGAGTTGAGCTAGTCGACCGCTCGGACCGGCGAGCCAGGCCGTAGCGGATCAGCCCATCGGGGCCGGAGCCTCGCCGGCTCCGGCCCCGTCGGTGCGCCCGAGATCCCTACGGGGTCGGGTACTGCGCGAGGTAGACCGGCGCTCCGACCTTTGTCATGTCGGCCGCCGCACCGACGCCGTTGACCACGTGGTCGATCGTGCCGGCACTGAGGTTGACGGTCATGATGTGGTGCAGCCGCACACCCGGCTGGTTCGGGACCTCGAAGCCGTTCTCGGTGTGGATCGACGGGTTGTTCTGGTTGAAGACGTACACCCCGCCGCCGTACAGGGTGTGGTGCCGCACCCGGTCACCGACCTTGTACCCGGCCCAGCCCTCGACCGCGCCGTTCATCCAGTCGGCCTGCGTCGGCGGGTCGTACGGCAGCTCGTTCTGGTAGAGGATCGTGGTGCCGTGCTCGCCGTTCCAGACGGTGTTGTAGCGCTGGAAGTGCTCGACGAACAGGCCGGTCGCGGTCACGTGGTCGCCGTTGATGACGGCGCCGTAGCGACCGGTGTTGGTGCGCCAGCGGTCGGTGTCCCCGTTGACGCCCTCGGTGAAGCCCTCCACGCCGTGGTCACCACGCCACACCCAGGTGTGGTCGATGAGCACGTGGTCGCTGTTGACCTCCAGCGCGGTGTTCGTCCGCCCGATGTGCGGACCGCCGACCCGGAAGTACACGTCGGACAGCGTGGTCGGGTTGGTCGGGCTGCTGGCGTCGTGACCGTGCTGGCGGCCCACCCGCAACAGGACCGGCGACTCGACCAGACCGGCGTCGATCGTGACACCCGCGACGATCACTCCGGGAACGCCGGCGACGTCCAGCGGGATGGCGCCGTTCACCGCCGTGAGGGTGGCGTGGCCGATGCCGAGCACCACGGTGCCGGGCCGCCGGACCTCGATGCTGCGCGCGATGTCGTACGTGCCGGGTGTGAGCAGCAGGTGCTTCCCGCGCGCGAGTTGGGCGTTGATGACGCGTACCGGGTCGGTCGGCTTGGCGATGAAGAAGTCGCCGATGTCGAGGGTCCGCCCCGGCGTCATGCCGTCGGCCCAGGAGACTCCCCGGCTGTCCCGCTGCGCGGCGGGCACCCGCACCTGGTAGCGACCCTTGGCGTCGACGAAGAGGTACGGCTTCTCCCGACTGAGCGGGGTGGTCTCCAGGGTCGTGTACGGCGGGTCGGGGAACGTGGCGTCGTCCGGCGCGCCCTCGACGCCCGCGAAGACCTGGTTCCACACCGCGTTGGACCAGCCGCCGACCTCGCTGTTGCGGGTCAGCCACTGCTGTTGGGAGCCGTTCGTGGTGGCCGGCAGCCGCGAGTCGGCGATGAACCCGCCACTGGCGTACTGCGGGCCGGCGGTGCAGTAGTCCATCAGCGACAGACCGCCGCCGCCGATGTTCAGCCGGCGCATCGACACCGCCTGGGACACCGCCCAGAAGTTCGCGGTCGAGCGGCAGTCGTCCTGACCGGCGGCGTTGATGGTGAGCGACAGGTTGGACAGGGTGCGCCAGAAGTTGACCAGGGCGAGGCAGTTGCCGGTGCCGCCGTCGGCCAGGCAGCGGTTGTAGACCTCGAGTTTGCCGTTGACGGTGACGTCGGTGGGCGAGGCGCCCAGGCCGGACACCTCGGTGTAGTAGCCGACCTTGGCCTGTAGGGGCTGCTCGGCCGTGCCGTACGTGCCCGGCTTGAACAGGTAGGCGTGCCGCGCGGTGCCCATCTCGTTGTCGACCTGCCGGGCGTGCGCCGCGTCCAGGGTCTGCTGGATCTCGTCGACCGGCATGGACGGGTCGAAGATCGTCACGTTCGGGCCGAAGTCGGGTGCGCCGTGCGTGGGGCGTCCCGCGGTGGCGGCCGTGCTCGTCGTCACGACCGCGGTGGTCACCAGAAGGGCAAGCAGGAGGGTACGTCGGGACGGGGATGTCATGTGGTTCGTCCTCTCCGCTGGCCGGAGGCGTACTACCGGCACAGCTGGGGCGTGAGAGCGCTCTCTGACGCGTAGACATGTTTCTACCCGTTGGATCGATCACACGCCATGACCGCGGGCGGCGAACTTCGGCAGGGACGGGTGAGAATGGAGCCGACGCGAGGAGGCGTTGATGGCCATCGACTCGTTGCCCCACCTGGACGAACACTCCACTCTCATCGCGGCGGACACCGACCGGATCTGGCCCCACCTGACCGACATCGTGGAGAGGTCCTTCGCGCGGCTGGGGATGACCGGGTACGCCCGGCTCGTGAGGGCTGCCGACCCCGTCTCGTCCGGGCCACGACCGCTCGCCGCCGGCTCGACGTTCCCCGGGTTCCGGGTGGCCACCGCGATCCCCGGTCAGGAGCTGGCACTGCGCGGCAGTCACCGGTTCTCGACCTACGCGCTGATCTTCCGCCTCGACCCAGCCGGGCCGGGCCGATCCCGGCTACGAGCCGAGACGCGCGCCGTCTTCCCCGGCCTGACCGGCGGCCTCTACCGGCAGATCCTGTTGACCTCGGGCGGCCACGTGATCGCCGTCCGCCGACTGCTTGCCGCAATCCGCCGCAAATCCGAACAAGCCCCATAACCCCCACCCCACCCCACCCCGCCCCGCCCCGCCCCACCCGGTCGATCATGGAGTTGTGGTGGTGCACAAAAGGGCATCGGGCCGACAAGGTGGGCACCACAAGTCCATGATCGACGCTTCGTGGGGGCCGTTCTACTCCTCGGTCAGGAACTCGTCGATCATCGGGGCCAGCCAGTCGGCGCGTTGCGGGATCGAGGTGTGCGTGGTGCCGGGCAGGACGGCCAGCCGGCACGCCGGCAGACCGGTCAGGTCGCCGGGCACCGCGCCGCCGAGCAGTCGGAACATCAGCACCGCGTGCTCCGGCTGGACGATGTCCGAGTCGGCCAGGACGATCATGGTCGGGGCGGCCAGCGCGCGGATCTGCTCGGGCGTCCACTGCGGCAGGTTCGCGTCCAGCACCTTCATCTTGGTGACCAGGTTGGCCCACCCCGCCGGGTCCGGCGCGGTCCGCAGGTACTCCTCGTGGAACTCCGAGCCGTGTAGGTGCTCGGGTTGCAGGTCCTGGATCCCGTCCAGGAGCCCGGGGTGCAGGCCGTCGTCGTCGAAGCTCACCGAGGCGAGCACCAACCGCCCGACCCGGTCGGGGTGATCGGTGCCGAGGCGCAGCGCGACGGCGGCGCCCATGCTCCAGCCGAACACGTCGGCCCGCGCGACGCCCAGCCGGTCGAGCAGTTCCACGACGTCGGCGGCGAAGTGCTCGACGGTCAGCGGGCGGTCCGCGTCCGGAGTGCGGCCGTGGGCCTGCAACTCGACGGCGATCACCTGTCGGGTCTTCGCCAGGAGCGGCAGGATCGTGCCGAACGAGGTGCCGATGCCGGAGAGCGCGCCGTGGATCAGCACCAGGGGGCGAGCGGTTCCGTTGCCGTGTGTTTCGGAATAGATGTCCATGGCCACACAATGCGCCGACGCGCTTACGGTTCACTTCCGGCAGCCTTACCGACGCTAGGATGACCGCCGTGCAGTTCGGGGTGCTCGGGCCGCTCGCCGTGGCCACCGACGACGGCGAGCCGGTGGTGGTGCCCGGCGCGAAGGTGCGCGCGTTGTTGGCCGACCTGCTGACCAACCGCAATCAGGTCGTGTCGGCGGACCGCCTCGTCGACGACCTGTGGGGCGCGGACGCCCCCGCCAACCCGCTCGGCGCTCTCCAGGTGCGGGTGTCCCAGTTGCGCAAGGCGCTCAACGACGCCGAGCCGGGCGCTCGCGAGGTGGTCGAGTCCCGACCGCCCGGCTACCTGCTGCGCACCGCCACCGTCGACGCCGACCGCTTCGCCGAGTTGGCCCGCAGCAGCGACGCCGACCGGTTGGCCGAGGCGCTCGGGCTGTGGCGCGGCGAGGCGTACGCCGATGTGGCCGACGCCGAGTTCGTCCGCGCCGAGGCGGGCCGCCTCGCCGAGCAGCGCCTCGCCGTGCACGAACGGCTGGCCGAGGCCCGCCTGGCCCGGGGTGAGCACGACCTGGTCGCGGCCGACCTCGCCGAGCTGGTCGCCCGGCATCCGCTGCGCGAGGGCCTGCGGGCCGTGCAGCTACGAGCGCTGTACGCGGCCGGCCGCCAGTCCGAGGCGTTGGACAGCTACGCCGACCTGCGCGAGCGGCTCGCCGAGGAGTTGGGCCTCGACCCGGGGCCGGAGCTGGTCGCCCTGCACCGCAGGATCCTCGAACAGGACGCCGGCCTGAGCGCACCTCCGAAGGCCGCGCTCATCCGCAACAGCCTGCCGGCCCAGCTCGACGAACTGGTCGGCAGGGCCGAGGCGCTGGCCGAGCTGCGGACGCTGCTGCCCCGGCAACGGCTGGTCACACTCGTCGGGCCGGGCGGGGTCGGCAAGACGCGCCTGGCCACCGAGACGGCCCGGACCCAGTCCTTCCCGGACGGCGTCCAGCTGGTGGAGCTGGCCCCGCTGTCGGCCGGCGACCCGCGCGTCGCCGAGCAGGTGCTCGCGGTGCTGGGCGCCCACGAGGCCGCCGGCACGAGCCTGTCGGCCACTGACCGGCTGGTCACGGCTCTGCGACACCGGCACCTGCTCCTCGTCCTGGACAACTGCGAGCACGTGGTCGAGCCAGCCGCCGAGCTGGTGGCCCGACTGCTGCGGGACGCGCCCGGGGTGAGCGTGCTGGCCACCAGCAGGGAGCCACTCGGGTTGACCGGCGAGCTGCTCTGGGACGTACCCCCGCTGCCCGTGCCGGTCGACGGTGACCTCGACGCGGTCCGGCGCTCGGCGGCGGCCCGGTTGTTCGCCGCCCGCGCCGCCGCGCAGCAGCGCGGCTTCCGGCTCGACGAGCAGACCGCGCCGGCGGTGGCGCAGCTATGTCGCCGCCTCGACGGGCTGCCGCTGGCCCTGGAGTTGGCCGCGACCCGGGTCCGCGCCCTCGGTGTGCGGGGTGTGGTGGACCGGCTCGACGACCGTTTCCGGTTGCTCAGCACCGCCCAACGGGACGTGCCGACCCGGCAGCGGACACTGACCGCGGTGATCGGCTGGAGCTGGGACCTCCTCGACGCGCCCGACCGGGAGGTGCTGGCCCGATTGGCGGTGTTCCGCGACGGCTGCACCCCGCCGGCCGCCGAGCACGTCTGCCGCACCGACCTGGACACCCTCGCGCGGCTGGTGGACCGGTCACTGGTGGTGCTCGACGACTCCGGCGCGGAGCCGCGCTACCGGCTGCTCGAATCGGTGGCCGCGTTCGGTCTGGACCGGCTGACCGACGCCGAGGAGGTACGCGCGCGGCACGCCGCCTACTTCACCGAGCTGGCCGAACGCGCCGACCCCGAGCTGCGCGGCGCCGACCAGCAACGGTGGCTGGCGCTGCTGGACGCGGAGACGGCGAACCTGCGCGCGGCACTTGTTCACGGTGGCGGGCTGCGGTTGGCCATCGCCCTGAGCTGGTACTGGTATCTGCGCGGCCGGCTCACCGAGGCACGGCAGGCCCTGACCGCGCCCGGTGACCCGGGACAGGAGACCCGCGCGGCCCCCTGGCGGGTCGGCTTCGCCCTGTCGCAGGGCGAGGTGATCGCACCCGACGACGTACGCGCCGCGGTGGCCGTCGACCCGGGTGGACACGCCGCCTGGTTCGCGGCCAACGCGGTGATCGAGCACGGCGACCTGGCCCTGGCGTCGGAGCTGCTGCCCACCGCCCCCGTCGACAGGTGGACCGAGGCGGCGGTGCTCACCTCCCGGGCCCACCTCGCGCACGCCAACGGTGACCAGGCCACCCTGGAACGCACCGCGACCCGCAGCGCGGCACTGTTCGCGGACCTCGGCGACCGGTGGGGTCGACTCCGGGCGACCGAGTGGGTGGGTGGGCTCGCCGACATGCGCGGCGAGCACGAACGCGCCGTCGCGCTGCACCGGGAGGGGCTGCGCTGGGCGGAGGAGTTGGCGCTCTGGCCGCAGGTCTGCGCGGAGCTGTCCTGGTTGGCCTGGCTCGCCGTGCAGACCCGCGACTACGCCCAGGGTCGGGAGCTGGCCGAACGCGCGTACGAGCTGGCGGTGGACCAGGGCTCGCCCGGTGCGGTGATCTTCGCGGAGATGAGCCTCGGAATGGCCGCCCGCCGCGACGGCAAGCTCGACCTGGCCGTCACCCACCTCACCCGACTCGTCGACCTGGGCCGGAGCGAGACGCAACCGGCGCTCTACCTGCCCATGGTCCTGGTCGAGCTGGGCTACGCGGTCGAGCAGGGCGGCGACCCGGACGCGGCGCTGGCCCTGCACATCGAGGCGTTCGAGGCCGCCGAGGCGATGGCGACGATGCGCGACGCGGTCGGCCCCCTGGAGGGGATGGCGGCGGCGGCGCGCTCCCCCGAGGTCGCCGCCCGGCTGCTGGGCGCCGCGGCCGCCGCCCGACTCGCCGCGCAGTCCCCCGCCGCGCCGGCCGAACGCGACGACACCGACCGGACGACCGCTCGGCTGCGGGCCGAACTCGGGCCGGAACGGTTCGACGCGCTGCTCGCCGAGGGCGCGAAGCTGAGCCCGAGCGAGGCCCGGGCTCAGCTCTGATCTCGGCTCAGGCCGGAGTCTTCGGCGCGTACGAGGCGACGATCACGCCGCTCTTGTGCACCCGGGTGTCGACCAGGTCGAACGACGCCTTCACGTCGGTCAGCGGCGCGGTGAGGCTGGGACCGCCCTCCAGCACCGGGTGGATCCAGAACCGGACCTCGTCCACCAGACCCGCCCTGATCAGTTGGGCGGTGACCGAGCCGAAGCCGTACTGGATGATGTTCTTGCCCTCCTGGGCCTTGAGCGCGGTGACCGCCTCGACCAGGTCGCCCTGGAGCACCTCCGTGTTGTTCCAGGTGGGGTCGGTCAGGGTGGTCGAGGCGACGTACTTCTTGACGTTGTTGAAGAACGCGGCGCCCGTGGTCGGGTCGCTCTCGTCCATGTTCGGCCACGCGGCGGAGAAGCCGTCGTAGGTGGCCCGGCCCATCAGCATCGCGTCGGCCTCGGTGGTCTGCGCCCCGGCGAGGCTGGCGGCCTCCTCGTCGAAGTACGGCATGGTCCACATGGGGTTGTCGATGACGCCGTCGAGGGTGATGTAGGTCGAGTTGATGAGCTTGCGCATCGGGATTCTCCTGGGTTTGTGTCGTGTTCTCCGGTGACACCCAGAACTCTGCCGATCCGCGCTTACGATTCGCTTCCGACGCCCTTACCGGCGTCCGCGTCCGGGTCGGTCAGTGGGATGGGCAGCGCCTGCGCGGCCACCGTGCCACCGCCGGTCGAGTGCGCCGGCGCGGGGCGGTCCCCGCCGCGGCTGTGCAGCCGTCCGCGCCCGGCGGGACCGGCCCGACGGGTCACCTCGAGGGTCACCATCCGCACCGGCGGTGGCGGCGCGGTGAACCGTCCGACCCCCCACCGCACCCAGATCGGGATGCGACCGGCGTCCGCCTCGGCGTGCAGCTTCTGCACCGTACGGGCGCGGTCGGTGTGGTCGACCTCCACCACGACCGGCGGGCCGTCCGGGCGGGCACACGCCACGTCGAGGACCGAGTGTCGCTGCTCCATCGGCGGTGGCAACGGCAGCACGCTCGGCGCCCGCCGGTAGGCCCGCCAGCCCTGCGCCTCGGCCCACCGCACCACCGAGTCGATCACCCGGGCGGTGACCGCGTCCACGTCCAGGTCGACGAAGGTCAGCTCGGCCAACCAGCGACCCAGGTCCGCGGCCAACCGCTCGCCCTGCGTCGTGACCTCCACCGGCGCAGGATAACGCCTCAGCCCACGGTGGCCACGGTCGCGGCGAGGTGCCGGGTCAGCCACGCGGTGGTGGCCGTCCGGGCCGCCTCCTGGTTGGCCCGCGCCAGGAAGTCGTGCCCCTCGCCGGCGAGCACCAGGTGCCGGTGCGGCACGTCCCGGGCGGCGAGGGCCCGCGCCACCTGCGCCGACTCGCCGGCCGGCACGTTCGTGTCGTTCGCGCCGTGGATGAGCAGCACCGGCACGTCCAGCCGGTCGATGTGGGTCAGCGGCGACAGGTCCCGCAGCAGCTCCGCGTCCCGCCGCGGGTCGCCGTACTTGCTGACGGCGGCGGCGGCGATCCACGGTTCGGTGCCGGCGTAGAAGGTGTGGAAGTCGGAGATGCCGCACTCGGCGACCCCGGCGGCGAACAGCCCGGGGAAGTTCACCAGCACCGCGAGGACCAGGTAACCGCCGTAGGAACGGCCCAGACAGCCGAGATGACCGGGCCGGGCGACACCGGCGTCGACGAGGAACTCGGCACAGGCCGCCACATCGGCGATCGCACCGTAGCGGCCGGCGAGGTTGTCGGCGGCGACGAAGGAGCGGCCGAACCCGGACGACCCGCGGACGTTCGGCGCGAACACGGCGACACCCTGCGCCACGAGGGCCTGGAACAGCGGGTTGTAGCCGCGGCGCTCCTGCGCCTCCGGGCCGCCGTGCAGGCTGATCGCGGTCGGCCAGGGACCCGGCCCGGTGGGGCGGTAGAGCCAGCCGGAGAGGGGCAACCCGTCCTGGGCGCGCAGGTCGACAAGTTGTGGCGCGACCCCGCCGCCGCTCGTGCCGGTGGGCGGGGTGCTCGGCCGCAACGGACGCAGCGCGCCGGACGACGGGTCGACGAGCCAGACCTCCCGGGGCTGCACCGGCCCCTGCGCGGTCAGGCAGAGCAGGTCGCCGCCGGCGGCGAACACGGCGTCGTCGAGCACCTCCCCGGGGGCGCCGGCGGCCCGCTGCACGCCGTCGGTGAGGTCGAGCAGGCTCAGCTCGCTGCGCCCGCCGTAGGTGTTCCACAGCAGCGCGACACGGCGCCCGTCCGTGCTGGGAGCGGCATGCTCCAACTCGGCGTCCGGTCGCCCGGCCAGCCGGGTCGGCGTCCGCTCCGGTCGGGTCAGGTCGACCCGCAGCAGCGCGGCCAGCTCCGAGAACGCGTCGGTACGGGCCAGCACGCTCGTGCCGTCCGGGCCGAACCAGCCCTGGTCGGTGCTGCCCTGGCCGGTGTCCGGGAACAACCGCAGCTGTTCGCCTGTCGCCACGTCGAGCAGCTCCAACCACCGGGCGTTGCGAGGGCCACGGCGCAGCAGCGCGGCGCCGGCGTCCGGGGTCACGTCCAGGAGGGTGAGCAGATCACCCTCGGCGAGCACCCGCCGGTGCCCGGTGCCCGCGTCGACCAGGACGGCCCGGCCCCGCTCGTCGGTCTCGGTGACCATCAGGACCGCGCCGTCGGGCAGCCAGCCGGCCAGCGCGGCGCTGCACCTGCCGAACCCGGCGACCTGCCGGCGTCGCGAACCGTCCGGGCGCAGCACCCACAGCTCGGTGCGGGGCGCGCCACCGGGGGCGACGACACAGGCCAGCCACCGCCCGTCCGGGGACCAGCTCAGCGCCAGCACCGGCTCGTCACCGGTGGGCAGCGCGACGGCCTCGGCGGTGTCGACGTCGCGGACCCAGACGCGTGGGCTGCCGCCCTGGTCGGAGAGGTACGCCACCCGGCGGCCGTCGGGCGACGGCGCCGGACGGTAGTCCTCGCTCACCGGCACCGGCACCGGCACCGCCGGCGCAGGGCTGGTCGGTCGGGTCCGCCGGACGATACGCGGCACCTCGGTCCGAACGATCATCTAAACCCCGATCCGCTGCAACCAGAGCTCCAGCAGCCCGAGCTGCCAGAGCGCGTTGGAACCCAGCGTGGTCCGCCGGGCGTTCGGCGCGTCCAGCAACTCCTCCAGGTAGTCCTTGCGGAACAGCCCCCGCTCGCGCGCCGGCTGGGCGGTCAGCGCGTCCCGCACGTCGTCGAGCAGTGGCCCGGAGAGGTGCCGGATGGCGGGGACCGGGAAGTAGCCCTTCGGCCGGTCGATCACCTCGTCCGGGACGATGCCCCGGCTCGCCGCCTTGAGCACGCCCTTGCCACCCTGGGCCAGCTTCAGCGCGGGTGGGCAGGCCGCGGCCAGCTCGACCACCTCGTGGTCGAGGAACGGCACGCGCGCCTCCAACCCCCAGGCCATCGTCATGTTGTCGACCCGTTTGACCGGATCGTCGACGAGCATCACCAGGCTGTCCTGGCGCAGCGCCGCGTCCAGCGCGGTTTCCGCGCCGGGCGCGCCGAAGTGGGCGGCGACGAACTCCAGGCTCGCGTCGTGGTCGAGCATCCACTCGGGTGCCAGGTGCCCGCCGAGCGCGTCGTGCCGACGGTCGAAGAACACCCGGGCGTACGCCTCGACGGCGTCCGCGCGGGCCACGTTCGCCATCGGCGGGTACCAGTCGTAGCCGGCCAGGATCTCGTCGGCGCCCTGCCCGGACTGCACCACCGTGATGCGCTGCGAGACCTCCTCGGAGAGCAGGTGGAACGCGACGCAGTCGTGACTGACCATCGGCTCGCTCATCGCCGCGATGGCGTCGTGCACGGCGGGGACGAACCGGCTGGCACCGATGCGGATCTGCTGGTGGTCGGTGTCGAAGTGGCGGGCCACCAGGTCGGAGTAGTGGAACTCGTCGCCGCTCTCCCCCGCCGCCGCCTCGAACCCGATGCTGAAGGTGGCCAACCCGGTCTGGCCCTGCTCGGCCAGCAGCGCGACGATCAGGCTGGAGTCGAGCCCGCCGGAGAGCAGCACCCCGACCGGCACGTCGGCGACCATCCGTCGGCGTACGGCGGTGCGCAACGCCGCCATGAGTCGTTCCTGCCACTCGTCGGCGGACATCGGGTCGGCCGCGGACCGGCTGAACTGCGGCTGCCAGTAGAGCGTGTCGGTGCTCCGGCCGTCCGCGGTGATCACCCGCACGGTGGCCGGTGGGAGCTTGCGGACCCCGGCGAGGATCGTGCGCGGTGGGGGCACCACCGAGTGGAAGGTCATGTAGTGGTGCAGCGCCACCGGGTCCAGGTCGGTGTCCACGTCACCGGCGGCGAGCAACGCCGGCAGGGTCGAGGCGAAGCGGACCCGTCCCGGCCCCTCGGACAGGTAGAGCGGCTTGATGCCGAGCCGGTCGCGGGCCAGCACCAGGGTGTGCGTGGCCAGCTCGACCAGGGCGAACGCGAACATCCCGTAGAACCGTTCGACGCAGGCCGTCCCCCACCGGTGGTACGCCTTGAGGATCACCTCGGTGTCGGAGGTCGACCGGAAGGAGTAGCCGAGGCCGATCAGTTCGTCGCGCAGCTCCCGGTAGTTGTAGATGCAACCGTTGAAGACCAGGGCCAGGCCCAGCTCGGGATCGACCATCGGCTGGGCGCCGGCGTCGGAGAGGTCGATGATGCGCAACCGGCGGTGCACCAGAGCCGCCGGACCGTGCTGCCACACACCCGCACCGTCCGGGCCTCGGGGGGCCAGGACGGGGAGCATCCGCTCGACGGCGGCAACGTCCGGTGGCGTCCCGTCGAGGCGTAACTCGCCTCCGATACCGCACATGGCACTCACCTCTCATCGGCTCGGATCCGCTCGGGCCGCTGACCGGTCCAGGTTTGGCGGACCGGATTGCGAACCGATGACGGGTTGGTCAACCGTGCGTTACACCGAATTCTGCTCGTCTCCACCGAGCAGCCAGGTGTCCTTCGACCCACCGCCTCGCGACGAGTTGACGATCATGCTGCCGGCGGGCGCGACCCTGGTCAGCGCCACCGGCGCGACCTCGGCCTGCTCGCCGAGGAACACGAAGGCCCGCAGGTCGACGTGGCGGGGAGCGAGAGCCGTGCCGTCGAAGACCGGGTGGGTGGTGAGCGAGACCATCTCCTGGGCGATCCACCGGTGCGGGGCCGCGAGGATCTGTTCCCGGACGGCGTCCAGCTCCTCCGCCTCGGCCCGCGGGCCGATCACCACGCGGTCGCCGCCGTACCCGTCGACCGGCTTGAGCACCAACTGGTCGAGCCGGTCCAGCACCTCGGCCCGCTGCTCGGGCAGCCCACACAGGTACGTCGGCACATCCCCCAGCAGGGGCTTCTCGCCCAGGTAGTACTCGATCAGTCGGGGCACGTACGCGTACAGCGCCTTGTCGTCGCCGACGCCGTTGCCCAGCGCGTTGGCGAGCGTGAGCCGCCCGGCGTGCACCGCGGCGAGCAACGGCCAGCCCAGCGGCACCCCGTCGGCGCCGGGCGCGTGCAGCAGCGCCTCCTCGTCCATCCGCAGGTAGATAACGTCGACCCGGCTGCGGGTGCCGGAGCGGACCAGCCAGACCCGGCCCTCCTCCACCAGCAGGTCGCTGGTCTCGGTCAGCGGCACGGCCATCTCGTCGGCGAGCAGCCGGTGCTCGAACCACGCGGGGTCACCCGGGCCGCTGCTGAGCACCACCACGGCGGGATCGTCGGCCGCGGCGGGCGCGCCGGCGATCAGCGCCCGGTACAGCATCGCGGGCGTCTCGTCGGCGGGCAGCAGGTCGTCGGGCACCGGCAGCTCCGGGAGCACCGCCTGGGTCAGCCGGCGGTTCTGCACCGCGTAGCCGATCCCGGAGGGCACCCGCAGGTTGTCCTCCAGGACGTACCAGCCGCCGTCCGGGTCCCGGACGAGGTCGGTCCCGGACACCTGGGCGCGGGTGCGCCGCCGGCCCATCAGCGCGCCGGTCGGGCGCAGCCCGGGTGAGGACTCCACCACCCACGCCGGCACCACGCCGTCGGCCACCACGGCCCGGTCGCCGTAGACGTCCCGGAGGAACGCGTCCAGGGCGTGGGCACGCTGCACCAGGCCGGTACGCAGGGTCCGCCAGTCGGCGGCCGGCACCACGCGGGGCACCAGGTCGACCGGGAAGAGCCGGGTGCTCGCCTCACCGGCCACGCTGAACGTCACGCCCCGCGCGCGCTGCTCCTCGTCCCGGTCGTGCTCACGCTGGCGGAGGGCGCCGGCACCGAGGTGGCGCAGGGCCGCCAGGATCGGGGCGTACGCCGGCTCCGGCCCGGCCGCTCCGAAGACCTCGTCACCGGCGTCGGCGTACGTGGGCAGCGCCGGTGGTGTGGGCGCACCCGGCAGCGTCTCGCGGACCCGGCCCCGGGTCTCGTCCAGGAGCAGGTCCACCACGTCGGCCAGCCGGCCGCGACGCTCGTACGCCCGTCGCTGCCGCGCGGCGGAGCTGCCGCGCTCCAGGGCGTAGCGGGTCAGCTCCCGGATCTGCTCCCAGTCACCGGTCGCCTCCAGTTGCGGGCGCAGGTCGGTCACCAGCCGGCGGACCGCCTCGGCGGCCGGCACCGGCCGGGCCGAGCGGGGCAGGTCGAGCAGGTCACCCTCCAGGCCGGAGCGGGCCGCCCGCCACACCGCGGCACGCAGCACCGGGGGCCGCACGGCGGTGCGCTCGACCCCGGCGCGCAGGGCGGCGACCTCGCGCCGGACCAACGCCCGGAACAGGCCGGTGAGCAGGACGATGGTCTCCACGTCGGCGTTGGCGTCGGTGATGCGCAGCTCCACGGTGGGGACGTGCGCCGACGGCCGGACATCGAAGTAGATCATGGCGGGGTCGGTGATCGTCTCGGAGGAGATCAGCTCGGCGACCAGCGCCTCGTGATCCGCCGCGCTGGTCACCTCGCCCGGGTCACCCGCCGTGGGCCAGCGCTGCCAGACCAGCGACCGCATGCTGGCGTAGCCGCTGTCCTGACCCATCCAGTACGGCGAGCTGGTCGACAGGGCGAGCAGCACCGGCAGCCACGGCTGGACCCGCCGGGTGACCGCGACGGCCAGGTCCCGGTCGGTCACCCCGACGTGCACCTGCGCGCCGCAGATCAGCTGCTCCCGCGCGAGCAACTGGTACTCGTCGAGCATCCGCCGGTACCGGGAGGTCGGGGTGACGCTCGGGTCGCCGTCGGCACGCAACGGCACCGTGCCGGCCGCCACGATGCCCAGCCCGGCCCGGTCGGCGACCTGCACGGCCAGTTGGCGCAGTCGGGTCAGCTCGGCGCGGATCTCGTCCAGGGTGCGGCAGACCGCGGTGTTGGTCTCCACCACGCTGCGGTGCAACTCCGCGGTGAACGAGTCGGCCGGCAGCCGGTCGAGCAACTCCCCCGCCCGGGGCACCAGTTCCCGGGTGTGCAGGTCGACGACGTGGAACTCCTCCTCCACACCGAGCGTGGCGAGATCCGCCGGGTCGCCGTCGTCGAGGGTCGCGGCCGTGTTGGCGCGCGGCGTGGGCAGTGCCCGGCCGTTGCCGGACCGGCTGGTCGGCCCGTCGAACGTCGGCGCGTTCGTGATGTTGTCGGCCATGGTCACCCCGGTTCGCGTATCGGTGGTCGTGGCTGTCCGACGAGCGTTCCCAGGTTTGGTACCGGGCGTGTTTCCGGTGCGTTAAGGTGGCGGACCGTTCTCACCGGGGCCGCGTCTCACCAGGTTGTCGGTCCGCGGCGCTACTGTCGCTGCCGTGACCGAGCTGATGAACACCCCTCGGCTGATCGCGACGGCGTTACGGGGCACGGCGCTGGCGGGCCATCCGGTCGAGGAGGGCCTGGGAGGCACCGTCCTCGTCGGCGACGTCGACCCGACGCGATTGCGGGAGGCCTGGCGGGCTGCCCACTCGGTGCTACCGGTCACCGGGCGCTGGCCGGTTTTCACCCTGCCCGGCGGCCTGGACCACGAGCCCGACGCCGCCGAGATCGACGAGCTGGACCGGGCGTCGCGCACGGTTGATCCGTGGTCGGTCTATCGGCGGTACGTCGACGACGAGCCGTTGGACAGGTGGCGCGTCGAGTACAGCGTGCGGGCAGCACCGGGTGACGAGTTCGTGGCCACGGCTCTCGATCAGCTCGGGGACGCGATCACCGCGGCGGCGCTGGACCGGTGGACCTACGACGCCCTGCTGGCCGACCCGTCCCTCGCCGCGCGTGCCGCTCGTTACCACGAGAATCTCGCGGGAGTGGGGAGCTGGCACACCTGGGATCGGGTGCAGCTGGTGCTGCTACCCACCGCGTCGCAGCGGCTGGCGCCGGCCTGGGTCGGCTACCACGGGGCGGGGAGCGACGAGCACCGTCTGGCCTGGGCGGCGGCGATGCGCGAGTGGGAGCAGCGGTGGGGTGCCGGGCTCGTGGCAGCGTGGGGGACGATGCTGCAGTTCGTCGTCGACCGTCCACCGAGGCCGGGCCGACAGGCGTGGGACCTGGCCGGACAGCTCCTGGCCGTCGGCGGCAGCCTGCAGTACCAGCAGTGGCAGTTGGCTCTGGCCGTGGCCGGCAGCGACGCGTGGTTCCTGCACGACCGCCCGTGACGGGCCGCCCGGGGTCGCGTCGTCCATGCGTGCTCGACACGGGATTGGCAATGTCGGGGTGTCGTGCCGCAGCGGACACCCCGACATCGGCGATTCGGAGTTGATCAAGCGTGCCGGCTGGATTACCTCATGTTCGCCACCACGAACGGCGCGTGGCCGTGCAGGTAGTTGCTCCACCCGCCGGTAACCGGCGCGCCGGGGCTGAGCAGGTTCGTCGTGTCGGTGCCGACGTCGAGCTTCCACGCCGTCCAGGAGATGCCGTTCGCCCTCATCCAGTCGATCCAGGACTGCGCCTCGGGCAGGCAGGAGCGGCCGTCGAGGCCGCCGTCGGCGTTGCTGGCGCCCCACTCGGTGACGAAGAGCGCGAGGCCGGCCCGGATCGCCGCGTCACCCTTGGCCCGCAGCGACGCGCCGTGCGTGCACGAGTAGAAGTGCAGGGTGTACATCAGGTTGGTGCCGCTCACCGGGCTGGCCGCCGCCACGTCCACGTCCTGCGACCAGGTCGGCGTGCCGAGCACGACGATGTTGTCCGGGTCGGCGGCGCGGATCGCGGAGACCACCGCCTGGTGGTACGGCTTGATGACGCTGGTCCAGCTCACCTGCAACGGCTCGTTGTACGGCTCCCAGATGACGTTGGGCAGGTGGCCGTAGCGGCGGGCCAGGTCGCCGAAGAACGCCACCGCCTGGGACTGGTTGTTCTGCGCCTCGTGCGCGTGCCAGTCGACGATCACGTACACCCCGGCGGTGACCGCGTTGTTGATGATGGTCTCCACCTGCGCCCGCGCCCTGGTCGGGTCACTCAGGTACGCGCCGGCCGGCTCCACGCCCATGGCCGCGCGGATCACCTGGAGGTTCCAGTTGTCCCGCATCCACCTCAGCGCGGAGAGGTTCTCGGCGTACGGGGCGGTCTCCCAGTTGAGCCACATGCTGCTGATGCCGCGCAACTGCACCCGCGCGCCGGACCTGTCGCACATCGTCGTGCCGCAGACCCGGAGCTGCCCGTGCCGCTCGACCGGGGTGCCGGTGCTCGGCGGCGGGGTGGTCGGTGGCGCAGTCGTGGGCGGGGTGGTCGTCGGGGGCAACGTGGTCGGTGGCGCGGTCGTCGGCGGGGTGCCGCCGGTGCAGGACGCACCGTTCACCGTGCAGTTGAGCGGAGTGCCGGAGCCGTTGACGAGAAAGCCGAACGACGTCGAGGCCCCGGCGGCGAGCGTGCCGTTCCAGGACACGTTGGTGAAGGTGTAGTGGCTGCCGGAGGTCGTCTGCTGAGCGTTCCACGACTGGGTGACGCTCGATCCGGCTGGCAGGTCGAACTCGACGCGCCAACTGGTGATCTGGGCGGAGGTGTTGTTGGTGACGGCGACCTGCCCCTGGTAGCCGTTGCCCCAGTTGTTGGTCACGGAGAACACGGCGGTCGCCGCGCTGGCCGGTGTGGCGACTGTCGCCACCGCACCGGCGAGCAGGCCGGCGACGGCCAGAGTCGTGACAAGTCTCAGTGCGCGCATGGTGAACCCGCTTCGGTCGATCGACGGTGATGGCCTGGGGCGGGGCGGCGCCTGCGGCAGACAATATCGATCATCCGCTATGTAGTTCAAGGTCGGCCGCTGATTTTCTCGCCGGCCGGGGTGGCGGCGGCTCGTCGACTCAGTGCGGCCCGATGGTCACCACCCGTGCCCACTCCGGTGGCCTGAGCGGCACGCAATCCGCGTCCTCGGTCCACGACTCCCGGCCCCGGGGGAAGAGGCCCACCACCGTGCGCGCCACCGGGCGGGCGCGCGGCCAGGGCGTCTGCCCGTCGGTGAGCGCCACGATGACGTCCGGCCGGACCCGCTGCGCACGGGTGAACCCGGCCCGCAGATCCGTGCCCCCACCGCCGATCAGCGGGATCTCCTCCGCCCGACACAGGGCGTGCACCGCCCGGGCCGCCGCGTCGCACGGCAACACGCTCACCAGGTCGCGTCGACCGCCCACGGCCCGGGATATCGCCGCCACCTCGAGCAGCGCGCTACCCAGCTCCGCGTCGCTGACCGACCCGGACGTGTCGACGATGACGCAGACCGTCGGAGGTCGACGGCGCAGGCTGGGCAGAATCACGCCCGGCACGCCCTGGGACCGCCGGGACGGCCGGCCATAGCTGTGATCCGTACCGGTCCCGGCCGCCACCGCCGCCGAGCGGACCGCCGCCCCCAACAGGTCACGCCACGGCTGCGGTGGGTGGAACGCCTGCTCCGCCCACCGTCGCCACCCCTGGGGCACGGATCCCGGGTGGCCGGTGATGCCCTCCGCCACCCGGAACCGGACCGCGTCGCGCTCCTGCTCGCTGAGGCCCTGCGCGCCGTCCGGTCCCAGGTCCCACTCCCGCTCCAGCCCGTCCGCGCCACTGCCACAGTCCAACCAGACCAGACCCTGCGTACGGGGACCCAGCCCGAACTGGCGCAGGTAGTCCTCCATCAGCTCCCCCGGCCGGAGACCCAGCGACGCCGGCTCGACGGCGCCCTCGGGCATCGTCAGCCCGTCACCAAAGACGTCGTCGTTGATCTCGCAGTCCGCGGCGATGTTCATGCGCAGCCGCTCCCCCGGGCCGTTCAGCCCCCGGTCCCGGGCGACCCGGTCACCGCGGCCGTGGTGGTCGCGCAGCAGATGCGACACCTCGTGCACCCACACCCCGGCGAGCTGCTCCAACGGGGTGCGGTCCACGAACGTCGGCGAGACGTAGCAGCGCCAGTGCCGGTCCACCGCCATCGTCGGCACCTGCCGCGACGCCACCGGGCACAGGGCGAACAGCGCGGTCGCCAGGTAGGGACGCACCCGGGCGGCGTACAGGCGGGCGGCATACAGCTTGTCGACGTCGAGCGTCGTCGGGACGCCCGCGTTCATCGTCGCGCCCCGGCGGCGGCCGCGATCCGGGTCGCCACCTGATCGGCTCGTCGGGACAGCGACACCGCCCCGGCGAGGCGCTCGATCGTGGGGGGCACGTCCCAGTCCTCGCGGCGCAGGCTGGCCAGCGTGGTCGCGGGGACCACCACCAGGTCCGGCGCGCCCGTGTCCACGGCCCGCGCCAACAGCACCCACGCCGCGTCCCACCGGGACCGCTCCGGGCGGTTGCGGACCGCGGCCACCACGGCGTCCAACACGGCCTGCCGCAGATCGCCCCGTTCGGGCAGCACCGCGGCGGCCGGGTCAGCCAGCAGGTCCTCCGGGTCGGGCAGGTCCATCCGATCCATGCTGGCCAGCAGTTCCAGCCCGGGACCGTCGCCGACCGTGCCCCGGACCAGGAGCGACAGCACCTCCCGGGAGACGCCCGCCGCCGTCGCGAAGGCGGTCAGGCGCAGCGCCATCTCCCAGCTCCGCGGGGACGGCCACGGCCCGCCACGGGCGGCGTCGGTGGTGGGCAGCCGGTGCACGAGATCCGGACGGACGGACAGCAGACCGCACACCGCCCGGCGGGCGAAGGTGACGGCCTCCGGCAGCAGGTCCGGGTCGAGCCGGGGCAGCGCCGCACGCGGCCAGGTGCCACCGAGTCCGCGTACGACGATCTCGTGGTCGTGGGTCCACTGAAGGTGGACGAAGCGGTTGGCCAACGGCGGACTCAGCTCCCATCCCTCGGCGGCCGACGACCGTGGGTTGGCGGCGGCGACGATCCGTACGCCGGGTGGCAGCCGCAGGGCGCCGACACGGCGTTCCAGGACGAGGCGCAGCAGGGCGGCCTGGACGGCGGGCGGCGCGGTGGACAACTCGTCGAGGAACAGCAGGCCCCGACCCGCCCGGACCAGGCGCACCGCCCAGTCCGGCGGGGCCATCGGGACGCCCTGGTTCGCCGGGTCGTCGCCGACGATCGGCAGACCCGAGAAGTCGGACGGCTCGTGGACGCTGGCGACGACTGTCGTCAGGGGCAGGTCCAGGGTCGCGGCCAGGTGGGTCAGGGCCGCCGTCTTGCCGATGCCGGGCGCTCCCCAGAGCAGGACGGGCAGATCGGCCGCCACGGTCAGCGTCAGGGCCGACAGCTGGATGTCGGTACGGGGTTCGGTGGTGGTCGCGCCGAGCAGAGCGATCAGGTCGTCGGCGACATCGAGTTGGGGACTGGACGCAAGCATGGTCATCACCTTGGGGTTGGTGTCGGGTGCGGTGGGAGTCGTACGGGAAGAGGGGGTGCTGGGTCAGCCGAATGTCGCCTGGCGCGTGCGCCGCTGGCGCGCGCCCGAGCGGCGGGGTTTGTCGGCGGTGGGGCCGCGCCCGGCCTCGATCAGGCCGGCCCGGAACAGGCCGTGGTTGAGCCGCCGCTGCGCGGCGGACTCCAGTTCGTCGCGCAGGGCGCCGTCGCGCAGCAGCGCCTCGGGGCCGAGCAGGGCCTCGACGGTGGCCAGCGCGCCGGCGGTGTCGCCGTGGTCGAGCCGCGCCCGCACGTCGGGAAGGCACTCCGGTTGTCGGTGCGCCTCGTCGATGGCCCGCAGGCAGGGCAGCGGGGTCCCGGTGAGCGCGGCCAGCAGCTCCTCCCGGCGGATCTCGGCCGGGTCGTGGTCCAGCGCGGCGAGCACCCCGTCCACCAGGCCGATGCGATGCAGGGCGCCTCGGCACGGCACCAGGCGCGGTGCTGAGGCCCGATCCGACGCCACCGGGCCGGTGGACACCAGACGTTCGGGCACCAGCGTCGCCGCGACCAGGGGATGCAGTTCGGCCGGCTCGATCAGCCCGGCGCGCAGCAGCGCCAGGTCGGGCAGCACCCAGGTCGCCGCGTCGGGCAGCACCGGCGGACCGGTCCCGCCCGCCCGCGGGCCGACCTTTGCCACGGCGGACCGATCGCCATCCGCGCCCGCCACGACACCAGCTCGTGGGTCGACGTGCAGGACCAGCCGGCGTCCGGTGCCGAGCCGCACCGCGACGGCACCGCTGGTCCGTCCCTCGGCCGCGAGCAGAAGCGCCGCCTCGGCTGGCCACCGGTCGGTCGCGTACCGGTGCGCGTCGCGCGTCGTCACCAGTTCGTCGGGGACGCCCTCGGGTGGGAGCGAGGCCCGGCCCGCGCCCGATCGGCTGCGCAACTCCGTGGTCCGGCGCGCGTCGAACAGGTGGCGGTGCAGGTCGAGACGGAACCGCTGGTCGGGGTGGGGATGTCGGCCCGACCCGTCCCACAAGCCGAGGCTGATCCGCTGCCCGGCATCCGCCCAGGCCGGTGGAGTACGGGCCACCAGGTGCACCGTGCCACCGGTGGGCTGCTCCGGGTCGTACCGGATCAGCGAGATGGTCAGACCCGGACGCAGCAGACCATCGGGGGCGACCCTCGGGAGGTGCCAGCGCAGCAGGTCAGGGGCCAGGTGACGGAGGTCGGCCCGAAGCCGTGCCGCCAGCTCGCGACCGTGGCGGTGGGCGACCGCCCGCAGGCTGATGTCGGCATCGACACGCGCGGCGGCACACGCCCCGCCCCAGTCACCGACCAGGCGGCGAGCACCCGCTCGCTCGATCATGGACGGCGGCACGGCGAACTCACGCACGCGCCGCCAGAAGGACAGTCGAGAATCCGCATCCGCGGCCCGGGAGTGCATCAGCACTCACCGTTCGCGGATCGGACCCCCCATCTGAAACGAGAGGAAGTGATCATCGCGGCGGAGCATACCGCCCCGGGTCCCGAGCACGCCAGAGCCGCGGTGGCGCGCAGAGCAGCGGACCCGACGTCCGGTCGAGCGGGGACCGACCCGAGCGGGCCGGTCCCCGCGGCGCTCAGGCCGTCGGGCGTACCCCGTAGGCCAGGTGGGTGACGCCGTTGCCCTCGACGACGCGCAGGGGGCCGTCGAGTTGCAGGGGCGCGATCTTCAGGTCGGCGAACAGGGGGATGCCGCTGCCGAGCACCACCGGCACGAGATCGACGTGCACCTCGTCGAGCAGGCCGGCCTCGACGACCTGGGCCGCGATGGTGCCACCGTTGACGCCCACCTCCTTGTCACCGGCCAGCGCCTTCGCCCGCTCGATGGCGCTGGCGATGCCGTCGGTGACGAACACGAAGGACTCGCTCTCCGGCTCCCACCCCGCCGGCACGCTGTGCGTGACGACCACGACGGGCACGTCCATCGGGTGCCGGCCACCCCACCCCTTGGTCATGTCGAACAGCCGCCGGCCGACGACCAGCACGCCGGTCCGCTCGGTGAGCTCCCGCAGGTGCCGGGCGCTCGCCGCGGACGTCCGGAACGTCATCGCGGGGTTGGCCGTCGGCGTCTCGACGTCGCCGTTGTCGTACCACTGAAAGAGGTACTCGAAGCCACCGTGGGACGCGGTCGCGATGTAGCCGTCCAGCGACATCGTCGCCCCGGTCGTCACCTTCGTCATCGATCCACTCCTAGGTCCGTGCCGTGTCGGCCTTCGGGTGGGACCGGGTGTGTCCGGCCCTCACCCCGTGGTCGAAGCCGAAGCCGACGCTCTCGACACGTCCACCTGACTATTTTCGACCTCGCGCCGACCGAGGCCCGCCGAATGGCCGAGAGCTGGTGCTCAGCGAATCCGGGCGGCGACGGCGGCAGCGGCGACGGTCGCCCCGGCGTCGTTGAGGTGCAGGTGATCGCCGTGGTCGTACGCGGGCCGTAGGGCGTCCCGGTCGGCCGGATCGGCGAGGACCCGGTCGAGGTCGACGACGGCGTCGTACGCGCCGCCGGTGCGGATCCACCGGTTCACCTCGTCGCGGACCGCCTCGTTGGCCGGGGTGTCGTAGCCGGTCGCGTTCCTGATGGGCGGCATCGTGACGCCGATGATGGTGATCCGCTGGGCGTGTGCGGTCCGGATCAGCGCCCGGTGACCGTCGATGAGCTGCGCGGCGGTCACCACGGGCGAGGCGCCACAGCCGAAGTCGGGATAGCCGCCGCCACCGATGTCGTTGATGCCGATCAGGACGACCACCGAGCGCACACCCGGCTGTCCGAGGGCGTCGCGGCGGAACCGGTCGACGCCCCGCTCGCCGAAGCACGTCGAGTCGGCGAGCAGCTTGTTACCGCCGATGCCGGCGTTGGCCACGGCCAGCGGGCGGGCGGCGGCGACCAGGTGCTCGGCCAACTGGTCCGGGTAGCGGTTGTCGGCACCCGGGGTGGAACCGTAGCCGTCGGTCAGCGAGTCACCGAACGTCACCACCGTCCCCCGGGTACGCGGCGACCCGGCGACGTCGACCCCCGCCAGGTGGTACCACGACTGGCTGGTCTCGCCGGAGAACGCGGCGCCACGGTGGTCGAAGCGGTGATCGCCCGCCGCGCGGTACGTGCTGGTGAGCCCGTCCTGGTGGTAGGTCGCCGGGCCGGTGGCGCCGGCGAAGTACAGCGTCACGGTCAGCGTCTCCAACGCCCGTACCGGCAGGAGCACCGGGTCGGAGGTGGCCTCGGCACCGACGGCCACGGTGGTCGAGCGCCGCCGGTCGAAGGCGACCGGGAGCAGGGTGCCGGGCCGCACCGCCGCCCCGGCGTCCGGCCGGCCCACGGTGGCGCCGGTCAGCCGCAGCGGTTGGCTGCCGTACCGGTTGGACACGCGGATCCGGATCAGGGATCCGGCCGCGCTGACCCGGACCACCTGCCGAACCGACTCGTCGGCGAAGCCGGGCACGGACCAGTTCGCGCCGAACCAGTCGTTGCCCGCTACGGGCTGGTGGTGGGCGACCGACCAGGCCGCCGACCAGGTGACCGGGTTGTCGCGGCCGGTGCTCGCGGCGTTCGCCGGGGTGGCCGACGCCAGCAGGAGCAGGGCGGTGAGTACGGGAAGGAGGCGACCTTTCGACATCGACACGGGAGTGTCCCTTCGGAAGCTGCGGTGGGTGAACGGCCGCCCGCGGTGGCCGATGGGGTTCACCCTGCGCCGGCCGCCTTACCGTCTGCTTACGGTGTTCTGGCAAACCGTCCGCCCTACCCGCGCCTCGCTACAGAACGCTGCCGTACGACGGCTCGCCCGCCACCTCGTACGCGGCGTAGACGACGCCGGCCTTGGTGGTGCGCGACCCGGTCAGTCGCAGCCCCGCCGGGGCGGTCCCCTCGGCGAAGAGCCGCTTTCCCTGGCCCAGGACGACCGGGAAGATCAGCAGGCGGTACTCGTCGACCAGCCCGACGGCCTGGAGCGTACGCAGCAGGTCGCTGCTGCCCTGCACCAGCAACTCACCGTCGGTGCGCTGCTTGAGCGCGGCGACGGTCTCGGCGGCCTCACCCACCAGGACCTCGGTGTTGCGCCAGTCGGCGGTCATCGGGCTGCGCGTCGCCACGTACTTCGGCATGCTGTTGATCTTTGCTCCACCGTCCTCGTCGGGGACGTTGGGCCAGTGTCCGGAGAGGGTGTCATAGGACCTGCGGCCCAGCAGCAACCCGTCCGCGCGGTCGAACACCCCGCCCATGATCTCGCCGAAACCCTCGTCCACATGCGGCGGCAGCCACCCGCCGTGCGGGAACCCGAACGAGTCGTCCTCGCCGGGTCCACCGGGGCCCTGCATCACGCCGTCCAGGGACAGGAACGTCCCCACCACCAGCTTGCTCCCCACGTGGCAGCTCCAATCGCAGGTCAGAGGCAACGGTCAATGGACCGACCCTACTGGTCCGCCACACCGTGTGCGGGCTGCCCGCGCCGGGTCGTAGCGTGGGGCGCATGCGAACCACCACGCTGGGCAGCGCAGGTCCCGAGGTCGGCGTCATCGGCCTCGGCTGCATGGGCATGACCCACGCCTACGACGTCACCGGCCCGCGCGACGACGACACCTCGGTCGCGGTCATCCACCAGGCACTCGACCTGGGTGCCACGCTCATCGACACCTCCGACGTGTACGGGCCGTACACCAACGAGGAGCTGGTCGGGCGGGCGCTGGCCGGCGGTCACCGCGAGCGGGCCGTCCTCGCGACGAAGGCCGGTCTGGTGGTCACCTCTCCCACCGGTGGCCCCGGCAACCTCGCGAAGATCGGCAACAACGGCCGCCCGGAGCACATCCGCGCGGCGATCGACGACAGCCTGCGCCGGCTCGGCACCGACCACGTCGACCTCTACCAGTTGCACCGCGTCGACCCGGAGGTGCCCATCGAGGAGTCCTGGGGTGCGATGGCGGAGACCGTCGCGGCGGGCAAGGCACGGCAGATCGGACTGTCCGAGGTGACGGTGGCCCAGATCGTGCGGGCCCAGGCGGTGCACCCGGTGGCGTCGGTGCAGTCCGAGTTGTCGCTGTGGACGCGCGACCCGCTGGCCGAGGTACTGCCGTACTGCGTCGAGCAGGGCATCGCCTTCCTGCCGTTCTCCCCGCTCGGTCGCGGTTTCCTGGCCGGCCGGTTCACCTCGTTCGACGATCTGCCCGCCGACGACTTCCGCCGCGGCCTGCCCCGTTTCCAACAGGACGCGCTGCGCGCCAACCTCGCCATCGTCGCCCGGGTCCGGGAGATCGCCGACCGGGCCGGGGTCAGCCCCGCGCAGGTCGCCCTCGCCTGGGTGGTCGCCCAGGGCGCCCAGGTCATCCCGATCCCGGGCACCAAGACCCCGAGGTACCTGGTGGACAACTGCGCCGCCGGCGACGTGCGGCTCAGCGCCGAGGACCTGGCCGACCTGGACGCGTTGCCCGCACCCGAGGGCGGCCGCTACTGAGGCTGCGGCGGCCCGGCACCGCTCAGCCGGGCCGCCGCAGTGCCACCGGCGGGCCGAACCTGACCCGGACGCCGGGCGAGTAGAGCACGCTGACCGGCGGCCCGACCGGTGCCGGCAGCCCGGCGGCGGCGACCAACTCGTCGTCCAGGTGCAGCAGCTCGGCCCGGTGCAGCGGCCAGCGCGGATGCCAGTTCGGCAGGTGCAGGGTGCCCCCGTGAGCCCGCGTGTGCAGGCCCCAGCGCGCGGTGACGAAGTGCTCGAGCGGGGTCGGGTCGGCGATCCGCTCCCCCACCCGCACCACCATCGCGCTCGTCGTACCCGCCGGCCCGGGCCAACGTCGCCGGCACCGGTAGCTGCGGCGGTCGCCGTCGTGGTCCAACCGCATCGACGACCAGAGGTACGGCAGCCGCAGAGTCGCCCGCGCCACCAGCACCGGCAGCAGGCGGGACGCGTCCAGCGAGCGGAACACCACGGCTCGCCGGCCGGTGTCGTCGACCGAGTAGAGCCGGACGTTGGTCTCGGCGAAGGTGCCGAAATACGGCACACCCGGACCGCGGCCGAAGCCCAGCCCGACCATCCGGAAGCCGATCAGGCCGACGAAGCTCACGCCGTCCATCGTGTCCGGGCGGGTGCCGGCCGGCAGCAACGGCGCGACGATCTCCGGGGCGACGGCCCAGTGCAGGAAGGTGAGGTCCTCCCAGCGCTGCCGCAGGACCGCCCAGGGGAACGCCTGCCGGGGCGCGTGGTCGACCGGCTCGATGTTCACGCCCTCATCCTGACTCAGGCGTGCGGGCCGACGTCCACAGTTCCGATTGTCAACGACGGATTGCCTTCCAGAATGTGGCCGATCCGCTCGACCTCCTCCTCCAATGCCCGGCGGCGAGCGGCGCCGAGCGCCCGCAACGGCTCGACGGTGATGCGGATCGTGCGCCCGGAGCGGCGCTGGTGCCACACCCCGGCGACCGTCCCGTCCACGAGCAGCACCGGAAAGTTGCCGGCCTGTCCTCCGGCCAGCGCCCGCTCGGCGGCGGCCCCGGGAAAGAGCCGCTCACGGGGGTGGCAGCCGACCGCGTACGCGTCGAAGTAGGGCAGCAACCGCAACCCGGACGGCGGTTCGTCCGGAAAGTCGGTGTCGCCGGCGGCCACCCACGCCCGCGTGCCGGCGACGGTGACCTCGGCCAGGTCCAGCGACCGGAACACCCCGGTCGCCCACCGCTCGGTCGCCGACAGCCACTGGGCGAACTGGGCGGGAGTGGCCGGCCCGTACGCGTGCAGATAGCGCCGGACGAGGTCGGCCAGCGCCGCCGGGCCGGGCATCGGCGTGAACCCGGGCAGCCAGCGGGCCGGACTGGTGTAGGTCGTGGCGCGTCCCCGGGTCGGGCCGTGGCACATCACTCCGCCCCGGGTGGCGGCCGACATCGCGGCCATCCACCGGGGCCACTTGTCCTGGAAGGCCTCCATGACCCGCTCGCCCGCCCACGAGCCGGTGCGGGCAACGACCTCCTCGGTCAGCTCGGCACTTGTCAGCTCGGCCTCGGCCAACGCGTCGGCGATGGCCGCGAGGACCTGCTCGGTCTGCTCGGCAGTCAACAGCCCACGGTTCTGCTCCCACGGCGGGGCGGGCATCGCGCTCAGCGCGCCGGTCCACATCGGCAGGTCCGCGGCGGCGAGCAGGTGCACCGTCCCGCGCGGACCACGGGTCTTGACCAGGGTCCGGTCGCCCCACACCGCCTGGCGCACCAGCGCACGAGTGGCGCCCGGGACGCGGAGCCCGACGGACAGTTCGGCGGCCGAGGCGACCTGGGCGTGCGCACCGCACATCGTGGACACCACGTCGGCGACGCGGTCCACGTCCGGGTCGGCGTCCGGCGCGGACGCCGCCGGTGCCGAGAGCCCGTGCCGCGCCAGTCGCCGGGCGGACACCTGCGCCCAGCTCAGCTCGGTCACCGCAGGCCCACGCGGACGTCGGCCGCAGACGAGGGCGGGGCTTCGAGAGCGCGTCCAGTCATGCCTCCCACGCTACGACCGACGTACGTCACTTTTCGGCAGCCACCGTCGCCGTCGGACGACCGTCCGGGTTCCGGCCCAGAGATTGACGCCCTCACGCGTCGTAGGCTGGGAGGGGCGACAGGCACCGAGCAGACCGCCCAGACCGCCACGAATGGGACGCACTGGAGGACGTAGGCGTGACACAGGGTGACACGGAGCTGGTGGTGCTCGCGCAGGCGGGCGACGCGGCGGCGCTCGGTGCGCTGCTGGCCCGTCACGAGGCCGAGATGCGGGCCGTGGCGCTCAGCGTCCTCGGCTACGGGCCGGACGCCGAGGACGCGGTGCAGGACGCGATGCTGGTGGCGCTGCGGCGGATCGGCGACGTCCGCGACCCGGCCGCCGTCGGCCCGTGGCTGCGCGCCATCGTCCGCAACAACAGTCGGACGATGCTTCGCGGCCCCAGAGCCGTCCCGGTCGCCGAGCCGGAGTGGTTCGCCGGCCCGGCCGACACACCCACCCCGGAGGAGGCACTGGACCGGGGCGCGATGCGCGACTGGGTGTGGCACGCCATCGGGCGCCTGTCCGAGCCGGACCGGCTGGTCACGCTCCTGCGCTACTTCAGCGACGCGTCCTCGTACGAGCAGATCGCGGCCGTGTGCGGAATCCCGGTCGGCACCGTCCGCAGCCGGCTCAGCCACGCCCGCCGTGCGCTCACCGGCGGCCTGCGCACGGCGGCGGACGCCGCGCACACCGACGTCGCCGCGGCGAGCGAGTCCCGGTGGCGGGAGGGTCGCGACATGATCGCCACGGCGATGGCCGGCGACTTCGACCGGGTCGTGCGCGAGAACTGGTGGCCGCACGCCGAGATGCTCGTCCCGGGTGGCCCGCGCGGTGGCCGTGACCTGGCGGTCAACGGCATGAACCGCGACCTGACCGCCGGGGTACGCCAGCGGCTGCGCAATGTCGTGGCCAGCGGCGACGTGCTGATCTGGGAGACCGACCTGATCAGCCCACCGGACGACCCGGAGCACTGTCCGCCCGCGGCGCTGTGGCTGCAGGTGCTGCGCGAGGGGCGGGTACGCCGCCTCACCCTCTTCCACCCCGTGCCCGCGCTGCGCTGAAAAAACGTCTCCGACCGAGCGAACTTTCCCGTCGACCCACGCATCTGGTCCGTGTCATGCACCAGTCGCCGTGCCGGCACACGCCCGGGCGGGTCTCGAATCGGGAGATAGTTCATGGGTTCCACCAGCCACGACGTCAGCGCCCTCGCACCGGGCGCCCACACCTTCCTCGTCGACGGCGTCCGGCAGGTCTACCACGTCGCCGGCACCGGCCCGGTGTGCGTGGCGCACTCCGGCGGCCCCGGCATCGAGTGGGCGTACCTGCGGACGCCGAGCCTGGAAGAACACTTCACGATGGTGTACGTCGAGCCGGTCGGCACCGGCGCCTCGGGGCGCCTCGACGACCCCGCCGACTACCGTCTCGACACGTATGTCCGGTTCCTCGACGCCGTCGTCCAGCACCTCGGCGCACCCCGGGTGTACCTCCTCGGGCACTCGCACGGCGGTTTCGTCGTCCAGCGGTACGCGCTCGCCCACCCGGACCGGGTCGCCGGTCTCGCCCTGTACGACACCTCACCCGTCACCGGCGCCGAGTTCTGGGCCGAGGCGATGACTGGGCTGGCCGCGTACCCGCAGCGGCACCCGGACCGGCCGGAGGCGGCGGCGGTCCCGGCGGCCTTCGGACAGATCGGCGCCGCCACCGACGACGAGTCGTTGGCGACGGCCCTGCGCGCCGCCCTTCCGGTCTATTTCGCGGACTTCTGGGGCCGACAGGACGAGTTCGCCCCGTTCCAGGCCGCCGTCCGGATCTCGTTGGCCCCGGCGAGCGCACAGGACCCGACGCCCTTCGACGTGCGGGAGAACCTGGCGGAGATCGCCGTGCCCGTCGTGGTGATCGTCGGCGCGTACGACTTCATCTGCCCCCCGCGCCGCGCCGAGGAACTGCACGCGGGCCTCAAGGACTCGCGGCTGGTGCTGCTGGAGCAGAGCGGGCACTTCGCCCACATCGAGCAGCCGGCGGAGTTCACCGCGGCCGTGGTCGAGCTGCTCACGCGCTGAACCGGTGCGGCCGAGGTCGGTTCGTCACAGCGGGCAGGCCTCGGCGCTCGCCGGCGTTGCACGGTCATAGGCTGGGCACTTTGGTGCACCGTGACGAAGAGGAGACCGCCGTGAGCCAGACCGAGCGGATGGATTCCGTCGACGAGTGGAACGTGGCTGAGGACGACGGAGTCCTGGACGCCTCCGACACCCTCGACGACGACCGGGTCGGCGACCCCCTCGACACCGGCATCGTCGCCGAGGACCACTGGACCGCCGCCAACCGGTTCGGCACCACGCCGGCCGAGGAGCGGGCGGGCGAGTCCGTGGCGCAGCACCTCGCCCAGGAGGTGCCGGATGTCGACCCCTACGCCGAGGGCGGCGACGACGAGGACGAGCTGACCCGCCGGGGGTACGAGAGCGAGGCCCGCGCGGGCCGCCTCGTCGCCTACGACGAGGGCGTCCGGGAGGACGACGAGGCCGAGTCGGTGGCGTGGGACGCCGGCATCGACGCGGGCGGGGCAAGCGCCGAGGAGGCCGCGATCCACGTGGTCGAGGACCCGGACGGACCCGGCGACGGCCCGTTGCGCTGAGCCACTGCCGCGCCCGCCGCGCTCACCTCCGGAGGAGGCGCTGAGCGCGGCGGGCGCGTCGCATCAGTGGATGACGACGGGCGTCCTGACCTGCTCGCCCTGCGGGTCGTCGAGCTGCGCCGGCTGGCGTCGGCGCGGCAGGAACGCCGCCGGGATGAGCGTGAGCACGACAAGCGCGAACCCGACCCAGAACGTGGTGGCGAACGACTTGGCGGCGAAGTCGAGCCCGCGCTCGATGATCGACGGGTCCACCGGCATCTGCTGGAGCAGCTCCGGCCGCTGCTGGGAGGCGATGGCCAGCCCGGCCTCGGTGATCGGCTTGCCGCTCTCGTCCACCAGGCCGGGGATCGGCCGGGATCCGTTCAGCTCGTTGGTGAGGATCACCGACATGACGGCGGCACCGACCGAGCCGCCGATCTGCTGGAGGATGTTGACAAGCGTCGAGCCGCGCGCCACGTCGTTTGCCGACAGCGTCCGCAACGCCGACGTCATGATCGGCATCATCGTGCCGCCCATGCCCAGTCCCATCACGAACAGCGAGCCCTCAAGCAGCAGGTACGAGGTCTGCGGGTCAACCTGGGTGAAGCCGAAGAACCCGACGACGATGAGCGCCAGCGCGAACGGGACGGTCCGCCCGATCGGTACCCGGTCGGCCAGGATGCCGGCGATCGGCATGGTGAGCAACGCGCCGATGCCCTGCGGGGCCATCAACAGCCCGGCGGTCAGCGTCGTCTCGCCACGCACCTGGAGGAAGTAGCTCGGGAACAGCAGGCCGGCGCCCATGAACGCGATGATGAACACGAACAGCGTCACCGAGGCGATGGTCAGGCTGCGGTTGCGGAACAGCCGCAGGTCGAGCAACGGGTGCCGGGGCTTGAACGAGTAGAGCACGAACGCCACCACCAGCGCGCCGCCGACGAGCATCGGCGCCCAGACCTTGGTCGCGGTGAAGGTGCCCGCCTCCGGCAGCGACGACACGCCGTAGAGGAAGAGCGCCAGGCCCGGCGAGAGCATGAGCATGCCGACGAAGTCGAACGACTCGGACGGCTCGGGGGCGTCCTTCGGCAGCGCCATCTGCGCGTAGATCAGGCCGACGACGCCGATCGGCAGGTTGATCAGGAAGATCCAGTGCCAACTGGCGGTGTCGATCAGCCAGCCGCCGAGGATCGGGCCGCCGATCGGCCCGAGCAGCATCGGGATGCCCAGGACGGCCATCAGTCGGCCGATCCGGTGCGGTCCCGCCGCGCGGGTCATGATGGTCATGCCCAGCGGCATGAGCATGCCGCCGCCGAGGCCCTGGAGCACGCGGTAGCCGATCAGCTCGCCGATCGTGTCGGCCGTGGCGCAGAGCCCCGACCCGATGGTGAACAGGGCCAGCGCCACCATGTAGAGGCGCTTGGTGCCGAACCGGTCGGCCGCCCAGCCGCTGAGCGGGATCACGGTGGCGAGCGCGAGGGTGTAGGCGGTCATCGTCCACGCGACGCGTGCGTACGACGCGTCGAACTCGTCCTGGAATTTGGGCAGCGCCACACTGACCACTGTCACGTCGAGGATCGACATGATCGCGCCGAGGACGACGACGCCTGCCACCTTGAGCACCGCGCCGTCGAGTTTGTCCGATGTCGCGACGGATTGCTGTGTCACTAACTCTCCTGTAGTCGATTGAGCGCCGAATGGTGGGTGGTGGCGACGTGCGTGCCTGCGTCGGCGCGTGGCGCGACGTACCGGGGCGACGACGCGCGCTGGCAGACTAACCGTCAGTTGTGACGGTTCGCCGCCGGGTTTCGTGACCACCTGGGGGCGCAATCCGATCGGCCGTCCCATTTGGGCCGGACGTCGGGGTGTCGATCAGCGAGTAGCACCGCGAGCTGGGGCAGTGAGTAGCACCGCGAGCTAGAGGCGGATCGCGGTCCGGATCAGCCCGGCGAGGGCCAGGGATCGGCTGTGCGGCGGCCACGCGATCACCGTCGTCACGGTTGGCGCGTCCAGCACCGGCACGGCAACGAGATCGCGGCGCAGGTCGGCCCGGCACGACTCGGGCAGGACCGCCGACGCTCGGCCGAGCGCGATCAGCTGGTACAGCTGCGCGCTGTCCCGCACCTGCGGACCGGGTCCGTCCGGGTACGTGCCGTCGGGGCCGGGGCGGCGGGGCGGCGGCAGGTCTGGTAGCGCGGTGACGTCGGCCATCCGCACCTGGGCCTGGGCGGTGAGGGGGTGCCCGGCCGGCAGGACCACAACCTGCCCCTCGGTGCTCAACTCCTCGGTGTCCAGTCCGACCGTCGAGTCGAACGGCCGGTGCAGCAGCGCCACATCCGCCCGCCCGTCGCGCAACAGTCGCTCCTGCTCGCCGATCCCGGACAGCAGCACGTCGACGGAGACCGCGCCAGGCTCGGAGGCGTACGCGTCAAGCAGCTTCGACAGCAACTCGCCGGACGCTCCAGCCTTCGTGACGAGGACCAGGCCGGGATGGCCGGCCCCGACGAGGGCTGCGCGGCGGGTACGGCGCTCGGCGGCCTCGACCGCGTCGAGGGCCGCCCGGCCCTCGACCAGTAGCACCGAGCCGGCCTCGGTCAGCGCGACGGTGCGGCTGGTGCGTTCCAGCAGCGCCACCCCGAGCCGCCGTTCCAACTGCGCGATCGCCCGCGACAGTGGCGGCTGCGCGATCCCGAGCCTCCGCGCAGCGCGCCCGAAGTGCAACTCCTCGGCGACCGCGACGAAATACCGCAGCTCACGCGTCTCCATACCCCAACGGTACCGACGGCACGGCCCGTCCCACTCGGGCGCCTATGGCGTGGCCTCGATGGATACCCGGGAGGTATCGACGCCCACCCAAGCGGTGTTGGCGGCCCGCTGGGGCGCGGACACGATCGGATGCATGAGCCAAACGACGATCGCGCTGGTCACCGGCGCGAACAAGGGAATCGGGTACGAGATCGCGGCCGGCCTGGGCGCCCTCGGATGGAGCGTCGGGGTCGGTGCGCGGGACGACACGCGCCGAGAAGCCGCGGTGGAGAAGTTGCGCCTCGCCGGCGTCGACGCGTTCGGTGTGCCACTGGACGTGACCGACGACGCGAGCGTCGCCGCCGCCGTCCGGCTGGTCGAGAAACGTGCCGGCGGTCTCGACGTACTCGTCAACAACGCCGGCGTCACCGGCGGTGTGCCGCAGGAGCCGACCACGGTCAACCTCGCGGCCGTACGGACGGCGGTGGAGACCAACGTGATCGGCGTCATCCGCGTCACCAACGCCATGCTGCCCCTGCTGCGTCGCTCGGCGTCACCGCGGATCGTGAACATGTCCAGCGGCGTCGGCTCCCTCACCCGGCAGAGCGGCTCCACCGACGAGTTGGCGACAGGCCCGCTCGCCGTCGCGTACGCGCCGTCGAAGACGTTTCTCAACGCCGTCACCGTCCAGTACGCCAAGGAACTGCGCGGCACGAAGATCCTGATCAACGCCGCCTGCCCTGGCTTCGTCGCGACCGACCTCAACGGCTTCCGCGGCGTCCGTACCCCGCAACAGGGTGCGGCGATCGCGATCCGACTCGCGACCCTGCCCGACAACGGGCCTACCGGCGGGTTCTTCGAGGACGCCGGTGTGGTGCCCTGGTGATCAATCAATCCACCGACCGCAGTAGCTGAGCGGGCGCGGGGCGTGCCGGACCCTGGCCGCGCGCCCCGCACCGCCCCGGTGGCCGGTGGGCCGTGCCGGATCCTCGTCGCGCGCCGCTCTTCACCTCGGTGGCCGCGTGGACTGCGAGCGTGCTGTGCTGGCCGCTCGGTCGGCCTGCCGGACGACGTGCTCGTTGTCTGCTGCTGGTGCTCACGTTCGTCGGTGGTAGTGGTTGCGCCGAGGGAGTTGAGCGGGGTCAAGCCAGGCGGGTGGGACGAATTCGGGGTGGCCGTCGCCTGCCAATCGCACGGTCCAGTCGCTGTGGTGCAGGTGCCGGTGGTGGTGGCCGCAGAGCAGGACGGCGTTGGTGAGGCTGGTGGTGCCGCCGTCGGCCCAGTGGTGGATATGGTGGGCGTCGCACCAGCGCGGTGGGCGGTCGCAGCCCGGGAAGGCGCAGCCGCGGTCACGCAGCACCAGTGCTCGCCGGAGGGGGCCGGTGATGAGGCGGCGTTGCCGCCCGAGGTCGAGTGGTTGGCCGGCTCCGCTGAGGACGGCGGGGAGGATGGCGGCGTCGCAGGCGAGTCGGCGTACGGCCTCGGGGGTGAGGTGCAGGCCGGTGTCGAGGGTGCCGCTGCCCAGTTGCCGGGTCAAACCGTCGTAGCTGGTGGTGACGACGATCTGGGCGGAATCCCCGCCGTGCTCGGGCAACTCGCCGGTCCGCAGGGCGAGGCGGCACACGTTGCCGATGGCGTCGTGCCGGCGTTGCCCGGGAGAACGCTTGTCATCGGGGCCCGAGGGTGCGCCGAGTGGGTCGATGGCGGCGCGGAGCAGCCCGGCGGTCTCGGTGTCGAGGATGCCGGTGAGTCGCAGGCGACCGTCGGTGAGGGTGGAGAGCGTGAGGTGGCGGTCGCGGGTGGCGTGGCGGGCCTCGGCGTCCAGAGCCGCTTCGGCGGCGGCGTCGGCGATGTCGGGTGCGACGTGGTCGAGGATGCGGGTGCTGAGTCTGCGTAAGAGGGTGGGGTCGAATTGCCCGGCCCACTCGACGAGCACTCCGAGGGCTTTGTCAGCTGCCTCGGGACCGGCGGTGGCCTGCACGGTGTCGACCGCGTCGGCGATGACCCGGGCCTGGTCCACAGTGATCTGGCCATCGGCCAGTGCGTGGCGTACCCCAGGATCGCCGGTGTCCAGCGCGGCGGCGAGGTCGACGAGGCGACGGGCGGCCGGGATGGTGAGGCGCAACCGGTCGCGGAGCCAGACCACGGTCGAGGAAGCACCCTGCGTGGCGGCGGCGCCTCGGCCGTCGAGCTCGCGAATCAGGGCCAGCTTCACCGCGGCGAGACGCTGCTCGACGCGGTGCGCGGTGTCGAGCGCGGCGATCAGCTCGGCCTCGGGCAGTGCCCAGGTGGCCGCATCGGAGCAGGCCGCGAAGGCGTCCTCTGCCTGCGTCAACTCCTCGACCATGAACAGAGCCTAGAACAGGTGTACGACACTTTCGGTCGTCATGATCCATCTGCGACCGGCCTGTCAGGCGACAGGCCCGGCCGGCGAACGGACGCCTGGGCCCGGCGCGACCGTCGGCGAGGCGACCTCCACCCGCGCCGGGCAGCGCATCTCTGCGGGTCGTGGCGTTGGCCGTCGACCGCCGGGCGGCCCGGAACGTGCTGGTGGTCCGGGCCGTCCGCTCGCGGAACATCGCACCCCTGCGCGCCTGTTGCACCCGATGTGCCGGCACCGCCGGCACCGAGCACTCCGACCGGGTGGAGGATGAGACACCGTGGACCGCGCCCCGCTCGCCAGCTTCCTGCGCACCCGCCGCGAGGCCCTTCAGCCCGAGGACGTCGGGTTGCCCCGGGGCACACGTCGGCGCACCAGTGGGCTACGGCGCGAGGAAGTCGCCACGTTGAGCGGTATGTCCACCGACTACTACAGCCGGTTGGAGCAGCAGCGGGGGCCACACCCGTCGGAGCAGATGCTCGCCGCCCTGGCCCGTGGCCTGCGGCTCTCCCGGGCCGAACGGGATCACCTGTTCCAACTCGCCGGCCACGCCGTCCCCCACCGGACGGTACGGGCCGACCACGTCAACCCGGGAATGATGCGGATCCTCGACCGGATGCACGACACACCGGCCCAGGTGGTGAACCATCTCGGCGAGACCCTGGCGCAGACCGCGCCGGCCATCGCCCTGCTCGGCGACGAGACCCGGCACACCGGGCTGGCCCGCAGCGCGCACCACCGCTGGTTCACCGACCCGGCGGCACGGCGGCTGCACCCGGCGGAGGACCACCACACGCAGAGCCGCCTGCTCGTGGCGAGCCTGCACGCCTCGTACACCCGGGACGGCCGGGGGTCGCGGGCCGCCACCCTCGTCGAGGATCTGCTGACCCGGAGCCCGGAGTTCGCCCAGCTCTGGCGGGAGCACCCGGTGCCGGCCGGCTACTGCCCGCCGAAGCGCTTCCTGCACCCGGAGGTCGGGGCCTTGGAGCTGCACTGTCAGACCCTGGTGGACCCCGACGCGTCCCAGACGTTGCTGGTCTTCACCGCCGTGCCCGGGTCGGCCAGCGACGAGAGACTGCGGCTGCTCACCGTCATCGGCGGACAACTCGTCTGATCGCGGTCAGCCCTCGCCGGAGCGCCGGGTCCGTCGCCGGGTGTAGCGCGCCGGGCTGACGCCCAGGTGCCGCCGGAAGTGGCGGGTCAGGTGCGCCTGGTCGAAGAAGCCGGCCGCGACGGCGACCGCGGCGGGCCGCTGCCCGGCGAGGAGCAGGCGGCGCGCCAGCTCGACCCGGCGACCGGTCAGGTACGAGTGGGGTGGCACCCCGTGCACGTGGGTGAACGTGCGGACCAGGTGGGTCGGGTGGGCGTGCAGCAGCTCGGCGGCCTCCCCCAGCGTGACGCCCTCGACGGTCCGGGAGTCCAGCAGCTCCCGCAGTCGGGCCGCGAGGCCACCCGCGGGCGGTGTGAGGCTGACCGGGGTGCGCTTGTGGAGCTGCCCGCGCAGCCGGTCCAGGATGAGCGCGAGCCGACTCTCGGCCTCGAATTCGTCACCGGGTGCGGCGAGCACCCGGTGCAGGTGGTCGATCCGGTCGCGCAGCCGCGGGTCGGCCAGGTCCGGCTCGTCGACCGCCCGGCCGACCAGCTCGGCCCCGAGCGCCGAGGTGTCGAGGTACAGGACCCGCTTGCGGAAGCCGTTCGCGGTGGCGGAGCGGCCGTCGTGCGGCACGTACGGCGGCAGCAGGGTGACCGAGGTAGGCAGCGCGCCGTGCCGGTGTCGGTCGAGGTCGAAGCGGACCGCGCCGTCGTCGACGATCAGCAGCGTCCACACGTCGTGGATGTGCCGCGGGTAGGCGTGGTCCACGAAATGGGCGTGGAAGACCTCGGCGACCCCGGCTACCGCAGGTCGCCACGCGCTGACGTGCGAGCCCGGCGGGCGGGTGGTCACGCTAAGAACGTACAAGACCGGTAGGTGTCGCGGCGGGCAGGCTCGACGCCATGAGCGAACCCATCCGATTCCCCACCAAGATCGCCGTACTGCTGCGCAACGACCTGGCGAGCTGGCAGCGGCTCAACGTCACGGCCTTTCTGGTCAGTGGCATCGCGAACGCCGTGCCGGAGCTGCTGGGCGAGGAGTACCGCGACGCGGACGGGACCGCGTACCTGCCGATGTTCGGCCAGCCGGTGCTGGTCTTCGCCGGTGACCGGGCCACGCTTGTCGGCGCGCACTCGCGCGCCCTGGCCCGTGGGTTGCGGATGGCGGTCTTCACGTCGGAGTTGTTCGCCACCGGCAACGACCGGGACAACCGGGCCGCCGTGCAGGCCGTCGGCCGGGACAAGCTCGACCTGGTCGGCGTGGCGCTGCACGCTCCACGCACCGTGGTGGACAAGGTGCTCAAGGGTGCGTCCATGCACCCTTAGGGCGTGTGGGGCGACGAAGACATTGATATCCGTGTGTGCGACTGTAATGATTAACACACTTTACAGTTGTTTCGCCGCCCCGGAAGGACCCCCACATGGCGCGACGATTGGCCGGGCGCCTGCCCCGCCGCCCCCGCATCAGACTGACCTCCGCGCTCGCCGCGGCCCTGCTCGCCGTACCGACCGGCCTGACGGTCGGCGCCGCACCCGCGATGGCGGCCGCGACGGGCGCCATCACCGGGTACGGCGGCAAGTGCGTCGACGTGGCCGCCGCGAACCCAGCGAACAACACGGCGGTCCAGCTCTACACCTGCACCGGCTCGACGGCGCAACAGTGGACGGTCGGCGACGACGGCACGATCCGGGCGCTGGGCAAGTGCCTCGACATCGCCGCCGCCAGCACCGCCAACGGCGCCCGGGTGCAGATCTACGACTGCAACGGCACCGGGGCGCAGCAGTGGTCGTCCACCGCCGGGCAGGTGGTCAATCCCATCTCCGGCAAGTGCCTCGACGCGACCGGCCAGAGCGCCGCCGACGGCACGCCGCTCCAGATCTGGAGTTGCACCGGCACCGCCAACCAGACCTGGACGCTGCCCACCGGCGGTGGCACCACACCACCCCCGTCCGGTGGTTTCACGCACCCCGGCGTGCTGGTCAGCCGGGGTCAGCTCGACTTCGTCCGCGGTCGGGTGCAGGCCGGCGCGCAGCCGTGGGCGTCGGCCTACAGCCAGATGATGGGCAGCCGGTACGCCTCGCTGTCGCGCACCCCGGCACCCCGCTCGGTGGTCGAGTGCGGCTCCTACTCCAACCCCAACAACGGCTGCACCGAGGAGCGGGAGGACGCGATCGCCGCGTACACCGACGCGCTCGCCTGGTACGTCACCGGCGACGCCCGGTACGCGCAGAAGTCGATCCAGATCATGGACGCGTGGTCGGCCACGATCACCGCGCACACCGGCAGCAATGCCCCGCTGCAAACCGGCTGGGCGGCCTCGGTCTGGCCCCGGGCCGCCGAGATCATCAAATACACGTACACGAGCTGGCCCAACGCCAACCGCTTCGCCACGATGCTGCGCAACGTCTACCTGCCGGTGGTGCGCAACGGCTCGAACAGCAACGGCAACTGGGAACTGACCATGATGGAGGCGGCGGTCGGCATCTCGGTCTTCCTGGACGATCGGAGCGCCTACGACGCGGCGGTCAGCCGCTTCCTCAACCGCACCCGGGCCTTCGTCTACCTGCCCAGCGACGGCGCACTGCCGTACACCACACCCGGCAGCGGCCTGGACACCAGCTCGGAGATCATCGGCTACTGGCAGGGCCAGTCCACCTTCGTCGCCGGCCTCGCGCAGGAGACGTGCCGCGACTTCGTCCACACCGGCTACGGGATCTCCGCCATCTCGCACGTCGCGGAGACCTCCCGGATCCAGGGACGGGACCTGTACCCACAGGTCGGTGAGCGGTTGCGCCAGGCGCTCGGTTTCCACTCCCGCTACCAGCTCGGCGAGGCGCCTCCGTCCTGGCTCTGCGGCGGCAGCCTCACCCGAGGCCTGGGACCGATCACCGAGGTCGGCTTCAACGCGATGAGCACCCGGCTGGGCAACGTCATGACCAACACCCAGACGCTCACGCTGCAACAACGTCCGGCCGGAACCAACAACCTCTTCGTCGCCTGGGAGACGCTGACCCACGCCAACAACCCCAACTGAGCGGGCCGCCGTGGGCCGGCACCACGTTCCGGTGCCGGCCCACGGGGTGCTCAGTTGTCGGCCCCCAGCGCCACCACCGGGCTGACCCGCGACGCCCGGCGGGCCGGCAGCACCCCGGCCAGCGCGGTCAGCGCGACGAGCACCACGAACAGCCCGGCCAGCGGTAGCAGCGGCGCGGTGAGCGGTGCCTCGATCCCGAGGGTCTGGACCGTCAACCAGGCGTACGGGACGCCGAGCAGCAGGCCGATTGTCGCGCCGATCACCCCGTACAGGCCGGACTCGACGGTCAGCATCGTGCGCAGGCCGGTCCGGGACAGGCCGATCGCGCGGAGCAGCCCGGACTCGCGGATCCGCTCCACCACCGACAGCGCGGTCGTGGAGCCCACGCCGACGACGGCGATCAGCACGGTCAGGCCGACCAGGCCCACCGCGATCCAGACCAGGGTGCGCAGCAACGCGTCGTTGCGGTCCCGTTCGTCGGCGAGCACCGCGAGGCCCACCCCTTCGCTGCCCCCGATCGCCTGCCGCAGCGCCCGCACGCCGGTGGTGCGGCCGTCCTCGCCGGCACCGGCCGCGTCGGCCAGCAGACCGGTGTACGCGGCCGGCACACCGATCCGGTCCAGGTCGGCCGGATCGGCGAGGATGCCCGCGTGCAGCGGGCCGTCGCCGGGCAGGACCGCGACCACCCGCACCTCGACCCGACCCGTGGCGACGGCGAGCGTGACGGTGTCGCCGGCCCGCAGACCCGCGTCCCGGGCGACCCAGCTGTTCAGCACGATCCGGCCGGGACCCCGATCGGCCAGGGTGCCCTGGGCGACGTCCAGCGCGCCGGTGCTCGGCAACGCCGCCACGTCCAGGTCGCTGGTCGGGTAACCGGGGTCGACGTCGCCGAGCTTGTCGGCGCCGCGCAGCAGCGTGGCGTCACCGACCATCCGGTACGGCACCACCCGGGCCAGCGCGCCGCGCGCCGCCTCGGCCCGGCGCACCACGTCCGGCGGCAACGTCCCACCGTTGCCGGTGACCTCGAAGTCGGTCGGCGCCGACAGCGCCATCTCGCGGTCGGCGAGGATCTGCAACGACGCGCCGCCGATGACCACCCCGGAGATCAGGGTCACGCCCAGCGCGACCACGACGGAGACCGCGGCGGCTCGGCGCGGCGCCCCGCCGATCCCGCCGACCGACATCCGCCCGAGCGGCCCGAGCTGGCGCAGCGGCCAACCCACCACGGCCAGCACCGGGCGCACCAGCAGCGGGCCGAGGGCCACCAGCGCGAAGAACGCCAGCGCGCCGGACGCGACGAGCAGGAGCAGTGGCATCGACGGGTCGTAGTCCGACTGCTCCGGCTTCGGCAACTGGCTGATCGTGGCGACCGCCGCCAGGACCGCGCCGACGGTCAGGAGCAGCCCGAGGACCAGACGCAGCACACCGATGCCGCGCCGGCCGCCGGTGGTGCTCGCCGTCCGCAGCGCCTCCAACGGGGAGACCCGGGCGGCCGAGAGCGCCGGTGCCAGCACGGCCAGCACGGTGATCACGACCGCGCCGATCACCACCGCGACCGCCGCCGCCAGGGGCAGGCCCGGCGAGGAGACCGAGTGGCCGGTGGCGCGCAGGATCGCCGGCAACGCGTACCCGAGGGTGAGGGCGCCGGCGACCCCGACGACCCCGGCGACCAACCCGGTCAGGGCGCCCTCGGCGGTCAACGCGCCGACCAGGGTGCCCCGACTCGCGCCGACGGCCCGCAGCAGCGCGAGCTGCCGCATCCGCTGGGCGAAGACGATGCGGAAGGTCGAGGTGACCACCAGCGCCGCCGCGGCGACCGCGATGGAGACGAACATGCCGACCAGGACGAAGAGTTTCGCGACCTGTTCGGCCGCCGCGTTGGCCTCGGCGTCGCGCACCTCGGCGCCGGAGCGGATCGGCTGGCCGGCGACCGCCGCGCTCACCCGTTGCCGGACGTCCTCCGTCGAGGCGCCGGCACCGACCCGGACGTCGACGCGCTCCACCGCCGTCAGGCGCGCCCAGCCGATCACGGCGCTCTCCGGGGCGTACGCGTCGTAGCCGGCGTCGGCGGCGACGTCCACCACACCGGTCACGGTGAGCGGGGCGGGCGTGGTGAGTTCGCCGCCGGTACCGCTGGTGGTGGTGCCGACCGAGAGCCCGAGCCGTTCGGCGGTACGCGGGGTGATCGCGATCTCGCCGGGCTGGTCCGGATAACTGCCCTCGATCACCCGGACCGTGCTCAGCGGGCCGCTCCCCGGATCCGCCTGGAGGTTGAGGTACCCCGCGCCGATGGAGACCCCGGTCGCCACCCGGGGCACCGCCTCGACCACCCCGGGAACGGCCCGGATCTTCCGCAGGTCCGTCACGGTGGGTGGCGGCACGTCGACGCTGCCGATCACCAGGTCGGTGACGGCCGGGGTGCCACTGAGGTTGTCCCGCACGGTCCGCTCGGTGATCTGCTGCACCAGCACGGTGCCGAAGACGACGAAGGAGGCGACCAGGATCGCCAGGCCGGTCAGGATCAGCCGGCCGGGCCGCCGGGCCGCGGCGCTCGTCTGGGTACGCAGCACTGTCGCCCTCATCGACGGGCCGCCAGGTCACGCAGCGCGTCGGTGACCGACACCTGGTCCGGCTTGTCGATCTCGCCGGCGACCCGCCCGTCGGCGAGCAGCACCACCCGGTCGGCGTACGCGGCGGCGATCGGGTCGTGGGTGACCATGACGACGGTCTGGCCGAGGTCGCGTACCGAGTCGCGCAGGATGGTGAGCACCTCCGCCCCGGAGCGGGAGTCGAGGTTGCCGGTCGGCTCGTCGGCGAAGACCACCTCGGGTCGGGCCACCAGGGCGCGGGCCAACGCGACCCGCTGCTGCTGGCCGCCGGAGAGTTCGCTGGGGCGGTGGTTGAGCCGGTCACCGAGGCCCAGCATCCGCACCAGGTGCGTGAGGAGTTCGGCATCGGGCTGACGGCCGGCGAGGTCCAGCGGCAGGGTGATGTTTTGTGCGGCGGTGAGCTGCGGCAGCAGGTTGAAGGACTGGAACACGAAGCCGATCCGCTCCCGGCGGACCCGGGTCAGCGTCCGGTCCGACTGGCCGGTCAACTCCGTGCCGCCGAGCAGGACGCGGCCGGAGGTGGCCGTGTCGAGGCCGGCGAGGCAGTGCATGAGCGTCGACTTGCCGGACCCGGACGAGCCCATGATGGCGGTGAACTCGGCCCGGCCGAAGCCGACCGAGACCCCGTCCAGGGCACGGACGGCGGTGTCGCCGCTGCCGTACACCTTCACCAGGTCGACCGCGGCGACCGCGGCGTGGCTGGTCTCCGGCGGGGCGTGGGTTGTCATTGTTCCTCCAGTGGCTGCGATGTGGCTGGACAGCCGGTGGCTGCGATGTGGCCCGGACAGCCTCGCCGCCGTGGGCGGGTGGGCACATCGGCCCGTGGCCGGGTATCGCCGGCGCCGGGTCTGTCTTTCGGCCGATCTGCCCGCGCCGTCCGCTGGCTACGCTGGGTCACCATGAGCACGCCGGATCTTCGACACTGGTGGGTACGCCTGGCCCAGGCCGCCGGCCTGCTGGCCATGGGGCTGCTCGCCCTCTTCGACCTCCGGTTCGGGGCGCCGGAGAGCCTGGCCGCTCTCCTGCTCCTGCTGGTGCGGATGGGGCTGGCGATGGCGACGGTGCCGCTCTGGCTGCCGGTGCACCGGCTGGGTTCGCGGCTGCTGCCGCTGGCCGCGCTGGGGCTCGCCTTCGTCTCACTGGCCGTGACCGCGGCCGTCCTGCTCTTCTCCAACGACATCTACCTGTTCAGCAGCAGTTGGGGGCTCGCCGAGTCGGCCGGGCTGATCGGTGTGGTCTTCGTGGTCACCCGTTGGGGCGCGCCCCGGCTCGCCCCGTGGGCGGCGGTGGCCGTCGGGCTGGCGGTCGCCGCGTTGCCGCTGCGCTCCGGCACCGAGAACCTGCTGGTGATCTTCGGGCTGCTCCAGGTGCTCGCCGCGGCCGGCGCCGCCGGGGTGGGGCTCTACCTGCGGATCATGGCTGCCGGCCGGGACCGGGCGATCGCGCTGGTGCGCGCCGAGCAGCGCGCGGAGTTCGCCCGTGACCTGCACGACTTCATCGCCCACCACGTGACCGGCATCGTGGTGCAGGCGCAGGGTGCCCGGTTCGTCGCCGAGCAGGACCCTCGTCGGGTGATCGTGGCGTTGGAGCAGATCGAGCGGGCCGGCACGGAGACGATGGCCTCGATGCGCCGGATGGTGGGGATCCTGCGCAACCCGGACAGCCCGCCGGACGCGCCGTTGGCCCCCCTGGCCGGCGTGACCGAGTTGCCGCCGCTGCTGGCCGGTTTCAACGGCACGGCGAGCGCCCCGGCACGCCTGCACGTCGACGGTGACCTGGACGGGCTGCCGGTGGAGGTCTCGACCTCGGCGTACCGGGTGGTGATGGAGGGGCTGACCAACACCCGCCAGCACGCCCCGGACGCCCGATCCGTGGACGTCGCCGTGCGTCGTACCCCGGACTGGTTGCTCGTCCGGGTCGCCGACGACGGCGCGGCCGGGCGGACCGCGCCCGCCCGGGGCCACGGCTTCGGCCTGGTCGGCCTCACCGAGCGGGTACGCGCCCTCGGCGGCACGATCACCGCCGGACCCGGCGTCGCCGGCGGCTGGGTGCTCGACGCGGCGTTCCCGCTGCGTGCGGCGGTGGGACGATGATCCGGGTGCTGATCGCCGACGACCAGGCGATGGTCCGGACCGGCTTCGGCATGATCATCGGGGCGCAGTCGGACATGGAGGTCGTCGGCGAGGCCGCCGACGGGGTGGTCGCGGTGGAGTTGGCCCGACGGCTGCGCCCGGACGTGGTGCTGCTGGACATCCGGATGCCCCGCCTCGACGGACTCGAAGCGTTGCGGCTGATCGCCGGGCCGGGCGTCGCCGACCCGATCCGGGTGGTCGTGGTGACGACCTTCGACCTCGACGAGTACGTGCACACCGCGCTCTCCAACGGCGCCTGCGGTTTCCTGCTCAAGGACTCCGGCCCGACGTTGCTGGTGGAGGCGGTCCGCGCGGCCGTGTCCGGCGACGCGCTGATCAGCCCCTCCATCACGGTACGGCTGCTGGAGCACCTCAGCTCGCCCGCCCCGGCGCGCGGCGACACCGGGCTCTCACCACGGGAACTCGACGTCGTGAAGCTCGTCGCCCGGGGCCTGACCAACGCCGAGATCGCCGCCGGGCTGTTCATCGCCGTCGGCACGGTCAAGACCCACCTGGCGAGCGTGCAGATGAAGCTCAAGGCCCGCAACCGGGTGGAGATCGCCGCGTGGGCCTGGGAACGCCGCCTCGTCGGCTGACGGGGACAGCGACGCGACCGCCACTGGCCTACCATCGTCATCAGTCGATGACTGGTCCGCTGCGGTCACCCGAAAGCGAGGCGATCATCTTGCGCGATCATGCGTGGCGCGGCGTCCGGTCCAGGGCCGCCGCACTGGCTGCCTGCGCGCTCACGGCGGCCCTGGTCGCCACCGGCGCGACCCCGGCCTACGCCGCCGCCGACACCGAATCCCCCACCGCCCCCGGCCCGATCACCATCGCCGCCATCGACACCACCTGGGTCGAGCTGACCTGGGCTGCCTCGACCGACAACGTGGGGGTGGTCAGTTACCCGGTCTCCGCGCAGTTCGAGGACAACGGCAGGACCTGGTCGACCGACACCAACAGCATTCGGCTCACCGACCTGCAGCCGTCACGCACTTACACCTTCTTCGTGAGGGCGCTGGACGCGGCCGGCAACAGCTCACCGTCGACCGGGCCCCTGCGGTTCACCATGTCACCCGGGGACGACCAACCGCCGGGCGCGCCGGGTCAACCGGTGGCGTACGACGTGGCCGCCACGCAGGTCTGGCTCCGCTGGACACACTCGGTGGAGAACGCCGCGCTCGAGCGGTACCAGGTGTTCCGGGTCGGCGCTGGCGGCGCGCTCACCTTCGTCCGCGACGTGTCCCAGTACCCGCCGGTCAACAGCACCCAGATCGGCGGGTTGACGCCGAACACCACGTACACCTTCGTGGTGCAGGCCCGCGACGAGGTCGGACTCCTGTCCCCCCTGTCGGCACCGGTCACCGTCACCACCCTGCCTCCGCCGCCGAGCTGCTCGGTCCGGTCCGACGTGCGGCAGTGGTCGGACGGCTTCGTGGCGCACCTCGCCGTGAAGAACACCGGCACCACGGCGATCAACGGGTGGACGATGACGTGGCGGTTCTGGGCCAGCCAGCAGCTCCACGGCATCTGGGGCGCGAAGGTCGTCGACCGTCCCAACAACAGCTATCTGCGGGTGGGCAACACCGGTCGCAACGCGGTGATCCCACCGGGCGGCACGGTGTCGCTGGGGCTCGTCGCCTCCGGCACGCAACTGCCGCAGGAGATCACGCTCAACGGCGGCCTCTGCGTGGTGGCAGACGAATAACGCTCGGCTCCGGGGTCTGGCGCCAGTCGCGACATCTTGCGACGCTAGCGGTTGTGTATGACTACGACCTGTTGGTGCTGGGCTCCGGACCCAGCGGTCAGAAGGCCGCGATCGCTGCCGCCAAGCTCGGCAGGCGGGTCGGCATCGTCGACCGCCGCGACATGATCGGTGGGGTGTGCATCAACACCGGCACGGTCCCCTCCAAGACGCTGCGCGAGGCCGTCCTCTACCTGACCGGGCTCAGCCAGCGAGACCTCTACGGCAGCAACTACCGGGTCAAGGAAGAGATCACGGTCAGCGACCTGGCGGCCCGGACCCAGCACGTGATCACCCGGCAGACCGACGTCATCCTCAATCAACTGGCCCGCAACCGGGTCGCGCTGATCACCGGCACCGGCCGCTTCGCGGACGCGCACTCGATCTGGGTCGACGGCGGCTCCGGCCGTGAGTCGCGGGTGACCTTCGACAAAATCATCATCGCGGCGGGCACCCGCCCGGCCCGCCCGGACAGCGTCGACTTCGACGACCGGACGATCGTGGACTCCGACGGCGTCATCAACCTGCAGGCCGTCCCGCGCAGCATGGTCGTGGTCGGCGCCGGCGTGATCGGCATGGAGTACGCGTCGATGTTTGCCGCGCTCGGCACCAAGGTGACGGTGGTGGAGCGCCGCGAACGGATGCTCGACTTCTGCGACGACGAGGTGATCGAGTCGCTCAAATACCATCTGCGCGACCTGTCCGTGGCGTTCCGCTTCGGCGAGGAGGTCGCCGCCGTGGAGAAGCACCAGACCGCCGCGCTGTGCATCCTCAAGAGCGGCAAGAAGATCGTCGCGGACACGGTCATGTACTCGGCCGGTCGGCAGGGTCAGACCGACGACCTGGCCCTGGAGGCGGCCGGGTTGGAGGCGGACCGACGCGGCCGGATCAAGGTGGATGCCAACTACCGCACCTCGGTGGACAACATCTACGCGGTCGGTGACGTGATCGGTTTTCCCGCGCTCGCGTCCACCTCGATGGAGCAGGGTCGACTGGCGGCCCAGCACGCCTGCGGCGAACCGATCCGGGAGATGCACGGCCTGCAACCGATCGGCATCTACACCATCCCGGAGATCAGCTTCGTCGGGCAGACCGAGGCGCAGCTCACCGACACCTCGACTCCGTTCGAGGTCGGCATCGCACGTTACCGGGAGCTGGCCCGAGGTCAGATCGTCGGTGACTCGTACGGCATGCTCAAGCTGCTCGTCTCCCCCGAGGACGGCCGGCTGCTCGGGGTGCACGTGTTCGGCACCGCCGCCACCGAGATCGTCCACATCGGGCAGGCGGTGATGGGCTGCGGTGGCACGATCGACTACCTGATCGACGCGGTGTTCAACTATCCGACACTGGCCGAGGCGTACAAGGTGGCCGCCCTGGACGCGTCCAACAAGATCCGCAACATCACCCGCATCGACGGCTGAGCCGTTCAGCCTGGCAACGGGACGTACTCCGCGACCAGATACGACCGGTAGGTGATCACCGCGGGGATCGTCACGTTCAACCTGCCCGCCGTGGTGGTCAACACCTCCTCGTAGCCGAGCAGCACACCCGAGTCGGGGTCGATGATGACCGTGTACTGGGCGGGCAGCCCATGGGCGCTGGACGTGATCGAGAACGCCTCACCGGCGCGGCCGGCCCGGTCGGTGACGGTCCCGGTCACGGTGATGCCCGGAAGGTCGGCCAGCAGCCGCAGCGTCGTGGCCCGCTGCGCCGGATTCAGCAGCCGCACACCGGCCAACTGAGCGACATCCTCCAGATACTGCACCGGCGCCTCGGGTGGTGGGCTGCCGGCGTCCAGCCACGTCCGTAGCGTCGCGACGTCCGTCGGCACCGCACCCGGCCAGCCCGGCGTGAATTCACCAGCGGCGTAGTCGGTCGTCTCTCGGGACAAGTCGACCCGACCGCCCCGCCGCTGCCACTCCTTCCGGTCGGCCTCGGCGCGGAAGACTGGCGGCAGCTCCTTCTTCACCATCCGGCCGGCGTCGTCGTCGGTTCGCCAGGACCGCCACTGCTGCGGTACGACGGCGGACGTCGTCCGGCCACCGGAGGTCGAGGAGTTGAGGAACCAGTTCGCCGACTCCAGGTGCTCCACCGTTCCCGCCGGCCTCGGTGCCGTCGGCTGTGCGGCCGCCACCCCGGCCAGGCGGCGCAGCCGAACGTCGGCCCGTTCCGTGGTCGGCGCCGGGCCGTAGGTCAGCATCGCCGGGGTGACCGCCCACACCGGCTGCGGCTCCCGCACCGCCTCAAGCGTGACGATCCCGGCTGCCAACACCAGCACCGCCGCGCCGGCCGCCAGCACGAAGCGGCGTCGCGGGAGGACACGACGACCGGTGGACCGCGCACGATCCGTGGCGAGGATACGAGCGAGGTCCGCAGCCTGGCGCTGCTCGTCGGCGGGAAGAACGTCGCGCGCCGGATCGAGGCCACCCAGCAACTGGCGTACTTCATCGAGGGTCTTCATGTCACCCACCCACATTCATCGACGGCGCCTCGGCCGATGGTCGGCTCACCCCGTCAGCGGTCACATCCAACCGCGCCCGAAGCCGACGGCGGGCACGCATCAACCGCATCGCGAACGTCGCTCTCGAGCACCCGAGCACCACCGCCGCCTCGGTCGGGGTCAGCCGCTCCCAGGCCACCAGCCGCAGGATCTCCTGGTCAGCGTCGGACACCTGGGCGAAGGCGGTCACGACGTCACGCTGGCTGATCACCTCGTCGGCGTGGTCGTCCTCCACCGACCGGCCCGGCTCCGCCGCGACCCGCAGCGTCAACTCCCGCCACCGCTGTCGCCCCCTCGCCTCGTTGGCCAGCACCAATCGGGCCACGCCGTAGAGCCACGGCAGCACCGAAGCGGGCGGCACGTCGGCCAGGCGACGCCACGCCACCAGGAACACCTCGGCGACCACGTCACTGACGTCGGACCCGATGACCCGGCGAGCCACATACCGCCACACGTGATCGTGATGACGCCTGTACAGCTCGGTGAACTGTTCCTCCACCACGTCCGCAGCACCCCCTATCGGGCTTATGTCCGGGACCAGCCCTGACATCACACCTGATCAAGGCGGCCGTACGGGTTGGGCGCGACAAACGCCACGCGCACGTCGTGGTCGCGATGTCGGTGCTGCCCGCTACCGTGCCGGCACTGTTGGGAGCTGGAGGAAAGAGGCAGCGGTGGGCGCATCCGGATGGAGCTACCTTGTGGCGTACCAGCCAGACCTGGACGCGGCGTTGGACGCCCTGCGGGACACCGTCTTCGCCGAGGGCGACTACTGGTGGGCCCGGGGTGAGACCCCCAACGTGGCCAGCGACTATCCCCATCGCCCCGCCACGATGGAAGAGCTGTTCAACGACGAGTGGGTGCAGGAAATGGGCACCCACTCCATCCTCGACGTCTACCGGGTCCTGGCCGAGCGCGAAAAGCCCGACTTCGGTACGGTCGAGCCGGTGAGCGCCGCCGAGGCGCTGCGCGAGGCCGGCACCGAGCGACTCACCCGCGAGCACCTGGACGCGATCAAAGGGCTGGCCTCGCAGGCCTGGTTCGGCCGCTGCGCGGTCCTGCACGACGAGCAGGGCAAGCCGGAGGAGATCTACTTCTGGGGATACTCCGGCGACTAGCCGCTGCCCCCGACCTCCACCAGCTCCGCCAACTGGCCGCGGTAGTTCGGGCAGGTCGTGACGTCCTCATGTGAGCAGTTCAGCCCGGCCTCCAACAGATCGAGCGCCGACTGCAGCGCCGCCATCCTGGCTCGCAGCACGCCGTGGTTGCGGCGCAGCACGCCCTTGCGAACGGCGGGGTCCCCCGCGGCGAGGAACGCCCGGATGTCCGGCAGCGACAGGCCGGCCTGCTTCGCGCGCAGGATCGAGGCCACCCGGAACAGGTCGTCGCGGGTGTAGCGGCGACGACCGCCGGTGACCCGGGCGGGGCAGAGCAGGCCCACCGACTCCCAGTGCCGCAGTACGTGCGCTGGCAGGCCAAAGTGGTCGGCCACGTCCCCGATTGTCATCATGCTTGACTTCACGTCGACATTAAGTCCGAGCATGGCGGGCATGTCCAGTCTTCTAGCTGTCCTCGATGCCATCGAGAGCAAGCCCGCGGCCGTCGAACTGCGAGCCCGTTCCTACGAGTTACTCGGCGACCTCACCGGCCGAACCGTCGTCGACGTTGGCTGTGGCAGCGGCCGCGCCGTCGCCGAGTTGGCCGAGCGCGGAGCCCACGCGCTCGGTGTCGACCTCGATCCCGAGATGATCGCCATGGCCCGTAAGCGCTGGCCGGCCGGCGAGTTCCAGGTCGGCGACGCCACCGAGCTGCCGCTGGAGACCGGATCGGTCACCTACTACCGGGCGGACAAGGTGTTGCACGTGCTCGACGACCCGGCACGAGCCGTGGCCGAGGCCCGGCGGGTGCTCGCGCCGGGCGGCCGAGCCGTGCTGCTCGGGCAGGACTGGGACCTGATCGCCATCGACTCGGACGACTCGGAGACCACCCGTCGGCTGGTCCACGAGAAGGCGGACTCGCTGCCGTCGCCACGCGTTGCCCGTAGGTATCGCAACCTGCTGCTCGACGCCGGGTTCACCGACCCGATCGTCGAGGTGCACACCGCCGTGTTCACTGACGACACCGCGCTCGACGTGGTGAAGCGGATCACCGACGAGGAGATCTGGCTCGGCGAGCAGGCCGAGCGCGCCAGCGCGAACCGGATCCTCGTTGTCGTGCCGATCTTCCTCGTCGTCGCCCAGGCGTGACCGGAAACATCGATCAAGCTCGGTGGGCCTGCTCCGCACCGATGTCGGTGCCTTCCTCCCCGCCACATCGCCCGATGATCAAGAGGTTTGCGTCATGACACGCCAGGCAGGATGACGCAAACCTCTTGATCAGTGAGGGCCGGGGGGCGGTGATCCGTCTAGCTGGCCGCGCAGGTGGGGCTGGGGCTGCCTACGGTGCCGGTGCCCTGGAAGCCGAACTCGGTGGACTGCCCGGCGCCGACCCGGCCGTTGTAGGACACGTTCGTCCAGTTCGTCGTACCGGTGGTACCGCTGGAGTTGGCACTCCAGGAGTTGGTGACCGTCGCGCCGGACGGCAACGTGATCGTCACGGTCCAGCCGTTGAGAGCCGACGAGCCGGCTGTCACCCGTACGTTCGCCACGAAGCCGCCGGTCCACTGGTTCACCGTCACCGTCGCGGTGCAGCCACCCTGCCCCGGCGGAGGAGTGGTCGGCGGGGCCGTGGTCGGCGGGGCCGTGGTCGGCGGGACGCTTGTGGGCGGGGCCGTCGTGGGCGGCGTGGTGCCGTTGTTCAGCGCGGCGAGGACGGCGTCGTACGCCGGCTTCTTGGAGCCGTTGCTGTTGAACAGCAGCGGCGTCTGCGAGGCTCGCCACGAGTCACTGTCGCGGATGCCCCACACCGTGATCCCGTTGCAGCGGGCCACCGCCAGGCAGTCCTCGACGACCCTGCGGTAGGTGTCCGCCGACGCCCCCTGGATGTCCAGCTCGGTGATCTGCACGTCCACACCCAGCGCCGCGAAGCTCGACAGCGTCGTGCGGTAGTTGCTGGCGTACGGCGAGTCGTTGTTGAAGTGCGACTGGAAACCCACGCAGTCGATCGGCACACCACGGGCCTTGAAGTCCCGCACCATGTTGTAGACGCCCTGCGTCTTGGCCCAGGTCCAGTTGTCGGTGTTGTAGTCGTTGTAGCAGAGCTTCGCGCCCGGATCGGCGGCGCGGGCGGCCCGGAACGCGGCCTCGATCCAGTCGTTGCCGGTGCGCTGCAGGTTCGAGTCCCGGCGACCACCCGAGTTACCGTCGGCGAACGCCTCGTTCACCACGTCCCAGGAATAGATCTGCCCCTTGAAGTGGGTCGCCACCTGCGTGATGTGGTTGAGCATCGCGGTGCGCAGCGCGGTGCCCTCCATGCTCTGCATCCACCCCGGCTGCTGGCCGTGCCACGCCAGGGTATGACCGCGTACCTGCATCCCGCGACTGCGAGCGTGGTTGACGATCTGCTCCGACGAGGCGTAACTGAACCGACCCTGCTGCGGCTCGGTGGCGTCGATCTTCATCTCGTTCTCGGGCGTCACCATGTTGAACTCACGGTTCAAGATCGTGGTGTACGCGTTTTCCGAGAGCTTGTACGCCGCCACCGCCGTACCGAAGTAGCGACCCTTCTCGGCGGCGGACGCGCCGAGCGTGGTCCCGGCGGAGGCGGGTGCCGTCACGAACAGCGCCATGCCGACGGCGAGGGCACCCGCGCCGGTCAGCGCGACCACGGCCCTCGATGCCGCCTTCCATCTCGTGTTTCTCATCGTGTGGCTCCTTCTGTGGTGGTGGTGGGGTGGCAGGGACAGTCAGGACACCGAGCAGGCGGCGCCGTTCAGGGTGAACGACGAGGGTTTGCCGGTGCCGCCTCCGTGCGTGGCCTGGAAGCCGATCTCGACCGAGGCGTTCGGGGCGATGGTGGCGTTGTAGGAGACGTTGCGGGCGGTCACCGCACCGCTGGTCGGCGAGTACTGCGCGTTCCAGCCGCCGGTGATGGCCTGCCCGCTGGGCAGCGTGAAGGCCAGTGCCCACCCGTTCACGGCGGCCGTGCCGGTGTTGGTGATGGTCACGCTCGCGGTGAGCCCGTTGTTCCAGGCGTTGACCGCGTAGCCGACCCGACAGGCACCCGCGTTCGGGGGCGGCGTGGTCGGGGGCGGCGTGGTGGGCGGTGGCGTGGTGGGCGGTGGCGTGGTCGGGGGCGGTGTGGTGGGCGGCGGTGTCGTCGGGGGCGGTGTGGTGGGCGGCGCGGTGCCATCCAGCCCGAAGAAGCGGATGACCTGCGCGGCGTCGACCGGCAGGTTGTGCGTGACACCCTGCATGCTGATCGCCTCGACCGGTGCCATCGGGCCGCTGCTGCCGTACCGGGTGCGGGTGTGGCCGGACTGCGGCGAGTCGGTGTACGTCGGGGTCTGACTCAGCCCGTGCACGTTCGTCCACTGCTTGACCTGCTCGCCGAAGTTCGGGTAGCGCAGCGTCTCGTCGTTGGTGCCGTGCCAGATCTGCATGCGTGGTCGCGGACCGGTGTAGCCCGGGTACGCCGCGCGGACCAGGTCCCCCCACTGCTGCGGGGTCCTGATGAGCTGTCCGTTGGCGCACTCGCTGTTCCACTCGGAGCTGCCCCCGGTGGCGAAGCAGCCGAACGGCACACCGGCGAAGGAAGCGCCCGCCGCGAACACGTCCGGGTAGTCACCCAGCATGACGTTCGTCATCATCGCTCCGGACGAGGTGCCGGTGGCGAAGATCCGCGCCGGGTCGGCGGCGTAGCGCTGCCGCACGTGGTCGACCATCGACATGAGCCCGACCGGGTCGCTGCCTCCGCCACGGCGCAGGGCCTGCGGAGACGCCACGTCCCAGCACTTGCTGCTGCGGGTCACCGATGGGTAGATCACGATGAATCCGTAGCGGTCCGCGAGGGACGCGTACTGGGTGCCGGAGTGGAATGCCGGACCCGACCCGGTGCAGTAGTGCAGGGCCAGCAGGATCGCCGGTCGGGTGGCCACCCGGTCCGGGACGTACAGGTGCATCTGCAGGTTTGTGGGGTTGGTGCCGAAGCCGGTCACCTGGGTCAACGTCGCCGCCGACGCCGGGGTGGCGACGGTCAGCGCGGCGACGGCCAGCGTCAGGGCCGCCATGGCGGCACCGAGCAGCCTTGTCTTGAGTGTCATCGATCGCGATCCCTCGGGAGATAGGCGCGTGGAAGGGGACTGAAGTCGAGGACTGCCCTTCGCCCGACCCTGACCGCGGCTCGCGTGACGAAGTCAGCTTTGATCGACCGCACTCGATTGTCAAGACTTCCGGAAACCTTTCGCCGCAACGGATTCCGGGCTCACCTGCGCAACCCTTCGCACGGGCGGGTCCGACCGTCGGTGGCGGCTCGCGGGCTATTATCGGGAGGTTCTCGAAACGTGCCGGACTTTCACATCCCTCTCGCCCCTCGATGCGCGTCCGCCGACGACGCCTGCGGGCACGAAGGAGATTCAGTGAGGATCGTCGATGCCCGGGTCATCCTGACCTGTCCGGGCCGCAACTTCGTCACTCTCAAGATCGTCACCGACGAGGGGGTGACCGGGGTCGGGGACGCCACCCTCAACGGCCGGGAGTTGGCCGTCGCCTCGTACCTGCGCGACCACGTGGCGCCCCTGCTGATCGGTCGGGACCCGGCCCGCATCGAGGACACCTGGCAGTACCTGTACCAGGGGGCGTACTGGCGGCGCGGCCCGGTCACGATGAGCGCCATCGCCGCCGTGGACACCGCGCTGTGGGACATCAAGGGCAAGGTCGCCGGCCTGCCGGTCTACCAACTGCTCGGTGGACGGTCGCGCGAGGGCGTCACCGTGTACGGCCACGCCAACGGCGAGACCGTCGAGGACGTGCTGGTGGAGGTCGCCCGCTACGTCGACCTCGGCTACCGGGCGGTCCGGGTGCAGTGCGGGGTGCCGGGCCTACCCAAGACGTACGGGGTCAGCACCGACAAGTTCTTCTACGAGCCGGCGGACGCGGCGTTGCCCAGCGAGGCGACCTGGTCGACCCCCCGTTACCTGGCGCACGTGCCGAAGGTCTTCGCCCAGGTACGCGACGAGTTCGGCCCGACGCTGCGGCTGCTGCACGACGTGCACCACCGGCTCACCCCGATCGAGGCGGCCCGGCTCGGCCGCAGCCTGGAGCCCTACGCGCTGACCTGGATGGAGGACCCGGTCCCCGCCGACCTCCAGGAGGGCTTCCGCCTGATCCGGCAGCACACCACCACCCCGATCGCCGTCGGGGAGGTGTTCAACAGCATCTTCGACGCGGCCCAGCTCATCCGGGAGCAGCTCATCGACTACATCCGGGCCACCGTGGTGCACGCCGGTGGGATCACCCACCTGCGTCGCATCTTCGACCTCGCGGCGTTGCACCACGTCCGCAGCGGATCACACGGCGCCACCGACCTCTCCCCCGTCTGCATGGCCGCCGCGTTGCAGCTCGACATCTCCATCCCCAACTTCGGCCTCCAGGAATACATGCGGCACACCGAGCAGACCGACGAGGTGTTCCCGCACGGCTACCACTTCGCCGACGGCTACCTGCACCCGGCCGAGACGCCCGGTCTCGGGGTGGACATCGACGAGGAGGCGGCGGCCCGTCACCCATACTCGCCGGCGTACCTGCCGGTGAACCGGCTGGAGGACGGCACGGTCCACCCCTGGTGACCGCGCCACCGGCGCCCGGCCGGTTCAGTGGATACGCCGCCCCCGCTCGTCCGGCACCCCGGACTTGCGGAAGAAGTACGTGTTGATCTGGTCACGCCACTCGGTGGCGGACCGCACCTGCTCGTCGAGGCGTTCGGCCACCCGCTCGTACACGGCGGGGTCGATCATCCCGTTCAGCGTCTGCCACCTGCGGCGCATCGCCACCACCTCCTCGACACCGGCGAAGTGCGTGTCGTAGATGTGCTGGATGACAGTTGATCCGCTCCGCAGGACGTGCCGGTACGGCACATGGTGGAAGAAGAGCAGCAGCTCGTCGGGGCAGGTCTCCGGAGTCTCGTACACCTCGGCCCAGTACGGCGGGTACTGGCCGGCGAAGCCGGTGCCCGACGCACGGCTGCGGTCCACGCCGACGCCGTCGCGGTCGGCGAAGTGGTAGGTGCCCCACCGCGAGTACTCGTACCCGTCGACGCCGGGGCCGTAGTGGCCATCGGGGTTGACCATGAACCCAACGCCCAACGGGGCGGTGTACCGCTCGTAGGTGCGCCACGAGTCGTCCATGATCTCGTGCAGCGTCCGCCGCACCAGGGCCGGGTCGGCGGTGGCGGACGGCGGGAAGGTCAGCGTCATCCATTCGTCGAGGACCGCCGTCGGGTCCAGCTCCGGATTCCAGGCGAGCCGCCCGAACGAGTACAGGTTGGCCTGCGCCAACGGGTGCCCGGTCCAGAACCTGTCGTCGCCGGTGTTGGCGACCGCGACGAGGCCACCGCCGGCGCCCGCCGCCCCCGCCACCACGTCGGCCACCGAGCGTCCGCCCGGCCCCCAGAGGGCGAAGCGCAGCACCTCACTCCACCAGGGACCGAGGTGGCAGATGTGTCGCTGCTGGCCGGTGTATTCCTGCGTGACCTGCAACTCCACCGCCAGTCGGGTGGCGGGCATCGCGGCGATCACCGGGGAGATCGGCTCGCGGGTCTGGAAGTCCACCGGACCGTACTTCACCTGGAGGATCACGTTGGTGCGGAACCGCCCGTCGAGTGGGGCGAAGTGGTCGTACGCGGCGCGCGCCCGGTCGGTCGACCGGTCCCGCCAGTCCTGGTGGTGGTTGTAGACGAACGCCCGCCAGTGCACGACTCCCCCGTGCGGGGCGAGCGCGTCCGCCAGCAGGTTGGCCCCGTCGGCGTGGTCGCGTCCGTAGGTGAACGGGCCGGGTTGCCCCTCCGAGTCGGCCTTCACCACGTAGCCGCCGAAGTCGGGAATGCGGTCGTAGACGTTGCGGGTGGTCTCCGCCCACCAGCCCCGCACCTTCTCGTCCAGCGGGTCGGCGGTCGACAGGCCACCGAGGACCATCGGCGCGGCGAAGGTGACCGACAAGTGCACCCGGATGCCGTACGGACGCAGCACGTCGGCGATCTCGGCCACGTCGCCGAGCCGGTCGGTCAGCAGCAGCGCCTCGGTACGGGCGACGTTGACGTTGTTCACCGAGATGGCGTTGACGCCGCTGGCGGCCAGGAGTCGGCCGTACTCGCGGATGCGCGCCAGGTCGCGGCGCGACCGGCCGTCCTGCCAGAAGATCGAGCCGCCCGCGTAGCCCCGTTCGACCTGACCCATCACCGGGTGCACGGCCACGTTGTCCCAGTGGTTCAGCATCCGTCGGCGCAGCGCGGGCCGGTGCCGCTCCGGCGGGCGGGTCGGGTCGAAGGCCGCCGCGCAGAGCCGGACCACGTGGAAGAGCCCGTACAGCAGGCCGGCGGGCGCGTCGGCCAGCACCACGGTCACCGGGCCGGCGTGGGTCAGCAGGAACCCCTCCTTGCCGAGCGTCCCGTCGGCGACCTCAACACGTGCCGCCTCCACCGCCGGGCCGGGCAACTCGCCCGCGCCCCGCAGGGCGAACACCAGGTCGACGTCGATGTCCCAGGAGGGGTTGTGCCACACCCGCCCGCCGTAGCGCGCGCAGGCCCGCGACACCTCGTCGAGCACGGTGTCGACGAGCAACCCGTCCCCGTGGACGAGAACGCGGCGCGCGCCGAGGGTCCGGAAAGCCTCCGGTGGCAGCCAGGCCGGGTGTACGCGCGGCTCGTCCGTGTCCAGCGGCTCCTCGACGAACATCAGTTGCTCCAGGTCCACCCATTCTTCGGCGTTCATCGATCCTCCCTCAGCACGACGACACCGTACGCCAGCTTCCCCACGTTCGGGTGTCGTCGCCCCCGAAGGGCACGGTGCCGGGCGGGCTCATCGGAGGAACTCGTTCTGGGTCAGCCGGACCATCGGGTCGCTGACGCGCAGGAGCGCCAGGACCGCGACCGAACCGAGCATCGCCAGCACGGCCTCGGAGAAGACCGCGGTGACCGCGGCCGCCGCGGCGACCAGCAGCGCGTTGCCGACGGTGACACCGGGGGTACGCACCAGGAAGTGCACGGCCAGTCGGAGTACGTCCCGGGTGCGGAAGTCGAACAGCGAGGTGATCACCAGGGCGTTCGCCGCGCAGAGCGTCACACCCACCGCGAGCAGGACCAGCGGCACGGTCCACCAGCCGGGGAGCCCGACCGCACCCCGGTAGGCGAGGTTCACGGCGAGCACGGTCAGCCACAGCAGCGTCGGCACCCAGACGCGCAGCACGCCGGGCAGGTTGGCCCGGTAGCCGCGCCAGAACACGGCGGCGGGTCGTAGGTCGGTCAGGTCGCTGCGTTGGTGGCGCAGGGCGTACAGGGCGGCCGAGAGTGCCGGGCCGACCGGCACCAGCAGGACGGCGGCCAGCGGCAGGTTGCTGGGGTCACGGCCCAGCAGCAGCATCGGGAGCAGGCCGGGCAGGGTGGTGAGCAGGAAAAGCAGCTCGACGACGAGCAGGATGTAGACCCGGGACGTGATCCGGGACAGCGGCCCGTCGCCGAACTGTCGCCAGGTACGCGCGGCGCTCACGGCTGCTCCCTCCGGTCGCAACTGCGCATTGCCGTCCTCTGGTCGTCCGGCCCGAGGGTGAGCGGGTCACACGCGCCCCGGGCCGGTGGTGTTCGGGGAGTCCGATCGGGCCTGGTGACCGCCCGCCCGGACTCCCCGCTGATCAGCCGTTGTCCTTCTGGAACCGCTCGTACGCCTTGTTGACCACGTTGATGTACTGCTCGGAGTTCTTGGCCTTCAGCTCGGCCACGTAGGCGTCCCACTCGCTGAGGGGCCGTTGGCCGAGGGCGAACTTGAGCGTGTTCTGGGTGACGAAGTCCTTCAGCGGAGTCTCCCAGAGCGACACCTGCTCGCGTTCCTCGTCGGTGAACGGGCGCGGCGGGGGGACCTCCCTCGGCTTGCGGGCGTCCATCACCTTCTGGAACTCCAGCTCCTCCGGGGAGAAGAACCCACGGACCAGGTCGGGCGCGCCGCCGTAGGCGAAGACGCCGTTCTGGAAGCCGAAGTCCTTCTGCAGGTGCTTGGATGCCTTCGGGTTGAGCCCCAGGAAACTGACGTCAGGGACGAGCGTGCGCTTGCCCGACGCGTCCTTGGTGAAGGTGGTGCCCTCGACGCCCCAGCGGGCGAATTCCAAACCCGCGTCCGAATACCACAACCAGTCGATGAACTGCATCATGGCCACGAAGTTCTTGCTCTCCCGCGCCTTCGAGGAGATCATGATGCCGTTCTCCAGCCGGGGGAACGGATTGACCTCGCCGGCCGGGCCGATCGGCAGCGGGATCTTGGCCATCTTCGCGTTCGGCAGGGTCTTGGCCAGGTCGGGGCGGTGGTTGTTGACAAGCGTCTGCGCGTTGCCGGTGACCACGAAGGACTTGCCGTTGGCGAGCTTCTGGCGGGCCTGGTCGTCGGTCTGGGTGAAGCTCTCCGGGTCGAGCAGACCCTCGGCGACGAGCTTGTGCAGGAACGTGACCATCTGCTTGTACTGCTCGGACGAACCGGTGTAGGTGAACTTCTTCTCCGCCGGGTTCCAGGTGGCGTGCTGGTAGTCCCAGCCCGCGTAGGTGCCGTGGGACGAGCCGAGGAGGTTCAGCAGGGCGCCGGTCGGGTTGGGCTTGCTGAAGAGGTCGGAGTACGGGTAGACGTTCGGGTACTTCACCTTCATCGCCTTGAGCACCGTGTAGAGGTCGTCCCAGGTCTTCGGGACGGGGAGGTTGAGCTCCTGCATGATGTCGGTGCGCACCAGCACCGTGTAGTCCTGCGTGGGCTTCTCGTGCAGGCCGGGCAGCAGGTAGAACTTACCGTCGGCCTGTCGCAGGTTGTCGATCTCCGGCTTGAGGTTCCACTTGGCGATCTTGTCCTTGAGGTTGGGCATCAGATCCAGGTAGTCGCTCACCGGGAGGATCGCCCCGGACGACACGAACGCGTCCTCCTGCGGGTGGTACGTCTTCGGGATGATCAGCGGGGCGTCCCCCGCGCCGATCAGCAGGCTGCGCTTCTGCTCGTAGTCGCTGAGCGGAACGGCCACCGGCTCGATCTTGACGTTGGTCCGCTTGGTCAGCTCCGACCAGAACGCCCAGTCCTCCTTGAGCGGGTAGAACGTGTGGTTGTTGTAGAGGGTGGAGAAGGAGAGCGCCTCGGTGGCCTTGAACTGGTCGCCGACGCCGTAGGTGGCCATCGCCCCGACCTTGTTCTCCGAGAGGTCCGTCGACTCGCCGGGGTCCTCGGAACAGGCGGTGCTGAGGGTGAGCGCGAGCAGACCCGCGGTGGCTATCGCCACCCGGCGCCACATCTTGTGGAGCATGGCTCGTCCTTTCGGTGGTGGTGGGGATTCGAGGTGGAACGGTGCGGCGTCGGCGTCACCCCTTGACCGCGCCGAGCATCACGCCGCGGACGAAGTACCGTTGGACGAAGGGGTAGACCGCCAGGATCGGCAGGGTGGTCAGCACGATCGTCACGGCCTCAAGGGTGGCCGCGGCCTGGACCTTGTCGGCGTTGGCGGCGGCGGACTCGGCGCTGGTGGCGCCCGCGATGAGGTTGCGCAGATAGACGGTGACCGGCAGCAGGTCCTGCTGGTCCATGTAGAGGAACGCGGCGAACCACGAGTTCCAGAAGGACACCGCGTAGAAGAGCACCATCGTGGCGATGATCGCCTTCGACAGCGGCAACACGATCCGCAGCAGGATGCCGTACGTGTTCAGCCCGTCGACGGCCGCCGCCTCCTCCAACTCACTCGGCAGGCTCTCGAAGAACGCCTTCATGACCAGCAGGTTGAACACGCTGATGGCATTGGGGACCACCACGGCCCAGATGGTGTTCTTCATTCCCAGGCTGGTGACCAGCACGTAGTTGGGAATCAGGCCGCCGGAGAAGAACATGGTGAACAGCGCGATGCCGACCAGGACGCCGCGCCCCTTGAGCTGCGGCTTCGACAGCACGTACGCGTAACAGGTGGTCAGCACGATCGAGATGAGCGTGGCGACCACCGTGTACACCACCGTGTTGCGGTAGTTCGTCCAGAACAACCCATCGGACATCAACAGCTTGTACGCGGTCAGGTCGAACCCGCGCGGGATGATGCTCACCTTCCCCGTGATGATGTACGCCTCTTCGCTGAGCGAGCGGGCCACGATGTTGAGGAACGGGAACAGCGTCACGACCACGACGCCGATCAGGACGATCGTGTTGACGATCCGGAAGATCCGGTAGCCCCGGCTGTCCACCGGCCCCCGGGTCTTCGGGGCGTCGCTCTTCGTACCGAGGATCACCACAGGCTCGTCCCCACCGTGCGCCGGGAGATGAGGTTCGCCGTCAGGACCAGCACCAGCCCGATCACCGCCTCGAAGAGACCGATGGCGGCGGCGTAGCTGAAGTTGCTGGACTGGAAGCCCATGCGGAACAGATAGGTGGAGACCACGTCCGCGGTCGGGTACGTCAGCGGGTTGTAGAGCAGCAGGATCTTCTCGAATCCGACCGCCAGGAAGCTGCCGATGTTGAGGATCAGCAGCGTCATCATTGTCGGCCGGATCCCCGGCAACGTCACGTGCCAGGTCTGGCGCCACCGGCTCGCGCCGTCGATCCGGGCCGCCTCGTACAGGTCCTCGTCGACCGTGGTGAGCGCGGCGAGGTAGAGGATCGTCCCCCAACCGACGGTCTGCCAGACCTCGGACGAGACGTAGATGGTGCGGAACCACTCCGGTTTCTGCAGGAAGGCCACCGGCTCCCCGCCGAACAGGCCGACGAGCTGGTTGGCCGCGCCACCGACCGAGGTCAGTTGCATGACCATCGCCGCCACGATCACGATCGACAGGAAGTGCGGCAGGTAGGACACCGACTGCACGAACCGCTTGAACCGGCGGGCGCGCACCTCGTTGAGCATCAGCGCCAGCACGATCGGCAGCGGGAAGCAGAACAGCAGGGTCAGCGTCCCGAGCACCAGCGTGTTGGTGAAGACCTCCCAGAACGTCGGGTCGCTCAGGAACATCCGGAAGTACCGCAGGCCGACCCAGTACTCACCGAAGATGCTGCCGCCCGGCTTGAACCGACGGAACGCGATGATGTTCCCGAGCATCGGTAGGTACCGGAAGATCAGGAAGAACAGCAGCGGCAGGATGGCCAACGAGTAGAGCTGCCAGTCCCGGCGAAGCGCCTGGCGCCAGCTCCGGCGACGGCGCGGCGCCCGCGGGGCGGGGCTGGCCGCCTCCGCCGGCGACCGGGGTGGCGCCGGCGGCGGTGGCCGTAAGGTCGATGTCATCCTCGGCCCCTCCTAGGCGGGATGCGGGACGGCCACGAGGGGCTCCACCCGCACCGACGTGAGCAGGTCCCGCTGGTGGCCGACCTGGCGCTCGACGCCGGTCAGCCGCAGCGGCAGGGTGGCCGCCACGTCGCCGCTCGACCGGCCGAAGCGCAGCTCCACGTCGCCGGGCTCGACGATCCGCCGGCCGGACAGGCCGCAGAACGAGGCCAGGTCGGCGGGTACGCCGAACGTCACGTGCGCCGCCTCGCCGGGCTCCAGCGGCAGTCGGGTGTAGCCGACCAGCCGGACCACCGGGCGGGTGGTCTGCGCGACCGGGTCGTGCAGGTAGAGCTGCACCACCTCGGTGCCGGCCCGGTCGCCGGTGTTGGTGACGGTGACGCGCACCCGCGCCTCGCCGTCCACCGGCCAGGCCGCCGGCGCGTCCGGCGACTCGTCGGCCGCACCAACCACTGTGGCGTCGGTCCACTCGAAGGTGGTGTAGCTCAACCCGTGGCCGAACGGGTACGCCGGGGTGGGGTCGACCGAGGAGACCTGGGTGCGGCGACCGAGCGGCGGCGCCAGGTAGGTGCCCGGCAGGCCACCGGCGTCGCGGGGGACGCTGACCGGCAACCGTCCGGACGGGTTCACCGCGCCGGTGAGCACCTCGGCGAGCGCCTGCCCGCCGAGTTGCCCGAGGAAGAACGCCTGCACCACGGCCGCAGCGGTGTCGACCTCCGGGCCGAGCGCGTAGGGGCGACCGGTCATCAGCACCAGGACGACCGGGGTGCCGGTGGCCAGGACGGCCCGGACGAGGTCGCCCTGGACGCCGGGCAGCCGCAGATCGACGGCGTCGCAGCCCTCGCCGGAGGTGCCCCGGCCGAACATTCCCGCCCGGTCGCCGACGGCGAGCACGCACACGTCGGCGGCGGCTGCCGCGGCGACCGCGGCCGGAATGCCGGAGGTGTCCTCGCCGGTGATGGCGCAGCCCGGCTCGTGGCTGAGCAGGGGGACGCGTCGGGCCAGCTCGTCGCGCAGCGAGGGGATCTCCAGGCCGAGCCCGTGGTCACCGTGGTGGATGCCCACGTGGTTGGGGAACGAGTAGCAGCCCAGCATGGCCATCGGGTCGTCGGCGACCGGGCCGATCAGGGCGACCCGGCTCCCGACGGCCAGCGGGAGGACACCGCTGTTGCGCAGCAGCACGACGGATTCCCGGGCCAGGCGGACGGCCACGTCCTGGCTGGCCTCGTCGTCGAGTCGCAGGTTCGCCACGTCGTCGGGGAGCACCTGCCAGTCCTCGTCGAGCAGGCCGATCTCGATCTTCTGGATGAGCACCCGCCGCAGCGCCCGGTCGATCAGCGCTTCGTCGACGTCGCCGCGGCGTACCGCCTCGACCAGTGGGGCGCCGAAGGCGTCCACGGTGGGCAACTCGACGTCGATCCCGGCCCGCAGGGCGAGCCGGGCGGCGTCGGCGGCGTCGGCGGCGACTCGGTGCAGGGTCTCCAGGAAGCGGACGGCGAAGTAGTCGGCGACCACGATGCCGGTGAAACCCCACTCGTCGCGGAGAAGGCGGGTCAACAGTTCCTCGTCGGCGGCGGCGGGCAGGCCGTCGATCTCGGCGTAGGAGTTCATCACCGAGCGGGCGCCGCCCAACCGAAGGGCCATCTCGAACGGCGGCAGGATCACGTCGGTCAGCTCCCGACGACCCATCGACACCGGCGCGTGGTTGCGCCCGCCCCGGGAGGCGGAGTAGCCGGCGAAGTGCTTGAGGGTGGCGACGACACCGGCGCCCTCCAGGCCCCGCACGTACGCGGCACCTGTCGTCCCCACCAGGTAGGGGTCTTCGCCGATCGTCTCCTCGGTGCGGCCCCAGCGGTAGTCGCGGGTGACGTCGAGGACCGGCGCGAGCCCCTGGTGCACGCCCGCGGCGCGCATGGAACGCCCGATCCGGTCGGCCATCGCCTCGACCAGGTCGGGGTCGAAGGACGCGCCCCAGCTCAGCGGGGTCGGGTAGACGGTGGCCCGCCAGGCCGCGAACCCGGTGAGGCACTCCTCGTGCACCTGGGCCGGGATACCGAACCGGCTGGCGGCGACGATCTGCGCCTGGGAGGCGGCGAGCGACCGGGCGCCGACGACCGGGTCGACCGGCGCGGTGCCGAACGGCCGGGTGAGCTGGCCCAACCCGTACTCGATGAGGCTGTTCCACGGCGGAAGTTCGCTGATCATGTCGGACTGGTGTGGGGCGACGCCCTCGCCGGAGGCGTCCGCGCCGACCCAGACGCCGACGAGTTGCGCGATCTTCTCTTCCAGTGTCATCAACGGCAGGAGCGCCTCGGCCCGCTCGGTCGGCGACAGCCGCGGATCGCGCCACGGCGCGGCGTCGCTGTGCACGGGCAACTGACTTCTCATGCCATGACCCCTTAGCTCCGGCCACATCCCCGAGCCCTGGTGGAACCAGTTCCGTGGCGGACGTTCGACCCATCCGAAACTTTCCGGAAGCCTGCGCAACCTTTTCGGCAACCTAAGTGCCCCATCGATGAGTGTCAAGGGTCTCAACTGGACTTTGGCGGTTCAAGAGCGGGCCGGGCCGCTGTCGCATCGGCTGGCGTGATGGGCCGATTGTGTTAAGGTCTCCCGAAAATTTCGGATGCTGCCTGGGGCTGCGATGACAGAGCACCGCCCGCTCGATCCACCCGCCTCCACCACCATCGCGACAATCGCCCACGACGTCGGCGTTTCGGTGGCCACGGTCTCCAAGGTCCTCAACGGACGGGGCGATGTCGCCCCGGGCACCAGAGCGCGCGTGGAGGCGAGCCTCGATCGCCACCAGTACCAGCGGCGCACCCGGCGACCCTCGACCAGCGGGGGGCGCATCGATCTCGTGTTCCACGAGTTCGACACCGGATGGGCCATGGAGATCCTGCGCGGTGTCGAGGCGGTGACCGCCGCGGCCGGCATCGGGTTGTCGGTGGCTCAGCTCAACGGCGCGCACCGCCCCCCGGCGCGATGGCTGGACGCGATCCTCGCCGACCGCCCGTTGGGCGTGGTGTTCGTCCTGTCCCATCTGGCCGAGGCCCAACAGCAGCACCTGCGGCGTCAGGGCATACCGTTCGTCGTCGTCGACACCGACAGCGCGACCTCGGCCTCCGTACCCACCGTCGGCTCGAACAACTGGAACGGTGGCCTGCTGGCCGCCCGGCACCTCCTGGAGTTGGGACACCGGCGGATCGCCATCATCTCCGGGCCGCCCGATGTGCTCTGCAGCCGAGCCCGCGCTGCCGGCTTCCAGTCGGCCCACGAGGAGGCCGGGCTCGTGGTCGACCGCGAACTGGTCCGCTACGGCAGCTTCTCCGCGGGAGCCGGGCACGCCCACGGGCTGGAACTGCTCCGCCTGCCGTCCCGACCCACGGCGATCTTCGCCGGCTCCGACACCCAGGCCATGGGGGTGCTCCGGGCCGCCCGCCAGTGCGGCCTGCGCGTGCCCGAGGACCTGTCGGTGATCGGGTACGACAACCTGCCGGTCTCCACCTGGACCGACCCGGCCCTCACCACGATCAACCAGCCGTTGCGCGACATGGCGGGCATCGCCACCCAGATGCTGCTCGACCTGACCAGGGGCAACGAGCCGGCGACCAGCCGGATCGACCTGGTGACCGAGTTGATCGTCCGGGAGAGCACCGCACCCCCCGCCAGCCCGCACTGACCCGAGCCCCTGCGAGGACCCGTGCCCCACGCCGCCGCCCTGCTCGACGACCTCCAGCGGTACGCCCCGGACATCGTCGAACCCGACGACTTCGACCACTTCTGGCGCGACACCCGCACCGAGGCGTCCGCCCGACCGGTGCTCGTCGACGTCCGTCCAGAGCCCACCGACCTGCGGCTGCTGGACTCCTGGGACGTCACGTTCGCGGGCTTCGGCGGCGACCCGGTCCGGGCCTGGTACACCCGCCCGGCCGGGGTGTCCGAGCCACTGCCCGCCGTCGTCGAGTACGCCGGCTACGGCCGTGGTCGCGGTCTGCCCCACGAGCGACTGACCTGGCCCACGGCCGGGTACGCCCACCTGCTGATGGACAACCGGGGCCAGGCCGGCCAGTACGCTCCCGGGGACACCGTCGACCCGCACGGCGCACCCGGCGGCCCCTGGCCGGCCACCTGGGGGATCCTCGACCCGCGCGACTACCACTACCGGCGTCTGATCACCGACGCGGTCCGGGCGGTCGAGGCGGTCCGCGCCCTGCCGGGGGTCGACGGCGCCCGGGTCGCCGCGGTCGGCAACAGCCAGGGCGGCGGCCTGGCCCTGGCAGTCGCCGGCCTGGTCGGCGATCTGGGCGCGGTGCTGACCACCGCCCCGTTCCTCTGCGACATGCGGCGGGCCGTCCAGCTCAGCGAACCGGCGCCGTACGGCGAGATCGCCCGCTACCTGGCCGTGCACCGGGAGGCCGAGGACGCGGTGTGGCGCACCCTGTCCTACGTCGACGGGGTGAGCTTCGCCCGCCGGGCCACGGCGCCGGCGCACTTCGGGATCGGGCTGCGGGACACCGTCTGCCCGCCGAGCACCGGCTTCGCCGCCTACAACCAGTACGCGGCGGCGGCCCGGCCGCCGGTTCCGCCCGCGCGCGAGATGCACGTCTACCCGTTCAACGGTCACGAGGGCGGCGAGGCTGTGCACGTCCGGCGTCAGCTGCGGTGGCTCGGCTCGATGCTGCACCCGGCCGGCCCGTCCGGACGGCTCCCGGGCCACGAATCATAGTCGGACACCGATCTCTTGCCGGTGTCGGCGATGCCACGTTAAGGTGCGTCAGGCGAGGTGCAGGGCAACACTCCGCCACCGTCCATCGATCCGTCACCCCCGAGCATCGATGACAAGCATCAGCGCCACGACCACCAGTGCAGAAGTCCGGGTTCCTGGTCGTTCCCCGCAGCCCGCTCCCCCGCGTACCGCGTCCTGGCGGCGACCGTCCTCCCGGTGGCCGCTGTCGTCGCGCACCCTCACCACCAGAGGAAGTCCCATGAGCAGTCCAACGCTCGGCCACCCCGTCCCTCCGCCGCCCATCGCCACCGCGCCGACGTCGAGGCCCGGACGGGCCCGCCTGTGGTGGGCGGCCCTGGCCGCCGTCGCGGCGGTGGCCGCGGCCGTACCGATCGCGACCGCCCCGGCGAACGCGGAATCCAACGGCGGCGTCCGCGTGATGCCCCTCGGCGACTCGATCACCGACGGGTTCAACGTCGCGGGTGGATACCGGATCGAACTCTGGCAGCGGTTCACGGCCGGTGGTTACCGGATCGACTTCGTCGGCTCCCAGTTCAACGGTCCCGCCAGCCTCGGCGACCACGACCACCAGGGCCACTCCGGGTGGACCATCGCCCAGATCGACGCGAACGTCGTCAACTGGTTACGGGCCACGAACCCCCGGACCGTGCTGCTGCACATCGGCACCAACGACATGTACGGCGACACGTCCGGCGCGCCGGGCCGGCTGGCCACCCTCGTCGACCGGATCATCAACACCGCCCCGAACGCGGACGTGTTCGTCGCGACGATCATCCCGAAGTCGGGCGCGGACAACGTGGTCCGGGGGTACAACGCGGCGATCCCGGGGATCGTGCAGGCCCGGGCCGCCGCCGGCAAGCGCGTCCACCTGGTCGACATGTACCGCGCCCTGACGCTCAGCGACCTGGCCGACGGGGTGCACCCCAACGCCACCGGCTATCGCAAGATGGCCGTGGCCTGGTACGACGCGCTCCGGTCGGTGCCCGGCAGCATCGGCGGCGACACGCCACCGACCACCGCGCCACCGACCACCGCGCCGCCCACCACCGCGCCACCCACGACGGCGCCGCCCACCACGCCGCCACCGACCACCCCGCCCCCGTCCGGCGCGTGCCGCGTCACGTACACGGTCAACGCCTGGGGCAACGGGCTCACCGCGTCCGTCTCGGTGGCCAACACCAGCAGCGCCCCCGTCAACGGGTGGGCGTTGACGTTCACGTTGCCGGGCGGGCAGACCATCACCGGTGGCTGGAACGCCAGCTACTCCCCGTCGAGCGGGGCGGTGACCGCGCGTAACGTCTCCTACAACGCGACGATCGCGCCGGGCACCTCGGTCGACATCGGGTTCCAGGCCACCCACACCGGGAACGCGGGCAAGCCGTCCGCGTTCACCCTCAACGGCACCGCCTGCACCCTCGCCTGACCATGCTGTCGCGGTGCCGGGCCGCACGGCCCGGCACCGCCCGCGGCAAGAGATCATCGAGGCGCCGTGTCGATCCGCGCGCCGCTCGTTCGACATGGAGGTGCGCGGGCCGGGAGGTGGCCCCGCCGGACGAGGAGAACGCGATGTCGAAGTACATGCTCATCATGCGGGGCACCGACGAGACGAACGCGGCCATGATGGCCAACATCGACGAGGCGATGGCCGCGACCGGCCGGTTCATCGAGGAGATGATGGAGGCCGGTGTTCTCGTCGCGGCCGAAGGGCTGGACGATCCGGGCCGGGGCGTCGTGGTCGACTTCAGCGGCGAGGCCCCGGTGGTCACCGACGGGCCGTACGGCGAGACCAGGGAACTGTTCGGCGGCTACTTCCTGCTCGATGTCGCCACCCAACAGGAGGCGGTCGAGTGGGCCAAGCGGTTCCCGGCGGTCGAGTGGGCCAAACGGTTCCCGGCGGGCCGCGGGTCCAAGATCGAGGTTCGGCGGGTGGCCGAGCCCGACGAGGTCCCGCACGGCAGCGAGAGCAACGGCCAGATCTGATGGGTACGGCCGACGTCGAGGCCGTGTGGCGGGTCGAGTCGGCCCGGATCGTCGCCGCGTTGACCCGGTTCACCGGCGATTTCGGGCTGGCCGAGGACGCCGCCCAGGAGGCGGTGGCTGAGGCGCTGGTGTCGTGGCCGCGCGCGTCACCTACCAACCCGGCCGGCTGGCTGATGGCCACGGCCCGGCGGCGGGCGATCGACGCGATCCGTCGCCGGGTCGCCCTCCAGGACCGGTACGCCCTGCTGGCGGCCGGCCCGGCCGTGAACTCGGCGGTCGACGGGGACGTCGATCCCGACCGGATCGACGACGACGTCCTGGCGTTGATGTTCGTCAGCTGCCACCCGGTGCTCTCCCCGGCGGCCCGGGTGGCACTGACCCTGCGCGTGGTCGGCGGCCTGACCAGCGAGCAGATCGCCCGTGCGCTCCTGGTGTCGGTGCCGACCGTGCAGGCCCGCGTCACCCGGGCCAAGAAGACGATCGCGGCGGCCGGGGTGCCGTTCGAGCTGCCCCCGGCCGGCGAGCGCCGGGATCGGCTGGGTGGGGTGCTCAGCGTCCTCTACGTGATCTTCACCGAAGGGTCGACGGCCACCTCGGGTGACGACCTGTTGCGCCCCGACGTCGCGTACGAGGCGGTCCGCCTGACCCGCATGCTCGCGGCGCTGCAACCGGACGAACCGGAGGTGCACGGCCTTCTCGCGCTGTGCGAGCTGACAGCCGCGCGCTTCCCGGCCCGGACCGGGCCGGACGGTTCGCCGGTGCTGCTCGCCGATCAGGACCGCCGGTTGTGGGACCGTACGGCGATCCGCCGCGGGCTGGTCGCACTGGCCCGGGCATCGGCCCGCGGCCCGTACGGCCTGCAGGCCGCGATCGCCGCCAGCCACGCGTCGGCACTCTCGGTCGAGGAGACCGACTGGGACCGGATCGTGCTGCTCTACGAGGCACTCGGCCGGGCCGCGCCCTCCCCGATGGTCGAGCTCAACCGGGCCGTCGCCGTCGCCATGGCCTCGGGTCCAGAACCAGCCCTGGCCATCGTGGACGAGCTGATCGCCGCGAACCGGCTCCCCGGCTCGCATCTGGTCCCGACCGTACGCGGTGAGCTACTGACCCGCCTCGGCCGGCGACCGGAGGCGCGCGCCGAGCTGGAGCTGGCCGCCCGGCTGTGCGCCAACCAGCGTGAGCGCTCGGTGCTCCTGGGCAAAGCGGCGGCGCTGAGCTGACGTCGGCCAACCGTGGACCCGATCTGGTCTCGGAGAATGGGGCGGCGACGGAATCCGTCGCCGCCCCATCAGCCTGCGGTGGTGCTCAGGAGGCGGTGCAGGAAAGCACCTGTGGACGTGTCCAGTTGCCGTTGGCCATCGTGGTGAAGCCGAAGACGTTGCCGCTGCCGTTCGACCGCATCGTCATGACGTTCCCGCTGCTGTCCCAGGTGGGGCTGCCGTTCCAGGTGGCGGACACCTTCTGTGGCGGGGTGACGGCCACCACGACGCTCCAGTTGCTCGCCCCGCTGACGGTCACCTGACTGTTGAACCGGTCGCCCCACCGGGTGCTGTCCTGCAGCGTCGCGGTGCAACCGCCACCGGGCGGAGGCGTGGTGGGCGGCGCGGAGGTCGGCGGCGCGGAGGTGGGCGGAGTGGAGGTCGGCGGCGCGGAGGTCGGCGGGGCGCTCGTCGGCGGAGCCGTCGTCGGGACCGCAGCGCCGTTGTTCAGCGCGGCGAGGACGGCGTCGTACGCGGCCTTCTTGGAGCCGTTGCTGTTGAACAGCAGCGGCGTCTGCGAGGCCAGCCACGAGTCGCTGTCGCGGATGCCCCAGACCGTGATCCCGTTGCAGCGGGGCACGGCCATGCAGTCCTCCACCACGCTGCGGTAGGTGTTCGCCGGAGCGCCCTGGATGTCCAGCTCGGTGATCTGCACGTCCACGCCCAACGCCGCGAAGCTCGACAACGTGGTGCGGTAGTTGCTCACGTACGGCGAGTTGTTGTTGAAGTGCGACTGGAAGCCGACGCAGTCGATCGGCACGCCACGGGCCTTGAAGTCGCGCACCATGTTGTAGACGCCCTGGGTCTTGGCGTGCGTCCAGTTGTCGGTGTTGTAGTCGTTGTAACAGAGCTTCGCGTTCGGATCCGCCGCGTCCGCCGCCCGGAACGCCGCCTCGATCCAGTCGTTGCCGGTGCGCTGCAGGTTCGAGTCGCGACGGCCCCCGGAGCTGCCGTCGGCGAACGCCTCGTTCACCACGTCCCACGCGACCACCTGACCCCGGAAGTGCGTGGCCACCTGCGTCACGTGGTTGAGCATCGCCTGCCGCAGCGCGCTGCCACTCATGCTCTCCATCCAGCCGGGCTGCTGCGAGTGCCACGCGAGGGTGTGACCCCGCACGCTCATGCCGCGGCTTCGCGCGTGGTTGACGATCTGCTCCGCCGCCCCGTAGCTGAACCGACCCTGCTGCGGCTCGGTGGCGTTCATCTTCATCTCGTTCTCGGCCGTGACCATGTTGAACTCACGGTTCAAGATCGTGGTGTACGCGTTGTCGCTCAACCGGCTCGCGGCCACCGCCGTGCCAAAATAGCGACCCTTCTCGGCGGCGGACGCGCCCAGGGTGGTTCCGGCGCTCGCCGTGCTCGGCAGGAACGCTGCACCTGTCGCGGCGAGCAGAGCCGCGGCGGCGAGGACGATAGCCGTACGCGCTCGTGGGCGGGTGTCCCCGTGGCACCTCTCGGTCATGTCTTTCCTTCCGGTGAACCCGGGCTGGGGTGACTGACGCGGCACCCCGGTGGGTGGTGGTGGTCATCGACTCCGATGGATGTGGAGTATGTCAGCGTCGCTGATCGACGAGCAACAATTTCCGGAAGTTTTACGAGACCCGCAGGACGCCGTTCAGCTGCCGACCAGATGGTTGTCCTGGTGGGCGTCTAGTTGGCGGGAGCGCGAGGTGGTGAGCCGACGGGCGGGCCAGCGCGGCGAAGGCGGGAGGTCCACAAGTTCCGGAACTTCTCCGCAAGGCGGAGCCGCCGCAACGATGGCCTGGACGAGGAATTCCGCACCTGGCTGAGGCGGTGGGCGCAGCCGTCGACCATCATCAACTCGTCGCGTGGTAGAGCCGGCTGACGGTCTCGGCCACGCAGACGGGCTTGCCGCCGCTGTCGCTCTCCACGGTGACCGTCGCGACCACCTGCACGCCGCCGGTCACCGCCGACACCTCGGCGAACGTGACAGCGGCCCGGACGGCGGCGCCGACCCGCACCGGGGCGGGAAAGCGGACCCGGTTCAGCCCGTAGTTGACCCCCATCGCCACCCCCTCCACCCGGTAGAGCCGGCCGGCCAGCGCCGGCAGCAGCGACAGCGTCAGGTACCCGTGGGCGACGGTCCCGCCGAACGGGCCCGAAGCGGCCCGGACCGGGTCGAGGTGGATCCACTGGTGGTCGTCGGTGGCGTCGGCGAAGAGGTCGACCCGGCTCTGCTCGATCCGCTCCCACGGACCGGGTCCGAGGGTCTCGCCGACCGCGGTGGCCAGTTCCTCGACCGAGCTGAAGACTCGCATGTCAGGTCTCCCGGAGACTAGAAGGCGTTGACGCCGGTGAGCGCGCGTCCGATGAGGAGTTGCTGGATCTGGCTGGTGCCCTCGTAGAGGGTGGCGACCCGGGCGTCACGCAGGTACTTGCCGACCGGGTATTCGTCGATGTAGCCGTACCCGCCGAAGACCTGGACCGCGTTGTTGGCCGCGCGGACGGCGGCCTCGCTGGCGAAGAGCTTGGCCATCGACGCCTCGGTGGCGAACGGCTGGTCCCGGTCGATCAGGTCGGCCACCTGCCACACCAGCAGCCGGGCGGCGGCGGTGTCCACGGCGATGGCGGTGAGCAGTTGTTGGACGAGCTGGTGCCCCGCGATGGGCTTGCCGAACTGGGTGCGCTGCCCGGCGTAGCCGACCGCCGCGTCGAGGCAGCCCTGGGCGATGCCGACGCACCCGGCGGCAACCGACATCCGGCCCTTGGCGAGGGTCGCGAGGGCCAACCGGAACCCGGCGCCCTCGCCGCCGAGGCGGGCGGCGGCGGGCACGCGTACCCCGTCGAGGCTCAACTCCCCGGTGGCCTGGCCGCGCAGTCCCAGCTTGCCGTGGATCTCCCGTCGGGTCAGCCCCGGACTGTCGGTGGGCACCAGGAACGCGCTGATGCCACGGTGCCCGGGGCCGCCGGTGCGGGCGAAGACCAGCGCGACGTCGGCGGTGGTGCCGTTGGTGATGAACGTCTTCGTGCCGGTGAGCAGCCAGTCGGTGCCGGCACGGACCGCGCGGGTACGCAGCGCGGCGGCGTCCGAGCCGCTGTCCGGCTCGGTCAGCGCGAAACAGCCAAGCGCGGTGCCGGCGCAGAGCCGGGGCAGCCACTCGGCCCGCTGCTCGGCCGTGCCGTGGCCGGCGATCGACTTCGCAACCAGGCCGAGGGAGACCGAGACGATGCCGCGCACCGCCGAGTCGCCCCGGCCCAGCTCCTCCAGGACCAGGCAGTACGCGAGGTGGTCGCCGCCGGAACCGCCGTCGGCCTCGTCGATGGTCAGCCCCAGGAAGCCCAGGTCGCCGAGCATGCCGACGATGGCGGGGTCGACCGACTCGCGCCGGTCCCAGACGGCGGCGTGCGGCACCAGCTCACGGTCGGCGAACTCGGCGGCCAGCTGGCGGACCGCGGCCTGCTCGGCGGAGAGGGTGAGGTCCATGGCCTTTAAACTAGCGGTGATAGTTTATGCCGTCCAGAGCGGACCCCGGGTCACCGGTCGGAGGCCAGCCCGGCGTGCCGCTCGCCCGCGAACGCGCGGGCCAACTCGGTCCGCGAGCGGATGCCGAGGCGGTGGAACACGTTGCGCAGGTGATGGTCGACCGTGCGGATCGAGAGGAACATCTGGGCCGCGATCTCGCGGTTGGTGGCACCCTCCGCGACCAGCTCCGCGATCCGCAGTTGTTGGCCGGTCAGCAGCCGCGCCGCCGGCAGGTCCGGCGGCCCGACCGACTCCCCGGCGGCCCGCAGCTCCGAGGTGGCCCGCTCGGCCCAGCACGCCACCCCGAGCAGGTTGAACGTCTCCCGGGCCTGGTGCAGGTGCGTACGCGCGTCACGTGGGCGTCGGCTGCGCCGCAGTTCCTGGCCGAAGAGCAGCTCGGTGCGGGCCAGCTCGAACGTGCCGGCCTCCGTCGGGTGCAGCCGTAGCGCCGCCTGGAAATTGCGTTCCGCCTCGGGGCTGCCCCGGGGGGCGAGCAGCGCGTGGCACCGGGCGGACAGGGCGCGGCGCAGCGGGCTCGCCGTGCTGCTGGCCCATCTGTCGAACACGGTGAGCGCGGCCGCGGCCGCCGGTCGGTGTGCGAGGTGCGCCGCCGCCTCCACCAGGTACGGCGTCGCCATCACCTGCACCAGGACCTGGCCTCGACCGGTGCCGAGCCGAGCCAGCGACGCCAGCCGGTCCGCGGCCTCGGCGTGCCGTCCGTCGATGAGGTCGAGCACCGCCAGCGCCCAGCCGGCGAGCGCGTGTGGACGGCTGCCCGGCGTCGGCGACTCGCCGAGCTCACGGATCTGCCGCAGGCTGGTGTCGCGGTCGGACCGGATCGCGGCGAGCACCGCGAGCATGCCCAGGTGGACGTTGGCGCAGTTGACCTGACCCGTGGCGCGAGCGACCCGCAGCCCGTCGCGGGAGGTCTCCGCAGCCGCCTCGTGCCGGCCCTGCCAGTACTCGGCGATCGCCCGCAGCTCCAGCGCTCGCGGCAGCATGGACAACTCACCCCGATCGCGGGCCAGCGCGACCGCGCGCTCGGCGAGCCGGTGCGCGGCGCCGTCCACGGCGACCACCAGGCCGGCCGCCGCCGCACAGGTGAGCGCGGTGGGGGTCATCGCCGACCCGTTCAACCGGGCACCCAGCACGACGGCGCGGCGTAGCGTCGGGCCGGCCCGTTCGTGGTCGCCCCGCAGGGTCGCCGCCACCCCGGTGACCAGGCTGCCCATCAGCTCCATCGCCGGCGGGTCGGTCGGCCGCCGTAGGGCCAGCGCCCGCCGACCGACCTCGGCGTACCGGTACTGGTCGCCGGCGAAGCAGACGGCCTCGCCGGCTCGTACCAGCCCGGACATCGCCAGGAACCGGTCGCTGTCGGCGACCGCTCCGGCCGCGTCCAGCAGTCGGGCCGAGGCATCCGACGCCGTGCCGCACCGCAGCTCCAACTCGCCGCGCAGCAGGTCGGCGCGGCCCCGCAGGGTCGGGTCCGGGGCGACCGCACGCAGGCGGTCGAGCAGCAGCCGGGCCACCTCGGGTCGCCCGCCGGCCCAGGCGTACTGGGCGGCGCCCAGCAGCCGGACGGCCGTCTGGGTCGGATTGTCGCTGAGGTCGGCGGCCCAGCGCAGCGCCTCCGCGGCAACGGCCCAGCCACCGGCGCCGCCCGAGGCCGCCTCCTCCAACTCCGCGGCCAGGGCCGGATCGGCGCCTGCCGTGGCGGCGGCCAGGTGCATCGCCCGGCGCAGCCGCTGCCCGTCGTCGCTCAGCACCCGGGCCAACAGCCGGTGTGCGGCCCGGCGCTCGGCGAGCGGCGCGCTGGCCACGATCATCGTGCGAACCAACGGTTGGGGGAAGGTGACGCCCTGCGGCTCGACGCGGACCAGGCCGGCGACCTCCGCCGGGGCGAGGGCCTCGACCTCGGTGCCGGCGGCTCCGGCGGCCCGGATCAGCGTGCCCGGCGTACCGTCCTGGTCGAGCGCGGCGAGCAGCAGCATCCGCCTTGTGTCCGGCGGCAACCGGTCCAGCCGCGCCCGGTACGCGCGGCCCAGCGCGCCGTCCTCCGGCGGCGCGGCGGGTAGCGGCTCCTCGCCCCGCCACTGGGCCGGGCTGAGCACCTCGGCGAGGTCCACCAGGGCCTGCGGGTTGCCGCCGCCGATCGCGGCCAGGGCGGTCACCACCGACGCGGCGGGCCGCTCGGGTAGCCGGTCGGTGAGGACGGCGACGCTGCTGCGCGTGTCGAGCGGCCGGAGGCGGTGCGCCGGTATCCCGTCGATCGTGACCCCGACGTCCGCGGTGAGCAGGACGACGATCGGTAGGTGCCGCAGCCGGCGGGCCACGACGGCCAGCACCTGCCCGGTCAGCGGGTCGCCCCGATCCACGTCGTCCATGGTGACGAGCAGCGGGCGGTCCCGTGCCCCGTCGGCGAGGATCCCGAGCACGGCCATCGAGAGGGCCAGCCGGCGATGGGCTGGGCAACCGTCCCCACCCAGTGCCCGCCGGAGCAGGTCGCGCTGCGGCGTTGGCAGGGCCGCGGCGTGGTGCAGCACCGGGTCGAGCAGTCGTTGCAGACCCGCGTACGGCAGCGCGGCCTCCTCGGCCAGTCCGCTCGCGGCGAGGACGGTGACGCCCTCGGCGTGGCAGTGGGCGTGGCCGAGCAGCGCGGTGCGGCCTGAACCCGGTTCACCGTGCAGCAGCAGGGCACCGCCACCGTTGGTCACGCCGTCGAGCAGGCACCGGACGGCGCGGCATTCGTCGTCCCGGCCACGCAGCACGGTTAGTTGCACTCTCGATGCAGTAACCATGCATGAAGTGTCACTCATCGGTAACCGAATGGAAAGAGGAGGCGATATCGGGCCGAGCCGGAATCAGTCGGCCGCGACCTCGGCCAGCAGCGCGCCCACCGTCCGGGCCATCACGGCGCGGGCCGAGTCCACGCCCAGCCCGAGCCCGTAGCGCAGCATCGACCAGGCCTGCCACGTGCTCGCCGCCACCAGGGCGTTGAGCAACTGCTCCCGCCCCGGCCCGGCCGCGGCCAGCTCGACGGCGAAGAGCTCGGCGACCTCGTCGCGGACCCGTTCGATGTGCTTGAGGCGGTTGCGGTGCAGCTGCTCGGAGACCGGCTCGCGCATCTGGGCGGCCCGCGCCGACGGCGCGATGAGCTGGAGCAACCGGGCCCGCTGCCGGCAGTACGCGTCGACCCGCTTCGCGAGCGGCAGCCCGGGAGAGATCGGCCGATGCGCGGCGTCCTGCTGCCGGAGCACCTCCGCGCCGCTGGCCTCGAAGAGCGTCTCCATGTCCTTGAAGTTGGTCCAGAGCGTCCGCAGCGAGATGCCGGCCCGATCGGCGATGCGTTCCCCGGTCGGGCGCAGGTCCCCCTCGCCGATGAGCGCGAGGTGAGCCTCGACGATGGCCGCGCGGGTGCGCTCGGCCCGGGCGGTACGCCCGTCGACCCGGCTCGCGACCTCGACCCCGTCCATCCGCCCCCGCCCCTTCACCGCCACGGCGCCTCCCGACGCACCGACGAGTCTAGACAGGCGGTGATCAGCGACCCCGGGCCGACCGCTGGCCTGCTCATCCGGCTCGGCCCGTCAGCGAGACGCCACCGTCACAGACGACTGTCTGCCCGGTGATCCAGGCAGCGTCGTCGGAGGCCAGGAAGGCGACCGCGCCCGCCACGTCCGGCGGCAGCCCGAGGCGTCCGAGCGGGTAGTGTGCCGCGACCTCCTCCTCCCGCCCCCGGTAGAGCGCGGCGGCGAAGCGGGTCTTCACCACGCCGGGGGCGACCGCGTTGACCCGGACCGCCGGCCCCAGCTCCACCGCGAGGCTGGCGGTGAGGTGGTTGAGCGCGGCCTTGCTCACGCCGTAGAAGGCGATGCCCGGCGACGGCGCGAGACCGGCGATCGACGAGACGTTGACGACGCACCCGCCGCGCTCGGTCATGCCCGCGGCGCAGACCTCCTGCACCCAGCCGAGCGTGGCCACCAGGTTGACGTCGAGGATCTTGCGGGCGGCGGCCGGGTCCAGCCCGAGCAGCGGACCGTGCACCGGGTTGATGCCCGTGTTGTTGACCAGGAGATCCACCGGCCCGAACGTCGCGCCGACCTGACGCACGGCAGCGGCTCGATGCGCGGGGTCGTCGGCGCGGCCCGGCACCGCCAGGGCGTACTCCGGCCCACCGAGGACGGTGACCGCCTCGGCCAGCGCCTCGGGGTGTCGGGCGGTGACGCCGACCCGGGCACCCTCGGCGACGAGGCGTTCGGCGATGGCCAGGCCGATCCCGCGACTGGCGCCGGTGACGATGGCGACGCGGCCCGCAAGCCGGCCCGAATATGCATTCACAGTGCAGATAGTAGGAGCGGCGATCGGTGTCGGTCAACGTCTTCCGGGAACACCGCCGGGGGGCGCGCAGCCGTCCGGCCGGGCGTGGTCACGCGTGCAGCTCGGTGCACTCGGCGTAGATCGGGGCGGTGACGTCGGTGTAGCGCACCGAGGGGTCGTAGCGGCGCATCAGGTGCTGCTTCTCC